>CAZHCS010000011.1:0-6461 GCA_964531475.1 uncultured Candidatus Saccharibacteria bacterium | reverse complement strand
TTGAACAACGGGTGTCGAAATAGGATACCCGTCCAAATAGATAGCGACAATTTTGCCCAAGTTTTGTTCGGTTATCTCTTCAAACAAGCGAGCGCCGTCTTTGTCGAATTCAAGAGTAACTGTTGGCGAACCAAATGCTGAACCCGATGCCTGGCCAAAGTCGATGCCGGCACGCTTCAAGTAACGACCAGTCAATTCGGTGGAAACAAAAAACGGGTCTTCGAAAGAATTTGGCGGAACGACTTCCCCGGCCATGATTCGTGCTTCGATAGCCTTGTAAGCTTCCATAAGCTTTTCTTTTTCCGGACCGTCCGGGCGCTCGACTTTAAACTCAAGAAGAGGCGTCTCGCCAATCATAGAAGTCGCCTCTTTGATATCAGTGATTCCTGGCAAGTCTATGATGATGCGATTCTCGCCCTGGTTGGCAAAATTTGCTTCTTGGACTACGACATTGGTTTCCGAAACGCCGAATAGATTGATGCGACGCTCGATGACATCGCGAAGTGCGCTCATAGATTCTTTGACGGTATTGTCGTCAACTTCCGCAACATCAGCACGATACACTAGCTGTGTTCCGCCCGAAAGATCAAGACCAAGTTCGAATGCATATTTCGAGTCGGGATTTTTAACTTCAGTCGCATAGACGAACCATGCAACCAATGCACCTGCTATCAAAACAATTATCGCCGTAATTCGTTGTTTCCACATATGGCCGCAATTCTACACCTTTTAGGCCAAAACTCAAGAAAGCGACCGCTTGACAAGATTCGCGAGCGACCGCACAAGGCGATACGAGACATAAGAAACCGACCAGCCGATAAACCACCCAGCAGCGATATCTAGAGGATAATGTATGCCCGCCATAACACGAGATACGCCAATAAAAATTGCGACGATGGCCAATATCACACCAATCCGGCGATTGTGCATCCAAACAACTGTCGCAATGGCAGCAAACACCGTCGCGTATTGTGACGGAAAGGAATCGAAAGAAGAAATATTGATAAGTTGCACAACACCATCGAGCGCCACAAAAGGCCTGGGATGGCGAAAAACAACCCATTTTAAAATTTCGGTGACAAAGGCGGCGATCAAAGTTGCTATTGATACAAAACCGAGCCAGCGCGCGCTTGGCCTGATCCATATAAAATACGTCAGAACGAAGGCCGCGACTATAAAAGGAACTATGTCGGCGCAAAATATTATTAGAGAGTCAACAAAAGGACTGACGCCGGCGAGACTATTCCCTGCGAAAAAAATTTGTTCATTGAGCGTCATAACTACGCGATTATACCACTAGATTCCCAAGAATTCCCGACCCATGTCTTCGCGATGGATTGCACGGGCGTATTTATTCATGCCCATCATGATGCCAAGCGCGACAAAAAGCGTCAGCAAGTGCGAGCCGCCGTAGCTCATAAACGGCAGCGTAATACCTGTCACCGGCATGAGGCCAATATTCATGCCGATATTAATAACCGCATGCGCGATTATCATGATAGCGACGCCCGAGCCGAAAAGTGTTTCGAAATTGGTCGCACCAAACATGGCAAGTCGCACAATTCGCCAGATGACAAGTCCGTAAAGTACGAGAATTGTCATCGAACCGACAAAACCCCATTCTTCAGAAAAGGCAGCAAAAATAAAGTCTGTTTCGTATTCCGGCAAAAACTGAAGTCGCGACTGCGTGCCATAACCAACGCCCTTGCCCCAAAGCTCTCCCGAGCCAACGGCAATGGTCGACTGATACGCGTTATAACCGACGCCCTGCACATCGGACAATGGGTCAAGAAAAGTCTCGATGCGAGCTTTCTGATATGGAGCGAATACGAAATTCCACAAGATGAAAAAAAGTGCGATACCTGCCCCGCCGATAATAAAGAGGTGCTTTTTTGAGATACCGGACAGAAGCGTCATACCAAACCAAATAAGAAAAATGATTATGCCCGAACCGAAATCCGGCTGCAAGAAAACCAAGAAAAATGGAATGAACGCATAGAGCGCCGAAATGAAAACATGTTTGGCGTTCTTGATCTCGACATGACGCCGCGAGAAATATTTTGCCAACATGAGAATGAGCACGATCTTCATAAAGTCGACTGGCTGGAACGAGAACGACCCGAGGTCAAACCAACTCGTCGCACCTTTGACAGTAGAACCAAAGACGAAAAGCGAAGCAAGCAATGCAAGGAAAAAAAGATAGATGGTAACCAAAACACTTGTACGCTTTAGAAAACGAAAATCAAAAAAAGAGAGCGTGAAAAAAGCGACGAGCGACACGCCGACCCAAATGAGTTGTTGACTAAAAAGCGACGAGCCGCCTTCGGTCGGAACGAACGATTTCATCGTCACTAGGCCGGCACCGATTATAGGAAGTACGAACAAGAGGAGTGGCCAGTCTATATGTTTGAGCGTGCGCGGAATCATATTATTCGGCGAACGAGAGTTCGAAGATATTGATTTGCGGGAAAATATCTATGCGCGCCGGACGAGCAACGAGCGGCTCAGGCCAAGTAAAGACAACCGGGGCTGTGCCTGTTTTTTCCAAGCGCTCAATTAGAGTCTTTGAGACAGTGATAACATTACCCGATTCGTCATAGAGAATGGCGTAGACGTCCAAGTCTTTCAGCTCGTTGAGAGTATTGTTTACGATTACGGCTTCGAGCTTGGGCGCCCCGAGCATGTTCGAAATAGTCTTCTTGTCGGCCGAAACCGCGAGGGCATTTTTCTGATTGCGATCAACTTTTATCCAAGTTGGCGCGCTCGTCCACTCAAACGTAACACGGCCGGGTATGCGATTGCCGGCGTCAAAACTAGGGGCAAAAACGGCCGTGCGATCGTTTGAGGTGACAAACGTCGTGCCACTTGTACGACCGATGAAAATATTTTTGTCGTCATATACTTTGAATTCGTAGGCCATCATAGGTACGCCCGATTCGCGGTTTTGGTTTTCAACGTAGGCCATCAAGTTGTAAGTGCCGTCTTCGACCTTGAAAGCGCGGGCCCAAAGAGTCACGAGCTGCAAGGCTTCGGGCGTACAGACTTTGGCACATGCGCCGCCGCAATCAATACCGGACTCGGCGCCGTTCATCTTTCCGTCAAAGCATGTCGGCTCTTTGTCGAGACTCGGCCAAAGCATGATAAGTATGCCGATGACGATCGCAATAAAAACGATTGCGAAATAAAGTATTTTCCTTTTGGCTCCCCACGATAAGGACATGGAGTAAATTATATAGCTTTTAGCTTCTAGTGGCTAGCTTCTGGAAACAGAAAGCGCCGGCCCTTTGGGCCGGCGCTATTCAAACCCGTTGACCCTTCCATGCATCCTGGAGGATCGCTTCAGTTCTCGGCAGAAAGATCTGCGTACTGGGCCCGATCGAAAAACGAAACTCGCCCTTTATCACGACACCATGTTCGAAGGACACCGAATAGAAATCAAGCCCCTCTTCATCAGGTTCACATGGTTTTGACCTTCGAGGCGCTTTGACCCATGAAAGAGCCGATTCGCCGATCACTGAAAGTGGGCCGTTCGGTCCCAGAGAAACAACGTGGGCCTTGTTTGCTGGCACTTTCCTATTGGTCTCATCGCAGTGCACCTTTTCCATGTAGTTTTGTTTTTTCCTATTTTTACCAGAAAAAATTAAAAAGTCAACGGGAATTTTCGCCTTATTTTGCTTGATATTTTAGCCAGATTTGTATAGTATTTTCCTATCGAAGGGCCCATAGTTAAGTGGTATAACGCATATATGGCGTGCCCCCACAACAACTTCACGGGCTGTTAGCTCATCTGGTAGAGCGCATCCATGGCATGGATGAGGTGAGGAGTTCGAGTCTCCTACAGTCCACAGATATATGGAACGAAATCAAAATGCAGAAAAAAGAAAATGGTCTCCCGATGAGACGCAAGAGTTTTACAAAGGCCTCCTTGAAAAAGCTCTTGAGACTATATCGGAAAATGGGGCTGTAATGGTTCTTGGACCCATGTTTAAAATAAGAACACCAGAGGAAAATTTTGCTTTGTTTGAAAAGGCCCAAGCAGAATTGAGAGAGAAAAATATCGAAGTGTTCAATCAACTACCGTTCGTAGATTACATGATTGGCAATGCTCCATTTGAGTACGGAAAAAAGTTTGAAATCTTTTATAAAAATCTAATCAACTCAAGAAAAATAACCGCGTGTTATTTACTTCCAGATTGGGAAAAATCGGAAGGTACTATTCAAGAAATCGAGTACTGCAAAGAAGCCGGGGTACCAGTGTACAATCTTTAATTTTAAAAACACGAAAGCCCCGTTTGCGCGGGGCTTCATGATGGAACAGGTTGTTTCGATAATTGCACGAGTGCAATTATCGAAACAATAGCTGACAGCACCTGGAAAGTTGCAACGATGTACTGATGCACTTCGTAACAAATACCAGCAGCTATCAAGTGAGAGACAATATAGGAGCACCAACCCATCTTTGTCTTTCCGTGAGTTAAGGAGTACGTACCCCAAATTATCACCACGGAACCGATAAACAACCACACATTTATAGCGCCGAGTGCGACTATGAGTGTGAGGATGCTCAACGACAAGACAATGACAGAAATGATGATCCATTCAATGATAGGTTTCTTCCATTTTACTGGAAAGGCTCCATAACCCATCAGGATTACAAGGCCACCTTGCAGAACTGCAAAGGTGTACAGCTCGATCCGGACAAAGTAGATGATCCCGAGTAAGGCTGCAAAAGAGCCCCACAACCATCCCGACTTTTTACCGAACAGAACCAAAACCTTGTTGCCAAAGTAGATCACTGCTACCAAGATCTCTAAGACAAGAGTTGTTAGGTCCATTAGTCAAGGAACTTTTATGCCTCACATAGTATCATAAACTAATACATTAGTCAACTTATAAAACCCTTATAAAACAACAAAAAGCCGCCATCACTGGCGGCTTTTTGCGTTGAATGCTTCGTCTTGGCGGCAACCTACTTTCCCCACTAGGAGTATCATCGGTGCTGCTAGGCTTAACTTCCGTGTTCGGAATGGGAACGGGTGTACCCCCAGAGCCAAACCACCAAGACGAAGCATTCAACTTCATGCTTTTTCAAAATACCAAATAACAAAGGATATATTTCACGTTCTTTTCAAAAGTAACGTCGTGATTCGAATATTTCCTAATAGGAATCGAATCATTAGTACTCCTCGGCTGAACGCATTACTGCGCTTACACCTAGAGCCTATCAACCTAATCATCTCTTAGGTTTCTAAACGACCCCTTATCTTGAAGTTGGCTTCCCGCTTAGATGCTTTCAGCGGTTATCCATTCCCGACATAGCTACTCTGCATTGCTCCTGGCGGAACAGCAGACACACCAGAGGTCGGTCCATTTCGGTCCTCTCGTACTAGAAACAGATCTTCTCAAGAGTCAACGCCCGCAGTAGATAGGAGACCAACCTGTCTCACGCATGTTCTCACGGATTGCTCCGTGCATTGGACTATAGCTTCATCTCAAAGAGATGTCTGACGTTTAGTCTCTACGGCCCCACGTTTGACGTGGTTGCCTCGGTATTATCCCGGTTGGGACTCCACCGATACTAGTCAGCTTGATCGATGCATATCGCTATGCATGACCGCCGTGATGTGATTGGTTCTATTCCCGACGCCCTTTTGGGGTCGGGACCCCGACTAAAAAGTCAGGGCTTAATTTCATAGACGAAAATTTTTAAATTACAGTTATATATACTTTCTAAGTGTTTGTGCCTCGTGGGATTCAGACTGTTAAATAGCCTTTAGCTATTAGCCTTTAGCCTTTAGCTGACGGAGTTTTAAATTCTCGTAGCTAACGGCTAACGGCTAACGGCTTCTAGCTGCTTAACGGTCTGAACCCAGCTCGCGTACCTTTTTAATTGGCGAACAGCCAAACCCTTGGGACCTTCTCCAGCCCCAGGATAAGATGAGCCGACATCGAGGTGCCGAACACCGCCGTCGATATGAACTCTTAGGCGGTACTAGCCTGTTATCCCTAGAGTAGCTTTTATCCGTTAATCTCCAGCTCCTTCTAAAGGAAACTGTCGGTTCACTATGTCCCGCTTTCGCGTCTGCTCGGGATGGCCCCCTCACAGTCAAGCCAGCTTGTGCCATTACACTATCGGCACGGTTTCCATTCGCGCCTAGCTGACCTTTGAACCCCTCCGTTACTTTTTAGGAGGGTATCGCCCCAATAAAACTACCCGCCAGATACTGTCTCTGCGCGTTTTTGCCGCGCGGGTTAGAATATATATTTTTTAAGGATGGTATTTCACTGGCGACTCCACATCCCCCGAGAGGAATGCTTCAAAGTCTCCCACCTATGCTGCGCAGAAAAAAGATATACTCAATACCAAGTTGTAGTAAAGCTTCTAGGGTCTTTTCGTCTAACTGCGGGTAACCGGCATCTTCACCGGTATTGTATTTTCACCGAGCAAGTCCTCGAGACAG
>CAZHCS010000010.1:0-14277 GCA_964531475.1 uncultured Candidatus Saccharibacteria bacterium | reverse complement strand
ACTAGACTTAGCCCCGATTATTTGCGGCGCAAAATCTCTTGATAAGTAAGCTGTTACGCTATTTTTAAAGGATGGCTGCTTCTAAGCCTACCTCCTTATTGTCAAAGAAATTTCACATCCTTGTTTTGCACTTAGTCTAGTTTTGGGACCTTAATTGTAGATCTGGGCTGTTTCCCTTTTGACCAGTGGAGCTTCGCCCCCACGGTCTAACTGCCTAGTAGTTGATCCTCGGTATTCGGAGTTTGGTAGGATCAACGAGATTTCTCCCTGTTTGATCCTTCCAGTGCTCTACCCCCGAGGGGTACGCTAGACGCTAACCCTAAAGCTATTTCAGAGAGAACCAGCTATTACTAAGTTCGATTAGCTTTTCACTCCAACCCACATGTCATCCGAGAGTGTTGAACGGCTCACCGGTTCGGGCCTCCAGCGGTCTTTCGACTGCCTTCACCCTGCACATGGGTAGCTCACTTAGTTTCGGGTCTTATGCATACTACCGACGCGCTATTAACACTCGGTTTCCCTGTGGCTGCGTCGCAAAACGACTTAGCCGAGCAGTATACATAAACTCGTTGGCTCATTCTTCAATACGCACGCCGCAACGGAGTTACCGCCGCCACGACTCTTTGTAAGCATATGGTTTCAGTTCTATTTCACTCCCCTCTCGGGGTTCTTTTCACCTTTCCCTCACGGTACTAGTTCACTATCGGTCACACAATGTATTTAGCCTTACCGGTTAGTTCCGGCAGATTCACTCGAGCTATTCGTGTCTCGGGCTACTCAGGAACAAAGACCAGAGAGACTTGTAACTTTCGTTTACGGGGCTATCACCCTCTGTGGCGCTTCTTTCCAGAAGCTTCATCTAGTTACAAATTTTTTGACTCTCCGAACTTGCGTTCAGTCTCCGTCCTACAACCCCTTCACATGTTTACGAATGTAAGCTGCGAAGGTTTGGGCTCTTCTCGTTTCGCTCGCCGCTACTAAGAGAATGGATCCGCTTGCGCGGACTTGTTTTCTATTCCTCTGGGTACTGAGAGGTTTCACTTCCCCAGGTTAGCATCCCGACGTAACGTCGGGATCATCTCGTATAAATGAGATGAGGTTCCCCTATTCGGAAATCTCCGGATCAAAGCCTGTTAGACGGCTCCCCGAAGCTTATCGCAGTCGTACCACGTCCTTCATCGCCATTGTATGCCAAGGCATCCACCATACGCCCTTATATTTCCCATTAGGAAATATAAGAACCACTTCATTACTTTTTACTTACTATTTTCTTGCTGTGAAAATATTTTTTACCCTTTGTTATTTCGATATTCTGTTTTCAAAAAGCATGCGTATGTTTGGACTAAAAAAATCCCGCTCTGCGGGACATGGCACTACCAAAGTCTGGATGTGCTATATCCCCTTCGTTCGTGATTTCTTATTCATAACCATACGTGAGGACTAGTATAGTCATGGGGAAAAGAAAGTCAAGCCCCGCTTGCCTAGTTTTGCACTACCTTTTGTTCTTCCAATGGTTTCCCTTAGGATTTACAGGATTTCCCTAATAATAAGGCTATTTATTGCCTATTTTTGAAAAACTAAAACAACGCAAAAGTGGCTCAGGGGGCTTTATATAGTCATATTTATTAAAAGCCAAAACCGCCCTTGTGGGCGGTTTTGGTATACACGAATTGATGCGGATTATTCGTGTGAAGAAACGGAGTGCTTCGCGCGGTCGATAACTTTCGACGCAGCTTCCTTGCCTCCAAGTCCGAACGCGAGCCCGCCAGCAAGGGCGAGCATCGCAACGATACCGGTGAAGAGAATCTGCATGAAGGCTGGCGCAATGCCAAGCTCCGAAAGCACGATGATAACGACGAAGATCCAGATAGCCCACTTGGCGATCGAGCCGGCCATACGAGCCGAGCCGACACCCATTGCACGAGCCGAGCCTTCGACAAAGCGCTTGACGCCATCTGACAAGAGAGTCGCGATGACAAGCAAGATCGCTGCGATAAAGACGCGTGGCAAGTAACCAAGAACGACTTCGCGGAGGAAGAGGTTGACCTGGCTCAAACCAAGAATGTCGAGCGATGCCATGAGGAAGACGATAACGATGAACCACTTGGCGATCTCGCCGATGAAGCGGCCGACGTCAAGTCGAAATCCTGCACGATCAAGCAAATTCTTGGCGCCAATCTTTTCGAAGAGCGCGTTGATCTTCAAGGCATTGATGACCTGCGCAAGTGCGCGGGACACGATAGAGCCGATTGCCCAACCGATGATAAAGACAATGATCGCGAAGATAAGCTTCGGAACGAAGGCGATGAATCCGAGCCACAGTCCCTGCAGAGACGATGTGAGGACATCTCCCCATTGTTGTATGAACATACGTGAAGTTAAAAAATTAATGATTTGACCCGTCCCCTAGAGAATGACGGGTGTTCTTATAAGCGAAACCAACCGCATCGACCTTGGTTTCCCTTGTATTATAACAATTATTTGCGGTTCTTGATGGCCTCTGTGGATAATTCCGGAGTCGAGACTACGACTTCGTGATCGAAGTCAAAGACATCGCAAACAAGCTTGTCATACATACTTATACGATATCTGAACTCGTCGACAGTAAAAGCCGAATATTTGAGCTCTTTGCCGATTTCGGATTCAAGTGTGCGGACTATGCCTTCGAATTTTTTCTGATTTATAGAATCGCCAACAGCCAAAATATCTAACCGGCTGCCCGGGTCTTTGATAAATGCGCCGGCAAGGACGAGCATTTTTATACGCCCTGCCCGCTTGATGCGACTTACTAATTCTTTTTTATCGATTGACTTGCTGGTGACGAGCAAGTCATAGAGCGCCGTTAGGTAACCAAATTCTTTATTCAAAAACCAACCATAAACTTTTTTCTTTTTGGCCCCACGAGAAGTTTCGATGCTACGGATGAACGGGCGTTTATCGATAAAGCCGATGGACGCCAGGAGCGCGAGCTCAGTCTTGGTCGAATATGGTTTGATGCGGCAGTGCTTTGTCACGTCTTTGTTCTCGAAACCGACTTCTTTGTTCATAAGGAAAAGCCTCATGATCTTTACCAACGCTTCCGACGAAAACAACTTTGCCAAGATTTTCATTGGTGCAATTATATACTTCCCGAGAGCCCGGCGCAAAACCTGGACAAAAGTCGAAAAAGTGTCAGAAACTCAAAGCAAAAATCCCGCTAAACGGGCTCATTTGCTTGACTTTTGCATTCTAGTCTGCTAATATTGGTTTACAAATGCCTTCGGGCTCGCCTCTCGCAAGAGAGGAGAACACAGGAAAGCCATCAAAGGAAATCTTTGATGGCTTTTTTGATGAGATCAAATCTTTCGACTTCCAATACTGCCAGCTTATTCGTCAGTCTCTTTGTATCCACCAGACGAATTTGGGAAATAATCGCAAAGGAATCTTTGCCGTCTACAATGCCCGCAGAAACATGGTAGGGATTTTTCTTTGTCGAAGTCGTCAGTGGAACAATAAGGCAGACGTTTTTACTAAAACCCTTCAACACCAGAACAGGCCTATCGTAATCCTTGCCCGTACCGTCTTGCTCGAACCCAATATTCAAGCCGAGCGAACACCACCAAATATCGCGAGGATGATAAAACTTATTCTCGCCATATTCTTCGAGATTTTTCTTTTCTTTGCCCCAAGAATCGAAATCTTTCATTGAAGAAATTTTATCATGAGAAGCAAAAATCCCCTCACGGGGATTTTTGCTTGATTCGATTCCTTATTTTTACCACACAGGTCTTGCCTGTGTATTATTTTAGTTCGACTTTTCCTCCAGCCTCTTCGATAGCCTTCTTCAAAGCTTCGGCCTCTTCTTTCTTTGCAGATTCCTTGAGGACAGATGGAGCGGCGTCGACGAGGTCCTTTGCTTCCTTGAGTCCAAGGCCAAGGGCTTCTTTGACGACCTTCATAACGGCGATCTTCTGCTCACCAGCAGAAGCAAGTTCGACTTTAAAGTCTGACTTTTCTTCAGCGGCTGCAGCGGCAGGACCAGCAACGGCAACAGCCGCAGCGGATACGCCCCACTTCTCTTCGATAGCCTTCACGAGCGTGTTGAGCTCGAGAACGGACATCTTTTCTACTGCTTCAATGATTTGTTCTTGTGTCATAGATTAAGATTATTTGGTCTTCGCTACCTCGCCCAGCACAACTGCAAAGCGCGTAAGTGGCGAATTGATAATGTTGGCGAACATGCCTCGGAGTGCATCCATTGGAGGAATTGTAGCAATGTTCATCATCTCTTCTTTGGACATAAAACGCCCTTCGAAGACTCCACCGACAATAGCAACGTTATCTTTGTGATCCTTTTGGAATGCAAAGACGTCGCGAGCCGGAGCAATAAGATCCGGACCGTAGGCGATGGCCATCATGCCAGGCATTTCAGGAGCTGATCCTTCAAAGCCGGAGCCTGCAAACGATTTCTCAAGCAAGCTTTTCTTGATGACCTGGTACGAGCTGCCGGACGCACGAAGCGCGCGACGAAGCTTGGTCTCTTCTTTCACCTGCAGTTTGTCGAAATGAACAAAGACGACTGAAGCGGCATCTTTCGTAGCCGCGCCGATGCGCTTTACCATTTCTTGTTTCTGCTTTTTGGTTTTTGCCATAGTTAGTAAGTAGTAAGTAGAAAGTAGTAAGTAGATTACGACTAACGCTTACCGAGCAAACGTATAAAGCCGTCATATTGACGGTGTAAGTTCATGGAGAGCCACGTCTGACGTGGTCGACCATTCGGCAGGAAATTAAGAGATTCGGGAGACTTACAGTCGCTGTACACCTTTTGGATCTTTTCATTCGCTCTCGCTCTGAAAAGCTCTCAAAAGGTCTTGCGAAGCTGCGCTCGCTCGCTTCTCACCCGCTGTCTTCATGGCTTACGCGGCCATACTAGCACACGCGTGACCGTTGTCAATCGGCTACCCCGACAGAGCTTTCAACAGTGTCGCGCGAGGCGGCGTAGTTGGCAACAAGAGTAATACACGCCCCGACGGCAATAATAATGATGAACGTAAACAGGCGTTTTAAAAAGTGTTTTGTCAGCATGGATATATGACCTACATACAAGGCCAGCGGGTGCGAAGCTCCAACAAAACAAATTGTGAGTGCAGCCGCTGGCCATATATGGAGGCCATTAGTTTTTATTTTAACATACAATATTCAAAACCAGAGCGGAGTGGGCTGCAAAAAGGACTCTCGGAGAAAAATCCCGCCTTATGAAGGACGGGATTTTTCGAGAGGGAGCGGCTCGCCGTTTACAGGCGAGTACGCGTGCCTTTTTGCAGCCCACTCCGCGGAATCATAAAAACGAAAAAACCGGCCAAGACCGGTATTTTCGTTTGTTTTGTTGATTGGAGTTGTTTCGCAACAACACGCACTCACGCCAAGGAGTATATCACGGGCCTTTTTGAAAGTCAAGTCCGTCACTCGCAGGTAACGAAGCCCCTACCTCACCTGGGCGGCGTTACAGGCCTTGAGCTTTATGGCAACAGAACTTTGATTATTGGACGGATCGGTATCAAGCTGTCCAAGCGATGCCAAGCTTGCCGTATTGGTCTTTGTACCGCAAGCCGCCTGCGGAACCTTCATGACAATATCTATCTGCGTCTGTGCGCCGGCAGGTAGATTTGGTATTACATAGGCGCCAGTCGCAGGCGTGTATGATTCTTGCAGATTCTGAGTGGTATGAGATTCGTACAAAAGTCCAGCCGGGATGAGGTCAGAAACTATGATATTTGTCGCATTGTTAGGACCCAAGTTAGCGACACGCACGCGCCAAGTTATCGTGCGGTCAAAAACAGAAAGTGTCTTATCAATGAGCTCTTTGGATATTTTTATATCAAGCGGTACTGGTTCGACGTTTGGGTTCGCCAATACGACACCGAAGTCTTCTTCGTCTTCGGTGTCGCCATTTGAAACACTAACACTGCGAACATACGTGTGACCTGGGACCTGATTCGGATTGGCCGAAGGTTCGGTAAAGCCGGAAAAAATATTCTCAAAGACTGGCGCAACGAAGTATGATCCGTCTGCGACACCTGTAAATAGGTACTCGCCCTGGTCGGGTATGTCGTTCGTCGTCGTGGTCGCAAGCGGCGTCGCATTGCCCTGCTCGAACAAACCTATCTCGACACCAGGAAGTCCTGGTTCACCGGCATCACGACTACCATTGCCGTTCTGATCTTCAAAGAGGGTGCCAGAAATAGCATTGTCGCCCGGCGGCACTTCGCGAATAGAAACATTGTCGACATAATAATTCCCCACATAGTTTCCAAAGCCAAGCGTGTTCGGGATGAGCAGCAGCGCATCGGCCGCCATGTTCGGGACGAAATCGACAGACACCTGTGTCCAGTTCGAGTTCTGATTGAATGTAATACTTTGATTCAATAGTTGCTGCGAAAACGCAAGCGTATTTTGGTTGGGTGAAAGATATGCCGTGTCGATGCCGTCGTCGATATACGCCTGGATGCGCATCTGATTCGGCAGTGGCGCATACGCAAGTCCGAAAATGTCGAACGTAAGCCGATATGTCGTCCCAGTATCGAGCGGCTGCTTGAGCTTTGTCACCATACTTTCACGCCACGCGGGATTTTGCGTCATGAACGCAGCGCTTTCACTCCCATCCGGCGTATCGACATTGCATCCAGCATAAATACTAGAGCAATCGTACGGCAAGTCATACCAGAAACCAGTTGGCGTGCTCGTGTGGTTTACAAAGTCAGACGATAGCTCGCCGCACCAGAACGGGATCGAGTATCCGGCGTCGTACGACGTTCCGCAATAGAATTTGCCGATGTAATTGTTGTAAGTAGTAACCGGCTCCATTTCAAAGTCGCCGTTACAAACATATTCTTCGGCATCGCTTGTGCAACTGACAAGTGCGATATTTGCCGGTAAAGAAATCCTGTTCGAAACAGAATCCTTGTTCGTGTAGGATAGCGCGCGAGCGTTTGGTGTGTTAGCAGGAGTAAAGAGAATTGATTTTGCACCGCTCGCATTTGGAAGCTGGGCTAGATTGCAATTCGTTCCCGAATAGTACGCAAGCGTGTCGCCAGGCTCGATCGAAACCACGGCAAGATCATTTAGCGAAAGCGTGCCGCCGCTAAACGAAGTATCGTTCTGGAGCGGCTTGATGCAGACCGGCGCGGCCGACAAAAGTAGTGTGTCGTCAACAGCCGATGGTGTTGCACCCGAGCAACCAGCAAGCCCTACGACAGCGTACCCCAAATGACACAAGACTTCTTTTTCATCTTGCTCGATAGGCCGCGCTGTATTAGTAGGAAGCGTAGGATGCATGACGTAAATGTCGCCGTTGGCGCGAGCCATGTCAAAGTGTGACAGCGAAGATCCTTGCTGCCACGGCGTCGGACTAAATATTGGACGAACACCATCAGGTGTCGCGCCGACTATATTTTCAACACCGCGATAAACGGCCTGATTTCCGACGAACCACGGAGATGGGGCGCCGACTGGAATATTCGAGAGGCCGCTTGGTGTGAAAAACGGATTTGCAAGAGTATCGTTTTTGTACACAGCTGCGTCAAACGTCCCATAAAGATGCTCGTCGCCAGTCGTCGCGATGGTTGCCGGCAAGAGACTGCGGAAGCCGAGCGCGTGCATGACTTCGTGATATATGACGGTGTAAAAATCGTACGTTCCAGGATTGAGCGACGAATCAACGTCCCATGGCACCGAGAAATTAGTCATGATAAATGCATCAAACGCGCCAGGGGTTGGAGTTGGGTCAACTTGGGAAATTATGTGAAGATGAAGCGAGCCGTTGTCTAAACTATTGCCCGAAAAACCAAAGTAGGCCGAGGCAGCAGCAAGTGCGTTTGGCGGTATTGACTGGTCTGCCATGAACAAAATATCTGGCGTAACAGTCGTCTGGTCCAGCATAATGAGTGCCGCGATGTCTTGGAGTACTAGACATGCTTCGTCTTGCCTTGCCTGGCCATGCACCGCATCGTCGTAGCCCGCGTTGGTATCAAGAGCAACGTCTTCAAAATATGCTTGAAAAAAGCCGGTGACGTTGGTGTTGGCGCGACAGTTCACGAGCCCCGGAGTGTTGGCATCGGCATCTGACTTGGCCGAACCTGCGCCTAGTAGAGAATGGTAAGCGTTTTTCTTGACCGGATAATTCCACGCGTCGCGGATGGCGCCGAAATCTGGCTGCACGCTACCAGAAGTCTCTTTGACGAGACTGGCGTTTTTGGCATCGTTGAATGGCACGATAGCTGCGTCGAACGATGCTCCCCCGCGACCCGGCGTCGTGGCAGTAAAGACGTGGTTAAACGTAAAACCAGGGGTCGGTTTGTCGGCGGCGCCGATAGTTGTCGACAAGCGAACGTTCGCGCTCAAATCGCCACGATCGAGCGTTGGCAAGATAGCCATCTGGAAAATAAAAAACGATACCAGGAGTAGTCCGACCGACATGACGAATTCGTCGGAAACTTTTTTAAGTTTTTTCATGCTGCAATTATAGCAACAATTGACATTTCAAGGATAGTGGATAGAATCAAAGTGTTCGTATCGGATGATCGCTCGGACCCGCCTTTGCGCAAGCTTCGGCGAGGCAAGAGAGGAAAGTCCGGACATCCACCCGGTCAAACGGGTAACCAGGTAGCGGGTAACGCCCGTCCGCCGCGAGGCGAGAGATGCGAGCAGTGACGCTCAATGCGAAAGCAACGAGGTTCCTTCGGGAATAATTCTGTCGGAAGGCAGAAGTGAAACGGCAAAATTCTTACCCGGATGCAAGGCCGTACTCCATAACAATATGGTTTGTGCCGCACAGATTTCTTTGGCAACAAAGAAGCAAGACAAATGGTCATCGTTCGCCTTTGGCGAATACAGAATCCGGCTTACAGATGCGAACACCAATATGAAAGAAACTCCGTGAAAGCGGAGTTTCTTTCTTTTTCATAAAACCTTTCACTTTCCGGCGATAGCATGGATCTGTCAGATTCCCCAGCAACGAAAAAGCCCCGGCATTGCGCCGGGGCTTTGGGATCTTCAGACCATTCCCGAGGTCGTGCATGTCACGCTGTTGCCGATGCCACTTTGGCTTCAGGCCTGAAGCCGTCGATCATCACATGACCAATTCCAGCCATTTGATCGGCTAGTGGGCCAGTTATCCCCAGAGTTGCTGGGGTAATGACTTTCCAAAAACCGAGCACTTGCCCAAGAGCGAACAGCTGAAGAGCGGCTCCTTGGTCTTCGACCACCCCACCAGCATGAATGTAGCTCGGCCCATCTTCCAGCTTTGGAACTGGGCTCCCCCAAGATTCCGAAGGCCATTCCTTCAGAATGGAGATGAGTTCGACTCTGTAGGTCTCGGCTTTCGCTTTATCCACTCCGATCACAATGAAGTGCAGGTCGACTTTCTCCAGATCTTTCTTCAGTTCTGATTCGTGTGGCATGGCATAAATGTGAACCGAGCCCCCAGGAAGATTCTTGGGGTCGTCTCCTTCTTTGAGATCCTTGATGGCATTGACCAATTCTGGGTCACCTTCTACAGCCTCACCTTTTCGCAGTTGGACGGTGGTCTCCTTCAGGATCTGGTACAGTCTTTCGAGGTTCATTTTTTATCTGTGTTTGGTTTGGGAAAAGACTACCATATAAAGTAGCTTAAGTCAAGATATATGATTTTAGACCTTATTCCCCTTTCTTTTCACCGCTTCCAGAAGCTTTGGCGTTGACTTCGTAACTCGTATTTTGCTGTTCAAAGAAATTCACGAGTTCATAGACATCGGTAGCCGTCGTCATCCACTTGGCCGGGTTCGTAACATTGTAGTGTGTCGGCAAGCCCAATTCTTCAAGACGTCTGTCAGCTACATACTGAACATACTGGTTCACATAGTCGGCATTGAGACCAAGGATTCCTTTCGGGAACAAATCTTTGTTGTAAGCGACTTCTAGATCAACCCCCTCGATGATAATATTTCTGATTTCGTTGGCGAATTCTTCGGTCAAAAGTTCAGAATTCTCTTCCAAGATATTCATGATAAGGTTCATGCCGAATTTTAGGTGAAGCGATTCGTCGCGTAGCACCCAATTGATCATCGAACCAAAATTGCGCAATTTGTTACGCTGGCGGAATGAGAGCATGACCATGAAGCCAGAGTAAAACCAGACGCCTTCCATGACAATATTTGTCGCGACCAAATTTCGAATGAAATCCTTCTTGCCTTCTGGGGTCTCGATATCAAGAGTAACCTCGGTCATACGCTTCATGTATTTGTTGATGAAGGCTTCTTTGTTCTTCATCGACGGCGTAACTATGTGCATGCTGTAAATCTCTTCGCGATCAAATGGGAAAGTTTCGAGAACATATTCAAACGCGACACAGTGATTGGCCTCTTCCCACATTTGCTTGGCGAGGTACAAATGGCACTCGGCAGATTTCAAATACGGATAGACGCCAAGCGCGAGACTCCTGTTGACGATGAGTTCTGCGGGATTAAAGAACGACATGATGAACTTGACCGAGTGTCGCTCGTCCGGCGTCATGGTCGCAAAATCATCTAAGTCTTCTTTGAGCGCGATTTCGTGCGGATACCAAGTGTTCGCAATAGCCTGGTCATAAAGTTCGCGCGCCCATTTGTATTGCGAGGGATATAAATTCGTATCTTCAGGTGAAGCTTTTCCTACAAGTGCCATATGTTTTTATTTATATTTTTATAATTAAGAATCTATTTTATTCGCAGCTAATACATATATTCAAAGCCCCTGGATCCTCGATATCATTACCGGAACTTGTAACGGCCGCAGGTGCTTTCATTTCAACGGCGGGAGCTGTTTCTTGGTCAACTTTTGCTGCAGCCTTCAGATTAAGTGCGCCAAATCCAACCTTGCCAAGAACTTTTGCCTTGTTAACGGTGACGGTCGACTGTTCGGCTGTATGTCGAGGCTTCATGTGTAGGTAGTAAGTTGACTTCAACCCCTTTGCCCAAGCGGCATGATATATGCGCATGGTTTCGTCTATGTCGCGTGTCTCTAGATACATGTTACGCGAGATCGCTTGGTCAACCCATTTCTGAGCGCGAGACGCTATCTCGATTACGCCAAACGGATTGGTTGCGAACGACGTCTTGTAGATGGCTTTGACCTCATCGGGTATCTCGGCAATGTCGGAAATATCTCCCTGCCCCTGGATGATTTGACCTTTGACCTTTTCCCACAAATCCATTTTCTTTAGTGTGTCTACCAGGTTATGGTTGATATCAAGATATTTGCCAGAAATTTTATTCCTAGAAAATGCTTGGGTAAAGCGCGCATCGATACCAGGGGTCGTGCCGGCTACAAGACCAATGTTAGCGTTTGGTGCAATAGCAAGGAGCGTTGCATTTCGGATGCCGCCTTTGACCTTTTCGCGGAGTCGTGCCCAATCAAGACCGCCATGCTTGGATACGTTCTCAACCTCGAGTCCGCCAGCACGAGTCTTGCTTAGTCTTTCAAGAGTATCGATAGGAACGAGGCCTTTAGACCATTCGGAGCCAGGGAAATTCTTGTACGCACCGCGAGTCCTTGCTAGTTCAGCCGATTCGTCTATAGATATGTAGCTCATGAATTCAAAAATCTGATCCGCGAGATCGTACGCCTCTTCTGAGTCGTAAGCGAGTCCAAGCTTTTCAAATGCATCAGCAAGACCCATGAGACCAAGACCTACGGCACGATTCTCTGAATCAGATCTGATAGCTTCTTCAATTGGCAAAAGATTGATATCGATCAAATTGTCGAGATGACGAATTCCTACACGGATTGTCTCTTCGAATTTTTGCCAATTAATAGACTTGCCATGAAGATGAGCCGGAAGAGAGATAGACGCTAGGTTGCACACCGCGATATTATTTCTGTCTTGTGGAAGAGCTATTTCGGTACAAAGGTTCGACATATGGATCGTACCAGTATTGTTATTTAGAGCACGCACGTTAAAGGCGTCTTTCCAGGTAAGCCATGGATGCGAAGTACCCTGAAGAGAAACCAAAATATTTCTCATGAGAGTGTCGGCAGACATTTTCTTCCAGAGTCTCATCTCTCCGCGCTCGGCCTTTTCTATATATTCTGCATATCGCTTGGAGAAAGCTTCTCCGTAGAGCTCGATAAGGTCTGGAGTTTCTTTTGGATCAAACAAATACCAATCGTCCCCCGCCTTGGCTCGTTTCATGAATTCGTCTGGTATGTAAGCTGCCGTATTGGCCGTGCGCATGCGCAAATGATCGTCGCCGGCATTGTGCTTCCATTCTATAAAATCAGGGAAATCATAGTGCCAAGGCTCCATATAGAAACAGAGTGCTCCTTTTTTCTTGCCGCCACGCTGAACAGCACGCACAGCAACATCCATGATCTTTGCAAACGGTGTCGGTCCAGAGGAAACTGTGTTCGACGATGCAAGTCGTGAACCGCTAGCACGGAGTTTGGAGAGTGAGACACCGATGCCGCCTGTCGCCTTGGAGATTTTCAAAACGTCCGCAACAGATTTAGCGATGTGATCCATGTCGTCTTCCACCTGAAGCAAGAAACAGTTTGACATCGCTGGACGAATGGTTCCTGACATAAGGTTTGTCGAGCCTCCGGCCAAATATTCGAGACGAGACACTTTGTCATAAAACTTCTTTGCCCACTCGTTAGGATTGTCTTCGTTATAAGCAAGTCCCATCGAAACACGCATAAAGAAAAACTGCGGAGTCTCTTGAGAAATGTTTTTGAGATCTTTCAAAGAATAGCGGTGCAAAAGTGTTGAAAGTCCTGAGTACTGAAACAAGTCATCTCGCTTTACATCAAGATAAGCCGCCAAATCTTCAAGATCGAATCGTTCGACCATGCGCTTGTCGAGCAAACCATCGGCAACGCCCTTTTTTATATATTGCGGGAACAAGCTAGTATGACGTTCAGCAACAACTGTCTGATTGTCACGTTCGTAATCACCCAAGATGCGCTTGTAAACAGTCTTAAGAAGAAGTCTTGTAGCTATTTTGTCATAGTCTGGATCATTCTGAATATTTTGAAGCGCGGTAGACATAAGAGCCTCGTCGAGCTCGTCCTCGGTTATACCTTCGTACAAAGTAAGCTCTGTCTCGGTAGCAATCTTGATAACTTTTCCCACCACATCCGGGAGCCCTTCGCAGGCGCGCTCGAGCGCGCGATTGATTCGATCCGCGTCGAACACCTCTTTTGTCCCGTCTCGCTTTGTGATGTTTATTTGCATACCTTCTTCTTGATTACGTTGGTAATGATTCAAAAATTTGTTCACTCATTGTAGCGAAAAAGTGGGCCGAAAAAGCCTGTGGAAAACAAAGATTTCCCACTTCGGACACAGGCGCCAAACCTTGTCTATACGCCATCGAAAAAGCCGCCGAAAACCTGGCGGTTTTCGGCGGCTTTTTCAACTTTTTCTCAAGTCTTCCAGAATTACTTTACGATATCTGTGACCATAATAGTGTCACCGATGGCAATACCGTTCCTGTCGACATATCCTGCGTTAACTTCAAGTACGTATTTGGCCGGAGCTGATGGTTTGAAAACCTGCGGATAAGTGTCCGGAGATATATTTTCGCGAATGTCGACGATGCGGTTTGATTCGTCTATCCAGATGATGTCGATCGGCATGTTCATGTCCTTCATCCAGAAACCGTGCTCATCGGCCTCTTCGAAAACAAAGAACATTGCTGACTTGTCATTGAGCGACGTAGAGCCAGAAAGTCCTTTTTCACGTTCCCATGGCGTATCGGCGACCGCGGCGACCAGATTGGCACCATTGACATTGACGATGGCCTGACCAGTGAACGTCTCGGCAAAACTATCAAGTGGCGTACCCTTTTGCTTAGTGAAAATAAGCACGAGCACAAAGAGTGCAACGACTGCGAGCAACACCAAGAGTGATCGGTGGAGAACTTTCTTGTCTTTTGATTCCATATGCATAACGTCCGAAAGAAATTTGCTAGTAATTATGATTACATAGTACAACCTTTGTAAAGCAAAATCCACTCGTACCTGGTGGTACGAGTGGATTTTGTGGAGAAACTATAATCTTTATGCAAAGTCGTATCCTTTATTCTGCCTCATTCCAGCCTTCGCGCGCGCTTTCGCGCTTGCGACAGGACTTGATCGCGATACCTTCACGATGAGGAGTTAGATTGTGTTCCCTCTAACCACGGTATTCCGGCCTCGCGGCCGTATCGACACTCACATTGCTTCCGCAACATTTTCAAATTGAATTATTCCACGAGCAGCTTCCGCTACCCGTGCCTTGTTACGACT
>CAZHCS010000009.1:17852-19294 GCA_964531475.1 uncultured Candidatus Saccharibacteria bacterium | reverse complement strand
CACCATAAAGCACATTTGTGCTTTGTTACATTATCAATTTGTTCCAGAATTGTCTATAGAAGGCGGCTTCGGGGGCGTTTGGTCGCGATGGCTTTTGGAATAATCGCGGACCATCTTGCGGTCAAAGAGCTGGCTCATGGTGATAGCCGAAGCGAGTAATAGTACATAGAGCGAAAGAGCTGTCCCAAATGAGACCGGGATGGATTTCAGCGATCCCAAGATAAAGATCGTGTACCACGAAACTATAGAGACAGCGCCGAGTGCGAATGAAAGCTTTCTCATAAAATGCAATTCACCAGACTTGTGGTCATGTGGCTCGCCGAAAGAAATGTCGACTAGTCTCGGCGAAACTACGAAGTTCAAGAAGATGCCGTTCACGATCACCACGCCGACCGCAACGAGCTTGGTCAGGAACTTTGATGACTCGAGCAAGCGCTCCGACTCTGGCAGAAAAAGTCCGACACCGGTAACTATCATAAGACCAAGAGCGAACCAGATCACGTTCGAAAGTGTCTTCATCATCTCATTCTCCCCTGTCGAAATCTTGTAGTCCTTGAGGAAGCGGAAAAAGAAAATGTCGGTGACGGTCGCAGCCCCGAGCCCGATTGCAGCAGCGAGCGCATGGAGTATAACTATGAGCGTCTTGTATTTCGCCAAGAGCGGGACGAGCTCAATATTCGCGCCAAAAACAGCTGTAATAAATATGAGTGTCGAAAACCCGGCCGAGAAAAGGCACCACGTGCACCACTGCCGGATAACGAAGCCTTGGAGAAATACGAGATACGCCGAGAATGCGAAGGCGCCGATGGTGACCCCGGTCACAAGAAATATCGCCGTATCAGAAAGAAGCCACGGGATGAGGTTGTGTACCACATACACCAGCACGATGAGCGCATAGTACACCATGCCGATCCGCTCGACCGGAATACCAAAGAATTTCGAGAAACGGCTACTCGTGACGACGTCGCAGTGGCCGTTTAGCGGACAGACCATCGGCTGGGCTGTTTTCTTTTTTATGAAAACATAAAACGCGACGCCGAAGCCCGCGAGCGCAAAGATGATCGGCCCCAAATCAAAAAATATTTGCTCGAATATTGTCATGGGATAATTTTAGCATACGAACAATATTTTTTGTGGTCACAAATATTTTTCCTAACGGAAATTTTTATTCAGGAGAGGCTTGGCCACGAGTATTTTTCCTGACGGAAAAATCTCTCGGCCCCGGCTCGGCATTTTTGCCTTTGCTACGCAAAACAAAAATAAGCCTGCGCCTTTCTCGTCCTCACGCAGGCCAAGCAGTTGGCCTGCTTCCTGGGCACAAAAGAAAAGACCGGCTTTCGCCGGCTTTTCTTTTGTGCCCAGGAGAGGACTTGAACCTCCATGCCTTGCGGCGCTACCACCTCAAGGTAGTATGTCTACCAGTTTCACCACCTGGGCAAGTG
>CAZHCS010000009.1:0-17752 GCA_964531475.1 uncultured Candidatus Saccharibacteria bacterium | reverse complement strand
TACGATGCTCAGAAAAAATTTTTCGAGACTGCCTACAAAACTGGCACTGACTTATGGACCGACAAGCTCTATGTCTCGAAAGTCTTCGAGTACCTGGGCAAGCTCCCTGCTGGCGCTATGACGCTCGACCTTGGCACCGGACGCGGGCGCTGGGCTATCACTATGGCCGAAGCCGGTTTCAAGGTTATTGGCGTCGACTATGTCACACATCTCATCAGCACCAACAACCGCGAGGCCAAGGCCAAAGGGCTCGAGGGCAAAATCCGCTTCATCGAAGGCGACGTCTTTGATATACCGCTCGCCGACAACACAATAGACGTAGTGACCGACTTTGGACTATTGCAACATATACACCGCGAAGACTGGCCGACATACGGAAGCGAAGTGCGTCGTGTCCTGCGGCCTGGCGGACACGTGCTTGTCGTTGCCCTATCCAAAGAGACGCCAAAATTTTTCGACTTTTCGCCCAAAGATGTCGCCGATGCCAGTATAGAAAAATACGGTGCGTACTATCATTTTTTCACACCCGAAGAAATTATGTCCGTCTTTGGCCATAGCTACACTCTCATACAAAACGAAGTCTTGTTCTCACCCAAAGAAAGCGAGGCGCTTTTATTCGCGCTTTTACGAAAAGATTAAACGTATATAATAAGCTCGTGAAAATAATCTCTTGGAACGTAAACGGCATCCGGGCCAGCCACAAAAAAGGCGCGTTGGCCGAGGCTTTCGCATTGAAGCCAGATATCTTGTGCATTCAGGAAACCAAGGCCGAGGTTTCTCAGCTCGGACCGGAAATTTTGGAGCAAAAAAGCTATTCATATTATTTCTCCCACTCGAAAGTCAAAAAGGGTTACTCGGGCGTAGCAATTTTTACAAAAGAGGTCCCAGAAAAAGTAACGTACGGTATCGACATGGCTGGCAACGACGACGAAGGCCGCACAGTCGTGGCACATTTTAAAGATTTCGTCCTCATCAACTGCTACTTCCCTAACGGCGGCGGCGCACCAGAACGCCTCGCGTATAAATTAAAATTCTACGACGAGTTTTTAGAATACATAAACAAATTAAAGAAGGCTGGAAAGCGAATCATTTTCACTGGTGACGTAAATGTCGCGCACACCGAAATAGACATCGCTCGCCCAAAAGAAAACGAAACGCATGTCGGCTTCCTCCCCGAGGAACGCGCGTGGGTAGATGAAGTCGTGGCTGATGGTTATGTAGATGTCTTTCGCCATTTCAATCCGACGAAAAAAGATGTCTATACTTATTGGGACACAAAGACTCGCGCACGTGAACGCAACGTCGGTTGGCGTATCGACTACTTCTTCGCCTCACCAAATATCCTTCCAAAAATAAAATCCTTCAAAACCCACGCTGACGTCTACGGCTCTGACCATTGCCCGATTTCGATTGAGGTTGATATATAAAAAGCCAAACCCCCGCAATAGCAGGGGTATAAGCTCTTTGTTTCATAATTAGAACGAAACCGCATGGTACAAGGAACAGATCTGTCTCGTAGCTGCGGCTAGCCTGCTAGACAAATTTGCTATGCGTAACTGTAGTTCGTTCCGTTCATCTTTGGTCTTACCAATTTGCCAAAGTTTGAACTTGCCGCGCATCACATCAATTCTTGCCGACCACTCAGCTTCTGAACAACAGGCCCTTAACTCTTTTCTCTTCTTTCTCTTTTTCAAGCCTATTTATCTCTTTGTTCTTTAGCACTATCTCATAAATCGAGGAGAGTGCCTCGAGGGTCTTTTTTGGAAATGAGCCGAAGTGACTCAACACCGAAAGAATGATTCCAAGCACAGCCAGAATCATTAGGAGTGCAAAGCCCGCAAAAAAAAGCATGAGGATGACAAGCGTCCAAACGATAGACCACTCAAGCATTTCCGGCTTGTCGAGTGCCGCTGAAAGTCCGATCAACGAAAAACTGGGGGCTGCAAAGAAAGCAACAAACCACAGAAAACTCTTGATTAACCGTTTTTCATCTGCTTTTGAGTAAGCTACGTTAGCCACGTCAAAAGCTTCAGCTCTTTCAGCAACAGTTTTAATCAGTTGCGCCTCTTCCGGAACAATAATTCCAGCGCTTATTATAGCCTGGACCCCCTCCTCAATCGTTGGAGGTACTGATGGTTGGTTTTTCATGGCGTGTTTTGGTTTCGCTAATTATGTATAAAAATTATTTTATGTAAACATGTCGTCGAAAGTTGACAAATGGCCATCCTTTCCTATACTAAGGTTTATGAAGCTAGATTCGATAATAGAACTAGGGCTCAATAAGGCCGAAGCGGAAACATTCTCTGCGATTTTAAAGTACCCGGACGGTGTGACTGTCTTGGAACTCAGTCGAGATCTCAACTTGCCCAGACCAACTGTTTATTCCCACATAGAAAGAATGCTTCAAACCGGAATAGTCAAAAAAGGTGTTAAAGAAAACACTTCCCTTTTCTATCCGGAGACGAAAGAAATCATTGAGCAGATTTTCGAAGAAAAAATCAAAGATCTTTCGTCACACAAAAAGCTCTTTCTGGAATCTTTCAAAGATTTCGGAAATTCATCGAAGTTCAAACCTGGATTTTTTGTCTACGAAGGATCAGATGCGTACGAGCATGTTTGGCGAGATATTTTGAGAACCAGATCAGAAACATTTTGGATCTGGCCAATCAAGAACATGTTAAAAAGCGTTTCGAAAGAAAAACTGGAAGCCTTTCATCGTGAAAGAATCAAGCGAAATATTTGGATGAATGTTCTATGGCCTAATAAAGATAGGTTAAACATTAGAGAGTCTCCTTTTCTCCTCTCGGCAGAAGAAGGTGTATCACTACGAAGAATAAAAACTCTTCCGAAAGGTTTTGATCAAGATCTTGGGTATGGAATTTATGGAAACAAGGTCGCTTTTATTTCTTCGGGCAACGAAAATTATGCTTTTGTTATTGAAAGTCGAGAGCTCGCCCAAACCCTAAAGAAACAATTCGACTTTTTCTGGAAAATTTCAAAGAAATATTCATAGATGGAAAACTTCTACGTCCCCCAGGAACTCATAAAGAAATACGACCTATTTTAATTATTGAGGTCCGACCTCGATAAAACAATATGTAACATCTATCTGGACGACCGTCCAAGCGAATGTTACATGATGCGTAACGCATAATAAAAACAGAAAGCCCCGACCGTTGGTGTCGGTCGGGGCTTCGGTCGTCATTCGTGACGACCAAGCTCGATACCATCGTTCGCATGGGCTTCCCACACATTGGGACGCTCTCTGCGAGAGAAGACAAACGCCAGAACTAGCACGCAGACGATACCTACGATCATGGCATTACGTTTTTGGTGGTGGAACAAAAGCGACTCGATATTATTTATACAATGAACAGACAAGAAAAGCAATCGGCTATAAATGCGATACAATAGTGCTATGAAAAATACTGTTCACAAATCCGAAAAGCAAGTTTTTAGCATTGTCCGCCGTGCTAAAAGTTTTGGTTTCGCAATAAATGGTATTCGTCTTTTCTTGAAGACAACACACAATGCGTGGATCCAAATTGGTTTTGCAGTGCTCGCAATCACACTAGGTATCGTACTAAAAATTTCAACTGTCGAATGGTTGTTCATCATTTTTTCCATCGGGTTTGTACTTGTAACAGAGGCTCTCAACACGGCATTTGAATTCGACATGGACCTGACATCGCCAAAGATGCACCCTTACGCCAAATACACCAAAGACGTCGCCGCCGGCGCGGTCTTGCTGGCCTCTATCACATCCGTCGCAATCGGCATTGTCATATTCGTACCAAAAATATTTTTCGCTCTGTAATAGTTGACAAAATACCAATTTACCTTAGAGTGGTAGAAAAATAAAAACCATGGCACATTCGTTAAGTCTCGAGCAGCAATGTCTCGGCAACCTCAAGATCATGGAGGATGGGTCGGTCATCGACCACTTCCAACGACTAAGTGAAGCCTGGAAGGACACTGTTCCTAAGCTTGTCCGGGCAGAACCAACCAAGCAGACGCTTCGTATTGTGGGAGAATTCCTTCACAGGCACCGAAGTGGTGCCCCGCGGTACGCCCTCATGTCTCTCCTTCGGGAATCCCGTAATGATACCAGGGAGAAGTTCAAAAAGATCCTGAAACAAGTAGAGGGACCGCCAGCCACTGTGACGTACGTCAGGTCATTGGCCGATGAGATCTAACGGCCAGAAATAAGTACTTTCGTAGAGCCCCCGCAAGGGGGCTTTATGTTTTGCTTGACTTTTCCGCTCACCCGTGATATCCTATAATCATGAGTACCTTTAGTGTAGTTTACTGTGTGGCCTTGGCCACCGGCGTGATCGGACTTCTCTGGATCTTCCGAGGATTCATCGTCGACCGATGGAACATTCCCTTCTTGGAAAAGAGGTGGAATTATCCCGAAGACACGTTCTGACACAGGTCTCTGACCAAACCGCACCCGCCTGCCCGGCGGGTGCTTCTTTTTTCCGGCTAGTTCGTGCTTGCCAAAAATATTTTTTTCAGTATTATAAAGAAAAACCAAAACAACAGTTCCATGAGAGTACGTCGGTATTTGAGCATCAACCGCGATCAGAACGTTCGCGTGGCAAAGCTTCTAAAGCGCACAGACTTCGCGCCGGCAAGCATTCACCGCGCCAAAAAGGATTTCCTCGCATTCTTGAAGAGCAATCCAATCCTGCATCTTGAGTGCCGGCTGCAATTCGCCAGAACCCTGACCAAGAGCCCCGCATCGAACAAGTTCTGGTCCGAGGTCATGTGCGGCATCTTGGATTGCCCGAATGAGCGCGAGAAGTTCCGGCGAGACGTCATGATCGGGGCCAAACATCTTGGTGGAAATGCCAAACGGACCGTTGATTTGGCCCTGGCGTGGCGTGAACCGAAAACGGGTACAACCTCAAAGGCTGTCTCCATCGGATGGCCAGTAAGGAAAAGGGATCGACCGCTAGTAGCGGCAGTACCTACAACCCAGCAAGCCATCCTAGCGACGTTCTGCAACGACGTAGGTGTACGCGCGTAAGCCAAACGCACAACGACAAAGCCCCGCAGTGCGGGGCTTTTGTTATTCTTCTTTATTGCTATTTTTTTGTATATGCGGAAAGATAACAATGTTAATTTTCCCTGATAGAATTCCACATCACTTCAAACGTTTCTTTGTGCATCTGAATAACTAGCGGATCGTCCATGACGACGGCGCGAAACGGTTCGGTCAGGCGATGAATAATGACTTTGTTTTTGGTAATAATGAGATTTGTCGGCAAGTCAGTTTCTGGCGGTAACATTTTTACATTCATGTTGTAATTTTTCTCAAATTTCTTGAGCTCATCGGCTTTTGCGGAACGTGTAAAGAGTAATCGTAATTTCAGATTAAGCTTCGCGCGTTTTTCAATAAAATCTTGGAAGAATTTCGGATCGGTTTCGTACCACTTGCTCGGATCGGATACGACCAGATAATCCTCGCCGCGACCGACTTCATTCAAGATGCTCGAATACAAGTTCTTTATCGCGCGCATGCCTTCGAATTGCTTGATCGTGCCCTCGACTCCCCTATTCACATGGAGCGCATTCAAGTCCGGCAATAATTTCTCCAAACTCTTGGTCCGATTTTCCAAAACCTCTTTCAGTCGCGACGGATCTTCGGCAACGTACAATTTTTTCAAACCTTTTAGATCAATTCGTGCAATTCCTTTTTCGACAAGCGAGTCTATGGTGTGGTACACGGTTGTGCGTTTGACCCCCGTGGCCTTGGCAACCCGTAAAACCGTCGTCGCGCCAAGCGAAAGCAAGGCAAAATACACCGAAGCTTCATTTTCCGAAAGGCCGATTTCAACCAGATTTTTAATAAAAAAGTCTTTTCTGTCCATATTTTGGTCGTCATAAAGACTATATATTTGTTGATTTTATTTGTCAATAAAGGAAAGTGTCGACAGATATGACAAGATTGGGGTTATATGTTGAAATATTGGCAAAACTTGAAAAATGAACAGTCGAAGAACAATTTCCTTGGAACGAAGGATTAAGATCGTGGATCTCTTCCATCAACTTACACTCGGCCTAATGTCCACCTGCTTCTTTGGAATGTTTTTCCCCGCCTTTCTTGCAGGCGAGAGCTGTCCCCCAATGACGCAAGAGCAGATTGAATTTAAAGACAACATCCTGATGCCGGTAGGTGTGGCATCCTGGATCGGGTTCTTTCCTCTCATGTTCCTCGCAGGCTGGCTCATGGGTGTTGTGGGAAAGCTCAAGGAGAAAACCGATATTAAAACTTGAACACAAACCAAAACCTGAACGAGATGGAAACAATTCTTCTTGCCGCTCAAGTAAACTGTGAGCCTGTTTGGCCCCCTAAACCTTTCTGGCTCATATTCCCCGCACTCTTCACTCTTTTTCCAATAGTTTGCACATTCAATGCAATCTATTACAGAAAGGTTCTCTGGCTAGCTCTTTCACTTCTGACGATTAGTGCCTGTGTTGCGAATACGGTATTCCTAGTACAGGCACTTCACAAACCCCTCGATGAAGAAATTCACAGGCTATACGACTTAAGTTTCAAGTCGTATATTTGGGGCACAATGGTCGTCATGACATACGGAGCTTTTGCTGTTGACGGTGGGAAGAGGCCAGCTAACTGGCAACTCTTTTAGCACAATGCCCGCATAACCGCGGGCATTCGCTTTTATCGAGGTCGGATCTCGATAATTATTTCACATTATACTGCTTACGAATCTTCCCAATCTCTTCCCCCTCCGCCTCATCTTTGGCGTTCTTCCCCGCCTCGCCGAGTGCGCGCAAGTGTTCATCGCTCATCGCGAGCAATTCTTTAGCGCGAGTTTCGAGATATTCAGAATTATTTTTTGTTGGATCGTCGAGCACTTCTTCGAGAAGCGCGTGCAGTGTCCAACTGAATCGCGGGCCGGGAATCTGGCCCATTTCTTTGAGCCTATTGCCGTCGATTTTCAACATACCGACATTAATCGGATCGCGCATAACTTCTTCGATCATCGACTCAAACTTTCGCAAACGATACGGCTCTTCTTTCGGTCGGCCCATACCAATACGGTCGCAAATGCGAAGGTCGATCAAATCCCAAACATTTTCCGCACCAACATTTGCCACAAGCCTGCGCACCGCGGTCAGCGTAATCTGATCCGTATCAGAAAAAAACATGTGGTAGCGGACTAGCTTTCTCACCTTTTCTGTAAAGTCAGCCGAGAATTTTAGTCTTTCGCAAATTTTCTTGGTAATAGCGCCGCCTACAACATCGTGTCCATAAAAAGTGTAGTCGTTTTTTTCTTTTGACCACTCGCGTGTATGCGGTTTAGCAATGTCGTGAAGTAGTCCGGCCAGGCGTATATGAAGCGGCCACCCTTTGTCTGCCGCGTGCTGCATGGTCCGCAGGTTGTGTTCCCAGACATCGTAGATATGCTCGCCGTTCTGCTCGACGCCAATACCTATTTCAAGTTCTGGAATAATATATTTCAAAATTCCCAATTTCTGTGCCATGACAATGCCGACGATCGGCTCGTCCGCCATGAGCATTTTTACGAATTCGTCGCGAATACGCTCTGCGGAAATTTTAGAAAGAAGGTCGACATGCTCCCCCATCGCCGACATGGTTTCGTGCTCGATGGCAAAACCATGCTGGGTACTAAAACGCACAGCGCGCAGGATGCGCAAGGCGTCTTCCTGAAAACGCTCACCGGCATCACCAACCGCTTTTATCATTTTATCCTTGATCGCCGCCTGACCGTCATAAAGGTCGACCAATTCCCCACTCGCTGGATCATATGCGATGGCGTTCATAGTAAAGTCCCGACGCTTGAGATCGTCTTCCAGATTCTTGGAGAATTTCACCTCGTCTGGATGTCGGCCATCCGAATACGCCGACTCGATACGATACGGCGTGACCTCGATTACCTTTAGGCTCTCATTTTCTGTATCTTTGTTCTCTACCCCGACAGTGCCGAATTTATTCTCATAAAAAGTGTCCGGAAAAATAGCCTGGATCTGCTCAGGTGTCGCATCGGTTGTAACATCCCAGTCTTTAGGAATACGGCCAGTCAAAAGATCGCGGACGCATCCGCCAACAATGTATGACTGATACCCTGCCTTTTGGAGGCTTTCGGTTACAAGTAATACCTCCTTCGGGATATCGAAGTTTCTTTCCATAGAGATTATTTTACCAGATTAGACCCCCTTTCGTGTGCACCCGGGAAGACTCTCGACTACCACCCTGGGCTACTTTTCCACCTCTCTTCGCTCGTACGGAAAAGTCTTTCTCGTCCTGACGGAAGCAGTTAATTTAACCTCCGGCACCCGCCGGCTCGGTCACAACTCTTTTGCTACGCAAAAGGTCGCGACCCCGCCTCGCCATCTCCCTGCGGTCGATATGGCTCCGGCTTTCTCGTCCTGACGGAAGCAAAGCAGTTTGCTTCCTGCGGGTGCCCAAAGTTTCGCTCCGCTCACCTTTTGTGCACCCGCCAGGACTCGAACCTGGAATAACGGTTCCGAAGACCGCTGTGATATCCATTTCACCACGGGTGCTTTTTGCTCGTGTGCGGGTAAGGAGAATCGAACTCCTGTCTCTTCCATGGCAAGGAAGTATTCTACCACTAAACCATACCCGCGCTACCCTCTTTTTTACCAAAACACAATAGCAATTTTCAGAGAGAAATACAAGAAAGGCCCGGGATCCGGGCCTTTCCATAGAACTTGTTTTAGCTATCGAGGCCTGCTGTAGCTAGCTTCGTCATTCGCCGCAAACGCACCTCGGATCAAGAAGAACAACATCATCCCGCCCAGTGGAATCGCGAGCCATACAAAATCCTGACCCAGCACTTCGTCGCTCACCAGGACTAAGTTCATCAAAAGCGCCACGAAGGCCGTAAAGCCAGGCCAGAAATTACCGATTTTGCGTAAACGTACCATGATTTTGATTTTTCTAAACAATACATCCGGCTAAAACAGAAGTCAATGTCCTTTATACTGCATATTTATTTAATGTCTCTTATATAACACTATAGATAGAGTATTGAAAAATAACGCTATTTTTACCCACATATGTGGATAACCATGTTAACAGAGTGTATAACTTCCCAATTTTGTCCTTTATTTGCCAAAAAATCCTTATTTTACAACAACTTATTAAAATCGTTTCACATGAAACAGTTTGATTTAATTATTAAAGCCCCTACATGTTCCACATGTAACAATGGCCGTGTGCCTGGTATTATGGTTGCACATGAATCCCGTTAGAAATTTATGCTTCTCATGAAACTACCCTTGGGACCATGTTATTTCTAACGAGATGAAAACATTTACCTCTCCAACCCAGAAAATAGGGGAAATTGGCGAGAAACTAGCCAAAATGTTTCTTATGAAACATGGGTACACGGTCGTAGAGACTAATTACACCCGTAAATTCGGGGAAATCGATATTGTGGCCAAAAAGGGGAAAGTTTGGCACTTTATTGAGGTTAAAAGTGTTTCGCGTGTAACATTGGACGATGTTTCATCTGAAACGTCGGGTTTCCGACCCGAAGAGAACATGCACGAGAAAAAGATCCAAAGATTTGTCCGAACTGTTGAGTATTACCGAATGTCCAAAAACCTTGATGATAGCGATTTTCAAATAGACCTCGCGCTTGTATATATTGACCAAGCAAAACGGGTAGGGAAGGTAAGATTGATGGAGAATGTGATTTAATTGTCGGGGCGCCGGGATTCTCGGCTACCGCCGCGGGTGATTTTCCACCTCGCTACGCTCGTACGGAAAATCCTTTCGAATACCGGACACGAGCAAAGCAATTTGCTCATTCTTCCTCCTCTTAGTCGGGGCGCCGGGATTCGAACCCGGAGTCATCTGTTCCCAAAACAGACATGTTAGCCGTTACACCACGCCCCGATTTCCGCCTTTTGCGGGTGCGGGATAGGAGAATCGAACTCCTCACCTCAGTTTGGAAAACTGATGTTTTACCAATAAACTAATCCCGCGGTTTCGCTATTATACACGAATATTTACATACGTCTAACACAAAAGCCCCTCGCGGGGCTTTTGTGGTTAATTAACGTTTTTGAATTTTACTTCAACGCGTCCTTCAATGCTTTGGAGGCGCGGAACTTTGGAACTTTCTGGGCAGGAACCGAAACGGTTTCGCCGGTGCGCGGATTGCGAGCCGTACGAGCCTTTCTCATTTTAGCCGAGAAGATGCCGAAGCCAGAAATTGAAACCTCTTCACCTTTCTTCATTTCGCCGATGATGGCATCGAAAATGCCGTCAACGATCGATTCCGCCTGGGTCTTTGTCGTGCCGAGCATGCCGTGGACATGTTCAACGAGAGCTGCTTTATTCATGAGTTATATGGAATTGATTGATAATTACTGCGACCGAAAGTCTGGGGTTATTATATTACAAGGTCTTTTTTGAGTAAAGCCTTATTTTGCAAGGCATTGTGTGGATAAAAGACAATGTCTTTTATCGGGCGTAGGAGACGATGCGGTTCTCGCGAATAACAATAACCTTTATTTCTCCAGGATATTTGAGCTCTTGCTCGATGGCCTTGGCAATATCACGAGAAATATCCTTTGCTTGAACATCTGTTATCTTGTCTGGATTAACAAATATACGGACTTCGCGACCAGCGGCGATAGCATAAGATTTTTCAACCCCCTCAAACCCGTTTACGAGTGTTTCAAGTTCAGTAAGGCGCTTTAGGTAGTTTTCGGCCGTGTCGGAACGAGCGCCAGGGCGACCACCTGAAACGGCGTCGGCTGTTTGGACAATATGAGCCTCGATGGTTTCGTACGGGAATTCGTCATGGTGTGACTTCATGGCATCGATAATAGCTTTGTCGGTGCCGAATTTCTGGAGGATCCTCATACCTATTTCAACATGCGTACCCTGAACTTCGTGAGTGAGCGCCTTGCCGATATCGTGCACCAGGGCGCCAGCTTTGGCCACTGCAACATCGGCGCCCAATTCTTCGGCAATCATACCGGCAACATGAGCCATCTCGACAGAGTGGGCGAGAACGTTCTGGCCATAGCTAGTACGGAAGTGTAGCCGGCCAAGAATAGCCACAACACGTGGGTCTAGGTTAAAAATTCCGCATTCATAGACGGCTTCTTCACCCTTTTGTTTGATTATTTTGTTGATCTCTTCTTTGGCCTTTTCAAACATTTCTTCGATGCGCGCCGGCTGTATGCGCCCGTCGGTTATAAGGTTTTCGAGTGTGGTGCGGGCCATTTGCCGGCGAACAGGGTCAAAAGAAGAGATAGTGATAACGCCCGGTGTGTCGTCGATAATAAGTTCGACGCCGGTCACGCGTTCGAAAGCACGAATATTTCGGCCCTCTTTTCCGATAATTTTACCCTTGATCTCTTCGTTTGGAATAGAAACTGAAGAGGCCATCATATCGCCTACACCGTCATTGGCTAGGCGCTGGATAGCGGTCGCGAGTATTTCCCGGGCACGGGCATCAAGTTTTTCTTTTGAAGCGTTTTCAAGCTTTTGTATGCGGACCAATGTGTCTTCTTCGTATCTGTCTTGGAGCTCGCGTATTAGTTCGGCACGAGCCTCTTCACGCGAAAGGCCCGAGACATTTTCAAGCTCTCTTTCTGTTTTTTCTTTCAAAACTTCAAGTTCGAGCGAATTTTGCTCCAATTCTGAAGCCTTTTTTGATAGGTCTTCTGATATTTTCTGTAACTCGCGATCTTTGAGCTCTAGCGTATCCTCGCGGCGATTTAAGCGTTCTTCAGCCTTTCTTAGGTCTTCTGATTTTGATCTTTCTTCTTGCTCGACCATTCTTAGTCTTTCTTCTGCTCGAGCGCTCGCTTCGGTGGTTATTTTCTGCGCCTCTTCTTTTGCTCCAAGAATGAGATTTTTTATCTCGACCTCCATGGAGCCTTTTTTAGACAATGCGTAGAGGACGCGCAGATAATAACCGACAGCGATACCGATAGCGGCTCCCGCCACGGCACCGATGATGGTAAGTGTGTTCATAAGTTAAACAGTAATTTCTATCCAGGACTTCCGAGGAGGGTTGTGCGGCAAAACGGAATAGGGAACGGTAGCCTCGAAAATATTCGGGAAGAGTTGATAAATTCCGTTATGCCGATTATAGCGCGCTATGCGCGTGGAACCAAGGGGCCTTGCTGCTGCAGTTTTTTATGGATGATGATTTCCTGTACGGTTGTAAAAATATTGTTGACTGCCCAGTAAAGTGCGATTGCGGCCGAGATCTGGTACGAAACCACACCGACAAACACGGGTAGGATGTAAAGCATCTGTTTGCCCATCATGCGAGACATATTGGCCTGCATAGAGGTGTCAGTCGGGTCGTTGGTTTCTTTGAGTCGTGCGGCTGAAAATTTCGCCTGCAAAAACTGGGTAAAGCCGGCAATAACAGCGAGTGCTAGGCTTTTTGCGGTCAGGTCAAGGAAACCTAGAAATTCCGTCGTAAAAACTTCGGGGCGATTGATGAACGAGTAGAGTGGGTGAATATCTAGGTTAAATCCGCCCAAAAAGACGCGGTAGAGTGCGAGAATGATTGGAAGCTGGATGAGAATTGGTAAACAGCCGGCGAGCGGCGAAATCTTGTACTGTTTGTAGAGTTCAAAAGTTTTTGCGGCTTGTTCTTTTTTGTCAGGGAAGTTTGCGCGTATTTCACGAAGCTTTGGCTCGAGCTGGCGGAGCTGGAATTGGCCTTTGATCGATTTGGCATGAAGCGGCGCTAGGATGAATTTGACGACGAGGGTCAAAATAATGATAGCAAAGCCGACATCGCCACCCGGGATAATGTCGACCAAAAATATGAGTGCGTTATATAGCGGCTCGACGAAAATGGTATTGAACATTCACCGATTTTAACGTAAAAGAGGGGATTATCAAAATTATTTCGGCACTTCGTCGATACCAGACCCGCCCCAGGGGTGGCATTTGGAGACTCGTTTCACCGAAAGCCCAAAACCTCTTATAAATCCATGTTTTTCAAAGGCCTCCCGAGCATACTTAGAACATGATGGGTAAAACCGGCATTCGACGCCCAAAAGCCGAAAAATTGGCGAAAGTGTGCGCTGATAGAGCCAAATAAGTGCTAAAAATACTTGTTTCATAGCCTTACCGTCAGCTTCTCAATATCTGCTTTCACGTCAGCAAAAGAAGCTTTTTCAACGCCCTTTTTAGCAAAAAGTATTGCAAAATAAGGGTTTTTCACAGTTTTTTTGAGAATTGAGTACGCTCGGCGGCGAATTTTATTTCGTAGAACTGCCGTTTTAGCGACTTTTTTGGCCACCACAACACCAAAATGGCCTTTATTATCAATAGATTTCATAAATCTCAGCGAAAAAAGGCTGCCATGAGTAATGGAGCCTTTTTTCATGATCTGTTCGAAGGTTTCCCGGTTAATCCTTTGATTTTTCGGGACCATAGAGACTATTTGCGGCGAGGCTTGGAGACGGTTAGTTTTTTGCGTCCCTTGCGGCGACGATTGCGCAATATATTCTTGCCGCTCGTCGTCTTTGACCTCACAAGAAATCCGTGGGTCTTTGCTCGTTTTTTCTTTTTAGGGTTGTATGTCCGCGACATGTGGGGAAGTATATACTAGACATAAAAATAAATCAATGCGTGGTGCTGTATTATTTCTTTTTCGAACAAGGCTCGTGTATAATTCTCGCCATAACAAGTTTTCCACAGGTATTCACACGTTATTAACATTTTGATAGTAATCCACAGTTTACCTAGAAGTACTATAATAGCTTTCGTATCAATCGAAACACTATGGTAGATAACAAACAAATTTGGGACAGTTGCTTAGAAGAAATAGAAACTTCGCTTTCGCGTCCGAATTTTGTAACCTGGTTTAAAAACACAAATCTCACAAAGCAAGAAAACGGTACAGCGGTTATCAGTGTGCCAAATGAATTCGTCCGTGATTGGTTAAATACCAAGTATAAAACCATGATCTTGGGACTTCTTATGAACTATTCTCAGGGTATAAGAAACGTTGAGTTCACAATATCAAAACTATCTAGTAAAAAGTCTGAAAACGCTGATATTTCAACGAATTTTGTCGATAATGTCTTGCCGCTCAAGAACCTATATGTCGACAAAAAAGATAACCTAAATCCGCGCTATACGTTCGATTCCTTTATAGTCGGTAGCTTCAACGAGCTTGCCTATGCTGCCTCACAAGCTATCGTCAAAAACCCTGGGCACAACTATAACCCGTTTTTCATATACGGTCCTACAGGACTTGGTAAAACACACCTTATCCAGGCGGTAGGTAATGCTATAAAAGAAAAAAATCCTACAAAAGAAATACACTATATTCCGCTCGAGAAATTCGCTATCGACTATGTAAACGCGCTTCGAAATAACAAACCGAACGAGTTTAAACAAAAATACCGTAAGTACGACGTTCTTATTATCGACGATGTTCAGTTTATATCGAATAAAGAAAAGACTCAGGAAGAGCTTTTCCACCTATTTAATAGTTTGTACGAAAACAACAAGCAGATTATTTTCTCTAGCGATAAACACCCAAACTATATCCCTGGACTTGAAGACCGTCTCCGTTCACGATTCGGTTCGGGAATGATCGTCGATATCACCGAACCTGAACTTGAGTCAAAAATAGCCATTATTAAGTCAAAATTGGACGAAAATGGTATTAGTTTAGCCGACGATATTGTTGAATATGTCGCTACGTCTATTTCTGGCAGTATTCGAGAACTAGAAGGGAGTCTAAATACTCTTATTTGTAATATACAACTCAAAAAACGTGATTTGTCAATTTTGGAGGTTAAAAAACTCATAAAAAACAACGTAAAACCGTCAAAAAATGTATCTATTCAAAATATTGTCAAAACAATAAGCGACTTTTACGAAATAGATGAGGATAGTATTTACGAAAAGACCCGCCGAAAAGAGATTGTTCGGGCCAGGCAACTTATTATGTATATTTTGCGAGAGGATTTTAGTATCTCATACCCACTTATTGGCCAAAAACTAGGTGGAAAAGACCATACAACCGTTATTCACTCGTGTTTGAAGATTAAAAACGATATAAAAGAAGACCAAAACCTGGTCCGCGACCTTGAACAGATTCGGGCTATGTTTAAATAGTGGGGAAAAGTAGTGGAAAGAAGAGTGAATAGTGATTAGTAACTAGTGAATAGTAACAAGGGAATTAAGGGTTCGAGATAATGATAGAAATTCTGAACGCCTTGTACTCGAGTTATACACACGCCAGTTTCGCCAAAAGAGCCTGTTTTTTAAAAGGATTCCCGAGTTGTTCACATCATCCACAGGGTTAATAGTAATAGTAGGGTATAAATAAGAAACGATATAATATCTCATATGAAACTCGAATGTACGATCGAAGCGCTTCGTGAAGCCGTAGGTAAGGCCGAAAAGGTTACGGGTAAGAACGCGACTCTCGAAAGTCTAAAATCAATTCTCTGTATCGCTTCTGGTAAGAGTCTAAAAATTCGTTCAACAAATCTTTCGCTTGGTCTCGAAGTTGAATTGCCGGCAAAGATAGAACAAGAAGGCCAAGTATTGGTTTCGGGCGAAGTTTTAAATAATACACTTCAAAATATTACGAGTCAGGATAAGGTTGTGGTTATCGAAAGCGCCGAAGGTAATATTGCTATAAAAAACAAGAAATCAAATATTGTAATCAAAAGCTCTAACGCAGAAGATTTTCCTACAATTCCGCTTGTCGAAGGTGCGTCTTTCAATATCCCTGTCACTGCGTTTATGGATGGTGTACGATCTGTTTTCTATAGTGCGGCCGTTACGGATATCAAGCCAGAAATCTCGAGTGTTTATATTTATAGTAGCGGACAAAATTTATACTTCGTTGCGACGGACTCATTTCGCTTGGCCGAGAAGTCGATAAAATACAAAGATGAAAACGATATCGAGGGTATTATTATTCCATTTAAAAATATTCTAGAGATCACAAAACTTTTATCTGATATGAAAGGTGATATGAAGGTTTTTTATAACAAGAACCAAATATCATTTACCTTACCAGGATTTTATCTAACATCACGACTTATAAACGGAATCTTTCCAGACTACCGCCAAATAGTTCCAAAGAGTCACGCGACGCGTGCGATTATTTTAAAGCGAGACTGTATCGACGCTATGCGTTTGTCGAACATTTTTTCCGATAAATTTAATCAGATAAAAATATCTGTAAATCCGAAAGAAAAACTTTTCATGGTCAATGCAGTAAACAAAGATGTCGGAGAAAATAAAACACTATTAGATGGTGCGCTAGAGGGAAATCCTATTGAAATGAATTTTAATCACAAATATATTCTTGATTGTTTCCAGTCAATCAACGAAGACTCGGTTGTGTTTGAATTTCAAGAAGCAAATAGGCCTGTTGTTATACGTGGCAATGGCGATGCGTCGTTTCTATATCTAATCATGCCGATGAATCGGTAACTAGAAATATGTCTGCAAATATTGCACAATTTCTCGACAGACTTAAAACAAATATCTTTAACGAAGACGGATTTCGAGATGATGTGTGCGCAATAATTTTTGAGAAGACAAATTTTCCTATAGAAAAATCTTGTGTACGCGAAATGAAGGGAAGTATTACACTAAAGACTGATCCGTATCTAAAGAGTGAGATTATGTTTAGAAAAGAGGAAATATTGAGAACGCTGCGAAGCAAGTATCCAAAACGACTTATCAAAGATATTTATTAATTACTTTTCCTTTGATACACTCCAAATAGTGTCGAACATCGATTTGATCGTTTTAGAAAGATCATGACTACTGACAACGAAACCAAAACTGTCGACTTCACGCGAGATAAACGCGACATTATCACCGAAGATGAAAATTGAATATGGTGTATCAAATGATTCCGGCGCATAGCGCACAGTTCGTAGATTTTCTGGTTGATCTCCATAATTGTCGCGGACGATTTCCGTTGACTCCATACGAATACTGAAACTCTTCATTCTCTTTCCAATTCTCCTTTTAATAAAATCATCTAGAAATTCTTCACCGATTGATGCCACCAAATCTTTAACCGAAGCGATGTAATACAAATCCTGTCCAACGACCAGCATCTCTTCGTAAATTGATTGAACGCCGGACTTACCGTTAAATACTCGAAGCTTTGGTCGATCGGATTTCTTCGTCATTATTTCCTGTAAACCCGAGACTATATTTTTCGCCATACTCAAACTCTGTTCGGCACGTTTTACAATTTTTGTTGGGTGTTCAGCAATATATAAAGTTTTCCTACCAACAGGAACGTTGGTGACCAAACCTTTCTGAACTAATTCATCAATAATGAGATAACATGTTGGCCTCTTGATTCCGGTTTTAAGCGACAGGCTAGCAATAGAGGCTTGGCCGATCTCAAGTAGGGCTAAATAGACAGCGGATTCTTTCTGCGACAAACCAGTCGTTTCTAGGTTTTTTATTAGGTTAATCTCCATACTTTTGTCAACTTTTATGACAAATATAATTTTATACTAAAAAGCTATATATTGCAAGGGTTTTATAAACACACTCGATATTATTATTGACACTATAGTCAGAGAATGTTATTATATCCTCATAAGCACCTTGAAACCCACCCGTCTCGCGAAAGCGGACATAATACCTACCATCATGAGCACCAAGAAAATCCTCGTCATCGAAGACAACCAGAAGCACCTCGCTGACGCCAAGGCTTTCTTTACGAATAAGCCTGAGTATGAGGTT
>CAZHCS010000008.1:0-37277 GCA_964531475.1 uncultured Candidatus Saccharibacteria bacterium | reverse complement strand
GATATTTCTGTGCTATAATACTGTCAGAAAAAAGAACTCCGGTTCTTTGAAAACCTCAACGCAAACCAAAAACCAAACATACTCATGGCGGCAGATAATCAATACCGGCGTCGGACTACCAGTCTGCCGCCATTGACCACGAAAGCAAAGGTCAAAAAGACAGGGTCTTCTTTCCAATTCTGGCGAATGCTCTTCATGGTCTTCTGCGGGGCCCTTGTTCCTATCGGTATGACCGTGAACAACTGGTCAGACAGTGACGAGATCCAGGTGTCGTCAAACACGACCAAGAACGAGGGCTCGGCTCATCACAGCTACTGCGACGAATGCGGTCGCTGCGAAACAATCGAGATTGATGGTTCGGTGCAAGAAGTGAAGCCATTGCGAATTTTCCCTTCTACGGGTAAGGTACGCTTTTGCTACACTGATTCCGACATCATTCTAGAACTCTCTGATGGTACCGAATTCACGTTCGGACCAGCAACAGAAGAGGCCCCCTTCACGGCGGGTGACAGAAACGGCTTTAAGGTACGTTCAGCGACAGGAAACAAAACACAAGCACGTATTTGTGCGTGCGATTAAAACAAACTCGAGATGCAAACAGCAACTGCACCTGGGGTTTTCGAAGCCCCTGCTCCGGCCGAACGAACTAGGCCGCGATTCTACTACCGCGAAGATCTGAAAAACGTCCACTCTGTCGTAGGCCTTATCATACAGATGATCGCCTCTCTTGTGCTTTCAAGCCTAGGGGGAATCGCCATCTGCGGCCTTATCCGTCTTGTCGTTATGCTGTTTCCATTGGAGGTGGCGACAGACAACCGGATGAGCGAAATGATCTGGGATTCGTGGCCTATCGCCGCAGCCTCTGTCATGTGGATGTTCCTCAATGTCTTCGAACATGTTGACATGGGGTCTGGTGCTTACGGCACCTTGATCTTCTTCAGAGGAAACCAACTTGGCAAGTTCCGTTTCAGCGGAGAAGTTTCCGTCTTCAGCTGGATAGAGGTGCGCAAACACAACTACGGGGGCAACACGGTGGAAATCGAATGTCCTTCGGCGTTCGTGCGCGTCGCACCAGGAAGCATCGATAGTGTTGAAGTCTTCAGCGAAGGCGATAGGCCACCGCGGTTGATCTTCAGCATGATATCGCTAAACCCCTTCCAGGCTGTCCGCCGGATCGACCAGGCTGATGAGAACGTGTCACTCGAAAACCTCAATGAGGTCGCAGAGTCGGTACTGAAGGAGGCTCTTCAGCACGAAAACATGAACTTGCAGGTTCTGATGACGTCGCATGAATTGGAAAAGACAATGAACGACGTCTTCAAGAATCTCAAGGACGGCGAAGGTCGCCCACGATGCTACCTTATGGACGTCAACGGCCGCGACGAATGGGTTATCGACACCGGTTACGGGTTTGGCATCTACAATGTCCAAGCACAAGACATCGGCCCGTCGAAAGCCATCCGAGACGCCTTGAGCCGCAAGCGGGTCAACGTCATTGACGCAGAGGGTAAAGCCGAGTCATTCAAGGCAACCATGGGGCGGATCAAGGAACTCAAGATCGAAGATCCATACCTGTCACTCGAACTGGTGGCCATGATCCTCAACGAGAACTTGAGCGGCGACGAGATCAAGATGTGGCTCGGCAATTTGAGCTTCGGGAGAGGCGGAGGTACGAACCTGCTGTCATCCTTGAAAGAAGCCGGATTCAAGCCCGAACAGATCGAAAGGATCGTCAGTTCGGTCTCACAAGGCGCACAAGCAGTCGCATCCGCCTTTGAGGGCCGCCAGGGCGGCAAAAAGAGTGGTGACCGAAAAAAGCGTTGAGAGCACATTCAAGCCGAAAGGCCCCGCGTAAGCGGGGCCTTTTAGCATGGACAAGTATTGGTTTATTAATCGAGGATTATATTTACCTCGCCCGTCTGCGGATTGATCTCGTTTTCGTCGATACCGATTGTTCCCATCATCACGCGGATGATAAAGAAAACGGCGACCATAATCGAGAGTCCGATCAGACCCCAAAGCATATGCTTCTGACCCTGTTCGCGAGCATCGCTTTCCCCTGCTCCACGCACATATTCGTATACTCCGTAGATGAAGTAAACGACTGCGAGAGTGAAGAGAAAAACGATGACTGGATTCAAGACATACGTATTGATCTTGCGGATAAACGTATCAAGGGAAGCGTGAGCAACGGGTGTCGCAAGCGACAGCAACCAGTACACCATTGTTAGCACTGCGGAGGCGGTACGAAGTCTCCCTGTCCGCCGTTAGCGTTCGGGTTCCAAACAGGCTGACATCCGCCAACGTTTTGGCCGCCCTGACCAACACCGAAAGTGCGGTTCAAGATAGCGACAAGTCCCCAAATCGAAACGATGACGAAAAGAGCGACAACGCCAGAGATTATCACCTTGCGTCCTTCTGCCTGCTTGTCATCGTCAGACGCAGTCGCGTATTTGATGACACCGTAGATGACATAGATAACAGCTGCAGTGATAAGAAGCGGGATGATAACCGCAAAGATGCTCGAGATCGTACCAAGGATCTGCGAGATGCCAGGTCCTGTTGTGATCTGATAACCAATGTTGTTAATCTGCGCGAATGCGGCAATCGGCGCAAACGGTGCGACAACGGCTGCGATCTTCAAAAATCTATTCATACTGTAAAAACACTAATAAATTAATAATGACCGAAACGATAACGTTTACCACTACATTATATCACGAAACGGCATGTCAACAGGCTAAATACCCTGTAGTTGTGGAATAAGCGGATTGGTCGAGAGGCCAAAAGTACCCTGAATAATACCAACCAGGCCCCAGACCGAGACAATAACAAAGAGACCGATTATGCCGTAGAGCATAAACTTCCTTCCCTCTTCGCGCTCGGTCGAGTCGTCGGCTTTGGAAATATATTTAACGACGCCCCAGATGAACACAATGATCGCAAGCGTCACCAGCATCGGCAATACAGCCGTACTCAATATGCAGCCAAACAAATGAAAGACTACTGCTATGCTATCAATATCGTACGAACAGACGCCGCCGCCTGAATTGGCGACTTGGGCCGCTGCCACGAGAGGAGTCAAGAATGTGAATGCGGCGACAGAGAGTGTGCGAAGTGTTTTCATGTAATTATGCGAATAATTTTATAATAAATGGCAGAGACGCTTCCAAGTTATTTATTGTTCCCTTGATCGCCATGGCAATAGTCCACGCAGCAAGGATGACCACGCCTCCTATTATAACGTATGTGAAATTTTTCCGCGCATCCTCTATCTTCTTCTCGTTACCTTGGGCTTCGACAAACTTGAAGCCGGAATAGATAATGAACAATACGAGTATTGGAATAGCTATTTTCACCAAATTCGAGAAGAGCTTTTGCAAGAACATCATGACATCGAACTCCTGACAGGCAGGATTGTCGCTACCTTCGCACAAAGGATTTTTTATAGTATTAAATGTATAGCCACCGATGACCGACGTGGTTGTAGTTGTGTTCGTGTCATTGTTGTCATTCGGACCAGGGTTAGGATTGGGGCCTGGCGGGTTGCCAGTGTTTGGAGCGCCGACGGCATTTGTAGTCGATGTTGCATACATTGGCGCGAATGCAGCCGGGTCAGCCGTCGAGGCGAGTTTGAAGATAAAGAAATAATCTTCGTTCGCGACGAACGGCGTACCGTTCATGTCTGGGATTACCCGTGAAAATATATACGAACCGGCATTAAACGTAAAATCATTTTCATCAAACAATTCGTAATATGAACCAGCATAATCAGAAGGATCTGACACAGCCTCTTCGAGTACCGCTACAGCAACAATAAACATTGTAGGTGGCATCCACGGAGGAGCAACAACATTTCCGGTGACTTGCGCCCCATATGCACCGGAAAAAGTTCCGAACGTCGCAATGGCGCTACCAAACGATGGTGCCGCCTGTGCATGCGCGCCAGAAAACGGCACGAGTGCGATAATGAGTGCGAAAAGTGGTGCGAGGTATTTCATACTTTAAGTGTTAATAGTAGTAAGCGCGTCACGAATAGCCTCGGCCAACAAATATGCACCCAAGAGAACGAGTCCGCCGATAACCGCGAGCGTAAATGTTGCTTTGGCTTTTTTGAGCTGGTCGTCGCGACCCTGGGCCGTGACGAAAAGAAAGCCCGAGTATAGTATGGCCATGGCGATAAGCGGTACGGCAATCCGCATAAAGATGTAGACTATTTTTTGCAAAAGCTGAGGCAAGGTATCAATCGTGCCAGCCAATGGATTTTGTAAACCAAGATCGATGACAGTCTGAGCGCCGTTGGTTGAATCGATGGGAATGTCGCTTCCACCCCCATTACCAATAGGGATGTCACTCCCGCCGCCGTTTGAAGATTGTTGGTCGTCATCTGTCGGATATATAGTTCCGAGAGGAATGACTCCGTAATAAAACCAATTGTCGGTACATGTCGTGTCGCATTCGTAAATCAGTTGCCCAGACATCCACTCGGCACCAGACTGGACATCATCCCACGTCTCTACATGGTAATAACAATCATACCCAGGCCCACCATCACATTCATCAGTCCCGGCAATCAACGCCAGCGAGAAATTATTAGTCGTAACCTGGATATGCCTATTATCCATACAGCTTGAGTTGCCAGTATTGCACTCATCTGCAATACCCAAGGTATCGTTTACGTCATCGTTACCGCCCATAGAATCATGTTCGGTCAAGGAAACCTCTATCTCTTGGCCAATGCAATTCTCAGTCAGTATGTCTATGTAGACAAAAGGGCGATCATTTGACTCGTAAAAACCGTCATTCACTTGACGAGTTGTTCTTAATGCGGCGGCTGTCACCTGGCAATCCCCTCCGACCTGCGCTTCGGCTTCGCGCATACCAAAGAAAACTACGCTCGAAGTTACTAGCAGTGCGGCAAAGATAAATGTTTTTAAAAATTTCATGGTCATATATTATGGTGCTGTACCTAAAACACCCCACAACGCTCCCGACGGCACATACCCGAGCAAGATAAGCAAGAATTTGACGAGCGTCCAACAAAGTAATGCAACAATGAGTCCCAAAACCACCTTGGTCAGCATTGCCTTGGCATCTTTTTTCGCACCTGGATCACCGCCGCTCATGATGAGCTTGATACCAGCCCACGCGGCAACAATCGCAACCATTGGGAAACCGATGTAAAAGATAATAAAGTTGATCACACGATTGATCGTGTCTATCAAACTATTAAAATCGCAATTCGGCCCATCACAAGTGACGAGTCCTGTGTAAGATGGCTCGGCCGCGACAAAGGTCTGCTGACCTGGGTCATATGGCGACGGCATGGTAAACGGTATCGTGCCAACTAGTATGGCCTGGGTCGAAGCATTACGCACCAAGACATAATATTGCGTATCAGGAGTAAGGCCGTTGAACGTATGCTCATAAAAACCTGGGCCATTTACAAGGTTACCTGCGCCTATCGTAACATTCGCTTGTTGAACGATAGGCGAACCCGGGTCGTCTTCGGAATGGATTTCTATGGTCGCCGTCACACCGGCGAGCGGCACACCGTTACTGTTAACCATATTGCCGTACATGCGCGCAGACTCGTCGCTCAAGAGCTGAACAGAAAGGGTTTGGTTGCCTATGAGTTCGTTGGTCTGAGTGTAATCATAGACAAATAAATTTGTGCTGGTGTTACCCGTTACCTCCCACAAGTTGAAATAATAAGCTGTGTCCGGGGCCAAGTTTGGTATCTGCACACTAAAAAAATATGGTGCCGTGCGAGTGATAACTTCACTGAAACCAAGCGCTTGTCCACCGACCGGCTGACCATTCGGACCTTCTGTCCCCGTACCATATTCGACTTTAAAAGTTTTTGGACCGTTCGGCGGTAGCGGGATAGCCTGCGCATTGTTGATAGTGATAGAGTTATCGGTCACAACGATGTTATTACCCCAATTAACGCCAGCGAGAGTTGTCGCGCCAGCAGAGTTTGGCGCGTATTGAGTGTCTTCGTTCTGGCCCGGACCTTGGGCACAGGCAAGCGTCATCGAAAAAGCGTTAGCAAGTGGTCCATTGTTCCCGACCGGGTCGACCTGGATAAGATCGCTTGTGCCTTGATAGAGCTTGAAAGAGTATTCTTGACCGCATTCGAGACCAAGAAGTGCTGTAGAAAAAACACCCTGTGCATTCGAGTTGAAATTAGGATGTGAGACTTCCGGGAAATTTCCTCCACTCAAACGCTGGCTAACGTAGTGCAGACTCGCAGTTGCCGGGTTGTCACCAGGATTTGTCGGATATACAGTGCCGCCAAAGTTTACTATGGCAATGTTCGCCCCCATGCCGGCCGTCGACGAAAACGACGATAGGAAATAGCCGTCTTCAAGATAGGCCGCACGAACAAAACCAGGAACAAGAGATCCAACTATTACGACTAGAGTGATGATTAGATTCTTTGTCATTGTGAAAATGCGCGACGAAGACCTAGACTTGTGCGCTCGATTGAGTCTTCGGCGTTTACGAGACCAGAAATAACGTCTTCGACCATAGACTCGAAGAGCTTGTTTGTTTCGTTGTCATTTGGGTCAAACCACGAACGCGCATTCAAGGCAGCCTGGTAAAAAACAGCGTTTGTTGTGCCCGACTGAGGTACGGTGATAAGATCGCGGCGCAGTGGCGCAAAACCGCTCGAACCGACAATAGCAAGAGTGTCGGCGCCGTTGGCGAGTTCGGCCGACAATGACAGGGCTGCCTGTGCACTCGCGGATGTCTTTGGAATAGCCAATGCATAAACATCTGCATAAGTCGTGCGTGTCGGCAATTCTTCGACTTGCGGAATAGCGGCAACATCGAAATTTAGATTTGGATTCTTGGCCCGGATATCAGAAAGCTCGGACGCTAGGCCAAAATAAATGGCAAGGTCCCCGGCGACAAAGGCGTCTTCGGAGGCGGCCTTGGATTTGTTCCAAGAATAAACAGTCTCGACCGGGTTTGAAAAAGTATTATAAAACTCGAGCGACTGAACCGCAGGCTTACCCGACACATCCGAAGGCTGATCAAAAACTGAAACAAAGCTGTCTTTTTCTATATCTCTTACAACAACTTGATTGCCAAGTTGGAGATTCATCGCAAGGAATATTTCTTTTGCATTAGTTACATTTTTAAATTCTCCAAGCGCAACACCGCTTCGAATTACCTGCAGCGCGTCATTCTTTACGGTTAGTTTTGGGACGTAGTCAAACAAGTCCTTCCAATATTTTGGCGGTGCGACGTAACCTGCGGCCTCGAGCAGGTCTTGGTTGTAGTACATGACAAGCGGGTCTGAAAAGATTGGGAAACCAAGAAATCCTTCGGGCGTCTTGAAGAGCTCGGCTGCACGGACATAAGTGTCATTGTAAGTACGTTCAGGGAAATTGGTGAACGGAATAGTAATGACTTTATCTTCGTATGCGGCGATCAGATCCTGGGATAATAGGAATATATCCGGCAAACCGCCAAAAGCGAATGCGTTGAGCAAGTCTGTGCGATACGTCAGCGGATCTTTCTCGACATACGACAAAATAACATTTGGATTTTTGCCGTTTAGATAATTGATGGCGCTATTGAATTGTTTTTTTGGTATGGTGCCCCAAATCTTGATTGTTCCTGTTGCGACTGTTTGATCGGCTCCGCGCTCTGGTAATTTTATCGCGCCAGAAAATATAAGAACGCCCAGAAAAACGAACAGACCGAAAAATATTAGAATACCTACTTGGAAACCTTTCATACTCTATATTGTATGCCAAGTCGAGCTTATATTTAAACTTAATTTGTGAATTGCGGGCTAAACCGACGTGCGCTCGAACACCATAGCATAGTGGTGCTCGCCGGCCGAGAGTTCACGGCGGTACACAAACGGGCCCGTTTCGAAAATACGTCGAGCCATGTCGGCCGATACTACTGTATTTGGCTCTGGTCCAAGTCCAGCAAATGATTCGCTCCAATCAACGAGCAAAAGCACTCCCCCTGGCTTCATAACGCGAGCGCATTCATGCACAAGACCAGCTTTGGCGTCTACCTGAAACAAGACGTTCGAGACGACAAGCGTGTCAATGGAAGAAGCGCGCAGTTTTGTACCGCCGACCACTTCGATATCGCCCCAAATAATTTCGATATTTTTTATCCCCTTCCCTTCGGCGTCTTTTTTCAAGCGCTCGATTAGACTTTTCTGAATATCGACGGCAAAGACTTTGCCGGAAGGGCCGACAGCGCGACTCAATGCGTAAGCGTAATGTCCGCTGCCAGCGCCAAAGTCAGCAACAACCGCGCCTTCGCGAACACCAAGTGACGTGACAAGATCCTCAGGATTATTAATCATGCTTTTATTTTAGCATAAACAAAAAGCCGCCCGCGCAAGCGCGGGCGGCTTTTATTATTTATTTAGATGAAGGTAACTGACGCCACCGAATCGCCGTCTCTTGGCTTCATGATCTTTACGCCTTGCGTTGAACGAGACTGAACCGGAACAGAGTCTATAGGAGTGCGGATGACCTGACCTTTTTTCGACATGGCGATAAGCTCGGACATTTCTGGCGTGACAATACCGGCTGCAACGACGTTGCCAGTCTTTGGTGTGATCTTGAACGTTTTAATACCAGAACCACCGCGGCCCTGAGTCTTGTATTCATCGAGTCCACTACGTTTACCTAGACCATTTTCTGAAATGACCATAAAGGAGGCGTCTTTCATAGACTTGTTTACGATCGAAACACCGACGACATTGTCAGATGCCTTTACTAGCTTGATGCCTCGAACACCGCCTGCCGAACGACCCATGGCACGAACATCGGCTTCTTTAAAACGAATCGATTGCCCCATTTTCGTAGCCATAATGACTTCGTCAGACTTGTCGAGGAAGTTGGCAGACAAAAGTTCGTCGCCGTCATCGAGCTTGATAGCGATAAGACCAGATCGGCGAACATCTTTAAACGACTCTGCTTCCATTTTTTTGGCCACACCTTTTTTTGTCACTAGCAACAAGAATGGACTGCTCGCCTTTGCGTCTTTTTCAAGTGGAACAATAGAGGTAACTTTTTCCTCGGCAGCGAGTGAAAGGAAGTTCATAACAGACTTGCCTTTGGTTGCACGGCGGCCTTCTGGGATTTCGTACATTTTTAGCTGATAAGCCTTGCCGCGATTGGTGAAAAATAGCAAGTCGCTGTGTGTCGAGGTCGTAAGAAGATGAGTCACAACATCTTCTTCTTTTGTCTCGAGATCTACCACGCCAACACCACCACGTTTTTGTGAGCGATATTCGTTCGGGTCTGTACGTTTGACATAACCACCAGCAGTAAAGACGAGCACGGAGTCTGCGTCTGGAATAAGATCTTCTTCGGAAATTTCACGAACGCCACCTTTTACATATTTGGTGCGACGATCGTCGCCATGCTTTTCGCGGATTTCGGCAAGCTCGGTTGAAATGACCTTTAAAATCTTTTTTGGACTAGCAAGCAAGTCGCGCAAGTACGCGATAAGCGTTTGCTTTTCCTTGAGCTCGTCTTCTATAGCTTTGCGTTCAAGTCCGGCCAGCTTCTGAAGGCGCATTTCAAGAATAGCTTGAGCCTGAAGATCAGAAAACTTCCAGTTCTTCATAAGATTCACCTTTGCCTCGGCCACATCTTTCGAAGCGCGGATTGTTTTGATTATTTCGTCGATATGGTCGAGCGCCTTTTTAAGACCAAGCAAGATGTGCTCTCGAGCAAGAGCCTTGTCTAGATCAAATTCGCTACGGCGGCGAACAACTACTTCGCGATGGGTGACAAAAGATTCTAGTAGGCCCTTGAGTGACAGCGTCTGAGGCACACCATCGACAAGCGCAACCATGTTGAAATTGAAATTCTGTTCGAGCTGAGTGTGTTTGTATAAATAGTTCAAAACTTTTTGCGGATGAGCGCTTGATTTTAAGTCGATGACGACACGCATTTCGTCGGTCGATTCATCGCGCAAATCTTTTAGGCCAACCAATTTCTTTTCGCGGAATAGTTCGGCGACCTGTTCGACGAACGAGGACCGTAAAACCTGGTAAGGCAAAGATTTAACTACAATTTGCGACTGACCTAGCTTGGTCTCGACGATTTCGGCTTCACCGCGCGTAACAACACCGCCTCGACCGGTAGAATAAGCGGCCAAAATGTCACGCTTGTTGTAGACAATACCTCCTGTCGGAAAATCCGGCGCCTGAACGAATTCAACTAGGTCTTCGGTCGTAGCTTTTGGGTTTTCTATAAGATGAAGCGTTGCATCGATAACCTCGCGCAGATTGTGCGGCGGGATCTTAGTCGCCATACCGACAGCAATACCGAGCGTACCGTTCAAAAGAAGCGCAGGCACGGCGGCTGGCATCACGCTAGGCTCTTTCAAGGTGTCGTCGTAGTTTGGACGAAAATCAACAGTATTCTTTTCGATGTCACGCAAAAGTTCGCCTGAAACGCGAGACATCTTGGCTTCGGTGTAACGCATGGCGGCGGCATTGTCTCCGTCTATCGAACCAAAGTTACCTTGGCCAAGTACGAGAGGGTATCTATATGAAAAGTCCTGAGCCATACCAACCATCGCATCGTAAACCGAATAGTCACCATGCGGGTGGTATTTACCCAATACGTCACCGACTACGAGCGCGGATTTACGAAATTTTGCGCTAGCAGAAAGACCGAGCTCATGCATAGCAAACAAAATACGACGATGCACCGGCTTTAGACCATCGCGAACGTCTGGCAATGCACGGGAAGTAATGACCGACATGGCGTACGCCAAGTACGAGTCTTTCATTTCTGTGACGATATTGGCCGGGACTATTTTGTCGGCCATCGGAGCTCGCGGTTCTTCGTTTTTTGATGATGATCGTGCCATAAAACTATTCTATGATCGTAAAATCTTCAGGACCTTCGACAGACGCATCGGCAGCTGCTTCTTCTTTTCGCGCGTCGCGCCTTTCTGCGCGGCTGCCGACACTCGCCTTGAGCGTACCGATACCTTCTTTGGCATTTTTAAATATCATAAAAAGAGGCTTGAGGTCTTCACGAGCAGATTCGCTAGATGCGACCGCTTCGGCAGGACGTTCTGATCCAGCGGCAAACCAAACACCTATAATAAGAGCTGTCACAGCGGCTGCAGAGCCGAGCGCTATGCGCGTCTTTGTCGCGTCTGATTTACCACGGAGTTTTTCGATGAATGCTTTCATATATTATGCAAAGACGACTACTTCGCCCTGCTTGCCGACAAAATCTTTTTTCTTGATAGTAAGCTTGTCGACGGGTTTTACGCCTTCGGCGCCGGCTTCTTTCAAAAATGTCTTTAGTGAAGCGGCGTCATAATCCATCGGCACAACCATTTTAGCATTGAGGGACGTTGCAAGCTTTTGCGCCGTCGCCGCGTCGATAGTTGAATCGCCTCCAATTGGAACAAAGAAAAGGTCTGGTTCGTCGACAGATTCGATGAAAGATTTTGGAATCGTATCTTTGTTCGCAAGCGCTCCCAAAAAAACTATCTTTATATCATCGTAAGTGATGAGATAGATGGTGTTCATATATTCGCGCTTGCCGATTTCTGCACGAGACTCGAAGCCTTGGACGTACATTTCACCGACCTCGTATTCTCCAGGGCCAGAGATGACAAATGGGGCCGTTTCGCCAAATGTCGCACTGTCGATGCCGTTGTAGTCTGGATGATTGGTTGTAATAAGTACGGCATTCGAAACAAATTTTGCTTTATTAAACTCTTTTGAATCCTTGGAAACAGGATTGATAGCTACAGTAAAATCGCCTTGCGAAACTTTAAAGAATTGTTTGCCGAAATATTGGACAATCATGGCCTCGATTTTACCAAAAAACAGCTTCTTTTCAAAGCCCCCACACCTATATTTTGATTGCGCTGAAGGCGCGTTCGAAGAACGATCGAAATATAGGTGTGGGGGCAAAGGATTACTTCGGGATTCAAATACTTGACAAAAGTAATATTGTGTGTAATATATAGAAAACTCTTCAAAGACCATGAACCAAGGACTTTTCCATCAGCGTCGCCGACGGCTACGCGACTTTCCCCAACCGCAAGTCCAAGGAGGCGGCTTGCAAACCAAAGCGATCCTTCAGAGGATCTTCTGGGTGCTTATTGTCGCCGTACCCATCCTGACTTGGGTACTCAAGTAACTGCCCCCTTGCCCTGCCCCGCGCCGACGAAGTCGGCGCGGGGCTTTCCGTTTTTCCTTTACAAAAATTGTTTTTTAAGGTAAGGTGCAGAAAAACAGACACCCATGAACAAGCTCTTTTTCCTCTGCGTCATCACGCTATGTTCCGCTTACGCAAGCGGCCAAGTCACGCCGCCGGTCGCAATCAATGTATCAGACACGGCATGGACCAGGCTGCGAGCAACAAGTGCTTCGGACGGACGCACTCTCTTCATGCAGGCAGTCCACAATCCGGCGAAAGACAGGACCCTCTACTGTTTTGCCCCCGGCAACTACAGCATTGCGGCCAAGGTAGACACGAACGTTGTCTCGGGATTCGCTATCAAAGCCTACAAGAACAACGACTCTATTCCGCTGCGCTGCCCCGAAGTCGGAGCGAGTGCGTATCCGGCATACGACGCGTTCTATTACACAAGTGCGCAATTCGGGCAGACATTCATGATAGTACCGGTATCGCCCTACTGACCAAAAGCCCCGCCGTATTCTCGGCGGGGCTTTACCATTTCTAAACCAAAAATTCTATGACGTCGCCGTCTTTCACTACATACTCCTTTCCCTCTGTCCGAAGCAAACCCTTGGCCCGAGCATTTGCGGTAGAACCAGCGTCGAGTAAATCCTGCCAATTAATAACCTGAGCGCGGATGAATTTAGTTTGAAAATCCGTATGTATGGCAGCGCCCGCCTGTGGAGCAGTCGCGCCTATTTTCGTCGTCCAAGCGCGCGACTCTTCGGGACCCGTCGTAAAGTAAGTCTGAAGTCCAAGAAGTTCATAACTTTTCTTGATAAGTTCGTCGAGACCTTTTTCAAACACTGGATCAATCTTTACGAACATGCCGGGCGCTTGATAGTCGACATTTTCGGACGCTTCGGAAATATTGAGCGCGTAAAGTATTGGCTTCATGGTGAGCAGGTTCATCTGCGCGATGAGCGGACGTTCTTTGTCATCCAAAACTGCCGTGCTCGCCATCTTTTCATCTTCCAAAACTATTTTTACTTTTTCGAGCGCGCCGTGGAGTAATACAGCATCTTTGTCGCCGCGTTTGAAATCGCGATTGTTCGTCTCGAGTCGTTTCAAGACGGTTTCAAGATCAGCCAGCATGAGTTCCATGTTGATGACAGTGACGTCGTGCGACGGGTTCACTTTGTTTTCGACGTGAATGATATCTTTGTCTTCGAAGACACGCACGACTTCTAGTATGGCGTCGACTTCGCGAATGTTGGCGAGAAATTTATTACCCAAGCCTTCACCCTTGGACGCACCAGCCACAAGTCCGGCGATGTCGACGAATTCAACCACGGCCGGGACTGTTTTTTTTGATTGTGAAAATTCCGAAAGTTTGGTCAGGCGTTCATCTGGCACGGCAACAATCCCAACCGATGGATCGATTGTCGCGAACGGATAATTCGCAGCGAGAACGCCTTTTTTGGTGAGCGCATTAAATAGAGTGGACTTGCCGACGTTCGGCAGGCCGACGATTCCGATTTGCATCCCGTTAGAAGCAGGTCGCGGTCAGTGCGCGATCAGCTTTGGCTAAATTATTAAAGCTATTTTTCATTTTATACACAATATTAAAAGAATAATCTGCGACCGCGGCTTCTAACGGGATGCATGGGTGAAATATAACTGAAATAAGTAGAATTGACAATTGATTCACTTCGCGTAGAGTAGATACAAACACTAAAATACAATGAACGCGCACCTTGAAGCAGTACAGTTAGTCGCAACGCTCGACTTCACCTTGATACGTAAACGGCTTCTCACCAAAGACGGCTGGAACCAATCACGTGTTGATGCGGCCGAGCGTGGCTATCGAGAATTCCTCGCACTCGCAAAAGCGAACCCTGGCGAGTCACTCGTACCGACCGAAGAAGTCGACGAGTTCTGGCATTACCACATCTTGGATACGCATAAGTATCAAAAAGACTGCCTCTTGGTCTTCGGCTACTTCTTTCACCATGATCCAAACCTTGAAAAAGGCTCCGTAGAACTGAACGAGCTGTTCGCTCGAACGCAAGAACTCCAAGATGAAACAAGGGGCAAAGGAGCTTCTTGTCTTGGTAGTGGAGCATCCTGCGCTGGGCGATGCCGAGGTATGCGAAAACCAAAGAAATTAAAGGCTTCTGCTTGTACTGGCAATGGCGGGACATGCGCCGGACGGTGCAAGAACCAAGCTGTCTCCCCGGCAGTATGCGGTGGCGGAGGTGGCACAAACTGCAGCGGCAAAGCAACTCGTCGTACCTGAGAAAAAACTGAACGTCAAAGCCCCGCGCGATGCGGGGCTTTTGTTTGACAAAAATCCGTATTTCATGTATCTTACGAAAAAACCACTGCACATGGGACAGCAATTTGAATCGCCGGTATACCCGGAACTCGATGACCCAGAAAAAGCACTCGCTCGAAAACTGGGAGAGGAGCAGGAAACGTACGAAGAGAAGTACGGCCCGGACAGGTGGCACCGACGACTCGCAGGCGTCTTCATTGTCATCGCAATAATCGCCTGGATCCTTTCGCAACTATAGCCCTGCCCTGACCAAGGCCCGCCCCGTAAGGCGGGTCTTGTTTATTTATTAGTATATTTAATATTTTTATTCCGAAATCCAAATCTTTTTTCCTTCCGACGTACCCCAATCCGTGAATCGCCACCAGCTCGGAGTAAACATGAAAGAAACCTGATCCAGATGCTTACCTTTCTTGTGCGGGAATTTGCCGAAATACAAGTTTTCGAAATTCTCTTTTTCTTCGGGCTTTATGACGCGGACTTCCCCATCCATCTGCAGCGTTTTCATATCGCCTTCGTTCGAGCCGATAACGAATGAAGCTCTTACCACGGCTTTCCCTAGAAGCGCTTCAGCTTTTTTAGTTTTTTGGTCGGTCTCGAAATAAAACACTAGTGGATCTTCCGAATGCGCGAAATGCAACGTCGCTCCATGCGGTGCGGCATCAGGCATCTCCACGGCAAGCACGCCGACATTCTGACTTTTTACATAATCTAAAATTTGTGGGTTCATTTGTTTAACATTTCTAAGTGTAACGTTTTACTATCTTTTCGTATGGCCTCAAAAATAGCTGAGGGTATTTTTAGTTTTTCAAACCAATTTTTAAAATATTCAAATAACTCCTGCGAGCGTTCATGTTTTCCAAAGTGATACTGCATAAAATCTTTAAAATTTTGGATCTTGTCCGCAATTAGCATTTGATTCACTTCTTCAAGCGGACTCAACTTAATCTCGTCCAGGTGTGAAATTTTTCTTTTACTCAAATAAGCATTGGCAATATTTCTATACTCCATAACAAGAGCTATTACTCTAGGCTCAATCCTAGTAAAGAGTGCTTTATTTTCGTTTAGATCGGTGTCATCTTGAAAAAGCGGATGGAGACAATATGCACGCTTAGTCTCTTCCGAAACATTTATTGCTTCAAGAACCTGCAAACCCTCATCAATATGATTTATGAGTAAAACTTTACTGCGTTCTGTTCGTTGATCACCGTAGTATCTCTTGATAATTTCATACTCTTTCATAATCAAATTTCAAAAGCGATAATTCCAAATTTTTCTAATCGTTCGGTGTACCCGGGAAATTCGTTATAAAGTGATTTCAATTCTTCCGCCGTCTGAAGTGCCGGATTGATTTCGTTCGGTTTATAAACTTCTAGCATTTCATCCACATTTTTAAATTTTCTTACACTCTTCGCGACTTTCTCAAATTTTTCATCCCCGCATTCAAATTCCAAAATATCGCCAGGAAGAGCGTTGTCATATTTTCCACAGGCACGCGTTTCGATCTTTTTCTTGCCATCGCGAATAGATTCAAATATGGCCCGATATTTTGTTTCTATGGGAAGGTTGTATTTCATATTTTTCTTCCTTCGAAATATTTGTAATCAATTCTGTCGACGACATCAGCATACTTAGTCGAGCGTAAAATTTCCAAAGCTTTTTCTTCGAATGGCTTGAAGCTTTCCGGAATAATATTTATAAGTTTTTCGGCTATAAAAGTTTTATCAAACAACGAAGTTTCTATTTTACCCAAGCGAACCAAATACCACGCAGCGATGAAGAGTGAACACGGATATTTCTTCGCCCTTACATAATCACCAATCTCGGCTTTCAGTTTTGTGTCTTCAATAAGTTTCAAAACCTCGTCGCATGAAGCGATCAATTGCGACTCGCGAATCATGACATCTGGCTTGTGGCCACGCTCAGCAAGCCAATTAAATAGTTCGTCGTAATTAAAATCTGGATCGGGAAAAGAATAGTCATCCACCATGATCACCAAAGCAGCATCTTCTTTCTGCAATTCATCGAGCACTTTCAAAGACAATTCGTGTTCTTCACCAATCTTATCGTTCGTATATATGTGAGCGTATTCGATGGAAAGGGATTTCATAGCCCCATTTTATCATTTTCTGGTCTTTTCGCTTTATTTGACAGAATCTATATAGTGTGCTAGTGTTCTAACAAACGAACCAACCATGAATCTACTGATGATCACTTTTCCAAACCTCCAGGAGGAACGGAGGCTGCGTAACAACTTCCGTATCGCCATCGCGGCACTGATCTGCATGACCTGCATCTACGGATGGCGGGAACATACCCTCTACCAGACAGAGGAACAGAACTACGCCCTCCTGCTCGACAACGCGAGCAAGGATGCCCAGATACAAATATTGAGCGGAGAGCTCAATCTGGCCAACGAGCACCTGCACTTCCTGAAGCTAGCAATAGCACCGGCAACAACTGAACAAGCCCTGCTCAGGAAGAGGCCTTAAGTGGCCAGCCCCGAAGAGGCCCGTCCCGCAAGGGGCGGGCTTCACTGCTTTTCACCTTTATACGAGTAAGACTCGAATTACTACCTTGTCCCCTGTTCGGATTTCCTCTTTCTGTCTCACTGCAGCTTTGATGGAAACGAGAAAAACATTTTCTTTTTTATACGGAAATAGCGCTGTATCCCAAGAAGTTTTTCCAACGGTCGCGCGAATCTTGCGAAAACCTGATCCATATTTGCGCCCGTATTTTTCAATAACGCTATTTAATTTTCTGTCGACGTATACAAAATGCCAACCGCCAACACCTGGCCATCGCCACACCTCACCTTTGACCGTAAAAACTTTTTTCATACTAGTTAGTCAGATAAAAAGTCGCAAGGCCCGTCCCTTGCGGGACGGGCCTTACTTTACATCATAAGTTCGCGCAATTCGTTCTGATATTTTTTCATCACTTCCATGCTGGCAAACATTTGATTCTTGCCACTCTTTTCAAGCTCTTTAATCTCTTTGGCGATTTTCTGGAACAATTCCGGGTTCTTCATCATGCCTTCTAAAAGCTTTTCTTGCTGCGCCTCGGGAAGCCCGCTTTTTTTGAGCTGGCTGCCGAGCATCTTTCTCATAAAAAAATCTTTGATTCCCATATGTTTGTTGAATGAGTAGAAAGTAAGTAGAGCGACACGGGAATAGTACCAAAAATATACTATAATTGCCACATGCAAACCCTGCTCGATATCCACCAAAAATGGCACACACAGAATAACTGCGAGTTGAAAGCGCAAGCTACCCAGCCAGTTTTCGGCGATGGCAATCCGAAAAGTAAAATTGTTTTCATTGGCGAAGCGCCTGGCAAAGACGAAGACTTGCAAGGCAAACCATTCGTCGGTCGGGCGGGAAAATTTTTAGACGAGATGCTAGGAGTTATCGGCATGAAGCGCGAGGAAATTTATATCACCAACACCGTCAAATATCGCCCGCCAGACAACCGCGACCCAGAGCCGGAAGAAATCGCTGCATGTCTTCCGTGGCTCATGGAAGAATTAAATTTTATAAAACCGAAAATAATTGTCCCGCTTGGTCGCCACGCTATGAATCGATTCTTTCCAACCGAAATGATCTCAAAAGTTCACGGCACATTGCTCCACAAAAAAATCAACGACCTTCCTGTAGAATATTTCTTCCCACTCTATCACCCCGCCTCCGCTCTTTATAACGGGAGTATGAGAGAAACTCTTATAGAAGACTTTAAGAAAATACCTTTAGTTTTGGAAAAAATAAGTAATCAATAGAGCTTGGGCGGGCGCGGCCCGCCACGCGCTCTACAACGGCGGCATGCGCGAGACACTGATCGAAGATTTCAAGAAAATTCCGCTTGTTCTACGAGAAATCCAAGATACCAAATAGTACGCCCCTGGGCGCTTGGATTTGTAATAAACCCCATACAAAGTCGTCTTATAAACCGAACCGAAAAAACCATAATAAACAATGGAAGCACTGTTTTTCCCCGCCTTCTGGGCTGCCTGCTATTTCTGTAAGGACCATTACCTTGTCGGCTGGAGATTCGTTAAAAAGTGATACGTATCGCTAGGACCCCTCGAAATACAAGGGGTTTTAGCGTTTGCATGATAATATAAGTCTGTAATAAAGACCCTGTCCTGACGTCATATATGTCGAAAGACCATCAAAAACTAGAGGCTATCTTCATGAAAAGCTACGATGAGCATGCGGATGCCCTATTTCGCTTTTGCTATTTCCAGACCTCCCATCGCGAAACGGCAACCGATCTCGTCCAGGAGACATACACCAAAACCTGGCTTTATTTGAAAGAAGGCAAGCAAATTGACAACCTCCGAGCCTTCCTCTACAAGGTGGCAAAAAACCTCATAATCGACTATCGTCGCAAGAAAAAGTCACATTCTCTAGACGCAATAATGGAAACTGGCGTGGACTTTGCAGACGATGAAGCCGACGTAGGGCAAGCCGCTGTCCACGCATCCGACACAGACTTTGTGGTCGGGATGCTCGAAGAACTCGACGAAGGCGACCGCGAAATTCTCTCGATGCGATATATAAACGAAATGAGCATAAAAGAGATAGCAGATACCCTAGACCTGACCACAAACAATGTTTCGGTAAAAATCCACAGAGCGGTCGACAAACTGAAACGCCTGGCACAAGATCATTACGACGTATAGAAAAGAAAATATGAACACAGCATTCAAAAAAATAATAAAACGTTTGCAAAGCATCCGCATGACGGACGCAGAGAAGGCTCTTGGACGTTCTCGCTTGCTCGATTTCATATCGTTCAACCCTATCCGCGGCGAAGTATCAGTGCCTAGGGAACGAAGATACATTTCCATATTCAGCGTAGGCCACTTCGTCAAAGCAACAGCTCTTGTTCTAATAATCGGCATAGTCGCAACGGGTTCTGGTGTTTCCTACGCAGCGTCTAGCGCTCTTCCTGGAGAAAAACTCTACAACGTCAAAGTCAACGTAAATGAGAAAATCGAAGACAAGTTGGCTTTTTCCAACGAATCAAAAGTTGCCGTTCAGTCAAAAAAGGTTGAACGTCGCCTCGAAGAAGCCCAAGCGCTTGCCAAAGACAACAAGCTCTCAAGTCAGCACACTAAAACTCTCACGGCCAAGCTCGAAGAGCATATTGGCGAACTCGAAAAAGAAATCCAGGACCTAAAAGACGAAGGCGAAGTTGATGTTGTTCTAGAAGCAACCAGCAAAATTGCGCCTGTACTCGAAGTTCACAAAGATATCTTGATCGAACAATCCAAAGAAGACTCGGGAGATGATGAAGGAAAATCTACAACTCTTATCGCCGTAGTCGAGACTAGTATAGAAAAGATGGCGGCCGAAGAAAGCGACGCTTTACTTATCGCTTCGAACATAAGCACGGATACAAGCGCCGCTGCCTCGCTCATGATGGCATCAGATGTTTCTATTGATGCTTCTAGCACAGAAGACACTACAGTGATGAGCAAAGAAAAGACGGAAGAACCTACTGAGACTTTGGTTGAAACCAGACAGCAAGATACCGCTTCAATAGTAAATGTCCGTATAAACTCAGCTAAAGCAAAACTACGTGCACTAAAAGAAGATTCCATAAAAGACCGAAGCGAAACATCGTCGACAGCAGACAAGACAACTGCTGTAAAGGTAGTGCAGCCTGTGGACGAAAAAGCCACAATTACAACAAAGCTGGCCCCTATCGAAATAGAACAAAAGGTTATCGAGACTCAAAAATCTGAAGAAGTCACCGATCCGACCGTAGATCAAACAACAAGCCCGGCTCCGTTTGATCTTGCAACGGCCCTCGACGAAGCATACGATCTTGTCGAATCAGCCGAAGATTTGGCCAATAGAAATCGCTACGACGAAGCTCTAACGACCATACAGCGCGCTCACCATATAATTTCGAGTATCGAGACCTATCAAAAAATAAAGCTTTTGGAAATCGCACAAGCGTCGACAGTAACAACAGACTCAGTACAAAAGGCATCAGCCGCGGACGTGCTCAAAGAAAAAGTCGATACATCACTCATCAAGTAGCTCATACTCCTCTTCTTCACCTTTCTTGTCTTCATCTTTTTTGAGCATGATGATGGCGATGACGGCAACCAAAACCAACACTATAAATGCAAGGACCCAGACGGTATCACTGTTTTGCGGGTCTTTTGCTTTGGAAGGTTTTTCTTCTTTTGTTGAGGCGCCGAGTACTTGTGTTTGCGTTTTAGGGAGAGTGACTGTTTTTTCCTTGTAACTTGGAACAGTGCTTGCTGCGGATACCGTAGTCGTCTTTTTGGGCTCTGGCAAATATTCGGTGGCTAGCGCCCCAACCGCCGTCCACAATGCCACACCGTCGGTTGGTTTTAAGCGTGAAGCTTTGCCGCTTACAAAAAATTGCGCACTCGCAAGTATGTGCGTACCTTTTGGAAGCGTAAATGAGTGACCCGTCGCATCAGCCAATCTCCATCCAGACAGATCTATAATTCTCGACGAAGTATTTTTAAGTTCGACAGAACCGTCAGCTCGGACACTTGATATCGTAACCGTAGGGTCAAAAACTTGTATTGAAAAAGTTTTCACAAGATCGGGCGGGTTATCAGAAAACTTTGTTCGGTAATACTCGACGACGACCTCGTAAGTTCCCGGGTATTCGTATGTGTAAGAAAATCCTTCGCCGTCGTAGTTGATGTCATGCGAGAAAACGCGTGTCACTCCATCGCCCATATTCCAATGAAATTCCCCTCGATAAAGTGTGGTGCGGTCATAATCTAGCGCCTTCATGGAAAATTTTGCACCGGCGCTGGCAACTACTGTTTTTGGATAAGACACAGACAAGAGCATGGTGTCGTAAACCTTGAGCTCGGTTGGCGGCTTTTCCGCGCCGGTAATAGTTTCTGTTTCGGTCTCGCTGTCAGTTGATTCCTCGTCTTCTTCTTCCTCTTCATCATTTTCTTCGCCGCTTCCAGGGATTGTCGCGCTACCAGCTGTTTCGGCAGCGGTTATCCAAGAAGAACCATCGCGTTGCATAGTATGTCGCGTAGTGGCATCGCCAGCCGGCCAGCCGCCTGCAAAAGAAAGGGTTTCGATGGTTGTTCCGCCTTGCTTGAGCGTGAGCGTCTCGCCCTCGTTCCCGAGCGCGCCAGTAAATATGACGAGTGCTGTAATGCCGGGAAACGTCGTGTCATCGGTACGCTCGAGCAGTTTGTATTCACCGGCACCAATAGTACCCGAAAGCGCAATGGCTGGAGTTCCGTCAGATGCATTTAGTGTCCATCCCGAAAGATTGACCGAGGCATTTCCACTATTGTATATCTCTATCCATTCGTCATTGGCCGAAACGGAAGTACCCATCCAGGCAACTTCAGTCACAGAAATAGTGGCATTTGCAAACACCGGAAACGCAAGTACTACAACGAAAATGAATGTTGTGAGGATGCGAATATGCATGAAGTTATTCCAATATCTTTTTCAAAATATCCTCTGGAACCTCTTTAGTTTTACCAGAAGTAACTTGAGTGCGTTCGGGTGTGGGTGTTTGAGGCGGCGCCGGCGGCTCTGGGGCGCGAATAGGTGTAGGGGCTGGCACAGGCTCAGGCTGAGTAGGCGGAGGTGTATGAGGCACTGCCGCCGGCGCCGCAACGGAAGAATTATTTTTCTCGAGAGCCTTTGATAATACATCTTTTAAAAGTGATTTATTCTTGTCGCTCGCCGTCTTACCCGGCTGAAATGCAGGTTTTACCTGAGGCGGCCTGCTTGTGTTGCCTTGTTTTGGTGCAGTATTAGAAGGCTGACGAGTATGGGCAGGATTTTGAACACTTGTCGCTTGCGTGGTTGGATTAGATATCTTTTTTACTATCTCTTCAGGGATGACTATTTTGGCCGGAGCCGTAGGAGCCGGCTTATCACCGTAGATAAGTTTTTCTTTCTGAGCTTTTTCTGCCAAGTAAGCTTCTTTTTTAGCTCTTTCTTTTGCTTCTTTAGCTGTCTCAAAATTTGTAGCATGCCAATCCCCTATAGTTGACTGAACAAGATCACGAGCGCCAGCATACTCGCGACGCGAATGCTCTATGACTTCTTGACGATACGAGATAGCCTTGCGCTCGATCGGAAGCATTGTTGTCGCAGAGAAAGGCTTTGAACCAACACCATCAATCATAAGGGACAAGTAGATCTGGAATTTGCCGAGATTGACGATATCCTCCGCGGTAAACGTTGGCAAAAATATCTTTTCCATAACTTCAGCATCAAGCGGTCCAACACGGAAACAAATCGTCGTACCGACGTTACCGAAAACCGCATCTCGAACAGACTCTTCCATTTGTTCAATATATTGGTGAGCGATAGTTAAGTTCAATTTGTACTTGCGGGCTTCGGCCAAAATATCCGCAAAGCTATCGTTGGCGAAGTTTTGAAACTCGTCAACAAAAAGAAAGAACGGTGGCAAATTCTTCATGTCAGATTTCATGACATCAGCGCGTGACATAGCCGCCAGGTAAATCTTGGTCACGATCATGGCCCCGAGGAGTCCGGCGTTCTGTTCACCGATGCGCCCTTTGGACAAGTTGACCAAGACAATTTTTTTATTGTCCATCGCCTCGCGGAAGTCGAACGAAGAACGGGTTTGGCCAACAATATTTCTAATAAGTGGGTTGGCTGTGAATTGGCCTATCTTGTTTTGGATAGCCGCGGTTGCTTCACGCATAAAACGTTCGTCCCATTTTGCAAACTCTTCGTTCCAAAAACTGCGCACCGCCGGATCTGTCACTTTTGCAACAACTTCTTCGCGGAATCCTTTGTCGGCGTACATGCGGTTGACGCCAAGGAGTGTCGAGCCGGGATACTCGAGCAAAGCAAGAATCGTGTTATTCAAAATGTGCTCCATCCTGGCCGACCACGCGTCGACCCAGATTTTTTTGAATGCAGACATGAGACCGGACACAACGAGGTGACGCTGGTCGTGACCGACGTCTTCCATGACATTAAAAGATATAGGATAATCGGAATCAAACGGTGCAAAGTAGACGACGTCTTTTATACGATGCTCGGGTACGTATTCTATAAGAGTATCGATAGCGGAACCGTGCGGATCGATGAAGCACATCCCTTCGCCATTTTGAATATCCTGGGCAGCCATGTTCTCGAGCACAGTCGATTTACCCATACCCGTTTTTCCGATGATATAAACATGGCGCGAGCGGTCTTCATTTCTAATACCAAAAAGTCGTCGCTCGCCGCGAAAATCCGTTTCGCCGAAATAGGTGACGTTTTCAAGACTCATAATGAATGCTTTTATTATAGCAAGCCGCGCCGGCCCTTTGGGCCGGCGCGGCACTCTTTATATGGGGATTCGCCCAGCCCTTTACAAAATCCTTTCATTCTAGTAAGATACCGGCATTAGCAAGTTGGATTTTTAGGCTAACCTTTTGTCCTGTACCCCCAAAGGGCTACGGACAAAAAACCTGAAATGAGTTTACGAATCCGCTTATGCAAGCGGATATTTAATTTTATGGAATCAACAATGAACGAAACAGTACGCGCGGCGCTCGAAGCATCGGTATTCGGGCTCCACGAAGGCTCTATAGTCGAAGGTACTGTACTAGATATCAGGAAGGCTGCGGTCTATGTAGACCTCGGTCATTTCGGTACAGGTATCATCTTCGGCCGCGAATACATAAACGCTCGCGACATTATCAAAAACATTCGTGTTGGCGATGCTATCAAGGCGAAAGTCGTCGAGGTCCAGAACGCCGAAGGTTACACTGAGCTTTCGCTCAAGGAGGCCCGCCAAGCTATTGTCTGGAAAGATGCCGAAGACACAATGAAGCGCGGCGATGTCTTGGAGTTGCCTGTCAAAGAAGCCAACAAGGGCGGCCTAATAATAGAATGGCGCGGAATTCAGGGCTTCTTGCCAGCATCACAGCTCAAGCCTGAACACTACCCTCGTGTAGAAGGTTCGGACAAAGACAAGATCTTGCGCGAACTCAAAAAATTCGTCGGCGAGAAAATGTCGGTATCGATCATTTCGATCAACCCACAAGAAGACAAGCTCGTCTTTTCGGAAAAGGCCGGCAACCAAGAAGAACGCAAAGAAGTCGTCGAGAAATATCATGTCGGTGATGACTTGCAGTGCGAGGTAGCTGGTGTCGTAGACTTCGGCGTCTTCTTAAAGATCGAAGACGGCTTGGAAGGCCTTGTTCATATCTCAGAAATCGACTGGGGCCTTATCGAAGACCCACGCAAGCTCTTCAAGATTGGTGACAAGGTCAAGGCTCGCATCATCGAAATAAAGGACGGTAAAATTTCCCTTTCGATCAAAGCGTTCAAGGAAAACCCATGGACAGAGTTCGAAGGTAAACTCAAAAAAGGCGATGTTGTATCTGGTGTCGTAATCAAATTCAACAAGCACGGAGCGCTAGTATCTATCAAAGAAGGCGTAGCTGGACTAGTTCACAATTCGTCATTTGGTTCCGAAGAAAAACTTCGTGAATCGCTCGAACTTGGCAAGTCATACAGCTTCCAGATCAACATCTTCGATCCAAAAGAACAGAAGATGACCCTCGCTCACGTAGCGAAATAATTCTATCGAGGTTCGACCTCGATAGAAATGCGAAAGCCCCGGCCTGACGGCCGGGGCTTTTGATTAGGCTTCACGCTCTTGGATAGCCTCCTTGTACTCTCTGACCAACGTGCTGATGAAACCGCCATCGAATATCTGATCCTTAGGAAGGATGAAGTTCAGGCGGATCTCTTGCTTGATAGCCGAGAGAACCTCGCGCATCTTCCTATAAAAGGCTTTGGTGCCCTTCTCCCCGAGCCTATGGTACTCATGCTCGATACCGATTGGGAATTCCATATCGACACTCTCCTTTCCCGAGGAGACAGCCTCTGTCAATGCCCGATCGATAATCTCCTCAAGGGAAACAGGGCCGCGCGGGTACCAGTACGCAATCCATTCTTGCTCGTAATCGGTAGGGCTCGTGCGCATAGTACCGGCCGAAACAGCTTTCGGGAGCTCCTGATCTAACCGAGCAATGAGCCAGTACACTTGAGCGGGCTCTTGTGGTTTGCGACCAGAACGAGAGATCTTTAAGGTAATCATGATGTAGGGTTTTGTTCTTTGCGCACCATACTACGCTCTTTCGGGGAAAAGTAAAGATAATCTATTGAGGTCGAACCTCGATAGAAGCAGCATTGACTCCCCCGTTTTTCGGAGTAAGATACAACAAAACCAAAACTATGGAGTGCTGCAATCAAACCATTCCTACGATGGTCGGCGAAGATCCTTTCGAAGATACCAGATGCCTCCGTTCCAAAAAACACAGCGATGGTCTCCACCTGTCACTTACCATGGATAGGAAGTCTCTCTGCTACTGGGAAAAAGACTATGCCTGCGAATGTGAAGACCCGGAGGAATGCATTTGCGTACAATACACGGATGTATCACTGAAGCACGGCCGTGAACTTCTTGAACAAGATTACCGTGGTACCATACCGAGTGACATCTTGGAACTACTCAAGACACTTGAAACGAAATAGCCCTCGCTTATGCCAGGGCTTTATCGTTTAATTAAATTTATTCATCGCCTTTTCTTTTCCTTCGTGGACGATTGTGTCGATGATGTCACGCACGCGCGGCGCGAGCGCAGCGAGCGCCGCTAGGTCGGCCTTGGAAAAATCTTTCAAGACAAAATTTGAAACGGCAGATTTTTGACTTTGAAACAATCCGGCTTTCGGCTTGATCGCTTTTCCTTCCCCATCGGTCGGCGCGATGCCGATCTTAATGCGAATAAATTCATTCGTACCGAGTCTATCGATGATATCGCGAACACCGTTGTGTCCACCGTGGCCAGAACCAGATGCGATCTTTATTTTGCCAAACGGTAAATCGATATCGTCGTGGATAACTATTACGTGTTCTGAAACGATAGAATATTTTTTTACAAGTGACGCGGCCGTCATACCGGAATTATTCATAAATGTCTGAGGCTTGGCCGCGACCAATTCCCCCGTCTTGGAAATTTGCGCATCCGCGTACTTATCATATTCCCACCCCGAAACCCATCCATCCAAAAGAATGAACCCCGCGTTGTGCCGCGAATTCTTATACTTTTCTCCAGGATTCCCCAAACCTACAACTAAATGCATGATGACAGTATACAGTATATTCTTCTTAGCGTAGTAGAGTGTGTTTTTAGACCCGAGGCGGAGCAAGTGTCTGCGTTTTTCGAATCCACTAGACCCTCCCCTTTGCGCCGCTTAGGCGCGTGAGGGCGCTTGCGGTTGCGCAGGGTGAGAAAAACGCAGACCTTGCAAAGCGTTTACAAAAACACACTCTACAAAGCGTTGCGTCAAGGAGATTTTTGTACTACAATTACGTCCATGGAACCGTCTCCCTCAGTAGAACGTACAACGAACACACCAAAAAAAGGCGAGAGTTTTTGGGAACTCATTCGCTTTATCATCGTAGCCATTCTAATTGTCGTACCAATCAGACTACTAATCGCACAACCCTTTATCGTCTCGGGATCATCCATGTTCCCGACATTTAAAGACCATCAATACCTAATTGTCGACCAGATAACTTACCGTCTCGAGGAACCTAAACGTGGCGACGTCGTCATTTTCCGATTCCCATTAGATACTTCCAAATTTTTCATAAAGCGACTAATAGGTCTTCCGGGAGAAACAGTCATTATAGACAAGGGTGTTGTCTCGATAGTGACTGCTGATGGAACTAAAACTGAGCTAAAAGAGCCTTATCTAGAACAGATAGGAGGTGATTCTATGAGTATCTCTCTAAACGAAAATGAGTATTTCGTCTTGGGTGACAACCGCACCGCCAGCTCGGATTCTCGCGTCTGGGGCGTATTGCCAAAAGACAATATCGTTGGGCGAGCTTTTGTACGCCTATTACCAGTCGACACGCTTGGGCTCCACCCTGGAGAGCATCGTTTTATTAGCGACGAATAATCATACATATGGGAGACGACAAGAACGAACGGAACAATCTGTTTCAGGCTCCGCGTGGCATGCGCGACCTGATTGCCGAAGACTTCTACAACCATCAGGGCTTCTTTGAAAAAGCGCAAGAAATTTGCGAATACTACGGCTATGCTCCAATCCGCACCCCCGTTCTCGAGCACGAAGAGGTGTTTATGAAAGGTGTTGGCGACGGAACCGATATAGTCGAAAAAGAAATTTATTCGCTCAAAACAAAAGGCGGTGACCGTTTAGCACTACGACCCGAAGGTACTGCTGGCGTTATGCGCGCCTACATAGAGCACGGCATGCAAAACAGACCGCAGCCGCTCAAGTTCTACTATTGCGAATCTTTTTTCCGCCACGACAAGCCGCAAAAAGGTCGTTATCGCGAGTTTGACCAGTTTGGTATCGAAACGCTTGGGAGCGACAAAAGCATAGTCGACGCGATGACTATTAAAATCGCGCTTATTATCTTGCAAGAAGCTGGTATAGAGCGCGTACAGGTAAAACTCAACTCTATCGGCGACGCCGAAAGCCGCAAGGATTATGTAAAGGAGCTGACCAACTACTACAAAAAATTCATCAACAAGCTTTCTACCGAACAACGCGAGCGCCTCAAGACCAATCCCCTACGCCTTCTTGATTCGAAAGACGAGAAAATAGCCGACATCAATGCAGCTGCGCCGCAATCGATAGCTCATCTAAATGCGGCTTCCAAAAAACACTTCAAAGAAGTGATCGAATACTTGAACGAAATGGGCATAGACTACGAAATTGATCACACTCTTGTGCGCGGTCTCGACTATTACGCGCACACTGTTTTCGAATTCTTTACAGACCAAACTCCTCCGGAAAAAGAAGGCGAAGAAGGTCTTTCTAACACGGCAACCCAAGAGACCAAGCGATCTGCCCTTGGTGGCGGTGGTCGTTATGACTACTTGGCGAAATCAATGGGTTACAAGAAAAATATCCCAGGTGTCGGCTTTGGGCTCGGTGTCGACCGTATTCTTGAGGCTTCCGGCAAAAAACTTATACCGAAAATAAAACGTAAGGAAAAGATTTATTTCATCCAACTAGGCAACGAGGCCAAGATGAAGAGCATGAATATTATCGAGATCCTGCGCGAAGCCAAAATAGGCGTCACTCACTCGCTTTCGAAAGATTCGCTCGGGTCACAGCTTGCGGTCGCCGAAAAACTTGGTCTTCCCTACACAATCATCTTTGGTCAGAAAGAGGCTCTTGAAAACTGCGTACTTGTCCGCGACATGGAAAACCGCTCGCAAAAGACCGTCCCTATCGCAAAACTCGCCGAGTACCTGAAAAAGCTAAAATAACATGCAGATAGTCACTATCCCGCATCCGGCACTACGAACCGTTTCTACCGAAATTACCTTAGGAGATTTTGGGAATGGCAAAGTTGCGAAATTATGTAAAGACTTGTCAGAAGCGCTTGCGACCAGAAACGATGGCGTAGGCTTGTCGGCGCCGCAAATAGGCGTGACCTCACGAGCGTTCGTTGTCGCTGGAAAAGTCTGGCAAACGAACGACAAAGGCTCGGTACCAAACGACCGATACTTTATCAATCCTAAAATCCTGCGGATGTCTAAAAAACTAGCCGTAGCAGAAGAAGGCTGCTTGTCTATCCCAGACACTTACGGCATGGTAAAGCGCCCAACAAACATAAAGATTGCCTACCTAGACGAAACCGGCACCGAAAAGACTATGACGGCCAGCAGCCTCTTGGCCCGCATCTTCCAGCACGAGATTGATCACTTAGATGGCATACTATTTACAGACAAGGCGATAGACGTAAGAACCGCACCGAATGACAAACAAAACACAGAATACTAACATAATTTTTTTCGGCACTCCGGATGTCGCGGCCCGTGTTTTGGAGTCTCTTCACGGTGCCGGATATCATATCACCACCGTTGTCACCAACCCAGACGCGCCAGTTGGCCGTAAACACACCCTCACTCCCCCGCCAGTAAAAGTTGTCGCCGAAAAACTTGGTCTTACGGTTGTCCAACCCGACAGTCTTCGCGACTTGCGACTTGCGACGGACGACTTACCGTCTGTTGGAATTGTTGTCGCGTACGGCAAAATTATTCCCCAGACAATCATCGACTCTTTTTTGCTAGGCATGCTCAATATTCACTACTCGCTTCTTCCAAAATTCCGCGGCGCGTCGCCTGTCGAACATAGTATTTTGTCAGGCGACACTATGACAGGTGTTACTATTCAAAAGCTCGTATTCAAACTCGATGCGGGGCCTATCCTTGGCGTTCGTGAAGTCCCGATAAGTGACACTGTGACGACCCCAGAGCTAAAAGATAAATTGACTGAAAGCGGGATTGATCTTCTACTACAGATTTTGCCAAAATATTTTGCAGGAGAGATAACACCTGTAGAGCAAGATGATAGCCTCGCAACCCACTGCGGAAAAATAGACAAAACCGACGGTGAACTTTTCCCAACCGACAACGATATCACTAAATGGCGCAAATACCGCGCCTACTTCGGCTGGCCGGGAGTGTTCTATTTCGATGATGATGGTAAGCGCAACAAAGTCACCCTCGCCGCTTTTGAAAATGGCAAATTCGTAATCAAGAAAATTATTCCTGAAGGGAAAAAAGAAATTTCTCTCTAAAAACCTTGTTGCTATTTTTACGCTATGGCGGAAAAATAGCAACATTTGGAAACTTGACGGGAAATTAAATTCGACAGGACCTTTCGCTTTTCCCTCTTTTATGCGATAGTGGGCCAAACCAACCTGAACATTCACATGGAAAGCCTGGAAGAGCATTTAGCCCGTCAGGCGTATTACCTGACCTACGAGAACGAGCCGACACCAACGATCGTCTTTCATATACGAGAAGACGCCCTCAAGCTGACCCAATCCAAGAAGATGGAGGATGGAATAATAGCGAAAGTGCGACAGCGCTTCGGAGATAGACCATTCGAAAAATCGCTCGATAAAAACTGGGGGTTCGAGGGAACATCCGTCAATCGAGGCACTAAAGACGGATTACTCCGAATCGCATTTGCAATCCCACCCTATTGGATCTACGGCGATCAGCCCTGCGATAAGTGTGAGGGCACCGGTAAAGATGATTTCTTCGAAGAGAGAGCCTGTTCTCGATGCTACGGCACAAAGCGTGCGCGAGTGGATCCTGAAGTATCGATAAATTACTCGGTTGAATCCATGTCGCTTCTCTTGTGGTACCTCTACTACGTCCTCTTTGACGAGAAGAAGCTCCTGGAGTCGCAAGACCTAATCATCGATCTTCTTACCCACATCAAGGGCAGTTCGCCAATCGGCGGTGAGATGAGTGATTGGTTCTTCAGAGCCTGTATATCTCTCAAGGAAAAGCATGCTGACAAAAAGGGTTGGCGCGAAACAGATTTTCCAAAAACCTTGGCAGCCATGAAGGCTGTGCACAAACACATCATGCCGACTGGATCGGAACCATGGTGTCGTGCAGAAATCGGAAACATCGGCTTTTACCTTGAGGTGCCAAGCAATGCATGCTATGTCGCCGCTGACCATCATGGAATGAGTCACCTTCTCGAGCAAGGATTCTCGTGTCACAATGTTGACAGTACTTGCCAGCAACTTTCACTCTTTGTAGGACTCATCGTGCTCTATCACGAAGTCTTGGAAGAAACTCTTTCATAGCACTACCGCGCACCCTTCGGGCGCGCGGTTTTCGCTTTTCTATGCTTGACCATACACCAATACGAAGATACAATGGCAAAAAAGCACCTCATGAAAACGACCATGTTATTTAGCTTCCAGTTACGGAGCGCGCACGTGTTCGTTGATCTGGCCAAGCATCTCGAGCAGCACAAGTACCCCATCGCTACTCCTGGACCCTACGAAAGCGATGCTTCGCTCTTGCTTCTCTTGAACGGCATCGGCCATACGTGCCCCGAGCACCCCAAAGATGCCATTTGCATCACGCAAGAGGCTCACTGCCTCGCCATCATGGAAATGCTGAACGGCAATGTTCCAGTCACGCAAGACGCCTTCAGGAAAAAGCTCCTCGAATGACAAAGCCCCGGCAATGCCGGGGCTTTCGTTTTCTTAATACCTAATACTTAATTCTCACCCCCTCCTTTTCCGCCAAAAGGCCACCAGGGCTTCATACCCTTGATGCGTTTTTTAAGACTGCGAGCACCGCGAACAAAAAGAGTCTTGTCACGATCTTTGGAATGCTTGATCTCGCGAGCAATCTCGTCTTTGGCTTTGTCGAGAGCTGCATACAAGTCGGCATTTGATTCTTCTGCAAAGAATTCCTTGCCGCCAGCGCGGATCTTTAGCTCCGCACGAAATACGTCTTCACCCTGCTTGTGATGATTGGACGTGCGGCCTATTTCAATAAACGCTTGCTGCTCACCTGTCGGCAACAAGATCGCGAGCGGCCCCACCTTTGACTCCGCATACGTGCGAATAGCCGAAGTAAGCTCCATATTGGTCGCCTTGATGTTGATGTTCATAGAAATAGTACCTTAGGACTAATAACTACATTCTACCAAATCCAGAACCTAGCGTCTTTAACGATCGCAAGAAATCTTGCTGCCACGCTCGTCTTCGAGGCTCTGGCATAAAAGGTCTATCAATTCATCCTGATTCTCTACTTTGTCAAGAGCCTTATACGCCAAAATACCTCCTACGATGATAGCCGAGATAATGACACCGCATAATCCTAAAATAAGCGCCGTCCATGGCGAAATACAATTTTTCTTTTCTGATTCCATATGATGCTATTTTACACCTTTCCAAGCTTTCTTGCGGCGGCAAATGAAAGGAGCGTGAGAACGAGACTGATCAATGCCGGCAATGCACCCATGAAGCCGAACCCAACTACAAAGCATGAAACAATAGCGCCGAGGGTGTCAAAAGTGAACCCAGCATAAGCCCAAGATTTCAAAAACCGGACTTTGTTCTGCCAGATACCGATAACACCGAGAATCTTGGCGACGCCGATAATAACCGCGAAATAAGCTGGATAGCCGAGTGAGGTAATACCAGCTACAGCCAAGTCATTTTGACTCGCATCCAAGTACCCGCCCCAGAGCATACCAAGAGACAAGATAATTGTTGAGATATAAAACGTGATTTTCCAACCTTTGTTCATGTTATTTTTTCTAGATACTAATTTTCTTAAAACTCCACCAAAGTTTTGAAGCCGCCGACCACAAATTTCTTCATGTCTAAGGGCATCGTTTTAATATCAAAGTTATTCATGGCAGGATCACTCATGACTTTTTTGTTTATTATGTCACGATCCTTTTTGGATTTATAAACTATGAAAGAAAAAACTACCGTTTCGTCTGGTTTCAATTTCGCAAGTTTTTTAAAACCCATACCCATGCCTTTTTTGACAGCTAGATCGTCTCCTACGCACTCAAAGTAAGCCAAGGCTCCGTATTTTTGCCAAGTCTTAGCGCCCATGATGGCCATCTTTTTGTAAGCGGCCAAGTCTTTCTTTTTCAACGGTATAACAAACCCGTCTACATACTTTTTGCTATTAGTATTCATATGGTAATTATACCAGAAATTAAACTCGTCTTAATCTAACCTCCGAAAAGCCAAGCAGGAAAATACAAAATGGCGCAAAAGCGCCATTTTGCATTATTTTGCTCCCCGGGTTGGGATCGAACCAACGACCAATCGCTTACATTTAACCTAAAATTACTTCTAGGAATGGACTATATCATCACCATGTTCCGAATTGGAATTTAGGTGCAAGGCGCTTCGACCTCGTCAGACGAGGCCTACTCCATAAATGGATAGTCTCTGAACCTTTCCTTCGACTACTACGTCTCAGGACTTGGCTGCTGATTACCCGCTGTTCTCACAGTTTGGGCTTCCAGACAGTTCACCTTGTTTTTCATCTCTTCGTTTCCGAAGGGAGCTGCGTAATTCCGTCGTGCACTTCCATATGACAATTCATGCAAAGCAATATACATTTGTCTATTTCTTTGCGAGTCTTTTCCCATGAACGCGTTATGCCACCATCAGATAATCCAAAATCTTTTTTCTTCGGATCTAAGTGATGGAAACTGAGCGCTCGTGAGCTTTTTGAATAACCGCATATTTTGCACTTGCCGCCAGCATATTCACGAGCCATTTCACGGATTTTTGCTCTCCGTTTTTTAACAGCTGCTTTTAAATACTCTGCACGGTCGGAGTATGTTCTGGTCTCTTTTCTTGTGGTAGACATAAGAAAATTATACCACATACATCTCACAGGCGATTGCTCTACCGCTGAGCTACCGGGGAATATTCTATTTTCAATGCGTATCTTTTAAAGATACAGGCCAAATATTACCAAAAAAGGGCCAAAAAGCAAATTTTTAGCCGACCTTATGATAGAATCACTAGTATGAACGAAACGGGGCCACGACCCTCATCTAAAGAAAACGGACCAGAACAGCGTTGGGAATTATGCACTGCTTTGGCCAAAGAGCTCATAGAGAGCCAGGAAACTTTTACATTTCCAGGTATCGACCCCGCTGCGTACGCCGAACGCAAAGCTGCAGACGAAGAGTACCCAGGCTATTCGACGCCTACCGATAAAATTTTGGCAAAGATGGCGGAAGGCTTCAAAATAGTCTTGAGTGCATCCGACCCCGAGAGTGGCAATATATTTGTCATGCCGATAAACAGTAACGACCAATGGGATAGCCTTTGGGTACAGCAATTACTGATTACAGATGGTATGGACGAGCGGCTCAAGAAGCTGATACAATTAGCACGGGGAGATTTATAACATTAAGAAAAAACCTATGGCAGATACAAGCGAACAAGACGAACGAATAGAAGAAGCTGAAGATCGAGCCGAGGAAGCGCAAGAAGAAGCGGCAGAGGCTATGGAAGACGAGGCCGAGGCATTGGAAGAAAAAGCCGAACTCTTGCAGGAAGAAGACGAAGACTAGGCAATAAGCGCAGCGAAAAAGTCCCCGAAATTCGGGGACTTTTTCGCTGCGTTTATTTCGCGCCTTTATGCTTTCTAAAAAGATATGCAGCAATCGGTATAGCGATGAGTGTGAACCCGGCGCACCACACAATAGAGAGCGTGATATGATTCCCTACCGGCGTACCGTTCATGAGCGCGCGTACCGCTTCGATAACGTGCGTTACCGGCTGATTCTCGGCAAAGAACTTGAGTCCGGCAGGCATGCCGTCGGTCGGAACGAATGCGCTCGAAGCGAAGGTGAGTGGAAAGATGAGGACGAAGCCCATCCACTGCACTGCTTCGACAGACTTGGCAAGTAGTCCCATGATGGCCGAGAGCCAAGAAAAGGCGAAGGTAAACAAAAGCAAGATTCCGACAATCTCCACCCACTCGACGACGCCAGCAACCGGACGAAAACCGACGAGTAGAGCAACGCCAACCATGACAATAGACGAGAGGAAATTGCGGACAAGGTCTGCAGTGACACTACCAATAACAACGCCGAAGCTCATGATTGGGAGAGTCTTCAAGCGTTCGACGATACCGCGCTGCAAGTCGACCGCCACCGCATACGCCGTCGTATTGGCGCCAAACGCGAGCGTCTGAACCAAAATGCCGGCCACCAGGAAATTCACGTATGTTGTACCACCAGTATCAATAGCGCCGCCGAAAACGTAGCGAAAGAGGAGCATAAACATGATTGGCGTCAGAACTATTGAGAGTATTTGATCTATATGACGGAAAATATGCGAAAGACTGCGCTTGATCAAGATGCCCGTACTTACGAGAGCAGAAGAGATACTAGAAGTAGTTGTTCGTTTCAAAGGTTCCATGGGTTATTCTTTACGGGCTTCGCGCTTGCCCGTCAATTTCATAAATACATCATCAAGTGTCGGTTTATGAAGAGAAAGTGTCTCGACTTCGACACCGCTCGCGGCCAGTGCATCCAAAACACGTTTTACGTCTTTGACTGTTCCATCGGTTGAAATACCGATCGTGCGAGCATCTTCGTCAACTTCCCTACCATCGCCAGATACAGCCGCAAGTGCCGCAGAAAAATCACTCTGCTTATCGATCACAACTTCTAAGCGTTCCCCGCCGACGCGAGCCTTGAGCTCGTCCGACGTACCGATCGCGATAATGCGGCCATGGTCGAGAACAGCGATCCGATCTGCTAACTTGTCGGCTTCTTCCAAGTACTGCGTCGTAAGAAGTATGGTCGTTCCGCCCGCGAGCAGCTTTTCGATAATCTCCCAGATTTTCAAGCGACTTCGCGGATCAAGGCCAGTAGTCGGCTCATCGAGAAAAAGGATTGGCGGCGTCGCGATGAGTGAAAGCGCAAGATCTAGCCTTCGGCGCATTCCCCCAGAATATGTCTTGGCCGGACGGTCCTTGGCATCAACGAGATCGAATTCAGCAAGAAGCTCGGCGGCGCGCTTTTTGGCGCTATCTTTCGATAATCGATATAACTGGCCCATCATGATGAGATTCTCTTCACCCGAAAGAAGCTCGTCTACGGCCGCGTATTGACCAGTCAGGCCGATCGAGGCTCGAACGTCGTCAGCATCGCGGACAACATCAAAACCAGCCACGCGAACCTCTCCTCCGTCAGGACGAAGAAGTGTCGAAAGTATGCGTACAGTGGTCGTTTTGCCGGCCCCGTTCGGCCCCAAGAGCGCGAGCATCGTGCCACGTTCGACTTCAAGATTAAGATCCTCGAGAACTTTTACGTTCTTGAATGATTTGGATAAATTTTTGATAGATATGACCGTTTCCTTCATAAGGTTTTGAGATTATAACATATGAAAAGCGGCCCCGGGTGAAACCCGGGGCCGCCCCTGCAAAGCCTTCAGAAGAACCGATATGCCAATCCGACAGAATACCCTCCCTGAACCCGAGGTGCCGTCGACTTTTGGTAGGTCTCTTCCTGACTCTTCGGGATATGGTACGAAAGAGAAAGACCGAAGTGCGGATTTTGAAGCGACACTCCTAAACTAGTTCCGACGAGATATTCCGATTCTCCGTGAATCCGTAACCCGCGCAACCTTTTCGGCAGGATAAGAACGTCTCCGAGCTTGCAACCAAGATACGCTCGGTAATACACGCGCTTGTGTTCCTGGATCAGCGATCCGAAAAACGTTATCACTCGCGGGTCGAAATGAAGATACCCGCCAATAAGCGAACGTGATTCGTATTGCTTGCCGTTTCTATACGTTGCATCACCTTCGAACAACACATGTCGCTCATATTCGCCGATTAGGCATCCGATCGAATATCGCTCGGTGCGATTGGTGAACCCAAGACCTGCTCGCGAAGCATAGTACAAGGGCATAGTGTTCCCCTGAACTCGGACGAAAATGTGTGGTTGAAATGTTGCGTCGTATCGCTTTCGCAGGTATACAACAGTCTCAATACCAACATCGAGACGGTGACGCAGTCGAGCATTCGGCGAGAGCTGGATCATCTGGTCACGAAAGGTGATCTCGGCGGCAACAGTAACACTGTCGGCGCGTTTTGATTCAAGGAAACTTCTGAAAGATTCTGGCGATTGTCCATGCACCAAGCATGAAAACGATGCCGCCAAAACGGAAATTAACCTGTTCTTCTTCATGGCAAGGTGCGTTAGTGGTTTATCTTATTGTACCTCGCCTACATTTTTTTAGACAGAGAGGACAAACAACGTATTAGTACTACCGACTTTACCAAACGGCATGCCGGCCGAAAGGACTATTTTGTCTCCCTTTTTGGCGATTTTATGCTTTATAACAAATGCGCGGATCTCGGCAGTAAACTCGTCAACATGTTTCGAAAGTTCTAGACGAATTGGCGTAACGCC
>CAZHCS010000007.1:0-38436 GCA_964531475.1 uncultured Candidatus Saccharibacteria bacterium | reverse complement strand
GAATCGAGAGTCGGTCGTGACGGTTTCGTAGACAAGTAAAAGGTCGTCCATGTGTATCCACGAAAACCATTGTCTGCCGTGGCCCATGCGGCCGCCAAGTCCCCATCGAAAGATCGGCACGAGCTTCTCTAGCATTCCGCCGCCGGGACCGAGTACGATGCCTGTGCGCACTGATACGCTCCGCATACCTGCATCGTTGGCTTCTGCCAAGACGGCTTCCCATTCGCGACATACGCCCGCCAAGAAATCGGTTCCATTCGGCGCAGACTCGTCGAGTTCGCGTTCGCCGCCATCGCCATAGTAGCCGACGGCAGAAGCGCTGATAAAAGCTTTTGGTCCGCGGCCGGCGATCTTTACGGTTTTGATAAGGGCACGAGCAGTGTCGACGCGACTCGAGAGGATAAGTTTTTTGTATTTTGGTGTCCATCGTCCGAAAATGTTTGCGCCGGCAAGATGCACAACAGCCTCGCATTCCAAATACTCTTTGAGCGGGATATCGTTCACTAGGTCGGTTTTGCGAAAAACAACGCCGCCTTGAATTTGTTTTGGTGCAACACGGTCGAGGATAAGTACTTCGTGTCCAGAATTTAGGAATTTTTTTGTTAGCGCCGAGCCGACGAAGCCGGCGCCTCCGGTAATAGCTATTTTCATATACTTATTATAGCAACAGTACTTGACTGGGTCGGATTATTTATCTAAAACAATAACAATATATCGTAAAACGATAATAATATGCTATATTATTTTTATTAATTATTAACGTCTCGAATTATGAAATACAAAACCTCAACATGGTTTTTGCGATTAGCACTTATCGTCATTGCAGTTATAGCCGCGCTTCTATGCGTCTTTGCTTTTCCCGAAATGTGGCGAAGTTTTGATTTCGAAGATCAGATGTTGGCCAAACCAATGCGCGGCGTGATCGTCCGCTGGTATATTTCGGCCATCCCGTTTCTTGTCGGACTTTGGCAATCGTGGAAGCTTTTGGGGTACATTGATCGCGGTGTCGCATTTTCTGAATCCTCGACGCACGCTTTGAAGCGCATCAAACAATGTGCAATCATCATCGCTGTTGTGATGGCAAGCGCCATGCCGTTCTTTTATGGATTCGCCGAGATCGATGATGCGCCGGGCGTAATCATTGTGGGTATGGGGTTTGTCGGAGCACCAATCGTCGTGGCTGTTTTTGCTGCGCTCTTGCAGAAACTTCTCCAGAGTGCGATAGAGATGAAAAAAGAAAACGAATTAACTGTCTAACTGTATGGCAATAATCACCAACATTGACGTTATGCTGGCGCGACGCAAGATGAGTCTCACAGAACTCGCAGAAAAAGTCGGCATCACGATGGCAAATATGTCGATCCTCAAAACCGGCAAGGCAAAAGCCATTCGACTATCGACACTCGAAGCTATCTGCAAAGCGCTCGGTTGCCAGCCGGGAGAGATACTGGAGTATAAAAAATAACTAGAACGTCGCGACTGTGTCGTACGGCATCACGGGCGGTTCGTAGTCTGGAGAAGCCTCGCCGAACTCTTTGTGGCGGACTTCGAACGTGTTGCCGACGCGGACTACCTTGAAGTAATCACCAAAGCCGGCGTAGTAGCACATGATCATGGTGCTGTCGTAGACGTCGGCATCTGGTTCGGGATAATCATCACACGAGCTGCCTTGGACATCGCCAACCTGTTTCTTTACGACCGTGCCATCGGGATATGTGGCGGCCAGTGTCACTACGACGTACGGAAATTCGCCTTTCGTGTATGGCGTGTATTCCCAAGTAAAATTCGGCTCGCCAACAGGCGCAGGCGTTTCAGTTACTGGAACTGGCGTTTCTGTCTCGTCCGACTTTTTATCCTGCAACAAGAAATATCCGGCAATAACGGCTGCGACGAGAACGATGATGGGGAAGATATTTTTCATGAGATGATTATACCAAACAAAAGACCCGTCGGGGGAGACAGGTCTTTTTTGTCGGCGTGACTCACTCAACAGCCGGATTCCATTGGAAGTAGGTCGAAATCATGAAGTGAGTTGCGTTATAAGTTTGTTCATCTTTCTCGCCCTTGGCTTCCAGTAGTGCCTTTAATGTTGATTCTACGAAAAATCCAATACCGCTCTTCACTGACTCGTTGATCTCTTTGGGACCAGCCTTGTCGTAGAATTCGAGAAATTCGGCCATTGTGAATTGCTCCCAGTTTCCTTTTTTCTGCCAAAACTGGACAAAGGCCCAGAGGAGCATGCGTTGGTCGCGTCGAAGTAAAACGTCAAAGCCTTTCGGCTCCTCCTGTGTTGCCAGGTGCTTGGGTTGGATAGGGTACTTCATTTTTTGTTGTTTCTAACTCGGAATATACAGATATACCGAGATGAAAGCAAGTTTTTACCTATGCGGACACCCCGCCCAACAGCATGGTCGGCGCATACCGGATTTTAGTTTGGAAATGGCTTTGCCAATGCGGATGCCGCGCGTCTCGGCGAGTTTCCCCGACGTGACCCAGCAGATCCATTCATTCCGCGCTAGCGGCGTGACGACAGCCCACGTTGCCGCCGCTTTCTTTTCGGCATTGATGGCTTTTTTAAAGTCTGGGGGAAGGGTGTGCATGAGGGAATTATAGCAAAAAGAAAACCCCGTCTTGTGGGCGGGGATTTCTTCCAATTATTTCTTTTTCTTCTTTGCGACAGCTTTTTTCACAGCTTTTACTTTTGGAGCCTTCTCTGGTGCGGCCTTTGGAGCGGCTGTCGTCATGAGGCCAATGAGTTGCCCAAGCTTTTCGTTAATGTTTCGGAGCTCGGCTTTGACCTCGTTCAATGAATGGTCTGGGCGAGGCATTGGGGCTTCGGAACGTTCCGGACGATCGTTGCGGAAAGACGGACGCGGAGAGAAATCTCGGCGCGGGCCGTTCGAAGAGAAATCCTTGCGCGGCGGGCGAGCAGAATCGTCTTTGACGAAGCAGTTGTTGCAATAGACTGGCTTTACGCCGTTTGGACGAAAGGGAACTTCGCAGACTTCGCCGCATTTGGCGCAATTGGCCTTGAACGATTGGCGTGGTCCACGGTCAAAACCGCCCTTGTTACCAAATGGCTTCCTACCTACAGCGCGAGTGGCTCGTGACTTGTGAAAATCAGGCATATATAAGACGTTAGTGATAGTGAAAGCATAATACAATAAATTGAAATATTTAGCAAGGGTTATTCGGCGTCCTTGATTTCAGCCAGAAAATAATGCAAAATAGCGAGACGTTTACCTCTAGAGGCTAACCACTGGCGACTAGAATATACGTCATTGCCCGATCGTCTAATGGTAGGACAACGGTTTCTGGCACCGTTAATTGGGGTTCGAGTCCCTGTCGGGCAGCAAGCGAAATTTTGCATGGGTTCGCCCATGGAAAATTATGCTCGATTGCTCGTCCCGTCAGGGACGAGAAAGACGGAGGCGGTCTACGATTTTGCGAAGAAAAATTGTCGCCGAGTCGGGGTCGAGAGTACTTAGGATTTTAGGAGCGAAGCGAGTAAAATACTTAGTAACTCGTGACCGAGTCCCTGTCGGCTAGCAGGTCTGAGCTAGTCCGAAGAGCCTTATTTTTCGTCACTTTTTTCTTTCAAAAATTGATGACCCTCTTCGGACTCGAAAATACTAAATAAACGAAGTGAATAATTTCAGGAATTATTTTCATCTTCATAGTTTTCTAGAAAACAAAATCGCCCATCTGGGCGATTTTGTTTTGAGCGAGAAATAATTACATTCCCGTGTTTTGATTTTCTGCAGCAGGCTTTGTGTTTCCACAAGTGCACTTCATCATGTCCCCCTCCATTTTCATTTCTCCGCCGCACTTTTCACATTTTGTATTCATAGTATTTTTCGTTAACTGATAATTTTTTCAGTATAGCAGACTGGATTTATATGTTAAGTTGATTTAACATACATTTTACGTATAATCTCCTTTGATGACTCGTGTAATAAAAAATCGTGTTTTTGAGAAGAGGAAAGAGCTAGATCTGACTCAGGAGGAATTAGCTCAAAAACTTGGGATTACTCGCCAAACGGTTATTGCAATTGAACGCGGAAACTATACGCCCTCAATCGCTTTGGCGCTGGATCTGGCGAAGTTTTTCAGGTGTAAAGTTGAGGAAATATTTTGGTAATATAAATATATGGAAAATACTTCAAAAAGAGAAATTTTATTGACCGCCGTACTTGCCGTTCTTGTTTTGGCGCTCATCAACCCCTTTCACGTCCTCATGTCATCAATGATCCACATGGTGATCCTCGGTCTTTTAATTGCGGGCACGGGGCTCTTTGTCGGGCTTGTTGTCCATGAGAAGGTCTTGGATGAACGAGAAAATGGCCACAGGGACGCCGCGGGCCGCATCGGATATACGGCGGGAATAATCCTCGTAACGATTGGAATTTTCGTCCAGACTTTGAAAGGCATGAATGACCCCTGGCTCCTTCTGGTTTTGCTCGGGATGGTCTTGAGTAAGATAATCTCCCGAATCCTGCTTCGAAAGTACAAATAAATATCCACACTGTCATGTAAAGTCAACTTTACATAGATTTTGTAAATATTATAATGTCTTTGTTATAAGATAATTTTTTTATATGGAACCAACTAATCAAAAAAACAGTACCGGCCCGTGGCTGATCATTATCATAGTCCTCGTTCTTGGGGTGGTTGCTTACATTGCCTTCGGATCAAAAGGGGAATCTGTCAAAATGATAGATGAGAGTAAATCTATGATGGAAAAAGACGACGCAATGATGGACAGCGTGATGGAAAAAGATACCGAAACGATGATGGAGGAAAAAGAAACATCCATGATGGATAAGTCGGGAACTTATGAAGCATACTCTGGTGAAAAATTAGCCAAAGCAAATGACGGAGATGTCGTTTTGTTTTTCCGAGCATCCTGGTGTCCGACATGCCGCGCGCTTGATGCTGATATAAAATCGCATTTAGACAATATTCCAGCCGGACTTGCAATCCTTGATGTCGATTATGATAATTCAAAAGATCTGAAAGTAAAGTACGGAGTAACGTACCAGCATACGCTGGTTCAAGTTGATGCAAACGGCAACTTGATTAAAAAATGGTCGGGTAGCCCGACACTCACGAGTCTTGTCTCCGAGATAAAATAACATGATATTATTGCTTATTTCATTTGTTGCGGGCGCCTTGACTGTACTGGCGCCGTGCATACTCCCGCTTCTCCCTGTCGTAATCGGCGGGTCATTGACCGGCGGAGGAGTAAATAAGAAAAAAGCTTTTACTGTCGTCTTGTCGCTCGGCGCGTCAGTCATAGTCTTCACGCTGCTGTTGAAAGTCAGCACTATATTCATAAACATTCCCGAAGACTTTTGGAAATGGTTTTCGGGCGGGGTAATCATCTTGCTCGGTTTAGTTTTCGTCTTTCCAAGACTTTGGGCAGGACAATTCATCGCTCGGATGAGTTCCAAAGCAAACATTGCGCTCGGTCTCGGCGCGCAGAAAAAAAGTTTTTGGGGAGACGTGCTGATGGGCGCGGCGCTCGGTCCAGTGTTTTCGACGTGCAGCCCAACCTATTTTATTGTTTTGGCGACGGTTCTCCCGGCCAACCCCGCTCTCGGGATACTGTATCTCTTATCTTATGTGCTAGGGCTTTCAATCAGTCTTTTTATCGTGGCATTCCTCGGTCAGAAAGTTTTGGCTAAACTGAACATTGCAGCTGATCCGAACGGGCGATTCAAAAAGATTGTCGGCGTGCTGTTTTTAATCGTGGGAGTATTTATATTAGCCGGCTACGACAAAAAACTGCAGACGCAAATTCTAGATTCCGGGTTTTTTGACATAACAAATGTTGAACAAAAATTATTGCAAAAAGTTGACTTAAACAAAAATTCTGAAGCGGTGTCACCGACCAAAGAGGAAACGGGCGGCGCCTCTTTGTCACCTTCACCGTTAAATCAATCGCCGGAAAAAACCTATTTAACCCCGGCTCAAAAATCATTGAAGTTTGTCAAAGCTCCCGAGCTTGTAACTCCGGAGGGATACATAAATACCGGCGGGAAAGAAATAAAAATCTCTGATTATATCGGCAAGAAAGTCATCCTCGTGGATTTTTGGACGTATAGCTGCATAAATTGCAAGCGCACAACGCCATACTTAAATGCTTGGTATGACAAGTACGAGGGAGACGGATTCGTCATCATCGGCGTCCATACTCCGGAATTTTCTTTTGAAAAAGTGCGGAAAAACGTCGAGAATGCCGTGCTCGAGGAGGATGTCAAATATCCGGTCGTGCTTGATAATGATTTCTCAACGTGGAATGCTTTCGGCAATCACTATTGGCCGAGAAAGTATTTGATCGACATCGACGGGTATATTGTTTATGACAAAATCGGAGAGGGCGATTATGACATTACAGAAAAGATGATACGCGAGGCTTTAGTGGAGAAAAACGCACGCCTTGGTCTGTCGACCGATATGCCGGCAGAGTTGTCATTGCCGAGAGGTGTTGTTGCGGTTGAAGGGGCTGTCAGAAGCCCGGAAATATATTTTGGATCCGCGCGCAATGAGCAGTTCGCCAATGGCACGAAATATAAAAATGGCAGCCAAGAACTAATTTTGCCTGAAACCTTTAAATCCAATAATCTGTATTTGGCCGGCGACTGGAATTTTACCGGTGAATACGCCGAAGGTCAGACGGGCGCAGATATTGTATTCAAATACGAAGCAAAGAACGTTTATATGGTCGCAAGCTCAGACATCGGCGCGCAAGTAGAGATCTTCCTTGATGGTACCTTGATAAAGACGATCGATATACGTGACGAAAAGCTCTACGATATTATCAACGGAAATGACTACAAAGAACGCCCGCTAAAACTCCGCGTGAAAAGCGGAACGCTAAAAGCATTCACATTTACTTTCGGCTAGCTACAGCAAGGCCGCGCCTTTGATTAGTAGATAGATACCTGCAGAATTTAAAATAAATGACAGCAATAAGAATTGCCAGTTCTTGATTTTTGACAATCCCATGAGCCCAATACCTATCTCATCTGGAAATGGCGAAGCGATTACTATTGCTCCTAAAATACTTGCGAGCCAGTGGAAGTGGCGAGATTTTAAAATCCTATGCAATTTACTTCCTCCAATTTTTAAAAACAGCGGCTTCAATTCTTCAAACACCCGATCTTTAATAAATCTAAAGATTAAAAAGTCCCCGATAACAGCACCAAGACCGGCAACCAGAGAAAGCGTGACTGGGTTCATTGTCTCCGCCATAAAAAATAGCCCAACTCCTGCTATTGCGACAGTGAAAGACGAAACGAAAAATATTCCAGCTACAAACGCTCCAACAAGCCCTAGGTCACCAAGACTTCTTAGCCAAAGCGCCGTTGCCGGATTGTTTAGCATAAAAAAGACTATGACAATGATAACTAGTACCGAAATCGTGTTTCTGTATCTTCGAACAATAGGTCTTTTTTTTCTCACTGTTTTATTTTAGCATCAATATTAAATCAGAATAAAGAAATTTCCTTATAAAATGACAAAATACTTTGTGTTCGCGCTAGTAGGGTATACCTTTTCCTCATAGGTATAGTGCGCTAGCGCTTTGTCGTCGTGCTATAATGTTTTCATGTCATCTTCTAAATCAAAACTACTGAGTAACTTTTTGGTTGCTGTCGCGATCATACTTATCTGGCGAGGTATTTGGTACGTACTTGATTACATAGATATAAAACTTCTAGGCGGAACGCACGTTTGGTCGGCGCTCGTTGGTATTGGCCTTGGTATACTCATACTTTATTTGCCAGATAAAGATTTAAAGGAGCTTGGAAAATTGTAAGAGAAAAGAGCGGCCGGCGCGTAGCGCCGGCCGCTCTCGTATCTGTCATTCGTGCGGTCTTTCACTGCCGCTGCTTTCTCCGGGCTTGTAAGGCTCGCTCAATCTCGACCAAGCCTTGTTCGTGAAATCATATTGCCAGGTTTCACCACTCCTTCTGAACTTAACAAGGAAAAACTTCTTGAGAGGCCGTTTGCGATATGAAGCGATGCTAAGTGGTTGCAGGAATACGGTTTCCTTGCGAACAAACGTCTCTTCGGCAGACGCTCCCGCGCCGCGGCGGACGATCAGGACATCGTATTTGCCAGCCTTGAGTTTGCAGCGCATATGAAAGAGCTGCCGCTCGGTATCTATCATGCGCGAATCTATTGTTTTGCATCGGCAATCCTTCAAAACCGAGTCTACGTTCTCGTATTGTTGCCCGAGACATAGTAGTACGGAGAAGTACAGTGTTAAAAGAGCAGTTAGTCTCATCTTGTTTTTCATAAATTATACTACGGCTCGTGGTATAATTGATATATGGAAACATGGATGAAAGCAGATATATTTTTTTTCGTCACCACGGCTTGCGTCGCTGCCGTTTCTATTGCTGTCGTTGTTTTGATAATCAGGATCGTAACATTGGTTGGCGCATTAAAACGCTTAGTAAAAATGTTTAGCGAGTCGGTCGACTCCGTTTCTGAAGAAGCAAGAGACCTTTTGGACAGAATCAAGGCTAATACATTTTTTAACATGCTGTTTCCAGCGCAGAGTCGGTCGACTAAGCGCAAGAAAAAGTGATGTATACTGTAGAAGTAGATTAAGAATAAATTTATACTATTATGAAAAAAGCTGGAAAAACTAAGAGAGCGGTTGCTATCGGTGCTGGCGTGGTTGCGGCCGGCGCTGCGGCGTATATGCTGCTTGGACCGAATGGCAAGAAAAACAGAGCTAAAGTCAAAGCCTTTGCCAAAAAGGTCAAGAAGAATGTCGCCGACAACAAGAATGTCCGCGCGGCAGTGAAAGCTGTTGCAAAGGCTGCCAAGAGCGCTACTACCAAAGCCAAAGCTGGTGTGAAAAAGGCGAAAGTAGCTGTTAAGAAAACAGTAAAGATTGCGGTTTCAAAAGCAAAACGCGCTGCACGATAGTTTGTAAAAGAAATAGGAAAGCGCCGGCCCAAAGGGCCGGCGCTTTTCATGTAAGGTACTTACGCCTCAACTGGATCCTTGGCTTCCTTGAACACGAGATCGCGCTTGTAGTAATTCGCGATGCGCCAATTTTTGTCCCTGAGGACATTACGTGCTCGTGTGAACAGGTCGAGCGGCAACACTTCTTCGGGCCGCTTTGTCGACATGACGAAGCGTTTTTGCTTGAAATCAAACACGAGGTAACATGACTGGCCGTCGTGTTGGATCAGGAAGATGACGTCGTTGTGGATCATCTTGACCGTGTCTCGTCGCAATCGGTCTATATCAATCCCGGCAACGGGTGGCCCACTGTTCACGAGCAGCATGACTTCTCGTACTTGGTTACCGTCGGGCACGAGCCGCATAAAGCCGAAATACTTTTCTGTAATCGGCAGGTTTCCCGGGTCAAATGACAGACTATTCGACCCTGTTCCAGAGCTTGTTACTGTTCTCGTGAGTAATTCGAGACGAAGCCCATACTGTCTCAAGTCATCTTCGAATTCGCTGAATGATGGCGGATCGACAATGCTCGTGAGAATGTTGTTGTGGGAATGGTGATCTGGAGAGAAGATCTTGAGGAGTCCCATTCTTTGTTCCTTGGAGGCTTCGGGAAACAGCTCTTTCATAATGGGGCACTTGGCCGCGGCATCGTAGCGGTAGTATTTGATGCCGCTGCCATTTTCTGTTTTGGGATAGATGGCGTGTTGCCCATTTTTGCACGTGCAAAAGGGATTGGGCAGGGGGCGAGGAATTATAGGCATTTTCAAAGGTTTTGGTTCGGCCGAATTCTACGCTTTTAGAGAGTTGGTGTCAAACCCTAAATCCCAAGGCTCTTTTTGAATGCTGCCAAGTCTTTACCTTCGATGGCGCGCCACTGATTGGCCTTGAGTCGGCCAAGAATGATATCCATGACGCGGATGCGTTTTAGTTTTTTCACCTGATACCCAAGCGTGCCGCACATGCGTCGGATTTGACGGTTCTTGCCTTCGGAAAGGACTATTTCAAACGTATGTTTGTCCTTGCGTCGGATTTTCGACTCTTTTGTTTTGCCGCTCTTGATTTTGACGCCGCGGAACATCTTGACCAAAAACTCGTGCGTAATATCTTTGTCTACTGTCACGACATATTCTTTTTCGTGCTCGCGGTCAGGGTGTAGCAGGCGTTCGGAGACACGGCCATCGTTGGTCATGATTATTAGCCCTTCGGAATCTTTGTCCAGTCGGCCGACTGGAAAAACTTTTGTTGGAAAACGTGCGACGTCTGCTATAGATTTTGTGTCCGGCTCTCGACCAACGGTTATAACGCCGACTGGTTTGTAGTACGCATAGTAAACATGGTCCGTGTCGGGAACGCCAGCCACGGTGACCTTGTCGGATTCGCCGACTTGGGCACCTATGGCGGCTCGTTTACCGTTGATGAAAATTTTACCAGCAGCAATAAGCGCGTCGGCGCCACGGCGCGTCGAAATGCCTTGGTGGGCCAAGTATTTATTGAGACGCATCCCGTTAGAGATTTTAGGATTATGTTTGGGCATATTTTTGTGCATGATATTTTTATCGAAAGACATCTCTAACGGGACGCATTGGGAAGAGGTGTTCGGTCATCGGGCAGTCTTCAGCCAGAGGCTGATCGATGTGCATACTAGCATGATGCCGCCCAAGACTACAAACATGCCTTGGTACGACACCACTGTAAGAGCGAGCGTCCCAAGAAGTGGACCTACTAGATAAGCGACAGGCGTAGCGTTTCTAAATACAGCTACCATGTCGGCGTCTTTATCAGAAATATGCTTGAAAAAGTTGCTTTCGCTGCCGACTTGTACTAAAGAAGCTCCAACACGTGTAAGCGCAAGACCAATAGCCCATATTGCAAAGTCAGTGTTTTCAATAAGAGCGAGAGAGGCTGTGGTTAGCGCTATTATCGCAAAACCGGCTGCCACAATACGATCTTCACAGCGACAACGATCTATAAGGTGTCCGATAGGGAGTTCCAGTGTTATATATGGTATGTGCATGATTGCAAAGATTCCGCCTATTGTCGCCCAATCAAATCCCATAAATTCATGCAGGTATATTGGCGTGTAGATAGCCATCCAGGAGAAGAAAAACGCCAAAGCGAAACTTGCGGCATATCCTGGCCAAAGAGTTGTTCTCTTTGAAAGGCGCAGCATATTGCGAAGCAGTGATTTTCCGTTGTGATGAGAGCGAAATACGACGTCTTCCAGGTCGCGAGCATATATTAGCATCATTGTTATTATGCAAAGCCCCGCCAAAAGATATACGAGCTCGAACCTGTCAGTATCGGCAACAAGCCCAGTTATTAGTGGACCTATCAGATACCCGACGTTGTATATGACTAGCCACAAGCCGCGCGTTGTTCCCGTTGTTCCGCTTTTCGAGAAATGCTCGATGAGCATGTCGAGGATGAAATACAGCCCGATACCCGAAGCCATGTAGACGACGAAGAGCGCTTGGAATAGTAGCGCATGCGACGTCTGTAGCATGCAGATAACTGAGACCAGGTATGCAAGTCCGGCGATATGGAAAGCGCGCGTCGTACCGACACGCTCCAGGAGTTTTGGTAAGTACGCCAAAAAGATTATTGCGGCGCCAGAACCGAGCGAGAACAAGAGTCCAACGCGTTCAAGACTAACGCGCGTGCCCACAAAACTCGAATCTATATATCCGGTCAGTGACAATGCGACAGTCAGGAAGAACCCGACAACAAAAACAGACTTCAGCTTAGAGGCGAAAGTTCCACGCATGCTTCAATTGTAGCAAAGACTTGTGCTTTAGACGGAGAGAACAACGGGGATTACGACGGGGCGTTTACCAGTTGATTGGAATAGGAATTTTGATATTTTGCGGTTCAATGTATCTTTGACGTACTCGAAATCTATCGGGTCCATGTTAGCGATAGTTTCTTCGGTCGTCTTTTTGATGAGCGTGCGCGCTTTCTTCAAGAGCTCTTGATTTTCTTTTAGGTAAACAAAGCCGCGTGAGATGAGGTCGGGAGACTTCCTGACTTTCTTGTCGTGAGCGTTTACCATGACGATCATCATAAAGATACCATCTTGAGCCAGAGCCTTTCGGTCGCGGATAACCAGATGTTGCGTGTCCGAAACAGAGAGCCCATCGATGATTATAGGGTCGGCCGGAACTTTTTCTTTTAGCATGACCAATTTTTCTCCCTTTTCGCGTATTTCTATAATACTGCCGTTGTCTGGGACAACAGTATCTTCCTGGCGGTGACCGAGGGCGACAGAAAGCTCCGCATGCATTTTAAGCCTGTGGTGATGTCCGTGGATCGGCATGAAATATTTGTAGTTTATCTGTTTGTGGATCCATTCGAGCTCGCCGCGCTTGCCGTGGCCTGACGCGTGAACGACGTTATCCATGTAGGTTATAACTCGTGCGTTACCGCGGTATAAGTTGTCTTTGAGCTTGTCGACTGCCGCTTCGTTACCTGGAATGACCGAAGAAGAAAGAACGACGGTGTCCATTTCTTGGAGTCGAATCTGTTTATGGGTTTTATTGGCGATACGCATGAGAGCGGCAAACTCTTCTCCCTGAGCGCCAGTAGCCAATATGACCATCTTGTGCGGAGGCAGACTGTCTATTTCTTCGAGCGCGACCATGTGGTCGAAGTTGGTAAGCTTGAGCTCTTTGGCGATGCCTACGTTCGTCTTCATACTGCGACCTTCGATCGCTACGTACTTGCCGTATTTTTTGGCCGAGTTGATGAATTCGATGATGCGCTCCATTTGTGATGCGAACGTGCCGATTATGAGTCGACCTGGTGCGTCTTTGATTATTTTGTCGATATTGTCGATGACTTCCTGTTCCGAATAAGACCAGCCCGGATACGGTATACCGGTAGAGTCCATAGTCATTAGCAAAACCTTGCGATCTTTAAAGAACGCATATTGTTCGAATTCTTTTTGGAGCGGCACGCCATCGCGGTTGTCTACACGCACGTCTCCAGTTGAAACTATGTCTCCGTACGGTGTTTCTATGATGACTCCTGTTGAGTCAGGGATAGAGTGGGTAAGACCAAAGAATCGCACCTTGAAGTCGTTCGAAAGCGGTATTGCGCCGTCATCTTTTTCGATAACTTTTATATTTAGCTTAAGTCCTGGGAAATCTTCAGCCTTGGCTTTGATTAGTAGTGCGCCGAATTCGCGAGTATAGATTGGTGGATTGCCAATACGGTCGATGAGGTAGGGGATACCGCCTATGTGATCAAGGTGTCCGTGTGTTACCAAAAGAGCTTTGACTTTGTGTTTGTTCTCTTCAAGATACCGGGTGTTTGGAATCATGTAGTCGATACCAGGATTTTCTTCGTCGGCAAAACCGATACCTGCATCGATGACTATGATCTGGTCGTTCATCTCGACGGCTGTCATGTTGCGACCAATCTCTTCGACTCCTCCGAGAGGAATTATACGCAAATCTCCTGGGGCAAGCGCGGGAGCCTTGGCTGTTGGCATTTTGTGCTCTGGACGAGGTGCGCTTCGTGGAGCGCCGCCTCCGCCACCAAAACGTTTACGTGGAGCGCCGCCTTGGCTCGCGCCGCTCGACGAAAATGATCGAGGCTTGTCGCCGAAATGTTTTTTTGGCGCGCTTGCATGTGTCGGGCGCGGCTTATCTCCTGGGACGTATGTGCGCGTGCGCTGGTGGTCATTCGTCCGTCCCGGTGTGTGTTTTTTTATCATAATATTATTTTTATCTATTGAAATTTTAATTAAGGTTGCATTTCGTTTTCGCTCTTACGCATGAATTTCCAGATGGCGTCGGTTCTTACGTACCATTCGGTGATCCCGAGGAATCGTTCCGACGAAGATGTCAGGTGGTCGAAATCTATTCCTTCGGCGGCGTCACTTCTTAGGTAAATAAATTCTGGAGAATACAAAAAGATGGCTGGGCGGTCACGTACGATTTCGGCCGAAAAGTTTTTGATAGTCTGCGCTATGAATTCCGGGTCCGATGATCCGACCAATTTTTCTAGCATCGTGTCGACAGAACTATTCGTGTAAACAGCGACATTTAGGCCAGGGTCATTGCGCTGGCTCGAGTGCCAAAAGGCGAACAAGTCAGAAGCGTTTCTGATAACTTGTCCAAAGAGCAGAGCTTCGTATTCTCGTGGACGAATTATGTTTTGATTTAAAACTCCAGTCTCGAATACTTTGACGGTGACTATCGCGCCAATCGTCTCGAGATCTCGTTTGATGAGCTCGGCCGTGTGGCGTAGCTCGGCAACATCTGCGGTCGAGATAGAAAACTGGAGAGTTTTGCCGTCTTTCATTCGCGTACCGCTTTCGTTTTTCTGCCAACCACGTTCATCGAGAATCTTGTTGGCCTCGGCAGTATCAGTTGCCTGGTTGTGTGCCTCGTGATCGTATGCAGATAGCGGAGCCGGCACTGGTCCATTTAAAGGAACGCCAAACCCGTGTAAAACTTCGTCAATAATAGCTTCTTCGTTGATGGCCAAATCAAAAGCTTTGACAACCTCTTTGTCACGTAACAGCTCGTTTTGGTTAGGGTTGAAAAAAATACCAAATACGCGCGAAAGTGTTGCAACATGAGGAGAGAATCCTGCATCAGCTAGCTCATGGGCGGCATTTGGACTTACAGAGCCAAGCTGGTCGATGCGTCCGCGGCGGAAAGCCTTTATGGCGTCATCTTCATTTTTGTAAAAAGATAAATTAAGTCGTGAAATTAGCGCGCGTTCACCGGCATATTGTGTGAATGCTCTAAGTCTTATGTCTTCTATAGTGTTATTTTTCTTTTCGTCGATGTCTTTTATTCTAAAAGGTCCAGAACCTACGGCGTATAGATTTTCATCGGCGAGCGTAAATGTCTCGGGTTGTTTTGCTGCCCATATGTGCGAAGGCAAAATGCCGACAGTCGCGTTTTCTAGAAATGAAGCATAGGCTTCGCTCAGTCGAAACGTCACTGTATTTTGTGAGCTTTTGTTTGCCGAAACCGCAACGCCATTCCAGGCTGCCGCCAGCGGGCTTTTAACGAGAGGGTCTTTTATGGTTTCGATAGTAAATACCACGTCTGCAGCCGTGAGCGGAGTCTTGTCGTGGAAGATTGCGTTATCCCGGATGACAAACTCGTAGGTCAATCCGTCGTCCGAGACAGTATAGCTTTCGGCCATGTCGGGTACGAGCGTACCATCCGGGAGCTTTTTCATGAGACCGGCATATACAATTTCTACGAGGTCGCGGTCGGCTTCTGATATTGCAAGCACCGGGTTTATGAATCGTGGCGTACCAACTATGCCTTCGGAGAGAGAGCCGCCGCGTTCTGGTTCATATATCATGAAGGCTCGGTTTATAGAGGCGAGCATAGAGATAGCGCTTGCAACAAGTAGTACGCTCAAAACGACGAACACTATCGTTTGTTTGGTTGAAAACGAGTGTACGAGAGCCGTTCCTATCTCGCTGCCCGGCATGCGGGAGCTTCTTGGACGTTGATTCATGATTATAGATTCCTTATATGGTAAGTATAAGAAGGTTCCGTATTATGCGGAGAGAAGAGGCGCGATAAGAGAAGCCACTAAAAGAGCCGCAACAACAATGGTCGCGTAAAAGACGAATTTCTCAAAGCCTCGTTTCTTGTGGAATGTCACACCGCTGTCGTTACCTGCGCCGAATGCGCTGCCGATGCCAGCCTCTGATTTCTGCAAGAGGATGACTATGATCAATATAATAGACAAGACTATGTGAACCCACGATAGCATTCCTTCCATGGGCAATAGTCTAGCAGAAATGGCATTTGCCCGCAATACCCACCCAATATTCCTATTTATATGACCTTTTGGTACAATTTCGTTATGGAATCATTTAAGGCAAATCTCCTAATCGTTATTTTTATAGCGCTTTCGATCGTGCTCGGATACTGGGCTATCGTGAGCCTAAAGACAAACTCGGCAATCATTGTCGAAGAACAAATGCCAAAAGATGTTGGCCCGGTTGTGGTCAGCGAGCCAGAACTAGAGCCAGAGCCAACCCCAGAGCCGGTAGAAGAGGCGCCGGCGACACCTGTTAATCCATCGACGCCGGCGCTTACAGGACTCGCGGCCGATCTACAAGATCTTATTGATGACAATATATTGATGAAGAAAGGCTCTCGCGGTACGCGTGTCGGGGTTGTGCAGAAGTTCCTAATCGAATACGGTATCGATATCGACGCTGACAACGACTACGGCGACACGACAGTAAACGCGGTCAAAAAATTTCAACAGGAGCAGAAGCTCAGTGCTGACGGCCAAGCCGGTCCAGGTACTTTCGAAAAGATGATTGATTGGTTGGAGGCGAATTAAGATGAAAAAAGTTTACATAGTTCATGGATGGGATGGCGGTCCGGATGAGCCATTGTTCGTTTGGCTCGACAAGGAATTGTCTGCACGTGGGTATGCTGTTGAGCGTTTGGCGATGCCGGAACCGAAAAAGCCGGTGATTGAACCATGGCTCCAAAAACTGCGAGATTCTGTCAGACTTGATACCGATACTATCTTCTTGGCTCACAGTGTCGGTTGTCAGGCAGTAATGCGATTTCTTGAAACATTGCCAGAGGAAACTAGAATTGCCGGCATGGTCTTGCTAGCGCCTTGGATGAAGCTTGATCAGACTACTATTGAAGAAGAGGGCGAAGAAGTCATTGAGATCGCGCGCCCATGGATGGAAACGCAGATTGATTTTGATAAAGTAAAAATCATTGCTGGAAAAGTGGTTGCGATATTTTCTGACAACGACGTGTTCGTCGAACTTGACCAAAAAGAATTTTTCGAAGAAAAGCTCGGCGCAGAAACTATTTTGGAACATGATAAAGGTCATTTTGGTCCGGCGGATGATATTTCCGAATTGCCGTCGGCATTGGAAGCAATTTTAAAATTGTAAAAATAAAATTCTGAACAAAATAATTTATAAAAATTTTTCACAAATAAAAAATAAAAAAGTTATCCACAAGTTTCGCGTAATAAAATTGTTTATGTGCGCAAGATGTAAGATAATTTAGTCATAGCAGCGATAACTTTTTTCAAAACATTTTTGAAAAAAAATTTTGGTCGGAAGTTGTCGCGCGATTTTATAAACCAATCACTAAATACGATGGCTAAGAAAAAAGCAAAGAAGGCTGCTAAGAAGAAGACAGCAAAGAAGGCAGCAAAGAAGAAAACTGCTCGCCGCCGCCGATAGTCTCGCCTACGCCTTGTAACAAAAATCCCGCCTCGCGGGATTTTTGTTTTTGTGATATCCTGGACGCCATGTCCATATCATCCCTTTTTTCTTCAGTCTTTGGGGACGAAACCAGTCGATTCTTGAAAGACGCCAAGCGTATTGTTGAAGGTGTCAATGCTCTCGAGGCCAATTTTGCAGATTTGCCCGACATTGCCTTTCCCGAAGAGACAAAAAAGCTGAAAGACCGTCTTGCTGCTGGTGAAAGCCTAGACGACATAATTACCACCGCCTTTGCATTGGTTCGCGAGGCTTCCAAACGTACTCGAGCTCAGCGCCACTATGACGTGCAGCTTATTGGTGGTTACGCGCTTCATCTAGGACGTATCGCAGAAATGAAGACCGGCGAAGGAAAGACGCTTGTTGCGACACTCGCGGCGTATTTGAATGCACTTTCTGGTAAGGGGGTTCACGTCGTGACAGTCAACGACTTTTTGGCTCGTCGCGATGCTACATGGATGGGGCAGGTGTATGCATTTCTCGGGCTTTCGGTTTCGGTCATCAACTCTCAGAATGTTTCTTATATATATGACGCAGCTGCCGCGCCAGAAAAAGACGCTGAACGCGATGCCGCTGGTTCGTTCAAGGTCGTTTATGAGTTCTTGAAACCTTGTACTCGCAAAGAAGCGTACGATGCGGACATTACTTATGGTACCAACCACGAATTTGGCTTCGATTATCTACGTGATAATTTGGCGCAGACAGCCGGTGGTATGGTTCAGCGTGGCCACACTTACGCTATTGTAGACGAAGTCGACTCTATCCTTATCGACGAAGCCAGAACACCTCTTATCATTTCTGCACCTTCGCAAGAATCTGGCGAGCTTTATGCGCGTTTTGCAGACATTGCAAAAAAACTCGAACCTTTGACTGATTATGGTATAGATGAAAAGCTGCGTGCTATCACACTGACAGATGCAGGTATTTCTCGTGCCGAGACATTGCTTGGCATCGACAACATATACACCGAAAAGGGCATTACTTATGTTCACCATCTCGAAACTGCTGTGCGAGCCGAGGCTCTTTTCAAGCGTGACAAAGAATATGTAGTCAAAGATGGCGAAGTCATCATCGTCGACCAATCGACTGGCCGCATGATGCCGGGGCGACGCTTCAACCAGGGTCTTCATCAGGCTCTCGAAGCCAAGGAGCGGGTCAAGATAAATCAAGAATCAAAAACGGTTGCGTCGATCACGTACCAGAATTATTTCCGTTTCTACAAAAAACTCTCTGGTATGACAGGTACAGCTAAAACATCGGCCGAAGAGCTTTACACTGTTTACGGACTCGATGTCATGAGTATCCCGACGAACGTTCCAGTTGCTCGTATCGACCACGACGACCTGATATTTCAGACAGAAAAAGGCAAGTTCAAGGCTATTGCAAAACGCATTCGCGAAATTCACGAAACTGGTCAACCTATTCTTGTCGGTACTATATCTATTGAACGCAATGAAATGCTTTCCGACTTTTTACGTGCCGAAGGCATCTCCCACACTATCTTGAACGCCAAAAAGCACGAACAAGAAGGCGAGATCATTGCCGGCGCCGGCAAGCTTGGTTCGGTTACGATCGCAACCAACATGGCCGGACGTGGTATCGATATCAAATTGGGTGGCGAAATGGCGACACCTGAAGAAGGCGCTCGCGTGCGCGAGCTTGGCGGACTGTTCGTCATCGGTACCGAGCGTCACGAGAGTCGCCGTATCGACAATCAGCTCCGCGGCCGTGCCGGCCGCCAGGGCGACCCGGGCGAGACGCAGTTCTTTGTCTCACTCGAAGACGACCTGATGCGCATCTTCGGTGGTGATCGCATGAAAGCCATGATGGGGCGTTTCGGCATTGCCGAAGACGAGCCTATAAAAAACCGATTTATCTCGTCGGCTATCGAAAGCGCCCAGAAAAAAATCGAAGGTTTCAATTTTGACTCTAGGAAGAGCACGCTCGAATATGACAATGTTTTAAACACGCAGCGCGGCACTATTTATGCTCGACGCCGAGCTATGCTCGTCGCGCCAGATCCCGACGTAAAAGCTTTTGTCGAATCGATTGCGCCAGATACACAGCAGCTTGGGGCAACGCTTGAACGCAAGCTCTCCGAAGTCGGCGAAGCGGCGCTGTGGAGCACGATCCGCCGCATCATCCTCTACGTCACCGACATATTATGGATAGAACATTTGGAGACGATGGACTATGTCCGTTCGTCGGTCAATCTGCGCGCTTATGGTCAGCGTGATCCGGTTATAGAATACAAAAAAGAAGGTCTAAGACTCTTTAATGAAATGGAAGCGCGTTTTCGTGAGCAGGTGTTGTCGCTTATCGAAACCATCAAACCTGCCGAAGCCGCTGCACCCGCGCCGCAAGAATCTCCCAAGCAGTATGTTACGTCCGGCGGCGACGCTGAATCCGCAAACCTTCCAACTGCAAATGCCGAAAAAATCGGCCGCAATGATATCGTCGTTATAGAAAAGGGAGGGGAGACGCAGGAAATGAAATACAAAAAAGCGGAAGCGTTGCTTGCAGACGGGTGGACGATTAAAGAGGTGAAGAAATAGACAATTAAGAATGAACAAAGGCCAGCGATTACTGGCCTTTGGCTTTGGTATGGCGGTGATCGGAACTAGCCGATGAAGTCTAGTCCGTTCCTTTCGAGCAGGTCTTCAAGTTCATGAAAAACCTTTACACCTATTCGGTACTTCAGTAGAGACCCTTTGGAGTTAGAAACGAGATCTCCGAACGTAGCGATATCGGCTGCCCTTAGGCAATTCTTCGCTCTTACCGTCAGGTCCTCTGGCTCTAGGAGTCTATCCCAATAGGGCCCACTTCTGTACTTCATCTCTTTTTCCAACCGAGCAAGATCCTGCTCGTCCATATCCTGAACCATTACCCTAACAGGTTGTAATGGTTGCACCCAGACGCCCTTGTCTGGCTTGTGCAAGTTTGGAAGAAGCCGCTCGAGAGCTTCCTCAGGAGAGAAGGTGATCTCGGTTAGGCCGGCCAATTCGTCTTTATTGCGTTCAATCTGCATGGTTCTGTGGTTTTGCTAGAAATTAGCATAATTTCACTTAATTGTCAAATTTCTACCCACTGTTTTGTGGTATTGAACGGTAGGATAGTTAGTTTTAGAAACCAAAAAAGTTTAAGTTAGGGAATTGAGAATCGCCAAAAAACCCTTATTTTACAAGCACTTTTGGCGCTTGACAGCCTCGTCATTTTGTTGCTTGACAAAGTCAGGGTGGCATGCTAGTATTACTTCGTAAATCCCGAAAGGGGTTTTTTAGTTTCCCCTGGCCAGTTTCCTACGGGACGGGTCCCAGAGACCCAGCCAGGCGAGACATTCAGTCACAGTGTTGTCGGAGCGAAACCGTCACATATGCAAAAAAACAATACGATTAAGCTGCATTCATTTATTCTCTTGCCTCTCTTGCTCGGTAATATCGCGAGCCCCGAGGCCCTCTCGAACAAGATCGCAGAGGCCACGGAAGCGGCACAGGAGAATTCTAGCCTGAACCTTGTCATCTTTGATATCGAGTCGAATGGCGTTACGGACAACCGTGCCGCCAAGATTGACGCGTATTTCGCCCAGTGGGATCTCCCAATGGCCGGATACGGCAAGGCCATGGTTGCTGCAGCCGACGCGTATGGTCTCGACTGGAGGTTGCTCCCGGCTCTCGCCAAACTCGAGACGACCGGAGGTAAACACCTTTGTAAGAACCCTCTTGGTAAGAACAATCCTTTCGGATACGGTTCTTGTAAGATAGGTTTCGCTACTTTCGAGGATTCGTTTTATACCGTCGCCAAGACTTTGTCTGGTAACGGCAAGAACACCTCGCACTTGTACAAAGATAAGTCGGTCGAAGAGATTCTCGAAGTCTACAACCCGCCTGCTACTCCTGGGATTACCCCGGACTATCACGGCAAGGCTTTGAAGATCATGTCCGATATCGAAAGGATGGATGTGTCGGCTCACTTGGCGAAAGCCTAATGAACAAAAACACCCGTGCGAAAGCGCGGGTGTTTTTGTATGTACAAAATCCTGCTTCGCTAAAGCTACGCAGGATAAAAACAAAACCCGCCGGAACGGGTTTCGTTCGTGGCGGGTCACTTATAGAGCGAGAGCTGTATTCCTTGAGGGGAAGATATCATCGGTCTATATGACTTGACTTGATGTACAAGATCGTATCGTCGCAGGAGCGAAAGATAGATCCGGGCTAGCGGGCTGTCGTAGCGTATTGGCCTATCACTCGTGACGTTGTCGCAAAGCACCTGGAAACCGATTTCAGGAAAGTTCTTATCGCGATTAAATTTTTCGCGGAATCGTTCCTCGGTTTGCGTCTTGAGATTTCCAAGCCGACGAAGCACTTCTTGGTAGCTCAACTGGAATTTTCCTTCGGCGAGTACCCGGGCGTACCTCTCGTCGTCCAAGAGTCGTGCTGCAAAGCCTACGTCGCCTCGGCAGAACGTGAAGATGGCAAGAGCCATTTCTTCGTTTTTCCGTTCCTCCCTGTAATGAAAAGGTAGACGGCGCAATATTTCTATTTCGTCCGTTTCGTTCATGGTAAAGGGCTTTTGTTTTCAAAAATCATACCCTAAAATCTTTTAAAAGTCAAAACCCGCCCTAGGGGCGGGTTAGGCTTTCTTTAGGCTTTCGATCACAAGCGTCCGTTCGCCGTCGCGGATCTTGACCGTACCGCCAATAGCTACAATACTGTCGACAATGAGTGCCTGCGCATGCTCTTTGTAGGCGTCGGGAAAAGCTACGGCTTCCATGCTACCCGAGAGGTCTTCGATCCCGACAAATGCCATTTGCTTGTTCTTTTTAGTCACGATGACGCGAACGCTCGTGATAATAGCACCGACGACTATTTTTTGGGCTTCGCGGCCCGACTCACGAACTTTTTTGATCGTCGTGCCACTCTTTTCAATGCGATCTCGGATCTTGTCGAGCGGATGACCCGAGACGTATAGCCCGAGCAATTCTTTTTCCCAGGCAAGCTTTTCGTCCATGGTGGCCGGCGCCGCTTCGTCCATGTGAAGAACGGACCTTGGTGCTAGATCGCCGCCAAATAGACTGCCTTGGTCTTGGTTCCCGCCAGAAAATGATTTGTTAAACGTTGTCATGTGTTCGATGTTAGAAAGAAGTACTCCGCGTTCGCCAAAGGCATCAAAGGCTCCGACCTTGATTAGAGCTTCAAGCGATTTTCGGTTCAAATTTTTGTGCGTGACTCGTTCTAGGAAATTCGGCAAGTCCTTGAAATGTCCCCGTGCCTTGCGTTCGGCGATAATAGCGTCAGCAATGTCTGTGCCCAGATTTTTTATACTGTAAAAACCAAAGCGTATAGAATCCGGGCCAGAATCGTTTTTGATGACGGTAAAGCCGCCGAAGCATTCGTTGATATCTGGCGGCAAGATCTTGATACCCATATGCTTTGTCTCCTCGACCATTTCGGCAATGGTGTCGAGATTGTCCGATTCGCAGGTAAGAAGTGCCGACATGTACTCGCCCGGGTAGTGTGCTTTGAGATACCCTGTGCGATAAGCGAGAAGAGCATAGACGGCGGCGTGGGACTTGTTGAATCCGTATGCGGCGAATGTTTCGATCATGTCCCAGAGCTCCAATGCTTTGTTCTGCGGCATACCGCCTTCAACACAACCCTCGACGAAGTGTGTTTTCTGTTTGGCCATCTCTTCGGGGATCTTCTTGCCTACAGCTTTGCGGAACTTGTCTGACTCGCCGCGGGTATAGCCGGCGAGGTCGGTCGCCATTCTCATCACGTCTTCTTGGTAGACAATGATACCGTACGTGTTGCGCAAGATCTTTTCCATGCGCGGGTCTAGGTATTTGATGAGGTGAGGATTATGTTTGCGGGCGATATAGTCGGGAATGAATGCCATCGGGCCTGGGCGGTACAGAGACACCATGGCGATCAGGTCTTCGAGTGTTGTTGGTTTTAATTCTTTGAGCCACTTTTGCATGCCGCTTGAGGCGAACTGAAATACGCCGACAGTCTCGCCTCGGCCGAATAGCTCGTACGTCGGACGATCATCGAGTGGAATTTCTTCAATGTTTATCTTTATGCCGCGAATTTTTTCAATGCGCTCAACGGCTTCTTTTAAAATCGTGAGGTTTCGAAGCCCCAAGAAGTCGAATTTTGGCAAGTTGATAATGCCTTCCTGTCCGCCGGTGTACATGTCGTACTGGGTGATGACGCGATTTTCACCCTTCGGGTCGAGCTGGACGGGCGAAAAGTCAGAGACTTGGCCGGTTGGGGAGATGACGACACCGGCAGCATGCACGCTGATGTGTCGGACGTTGCCTTCGATTTTTTTCGCCATGTCTATAATCTCTTTGGTCGCCCGGTCAGTGTCATACGCCTCTTGGAGCTCGGGCACCATCTCGAGCGCTTTGTCGATAGTCATCGGGAAGCCTTGCTTGCCGAGCGGAATCATTTTGGAAATTTTGTCTCCAACTCCATATGGATAGCCGAGTGCGCGAGCGACGTCACGGACCGAACCGCGGGCCATCATGGTGCCAAATGTGCCGATCTGGGCAACAGCGTCTTTGCCGTATTTCTGCCGCGCGTACTCGATAATCTCGTCGCGGCGATCGTCGGCGAAGTCCATGTCGATGTCGGGAAGCGATGGTCGATCAGGATTTAGGAAGCGCTCGAAGAGTAGACCGTACTTCAGTGGATTGATGTTCGAAATACCGATTAGGTAAGAGACGAGTGAGCCAGCGGCGGATCCGCGGGTTTGGCTAAAAATACCCATCTGCGAAGCAGTGTTCAAAAAGTCCGCAACGCAGAGAAAGTATGAAGGGTAACCCTTGTCGTCGATAGTTTTGAGTTCGTATTCGATGCGCTCGCGCACTGCATCGGTGAGCTCGACGCCGCGTGTAATGGCTCCCGCGTACACGCGTTCGCGCAAGATAGCGCTATGTGTTGTGCCTTCTGGGATTGGGAAAATTGGGAAGTACCAACTTTTCGTGTCGATCTCGATATCGACCATGTCAGCTACTTTTAACGTATTCTCAAGTGCTTCCGGAATATCCTCGAAATATTTTCCAGCGTCTTCGGGCGAGATGAGCGAGTAGTTGCCGTCGAAGCGGAAATCTTTGCTGTTTGTATTGATGGCGAGCAAGGTATTGTGTGCATCCTTGTCCATTTCGTGGAGGTAGTGCGAGTCCCATGTAGCGACGATCGGAATACCGAATTCCTTTGAGAGTTTTTTGATACCAGCTTTTACGACATCATTTCCCTCGACCTCGGCGTGACTCATGAGCTCCAGGAAATAATTTTCTTTACCAAAAATGCTTTGATACTTTTCTATTACCTGTTTTTGCTTCACCGGGTCGTTGTTTCGTATCGCATGCGCGAGTTCGCCAGCCGGGCAACCAGACAGACAAATGATACCCTCGCTATATTTACGGAGTAGTTCCTCGTCCATGCGCGGCTTGTAGTAATAGCCTTCAAGGTACGATGCCGAAACAAGCTTCAGCAAATTTTTGTATCCCGTGACATTCTTGGCGAGAAGGGTTAGGTGGTAGCGTTTGTTGTCGATGTTTGGCTCTTTGTCAAAGCGTGTGCGTTCGGCAATATACGCCTCGACGCCGATGATCGGCTTTATGCCTTTTTTCTTGCACTCTTCGTAAAAATCGATTGCACCGTACATGGCGCCGTGGTCGGTGAGTGCGATGGCTGGCATGTCGAATTCCTTGGCCCGAGCGACGAGCTGATCTACTTTTGAAAGCCCATCCAAGAGGGAATAGTGAGAGTGTGTATGAAGGTGTACGAATTTTGAGGCCATAAAAGTGGGTTTATTATAGCAGGTCCGAATGAGTATTCCGTAGAGCATTGACATACTATTTCAATTATGATATAAACCAATTAGCAACGTACCTCAACAACCACGAAACAACATACGTCATGGATGCACCTAGCGATGAATTGAAAGGTTTGGCTACCATACCAAAACCTGAAATCCAAGCCGTTCTCATCGAATGGGGCAATCTTCTCGGCACACTAAAGATCGCATATATCCGATCCACAACGAGCGATTTTTTGGCAAAAGCCACAGGGCTCACTTTGACCGCTGAAGAGGATGCGGGCGAGAACGAGGTCTTTGGTTTAGACGTTTACCCTACTGTGAGAGAATTCCTTGACGGTAAGGTCTTCGAGGAAGCCTTAATGGTCTGGTTCAACGACGATGGTGAAGCCTTGATCGCGGACAACGTCGATTTCCTTGGTGACAATCGCCGTTTTCGAGGCACATGGGAAGAGGTAGCACTCAAACTCTTCGAGATGGAAAAGGAGATGCTCTCGCAGATCCCCGAAGTTCCGGCTGATCTGAAGCAGCCCTAACCCTGTTCTTCGTGGTAAAACCCCGGCAATGCCGGGGTTTTCCATTTTTACAAAATTTCAAATTCAAAAATCAGATATATCCACGCACTTCGAGATAATTTTAAAACGTGACACTTTCTGGCGATCGCAGAAATGTGTTACGATTATACTATGGAATATAGTTCTACAATCTCCGAACTTATCATGAGTCATTTACTTTCCGCGCGTTCGTCTCATCGGCAAAAGAAAATTCTCTGGGAAATGGTTCATAAGAGGGTGAAGACTTCGAAAGAAAATTATCGTCAGAACCTGCATCGCCTTTCAAAGAAGGGCTACATAGAAAAGAAAGACGATGGTTATTTGCTCACAGCTCATGGTAAGGCGACATTCAGGGATCCTCATCGACCGATTCATGTAAGAAATAGAAAAGATAAAAAGATTGTGATCATATTTGATATTCCAGAGCAAAAGAAAAAAACGAGAGAGTGGCTCCGTAGTCAGATCAAGTGGTGGGGCTTTAAGATGATACAGAAAAGCGTTTGGATCGGACATGGTCCGCTACCAACTGATTTTAAGAAACGCTTGAAAGATTTGGGAATAGAGAATTCGGTGCTTATGTTTGCGATCAAGACTGAAAAACTACTTTTCTAGGAATTCTTGTCTGAGTAGAATAAAACATAACACTTTTCTGCTATCGCAGAAATATGTCACGTTTTAGCTTTAGGATTTGTAGGATGTAAAAGATGATAAAATAAATCTATGCAAGCGAAATGGATCGTCGGCGTGGATGAGGTGGGACGCGGACCGGTTGCGGGGCCGGTGTATGTGTGTGCGTTTGCGTGCGAGGCTGATGCCGTCGCTAGTATTCTCGCCGGTACGAAACTCCCCATACGTGATTCAAAAAAACTCACGAAAAAGATGCGAGAAAAGTGGTTTGAATATTTGAAAACTCTCGTGAAAGAAAAGAAAGTGCGTTACATCATGACCAAAGCCTCGAACACAGAAATCGACGACAAGGGGATTGCAGTGTGTATTCATGCCGCGGTGGATAATTGTCTTGAGAAGCTCGAGCTTGATCTCGCTAACACCAAAGTTTTTCTCGACGGCGGACTTCATGCGCATCCGAAGTTTATTCAAGAGACTCTCGTGAAGGGCGACGAGAACGTTCCAGTCATTGCGCTCGCGTCCATCGTGGCAAAAGTGTCGCGCGATGCCGAGATGGGAGAGCTTGCGAAAGCATATCCGGATTATTCGTGGGACAAGAATTCTGGCTACGGCACAAGCGCGCACATGAAGGCGATCACCGAGAAAGGAACGTCGCCGCTCCACCGGATTTCGTTTTTGAGGAAATCTCATGTATAAAAACAGGAGCAGATTTTTTCATCACTGCGGGAGCGCTCGGTTCTGATTCGTAAAAATAGTACCTCGCTAGGTCCTCGGGATTCAAAAATCTGCTCCCGTTTTTATACGACCTTATGAAAAAACTTCCTGAAAATATTTTACTCGTCGACAAACCAAAAGGCATCACGTCGTTTGACGTCATTCGCCGTTTGCGCAAAGAGCTCGGTATAAAGAAGATGGGTCATGCGGGCACGCTCGACCCTCTGGCCTCGGGTCTCATGATTATAGGTATCAATGAGGGTACGAAAAGACTGGAAGAATTTTTGAAATTGCCGAAAAGTTATGAGGCGGAAATTTTGCTCGGGACCAAGACAGACTCTGGAGATCTTGAGGGCGATGTTATTGAAACCGCAAATACATACGAGCTCGATGAAGACTATGTTAAAGATGTTGTGAATAATTTTGTTGGTGTATTTGAGTTGCCCGTACCGGCATATTCGGCAGTGAAGCGTGGCGGCAAAAAACTCTACGAACTGGCACGTGAGGGAAAAGACATTGAACTGCCGGTGCGAAAGATGGAAGTCTACAAAAGCGTGTTCAAGAAAATTTCCGAAAGCGAAGAGGGCCCTGTCGTTACCGTTGAATTCGATGTCGCAAGTGGAGTTTATATTCGAACACTCGCCGAACACCTGGGTAAATTTTTGGACACCCCGGCGACGCTCGCGAACCTCCGGAGGACGAGAATAGGGGATTTTGACCTAAAAGACGCAAGAAAAGCCTGATAAATAAGGCTTTTTGGGGCATCTAAAAACTTGACTTTGTGTATATAGTATGATACTATATAGCCAAATCGACGCACCTTGAAAGTGTCGAAACAAACAAAAACAAAAACCCTCAATACCACGACCCATGAACATCCGTTCACTCTTCCTCGTGCTCGTCATGGCATGCTTTGCTACGACAGCGCATGCGCAAACTTTCGATAACAGTGTCTTCCATAATCCTACCTACAATGATTGGGGGCACATCGTTTGCTATCACTCATTCTTGATGGGTGTCGAGGTTGACCTTGATGCCAACAACACGCCCCTGCGGCGTGAAGTGTGGATCCGCGAAAGCGGTATGGGCGGCCAGGCATTTTATCTGGTGCAGATCGGCGGCTCGTTCTTCGAGATCATCGATGCGGACGTCGACGATGTCTTCCAGATACCGTTTCCGAACGCCGAGGTTCACGATATCCAGGTCTTCTACAAGTACAACGACGACCCGGATGGCAATGGCCCGATAGATCAAGGAGATATCGCGACCGGAATTTCGGTCAGCTCTGTTCAACCCCATCCTGATCCGGAGACGCAGATCACGTTCATGAACATGATCAACCAACTGGAGCTCGGGTACACCGTGCAGCATCGTCGTTACAACGAAGGTGCTATTGTCGGCCAGTACTACGTTCTACGTATCATCGAGCTTATCGACGAGAACGGGAACATGGTTTGGGACGACGTGGACTTGGTAGATGCTGCCGGTTCTATCGTCGACTACACTACCGGCTCTATCGACATGTCATGGTATCCGAGCGGCGAGTACTGTTTGCGTGTCACCTTGGTCAAGAGCCACGACTGGGCTGGTTACCAGGACTTCACGAACGTCATCGTCGATCAGACTGATGGTCAATCGTGCGAGCAATGGTTCAACACCACCCTCGTTGTTCCCGAACAACCCGGTTACGACATGTCTCAAGTCACGTGCGCCAACGGCATGATCCAGATCGGCGGTGTGTTCAAGAGCGTGCGGATCGTCGACATGGCGGGTCGCGTAGTGGCACAGGGTACGCAGAGCAGTTTCGACACGACTGGTTGGGCTAGTGCGGCATACATCGTATGCGTCACTGACACGCTCAACCAGGTACATACCAAGGTGCTTCCCGTCACTCATTTGTGACGAGGGAGTTACCCATTGGTGAAAGGAGCTCCCGGGCCGCAAGGTTCGGGAGTTTTTCTTTTCCAGAAAGGGGCGTGATACAATATATACATGTTTGGAAAAGCATATTTTCTTACCGTTGTATTGGTGTCTTTTTTCTTCGCGCAATCAGCGCTCGCATACAATGCGTCTTATGTTATAGGTCAAAACTTGTTTACCGATAGTGCCGCCGGTACGACCAGTGCGAAATTTGATATACCGAAGGATATAGAATACGATCCTGACGACCAGCTTTTGTATGTGATGGATTACAACAATAATCGCGTGTTAGTTTTCGACGTTTCTACGATTACAAGTGGTGAAGCAGCGGTGCATGTTTTGGGGCAGAATGATTTTACGACGGCAGCATCGGATACCGCGCTTGATCGTTTGACTGGTCCTGTCGGACTTGCGCTCGATAGTGAGGGCGACAAGCTTTTTGTAATGCAAGAATCTGACAGAATCAGCATCTTTGATGTCTCGACCATTGTTGACGGTGAAGATGCGGTAAATTTCTTGGGATTTTGGGGTGGCGGCGGACCAACAAGTACCTCACCTGATACTTCAGCGCGAGGATTCACTAGTAATTCTGATGGCAGTGACATGGGTATGTACTATGACGAAGATACTGAATATTTGTATGTCGCGGACAATATGAGTAATCGCGTGCTCGTCTTTGATCTGCAAGTGATCACAGACGGAGAAGATGCCGTTCATGTCCTCGGTCAAACGGGTTATGGCGCTGGCAATGTTGCGTCGGGCACAATGCCGACCGGGTTTTCTACACCGACACACGTCTCGTTTATTGATTCGCTCGGTTATTTGGCAGTATCACACGCGTCGTGCATCGCCCTGTTCGATGTTTCGACGATTATCGATGGTGAAGCGGCGGAGCGTGTACTCGGCAAGAACGAATTGGCATGCGACGGGTCGGGAGGTGCCACAAATCCGCGCAACGAATTTCTGATCGGTCTTTCGGATGGCATGGTAAATAATGATACGAAAGACATTTTCTATGTCGCTGACTCTTTTCAGGGTATCAAGCTCTTTGATTCATCGACCATTACAACTGGCGAAGATGCCACATCTATTATTAGCCAGGCAACATTTTCAAATGTCGACATGGGAACGACGCAGGAGCTTTTAAATTTCCCTTCGAACGTCGCCGTCGACGAAGATAACGATCGCCTGTTTGTACTCGATGAAGGTTCACATCGCGTCATGGTTTATGAGTTTGTCGACATGACTGACCCGACATCTTTAGATGCAGGTACGGTCGGTAGTGCGTACTCAAAAACACTCGCTACTACGAATGATCAGGGCACCGTTGAGTTTGTCGTTGCGGGAGGCGCGCTTCCGACAGGACTTTCACTTGCAACTGACGGCACTATAAGTGGAACACCGACCAGTGCTGGGTCTTATTCGTTTACAGTCCGCGCTACCGATGTAGTAGTAGATGGTGTACAGGAATTCTTTGACACGGATTCTTTCTCAATATCTATAGCCGCGGCGCCTTCTTCTGGTGGAGGGGGCGGTTCGAGTGGCAGCCGCATCCGCGGGTGTATGGATCCAGCCGCTATTAATTTCAATCCTCGCGCAGTAATCGACAACGGCAGTTGTACGTACCAACAAGTACCGCCGCCTACTCAGCCAAGCATTTCATGTCCTGTATTCAAAGGTTATGCAAAGTTGTGGTCCAAGGATAATGACAAGAATGAGGTTATAAAAATACAGAATTTCTTGAATAGTCATATGGGTGAGAGTCTCAAGGTTGATGGCACTTTTGGTCTTGGTACATATTTTGCAGTCAAGAGATTCCAAGACAAATATTATGCCGAGATCATTATTCCGTGGGAGCCGATCAACGGTCTTAATCATACGACGGGCTGGTGGCATAGAACCACTAGTGCCAAGGCAAATGCATTATCGGGTTGTTAGTTAATAAAAAAGTGCAGAATAATCCATTCAAAAACTATGTAGATAATGTGGCCCGCGCAGCAAAGGCCTTGGGTTTGTCCTCGCGTGATCAAGATGCCCTCGTAAATCCACACCAGATAGTACAGACAGAGCTTTCTGTTACGACTCAAAACGGTCTCGAAACATTTCCTGCATATAGAGTACAGTGGAATAATGCGCGTGGACCATTCAAGGGCGGCATACGTTTTCATCCTGCTGCAGATCTTGACGAGGTCAAGGCTTTGGCAGCACTCATGTCTGTAAAATGTGCCGTCGTCGGTATTCCGTTGGGCGGCGGCAAGGGCGGGGTCACAATTGATCCAAAAAAATATTCTGCAAAGGATCTCGAATCTGTTGCTCGTGCTTGGGCCAGGGCTATGCAGCCACATATTGGGGCAATGAAAGACATTCCGGCCCCAGATGTATATACGAATTCTCAGACAATGGCGCACATATTGGATGAATATGAAAATATAGTCGGTCATGCGGAACCTGGGGTTATTACTGGAAAGCCCGTGGCACTGGGGGGCTCGCTTGGTCGCGACACGGCGACGGCGCAAGGGGGCATATTTGTTTTGGAGGCGCTTATTGATGATATGGGTATGGGTGATAGCAAGAAGCGCGTGGTGATCCAAGGTTTTGGTAATGCTGGCGCAACTGCCGCCTCTATACTTTCTAAAATGCCTGGTTATGTCGTAGTCGGTGTTTCAGATTCTGGCGCAGGGCTTTTTAACCCGTCAGGTCTTGATATCGCAAAGCTTGAAGAATATAAAAATAGCGGAGGTAGTTTCAAGGATTATGTTTCAGATGGCGTTAGCGTAATTTCTAATAATGAACTTTTAGAACTTCCTTGCGAAATACTCATACCCGCTGCGCTTGATAACCAGATAAGGTCTGACAATGCTGCTGATATAAAGGCAAAAGTCGTTTTAGAGTTGGCCAACGGGCCTACTACTCCCGAAGCCGATGAGATACTTGCAAAGAACGGTGTCACACTCGTTCCAGATGTTCTTGCCAATGCCGGTGGTGTTACGGTCTCTTATTTTGAATGGGTGCAAAATCTTTCTGGCGATCGTTGGACTTCTGACGGTGTACGCGAACGCTTGAAAGTGATAATGATTGATAGTTTCCGCGCAGTTCGAGAATTAGCGAATGCGACTTCGTCGGATTTGCGTCTCGCGGCTTTTTCGCTCGGAGTTAAGCGCATCGTCGAAGCCATGCGTTTGCGCGGTCGTCTATAATTTTTTGTACACGTCATGAGGCATTATTTTTCCGACAAGAAAAAACGCGTCGAAGATTTTTTGCGTGACAATCGCGCTTATGCGCTACCCACAATTCTTGTTGCTGGTTTTATAATAGACACGCTAACTCTTAGGCAAATCGACCGTCTTTTCGACAATATAGTTCTTTTGACCCATATGGTGGTTGTGGCTACAACAATAGCTTTGTTGTTCGCTAGATCAACGCGCTTAGGACGGCGTTTGCGGGTCTCTGAAAGAAGGTCAACTATATCAGCCATAATGTTATTTTCTTTCGGCGGACTTTTTTCAGGGTTTGTCGTTTTTTATTCTCGCTCAGGGTCTCTTATTTCTAGCTGGCCTTTCATACTAGGCATGCTCGCCCTAATGCTCGGTACCGAGATAAAGAAGGCGTACTACGAGAACGCTGTATTGCAGGTTAGTATTTTTTATATCGCGCTTTTTTCTTACCTTATATTTTCAGTGCCGGTCATAGTAAAAGATATGGGACCGCATATATATCTCGTAAGCGGGATATTGAGTCTCGTAATTATTTCTTTGTATATAAGACTTTTGTTTTTACTCGATCCGGAGCGGACTCTAACTAATAGGAAGCGTCTCTCAACAAGAATCCTAATTATCTTTGGGGTTTTCAATATATTGTATTTTACGAATATAATTCCGCCCATACCTTTGTCTTTGCAGTTTGCTGGCGTTTACCACGATTTTTCCCGTATTCAAGCCATAGAGTATCGTGGGTGGTATGAGCCAGCGCCGACATGGCAATTCTGGGCCGAGCGAAGTCGAGTTTTTCAAAGAAGAGATGATGAGCCAGTGTTCGTGTTTACGGAAGTCTATGCGCCGGTTAGATTGTCTGTCGACATATACCATCAATGGGAGTATTTTGATAGTGAACGTACGCGCTGGGTACCTTCGACTCGCGTTAGAATACCGATAACTGGTGGAAGAGCGGACGGCTTTCGAGGATTTTCTTACAAATCAAACATAGAACCTGGCGCTTGGCGCGTCAAAGTGACAACTGAACGCGGTCAAACCGTTGGTCAGATAATGTTTCGTGTTGTTCCAGCAAAGGATTCAGTCGAGCTGAAAGAAGAGATGTTTCGATAGCGTCGCAATCCACTTTGCGCACACACAGTCTCGTCGTATGATATAGATAACGAGTAAAAACGTCACGCGTCGGCGAACCGCTTTACTTCGATTAATAAATTTTTTAGTTCATACGTATGTATCAAGATGCTTCGGGGGGTGGTTATAATGGCGGCGGCGGATATCGTGGCGGCGGACAACAGCCTCCACGGCAAATGTTCTCTGGTAATTGGGCTTGCGGCATGTGCGGCGCTCCGATTACTGAATTACCGTTCCAACCCGATCCTGCTCGTTTGAATACTTTGAAGTGCCGTGATTGCCACAAGAAATCTCTAGCTGAACGTGGTATCGGCGGTGGTGGTGGCGGCGGAGGTTTCCGTGGAAATACTGGAGGATACAGGAGGTTTTAAAAATAAAAGAGGCGCGCCGTAAGGCGCGCCTCTTTTATTTTCTAAATCATTATGGTTAAAAAGGCCAATCCTATGACGATACGATATATGCCGAAAGAGATGAAATTGTTTTTTGCAATAAAGCGAATAAGGAACCGCATTGCGAAGATGGCGACGACAAACGAAACAGCAAAGCCGACGAGTAACAGGGTCATATCGCTCTGCAGGATAACGTCTCGGCTTTCGAAGGCGTCGAGTCCAGCCGCTCCGAGGATAGTTGGTACTGCAAGCATGAACGAGAAACGAACAATTGTCTCGCGCGGAATTCCGAGGGCTAGGCCGCCAATAATACTTGCAGCCGAACGAGAAACTCCAGGTATTACTGCAAGTGTTTGGAAAATTCCGACCGTAAAGGCTTCGCGGTATGTTATATCGCGGACTTTTTCATTGGCAATATCTGGGCCTTTGTAAAAATTCTCGAATGCAATCAAGATAAGCCCTCCTACGATAAGTGCCACAACAACCACTAGCTCCGAACCTAAGAGATTGTTTTTTATAATTTTATACAACCCGAATCCGATAATTGCGGTCGGGATAGATCCGGCTATTATTTTTTTTAGGTTTTCCAGTCTCCAGAATTCTTTCCAGTAAAGCGCAAGTACTGCTGCGATTGCGCCAAATTGGATAATAATCATAAAGCTTTGGATAAAGGCAGTGTCCGGCAGGTTTAGAATCCGTCCAGTAAGTATAAGATGCCCCGTTGAAGAAACGGGTAAAAATTCGGTCAAGCCTTCGACTACTCCGAGTATTATTGCATCAATTATTTCCATGGTGTCTATTATAACAGGGTATTGCGCAGATGGTGTGGATATAAAAACATAATAAGTTCGGACAATGGTATAATATTTTTATTAGCAGAACACTCTTATTTTATATTTGTTATGGCATACGAAATTAGTAAACCGCACCATCATGTGTTCGCCGCTGTAATCGCTGTCGGTATTGCCCTGTTTTTCGGATTGATCGTGTATCCAAAAATTGCCTACGAACGAGGAGAAGAGGGAGCGCCAGGTGCGCCGGGAAATATCACAGCTGAAGCTCGCGGGACAGAGATTATTGTTTCGTGGGAAGAGCCTCGTAATTCAGGATTTTCTAGTATAAGCAGCTACACACTTTATTACAATTTATCTGGTAGAGGCGAAGAATATGTTGATTCTATTCGCGACATGACATACACGCTTAGCGATCTTGTGGCCGGGGAATACTCCGTTTATGTTGCCGCTATTAATGATCAAGGAGAAGGTGCCGCGTCAGACATTGTTACGGTTACTGTTGAAGAGGGTGGAGGTGGAGACCCTGTAGAGCTTTCTGGTGTGCCAACCGTTACTCCGGGTAGCAACTCGGCTACTATTACTTGGAGTACGACCGTTGCCGCGTCATCGCAGGTGTACTACGGCCCTCTCGACAATCTTTATGGTGAGACAGAAGAATACAATGCCGTGACAATGGTGACGACTCATGAGGTTGTACTTTCGAACCTTATACCCTGCGCACAGTACTGGTACAAAGCTCTCTCGTATGACGCTAGTCGTAACCTTGCCGAGAGTGGCGGCGGGGAGTTTAAGACTCGCGGATGTAAGGGAGACTCTGAAATTGTGGTTGTCGATACCCGCAAGGTGACGACAAGTGCAGGCGCGACAATCACCGCAAGCTCGGGTTCACGATCAATCGAGGTCGTTGCTCCAGCTGCGTTGAAATCCGGGGTGCCTGAAATCGCCGTTACTGCTATGAAGCTTGAACGTGATAGCGTTGCGTCCGAAATATCGGCCCCGAGCGGCAAGCAATTTGCTGGAGACCAAGTCTATTCCCTCAAAGCGCTCGAAGACGCTTCGACAGAAGTCGAAGGATTTGATCATGATGTTTCGGTGACGATTGATTACGTTGCAGCGGACGTCGATGGTCTTGATCTTAACTCACTAAAAATTTATCACTACACTGACGGCATAGGTTGGGAAGTATTGTCTGATTGCCAAAATTCATTTAATGGCTCAACGGGTGCGATTACCTGTACGACGACTTCATTCTCGATATTCGGACTTTTTGGCGAAGAGGAGAGTGGTGCAACTTATGGAAGCGCACCGTCTAAACCAAAACCTGTGGTCGTAGAGACAACCCCGACCGTCATGCCTGTTCCTGTGGTGACGGAGGTGTCGGTTGAAGAAGACAAGCCTTCAGTTAATAATAGTGCGATCACAAAAAATCTTTCGTATGGATTAATCGATGCCGAGGTAAAAATGCTCCAAAAAGCCTTGAACGGACTCGGTTTTACTCTTGCCGCCGATGGTGCTGGTGCGCCTGGTCAAGAGACTGAATATTTCGGTCCACGGACTCGCGCAGCTCTCATGAAGTTTCAAGAAGTTTACAAGAACGAAATTTTGGTGCCGCTTGGTATCATGAATCCAACAGGATTCTTTGGCGAGAACACACGCGCCAAGCTAAACGCACTCATCTCTTCCTAAAATAAAATCGTGTGGTATACTCGTTGCCACTATGAGTGGTAATACTAAGAATACAAAAATCGTCGCAACCATTGGTCCAGCTTCGGCGGATGAAAAGATTCTTCACGCCATGGCTTTGGCCGGCTTGAACGTGGTACGCATGAACTTTAGTCATGGCGATCACGACAGTCATGGGCGGACGCTAAATCTTGTTCGCCAGGTCGCCAAGGCTGCGAACGCTCGAATTGCTATTTTGCAGGACTTGTCCGGGCCGAAAATCCGTATAGGCGATTTTGTCGAAGGTAAGGTAGTGCTAAAGAAAGGAGCCACATTTACGCTCACGACCAATAAAATCATCGGCGACGAAAACCGTGTGTATGTCAATTACGAAAAGCTCCCGTCTGAAGTCAAAAAGGGAGGCTCTATCATGATATTTGACGGTAAAATCCATCTTAAAGTGGTCAAGACGTCAAAGACGGATATCAAATGCGTCGTAATTGAGGGCGGCGAGATTTCTAATAGGAAAGGCGTAAACGTTCCCGGCGCGAATCTCTCTATCAAGAGTCTGACAGAAAAGGATAAAAAAGATGTTGCTTTCGGCATAAAGAACAAAGTTGATTTTATTGCCTTTTCGTTCGTTAGGAGCGCTGCTGACGTGCGTGATCTTCGGAAAATTTTGAACAAAGCCGGTTCAAAGGCCATGATTGTCTCAAAGATCGAGACCCAAGAGGCTGTCGAGAATTTTGATGAGATATTGAAAGAAACCGACGCAGTGATGGTCGCTCGAGGCGATTTGGCTGTCGAGATTGGTCCCGAGAATGTGCCGATGGTCCAGAAGCGTATTATTCGTGAGTGCAATAGGGCCGGCAAGCCGGTTATCACTGCGACGCAGATGCTCGACTCGATGGAGCACTCGCCGGTCCCGACTCGTGCCGAAGTCTCTGACGTTGCCAATGCTATCTTCGACGGCACAGACGCCGTCATGCTCTCTGGTGAGACGGCAACCGGCGCGCACCCGATTGAGTCCATCGAAACTATGGCTCGAATTGCGCTCGCGGCTGAGCATTCTCGTAACAAACGTCAGTTTGTCGATATCACCAGTTCGGATGATGTTATCGACGCTGTGACGCTTTCGGTGGTGCGTGTGCTCGAAGACATTCGCGGCAAGGCCGTTATTGCTTTGACCGAATCTGGTTTGACCGCTCGCATGATATCGCGTTTTCGCGCCCCGTATCCGATTATTGCTATAAGCCCGTCGGAGCGCTCGTGCAACCAGCTCGTTCTTTCGTACGGCGTCATGCCAATTCGTCTTGAGCTTTCAAAGCATGTTGACGAGTTTACTGCCGAGATACGTGCATTCGTCATCAAGAATAAAATCGCCCAAAAGGGAGAAAAAATAGTCCTTTCGGCTGGCATGCCGTTTGGTAAAGTCGGTAGCACGAATACGTTGTTTGTCCTCTCTGTCTAAACAACTTGTCACGAGGTACAATAGGGTAAACCCCTAACGCACCTTGAGTCATGAAGAAGAGCTTGATTTCCCTCGTGCCGGCGATAGTGCTCTCATGCTCAGTGCATGGACAATCGCCTGAACCTTTCAGGGTGTTCCTGAATGCGCCGACGATTGATACCTCGACCGTGTTCGTTGAGCTCGCCGTCTCTGATCACATGAGCGGCCAACGGCCGATCACTCTCTACAAGACGGCTCCGAACGGCGGGACCATCGTTGACGAGAAGCCGAAGCGTTTGCGCCATCGTCCGCAAGGCTCGATGTCGTTCACCATCTTTCCGCGCCACCGACACACCCTCGATTATCAGCCGCACATGATCCTCGAAATCAACGGCTTCGCGACCTACGTGTCGATGAAGGCCGGATTCGGCTATACACTGCGGCCCGCGCGCTTGTCGTTTGGCTTCTTCGGTGGGAAATACACGCGCCGGACCAACGAGTGGGGCGACTTCAAGTTCCGCGCCAAACACTTTGAAGAGGGCTCCTTATGGGGGACCTATCTCCACGGGCATTGGACGGGCATCAGCGCGTTCATCTCGCTTATGTTCGAGAAGCGGCAGATTTATCACCGGTCGTTTCTCGCTTGGGAATTCGGAGAGCTCGCGTTCCCAAAAGGATTTTTCCGAGGCCTGCGCTTGCAGCTTGAATCGGAATCCTTGGTGGGAACGGGAATCGGCGTCGCCATCCAGAATCCGCATTTCGGCGTCAGTTGCTCGTACACCAAACCGGACCTGCATGAGCGTGCCGATCAACGGCCGTTCGGCCATTATCTGGGCGAAGGTTTTGCTGTGCGGTTGGCATACCGGTTCTTCTGAAGACGTTTGCAGGGGCGGCCCCGGGTTTCACCCGGGGCCGCTTTTCATATGTTATAATCT
>CAZHCS010000006.1:0-40964 GCA_964531475.1 uncultured Candidatus Saccharibacteria bacterium | reverse complement strand
CATAGTTTTTGCGACCCCTTCCCGCCGTCGCTAAAGCTATGGCGGGCGAAGGCGGAAATGGAGAGATTCGAACTCTCGATGAGGTTTCCCCCATGCCGCATTTCGAGTGCGGTGCCTTCAACCACTCAGCCACATTTCCGTATTCACTTCGTTCTCGGAAATGTGGCTTCGTGGGCTTCCCTAAAAGCTCGTCTTGCGACATCGCTTTTTCGGTCTTTCAGCCGATCGTATGAAATATGAAGCAGTTCATATTTCATAGCCACATTTCCAAATTTTAGGAGTGCTTTTTCACAAAAGCTCTTCCTGAACCAGTCTTCAAATACTTTTCAAACTCGAAAGCTTTATACATAAAGCATATCTTCGCGTTTGGGCGGACTTCGTCACACTGTAAGACTTCGCTCTTCTGAAGGCGGACCGTGTCACGCCGTAGCCAAGCGAAGCCCGCCTCCGCCCTCTCAGGCTTCGGCGTGGCGAAGGCGGAGGTGGAGAGATTCGAACTCTCGAAGGCTTTCACCTTGCCACCTTTCCAAGATGGTGCACTAGACCGCTATGCGACACCTCCAGTACAAGGGAGATACTAGCGCATTTCGGGATTTTTTTCCAGTATTTCACCGACATTTTTATTTCTGCTACAATGCTTCTATATGATCAAAGAATTCAAAGAATTTGCCCTCAAGGGCAACATGATCGACCTTGCCGTCGGTATCATAATCGGTGGTGCGTTCGGAACAGTCGTGAAGTCGCTAGTGGATGATGTTATCATGCCAGTCGTTTCTGGCATCCTGAAACTTCCAGACTTTAGCAATCTTTTTATTGTTTTGCGCAATCAGACTGGTGCAGATTTTACGTCGCTTGTCGCAGCTCGTGAAGCTGGCGCATCAGTTCTTGCAATCGGTTCGTTTATCAACGCCTTCATCGCATTCCTCTTGGTGGCTTTGGCACTCTTTTTTGTTATAAAGGGTATGAATAAGCTAAAGAAAAAAGAAGCCGCGGCCCCGTCTGGTCCAACGGAACTCGATGTTCTAAAAGAAATTAGAGATTCGCTTAGAAAATAGATTATTAACAATAAAATGAAAATGAAAAAAATAATAAAAATAAATATCGCACTGTTTCTCTTCGGTTTAATACTCGGTCAACCGATCACTGCAAGCGCTCAAATTATTTCTGTCGAAGCCGCTTCTATTTCTTCTGATGAGGTTCTAGGAAACGGCTTATCTCTTTCTTTGGGAATGAGTTTAGATGGTCGCTATGTACTTTTTACTTCGGAATCGGACAACATCGTCGCGGGCGATACAAACGCCGTAACAGATGTTTTCTTAAGAGATAGAACTCTCGGTACTACAACCAGGGTGAGTGTGGGAGATGGAGAAGAAGAGGGTGATGGCGGTTCAGCTCTCGGTAATATTTCTTCCAATGGACGCTACATTGTTTTTAATTCTGAGGCAGCGAATCTTGTTGCCGGCGACACGAATGGAGTTGCAGATATATTTCTTAGGGATACGACATTGGGAACAACGACAAGAATAAGTGTTAATGAGGCTGACGCAGAAGCGGATGATACATCGTATACAACTTTTATTAGTCCCGATGGTTCCTATGTGGTATTTTCTTCGGACGCAACGAATCTAGTGGCTGGGGATACGAATGCTGTCACTGACGTTTTCTTGGTGACTGTCTCTACTGGTGACATTGAGAGAATTAGTGTTTCTTCTGGGGAAATTGAGGGTAATGGGGGTTCGGGCGGGAATGGAATGGCTTATATGTCTGAAGATGCTCGCTATGTCGTTTTTGATTCAGACGCCACAAATCTTGTTGCCGGCGATACGAATGCAGCAACTGACGTTTTCGTAAGGGACAGAACTCTAGGAACGACGGAAAGAATTAGTCTTTCATCAGCAGAAGTAGAGGCTAATGGCGCGTCTTCGTATCCGTTCGTATCCTCTGATGGACGCTATGTTTCTTTTATTTCTGACGCCACGAATCTCGTCGCAGGAGATACAAATGCTACAACAGACGCTTTTGTGCGAGATACTGTCCTAGGCACCACTCAGAGGGTTAGTATTTCTTCGGCAGGTGTCGAGGGTAATGGCGTAGCTTCATTTCCGTACGTGTCTGATAGTGGACGGTTCATTGTGTTCGGTTCCGAGGCGACTAACCTCATCGCCGGTGATACAAATGGTGATGTTGATAGTTTTCTCCACGACACTTTAACAGGGGCAACTGAAAGGATAAGTCTTGCCGACGATGGGTCTGAGGCTAACGGTTCAACCCTGTCTTTGGCTATTGGTGTTCTTTCTGGAAATGCTCAATATGTCATACTGAGTTCTGGGCACACTGATATTGTTTCTGGGGATTCCAATGCTAATTTTGACGTATTTCTTTATGAGTTGAACGACGACGACGGTATAACTGCCTCAATTGAAAAATCAGCTCCAAACAGTGGTGACGTAGACGAAAATGGTTTCATTGACTCTGTAGAGCAAAACGTTTCTTCATTCGTAAATCCAGTATCAACAAATTACGCAAGTGTCGTAACAACTGGTGATTGTGCTAGAAATGATAGCCCAAGTGCTGTCGCAGAAAGCTCTTTGGGTGTGCAGGATAGCGGATATGACTACCCACTCGGAATAATTTCATTTGAGATAGAGTGTCAAAACGCTGGCGAGACCGCCACAGTTTCTCTTTATTGTTTTTGCGAAGATACACCACTCGCAGGTTTGGTCGCTAGAAAATATAACGAAGATACTGATACCTACACAACAATTGATTCGGCTGTAATATCAGAAGTCACAATAGATGGTGACCGCGCACTTAAAATGGTTTACGATGTGGTAGACGGAGGTGCACTCGACGAAGACGGACTTGCAAACGGAACTATTGTCGACCCTGTCGGGTTCGCTGTAGTCGTTGAAGAGGAAAATGAATCATCAGGTGGGTCTAGTAGTGGAAGCAGGCCATCGAAAAAACTTGTTCTGAATGACACACCGGCTCCAGTTACACCACCAGCACCAGAAGCTTGCTATGTATTCACAACCCTCATGAAAGTCGGTTCGAAGTATGGCGAGGTCATGAATCTTCAGCAAAAACTAAACAGTTCTGGCTTTGATTCTGGTGTCGCAGACGGCTGGTTCGGCCCTTTGACACTCGCCGCAGTCAAGAAATTCCAGGCGGCGAACAGTCTTGTCTCCGACGGTATTGTAGGGCCTTTGACACGGGCGAAATTAAATACATGTAACTAGTTAAGGTTGCAAGACACGACAAAAGGGCCGCGCCTACGGCGCGGCCCTTTTGTCGTGTCACATCCTCGACTATATTTACTATCTGTGGTATAAACTGCCAGAACAACAAATGAAAAGTACATGAAAAACTGCCTGATTTTCCTCTTCCTTTGGCTCTCTAGGGTGGGCCTCAGCCAGTCGGTGTCAATTGGTTCGGGTATGCCGAATCAGTCGCTCGTCGTACATTGTGCAGAGCGGATTGATATCGGCACTTATGCTGTATGCGGAAGCCACATTGATGCTCCGGCTAGTCCGGAAAAAGCCTTCGTATCAGTTTTTGTCGGTACGAACCCTCTTTGGACGAAGATCTTTGAGCCTTTCACCAGGTTTCTTTACGTTCGGAAGCTCGCCAATGGAGATCTTGTCGTTTCTGGCGAGTTCGGTCCTGGTTACAACGAAACATTCTTATGTCGGTTCTCTCCGACGGGTGCAATGTTGTGGCGCAAGAACTTTTCTGTGACGAATATCTGGAACGAGACACCTTACGCGGCCACAGAAGACTCCGATGGTAACATCTGGTTGTGTGGAGAAGCCCAGAGCCGACAGCTTCTCATGAAGATCGACGGCTTGGGCAATCCCATGTTCGGGCGTCTTCCGTCCACTATTAGCGGCGTGTATCTCGGGAAAGTTCTCACTGAGCCGAACGGTATCATAGCCTTCGGGAGTGAGAGCAATAACGGATTTTCACTGATGGTTTCAGTACACCGCTTCGATCTTTCGGGAAATGAGATCGCCCACAAGCTCGTTGGTTTACCATCCGCTGGTGCTGTGAACTCATTTCGGGACGCTGTCCGTCTGCCTGGGGGAGGCTACGTAATCACAACATCGTCCGTTGTCGGACCGAGCTATCGCGTCGGTGTAATCGTGCTTGATGCGAATCTCAATTTCGTGACATCACGGATATATTCCGCCACCGGACAGAACTTGCTCCATCCTAGGATAGTGCTCGCGTCCGGGTCGACAATATATATCGGTTGCACGATCGGCGGCGCTCCTTCATCACGAACCTTAGTCATAAAGACAACGCTCGCAAATCTCTCCGTCTTTACCCACACAGTTATCGACAAGGGTAGGGTCAGGTGTCAGATTATGGAGGAGGGCAATGACGTGGTCTTGGTCACCGGCCAGGACTCCTCGGGTCTCGCGTATGTTGGGGGCGGAAGCAGGTTGTCGTGGGTAGACAAGGGTACGTTGATACCAAGCGCCATATGCGACGCTCAGCCGGCATACACGCTGGCAAGTAGCGTTTACTATAGTTCTCCAAGCATATTGGTGAATAACGTGGCTTGGAATCCTCCCGGTGCGCTAACTGCCGTTGACGGCCTAGATGGACTGGACACGCCTTTTCCTTTAGAGTACTGCGGAGCCTTGCCCTTACCCGTCGAAATGACAGGCTTTACCGTAGAGTTGACGCCACAAAGTGATGCACTCCTCAAATGGTCAACGGCTACCGAAAGAGAAAACGACTTCTTCATAGTGGAGAGGTCTGCCGACGGTAACTTGTTTGAGGTCCTAGGTAGCCTACCTGGTGCGGGCAATAGTCAAAGCCTTCGGACGTATCAGTTTCTTGATGGCGAACCCTTGAAAGGGGTCAGCTACTATCGTCTCGGGCAAGTAGACTATTCCGGAGATGTTTCGTATTCCGACATAGTTGAGTTCCAGCTTTTTGACCAAGTCGGGTTACATACAATCTACGGATTGACCGGTCAGGTTGTCTGGCAAGGTTACGGGGTCCCACCTCCTGGTATTTCTGGTCTTTATGTCGATGGACGTGAAGGGGTGAAGGCGAGAGTCGTTCTTTTGGAGTAATAGACCTTCTCTGGTCCTCGACCAGATAACGTGAAGCCCCCGAGCGTTCGGGGGCTTTCGTCTGGCAAGGGACAAATATGCTAAAATACTCTCATGTTTGAATTACCAAAACTTCAATACGCATACGACGCTCTTGAGCCACATATCGATGCAAAAACGATGGAGATCCATCATACGAAGCATCACCAGACTTATATCGACAAATTGAACAAGGCTATCGAAGGTACGGAATGGGCGGACAAGTCCCTCGAAGAAATCTTGGCGAATGTCTCGAAGCTTGATACGGCTGTCCGAAACAACGCCGGTGGGCATTGGAACCATTCTTTTTTCTGGGAGATACTTTCTGCTGACGGCGGCAAGCCACAAGGCGAACTTTTGTCAGCGATCGAACGCGACTTTACTTCGTTCGAAGAATTCAAAAAACAGTTTACGGAAAACGCGCTCGGCGTCTTCGGCTCGGGTTGGGTATGGCTGATCGTCCAAGAAGGCAAATTGAAAATAGTCAAAACGCGTCTTCAGGATAATCCACTTATGGACGATGCTCCTGAAAAGGGGCTACCTATTCTCGGGCTTGATGTGTGGGAGCATGCGTATTACCTCAAGTACCAGAACAAGCGCCCCGACTACGTCGCTGCGTGGTGGAATGTTGTTAATTGGGGGCAGGTTAGACAGAAGCTGTTAGCTGTATCCTAAAATATGAAAATCTTTTATCATGGATCACCGAGCCCAAACCTTACTGTATTGGAACCAAAACTAGATCCACGGCTTGGCATCGAAGGAGTGTTTGTCGCAAACGAGCCATTCGGCCCCATGATGTTTTCATTATTGCCAGATCGAGCTCACGCAGTTGTTAATTGGAAAACGAATAATGGAGAATTCGTCGAGGGTAATGTCGTGACTCCGGTAATAAACGAAGAGGGTTGGCTGTATACCTTAGAAGCAGAAGATACAGGTGTCACAGAAGGAGAATCAGGTCAAATGTATATCACTGCGCCGGCTAAAGTTGTTAAGGCTGATAAGGTGACAAAAGAAAATATCTTGAACCTGGGTTGGAAGGTGGAGATAAGAGAGAATAAAGAATAGCCTGCAGAATTAACAAGAAATTTGAAATAGTATGGATTTCGAAACCCGTAAAAAAGAACTCACGGATCTCGAGCGTGAAGTAACACAGAACAAAGGCACCGAAGCGCCGTTTACGGGCGAGCTCTTGAATAATAAAGAAAAGGGTATGTATGCTTGCAAGGTCTGCGGACAAACACTGTTTTCGTCAGACGCGAAATTTGATTCCGGTACTGGCTGGCCGAGTTTCGACAAGCCGGAAAATTTGGAACATGTATTACTTGTCGAGGATACTTCACATGGTATGACGCGCACAGAAGTGCAGTGCAAGAACTGCGGCGCACATTTGGGCCACGTTTTCAACGACGGTCCGGTTACGACGGGCGAGCGATATTGCATAAATTCGTGTGCGCTTGATTTCAAGCCGAAAAACAGCTAGTTTCAAATTTATATGAAACCTAAAAAGGTACTAAAAATTTTTAATGATTTTGGCGCGCGCCGTGTCGACGAATTCTACTGGATGCGAGACAAGACCGACCCAGACGTCATGGCTTATATCAAGCACGAGAACAGTCTCTCTGATGCGTGGCTTTCGGATACAAAACGGCTCCAAGAAAAGTTGTTCAAAGAATTGAAATCGAGAAAACGCGACAAAGAAGAATCCGTACCATATTTTTATAACGGTTATTGGTATATAAAGAAATTTGAAAAAGGCAAAGAATATCCGATGTTGTTCCGTAAAAAAGGAACACTTCGCGCTCGTGCTGAAAATATTCTCGACCAGAATCAGTTGGCCAAGGGCAAGAAGTATTTTCACATTGGTCACGCGTCAGTAAGTCCCGACAACCGTTATCTTGCCTATGCCAAAGACGTCAAAGCTGACAAGAGATATGTTTTGAAGATCAAGGATCTCAAGACAGGCCGTCTTGTGTCGGATACTATTTCCGATATATCTGATTTTGAATGGACGAACGATTCCAAGACTATTGTCTATGTAGAAATAGATGCGGTGACCATGCGACCGTGGCGCGTGCGTCGTCACGAACTTGGGACCAAAACAAAAGACGCGATAATTTTTGAAGAGCCAAATGAAATAAATTACGTTGGTTTGTCGAAGACGCGATCGAAAAAATTTATCATGATTGAGGTCGGTTCTCACGACCATCAGTTCACTCACTATATAGATGCTGGTACGGCTACGAATTCACCAAGGCTCTTTGTTACTCCGAAGAAAGGCGTTATTTATGACATCGATCATGCTGACGACACATGGTATATCCGTACCAACGACCGAGCCATCGATTTTGAGATATATGCTGTATCGGATAAAAATATTACGAGAAAAAACTGGCGCACGTTTGTCGCAGCAAAACAAGGGAGTCGCTATGAAAATTTTATAATATTTAGAAATCATTTCGTTTACGAAGAAGTCCGCGCGGGTATTCCTTATTTTCATGTTATCGATCGCGCGAGCGGGGAAATGCGTACCATTGCGTACAAAGAAAAAGTCTATGCTGGCAGCCTTTTGGCCAATCCAGAATACGACATGCAAACTGTCCGCGTTTCGTTCGAGACGATGAAGGATCCCGAAGCCGAATGCGAATACGACATGCAAACTAGCAAGCTAAAAGTGCTGAAACTCCATCGACCACGCGGTAAATTTGATCCGAAAAGATATGTCACTGTGCGCGAATGGGCAACTGCTCGCGACGGTACTATGGTCCCACTCTCGATTATTCATGCAAAAGGCGTGAAGCGCGACGCCAATAATCCATGTCTTTTGTACGGCTACGGCTCGTACGGTCACACACTCTTTCCTGATTTCAACGAAAATATGTTTTCGTTGATCGATCGCGGATTTGTTTTTGTTATTGCTCACATCCGCGGCGGGCAGGAGATGGGTCGACAGTGGTATCTTGACGGCAAATTCCTCAAGAAGAAAAATACGTTTACTGATTTTATCGATGCGGCAGAATTTCTTATCAAGAAAAAGTATACGCGCAAGGAAAAACTTATTGCCCGTGGCGGTTCGGCTGGCGGGCTTTTGATGGGCGCTGTCGCGAACATGCGGCCGGACTTATTCAACGGTATCATCCTCCAGGTCCCATTTGTCGATGTAATAAACACAATGCTTGATCCATCAATACCTCTTACGACAGGTGAATACGTTGAGTGGGGCGATCCGCGCGTCAAAAAATATTTTTCCTACATGAAATCTTATGCGCCGTACGAGAATATCGTGAAACAAAAATATCCCAAGCTTTACGTTGACTCCGGGTTCAATGATACACAGGTGCATTACTGGGAGCCGCTCAAATATGTTGCGCGAATGAAAGATATGAACCCTGACAATCCAGAAGTTTTCCTGCATATGGACATGGAAACGGGTCACGGTGGCAAGTCGGGCAGATTTTCTTATCTTAAAGATACAGCGCGGATTTATGCAGTTATACTAAAAATGGTTGGCATAATGAAGTAGTTCCAAGGCACTCAGATTAGTGCTATTCTAGGGCTATGGCAAAATTCGAAGACCAATATGCGCGCTTGAATAAGGCTCAAAAAGAGGCCGTCGATACGATCGACGGGCCTGTTATGGTCGTGGCTGGGCCAGGTACCGGCAAGACGCAGATTTTGGCGCTTCGCATTGGTAATATTTTGCAAAAGACCGATACGCAGGCCGACGGAATCCTTTGTCTTACTTTTACCAATTCCGGCGTACATGCGATGCGCGAACGCTTGCGCGCTTATATAGGGGCAGCTGCTTCTCGTATACAGATATCAACATTTCACGCGTTTGCCGTCACACTGATCGAGAAGCATTTCGAGGCGCTTGGTTATGTCGAAAAGCCAACGCTTATCGATGATATTCAGTCTATTGCACTGTGTGATGCGATTCTTTCTGAACACGATTTTGAACACCTTCGGACGCGCACGAACAAGGCGCTTTATTTCAACGACATAAAATCGCTCGTCTCGCTTTTGAAACGCGAGAGGCTTTCTCCTGATGATTTAGATCAAGAAATTAGGAAGGAGATTTCGAGTATCAAGAACGACGATGCCAATATTTCATCTCGAGGCGCGTCAAAAGGCCAGCTCAAGCAAGAGGCGGTCAAAAAGATCGAGAGCCTCGAGCGAACTTCAGAGGTAGTGAAGTTCTACGCGCTTTACGAGCTTTTGAAGAAGGCAAAAAATTTCCTCGACTTCGATGATGTCCTCGAAGAACTAGTGCGCCTGGTCGAAGTTTCTGACGAAGCGCGTGACAGTATCCGCGAACAGTATTTGTATGTGTTGGTTGACGAGCACCAGGATTCCTCGGGTGTCCAAAATGAATTCCTCTCAAAAGTTTGGGGCGATATTGAACGACCAAATATTTTTGTTGTTGGTGACGACCGACAACTTATCTACGGATTTGGCGGCGCATCACTTTCTTATTTTGACGGTTTCAAGCAAACGTTTCCGGGAACGCGACTCATTACGCTGACCGAGAACTATCGTTCGACGCAGAGAATTCTCGACATCGCCGACACGTTGCTTAAAAGTTCGCTCGCTGAGGCGAAGCTCCAGTCAAATCGTGATGGCACCGAGCCGCTTCGTATCATCGAAGCGGCGTATCCGCGCGATGAAGTTTTGCGTGCTGGTCTTGAGATCAAGGCCTTGCTTGAACTTGGCGTTGACGCTAATGACGTCGCCATTCTAGTACCGAAAAATAGGGAAGTTAGGAGCGCCATGCGCGTCCTTCAGGACTTGGGGCTACCGGTCGCGTCTGGCAGTTCAGCGAAATTGTTTACAGACAGTGAGGCGACCGCATTCGTCACAGTCCTACGCGCAATCGCTTCACCAGAAATGCCAGAGCTAGTTGCGCCGCTTCTTTTGTCACCGATTTGCGGCATTGACCCGCTTGTCGCCCACCGATTTCTTTCGTCCGAAGACGCGCGCAAGCTTACACTCACGAAACTTATTTCAATAAAAGATGGACTGGGCCTATATCCCGAAGACGAACAGATTCCGGAATTTGCGCGTAAATTTATTCCGTGGCTTGAATACAGCAAGCGTGGAGACCTGTACACCCTTATCCAAGCGGCTGGAGAAGAATTGCTCATAAAGTCGGCACTGGATCATGCCGTGCTGGTGCGGCGTGTCGAAATTATCCGCACATTTTTGCACTTAATTACATTGGAAATCGAGCGTAATCCAAAATTGACGCTCGCGCAGTTCATAAGTTTTCTCGATCGACTAGGAGAATATGGTAGTGACATACCTCTTGCTTCGTTTAACACCGACGATGGAATAAAGGTCATGACGCTGCACGGATCAAAAGGCCTTGAGTTTGAGCATGTTTATATTTGTCATCTTGATGAAAAGAATCTACTGGGTAAACGCGGCGGCGGGTTCGCGCTCCCAGAGAGGATCAAAGAGCTTGAGCATGTAAAAGACGAAGAAGCGGTCAAGCGCGAACTTTACGTCGCTATCACGCGCGCAAAACTGCGTTGCACGCTTTCTTATTCTTTGAGCGCTTATAACGGCGCAGCGCTTGAGATATCGCATATCATCGCAGATCTTCCGGCCGAAGCTTTTGATCGCGTGTCAGCGTCCGAAAATGAATCTTTTATAGCCGCATCGGGCATCGATATATTTGTTCGATCGGGCAAAAAGGAGCCTGATGGCATAACTCTTTCAAAGCTTGCCGACACGCTAAAGGATGAATACTGGAAGAAAAAACTTTCTGTCACCCATCTTAATAACTTTTTCGAATGTCCTTGGAAGTGGTATTTCCGTAACTTTATACAACTGCCTGAACCGCAGTCTATGGCGCTTGAGTTCGGTAATCTTGTTCATGGAATCCTTGAGCGCATAATCAAGGGCAAAATCGCAACTGACAAGGGTTCAATCACGGGCGCTATAAAAGAACGCGCAGAAAAGATGTCTGGGTTTTCCGATACAGATATCGCGCGGGTGAAAAAAGATGCCGAAAATATTCTGATGTCGTGGATTCTGCGTCGTTTGCCAGAAATAACTACTGAACGTGAGAGCGAAAAGTCTCTATCGTATCGAGATCCTGATTTTGAGCATCTTTTGATCAATGGAAAAATAGACTTAGTTGAAAAGCTCGAAGATGGTCTTGTTCGTGTTACTGATTTCAAAACTGGTTCGGCCAAGAAAAAAAGCGAAATCGAAAAGGATACTGACGAAGGTCGTATGTCCGACTATCATCGTCAGTTAGCCATGTATACATATCTCATTGACCGCACAACCGAAAGTAATACTTCGGTTGCAGAATCGCGGCTCGAGTTTCTCGAAGCCGAAGGCGGCAAAGATGATGTTTATAGTACTGAAATAAGTTCTGATAATGTGAAGAGTTTGATCCGCGATATAAACGACTTTGACCAGATGCTTGCCTCTGGCGAATGGGTCCATCGAGAATGCCGCTTCAAGCCCTGGAAGACGGGGGAAGTGTGCGAGTACTGCAAGCTTGCAGAGATTTATAAAAAGAGTTAAATATAGCTTATGCAGAAACTCAGAAATACCAAATCCCGTGAAGAGCTTTTGGCTGACTTGGCCCGAGAGGGTTTTCGTCGTAAAACAGTCTCTTTTTACCGCTACGTAAATATTGCTGATCCGAAATTGATGCGGGATTTTTTGTTTGAAAAACTTTCGGAAATGAAGTGCTTGGGACGCATTTATGTCGCGCACGAGGGTATTAATGCTCAGATTAACGTTCCGGAGCATAATTGGGCAGAGTTCGACGCCTTTATCCAAAGCATTCCGGAATTTGCCGGCGTGCCGTACAAGATTGCCGTAGAAGAGCGCGGGGAGTCTAGTTTCATAAAGCTCATCATCAAGGTCCGAGCGAAAATCGTTGCCGACGGTATTGACGATCCGACATTCGATCCAGGAAATACTGGCGAATATGTCACGGCCGAAGAATTGAATAAAAAAATTGAATCCGGTGCGACAGTTATCGACATGCGCAATCTTTATGAAGCGGAGATTGGACATTTTGAAAATGCAAAGATTATGCCTGTAGATACGTTTCGTGAACAGCTCCAAAAAGTTGAAGATATGTTTGCTGACAAGAAAGATGAAGACGTAGTTTTGTATTGCACTGGTGGAATACGTTGCGAAAAGGCGAGTGCGTGGATGAAGCACAAGGGTTTTAAAAACGTCCGACATGTCAAAGGTGGTATTATCGGTTACGCGCACGAGGTAAAAGAAAAGGGTTTGCCGAACAAGTTTCGCGGGACGAACTTTGTCTTCGACGAACGGCTTGGTGAACGGATTGGCGACGAGATTATTTCTGATTGTCAGCTCTGCGGTAATGTAAAATCAGACACGTATCACCATTGCAAGAACGAGTTTTGCCACATACTGTTCATCGGCTGCGAATCGTGCCAGAAGAAGCTAGATGGGTATTGCTCTCGCACCTGCCAGATTCTCGACAAGATGCCACGTGCCATCAACCACTTTTTTATTCGCGCAGACAGGCAGAAGCATACGAAGCAGTATAAGAAGAACTATAAGCGCTCAAAAGCGAACGTCAGCTAAAAGAAGAAGGCCCCATTTACGGGGCCTCTCACTCGTTCGAGCTATTTCGTTTTCATGTATCGATTGAGCCAGAGGCTCCCGACCACTACCGATACAAGTCCCGAAAGTGCTATGCATGCCTTGAAGTCCACAGGCAATGACGCTGCCCCATCAAAAAGGAGGCTCAGTCCGCCGACAATACCGACGTAGATGAGTCCGATGCCAATGGTTATATTGACGACTACCCAAGCCCATTCTTTCAGAAGGGGTAACAGAAAATATCGTAGCATGTTCTTGTTTTTAATTACGATACTCCTTATTGATACTTAAGTCAAACCTTCCAAAAAAGCCTCTAAATTGCTATATTTGAGCAATGGAAATCCGCATAAATACTGACGAGCAAGAGAGACTGCTCGGGGAACTCGAGTCCCGCACCGACGCCGAAGCGATGCGCATGAAGCGCTATTTGGCTATGCCGGATTTGTCGCGGATGCCGGGAAGCCCGCTACATGAAATAGTTGAACGGGTGAAAAAAGTCCCATCGCTTGCAGGACTCGACGTCATTGAAATCCCAGAAATTGTCCCGGCTGACATAACATTCGACCTCTTCGATTTCCCGGCTGATCACGTCGCGCGTTCGACATCTGACACATACTACGCCGACGACAAGAATATTTTGCGCACGCACAATACAGTTTCGTGGTACTACTATTTCAATTCTCCAGAAATAAAAGAACGAGCGGCGCGTGGTGAGCACCTCGGAGCGCTTTGCTTCGGCAAGGTGTATCGAAAAGACGAGATCGACCGTCGTCACATGAACGTGTTCCATCAGATCGATGGTTGGAAACTTATTCCAGATACCGAAGGCACTATGCCGCTCGACGAGCTAAAACGTGTTTTGTCAGACGTTGTCACAACTGTCTTCGGCGTTGATACCGAATATCGCTTCCTCGACGATACGTTCCCGTACACTGATCCTTCGACGCAGATCGAAGTCATGGTCAATGGCCAATGGGTCGAGATTCTCGGCGCTGGTATGGTTAAGCCATCGGTTCTCCAGAAAATGGGCATCACCGGTTACAACGGCTGGGCGTTCGGTTTCGGTATAGAAAGACTCGCGATCCTTTCCATGGAGCTACCGGACATCCGACTACTTTGGTCAAACGATGAGCGTGTAAAAAAACAGCTTGTACTCGGTCAGAAGTTCAAAGAGGTTTCTAAATTTCCAGCTATCGTTCGCGACATATCTTTTATTGTCGACTCGGCGACGTATCAGCCAAATGTCTATTTCGATCTGGTTCGCGACGTTGTCGGTGATATGGCTGAAGAAATGGCCCTCATCGACGAATACGAAAATGCAGCAAAGTTCGGCGAAGGCAAAAAAAGCTATGCCTATCGCGTGACGTACCGATCGCTCGAGAGGACACTAACCGACACTGAAGTCAACGATCTTCACAAGAAACTCGAAGAAGAGACTAAGCGTACCTATAACGCGACTGTCCGTTAATCAGGAATCTCCTTTTGTGATAAAATAAAGGGCGTAATGAGTCAAAAGCTGACGCGATTTTCATATGCTTGGAAGCTGGTAATATCGGTTTTTGCATTAACCGTGCTAATTTCCGTCAATGTTTTTGCTTATACAGAACGAGTTAGCCTAAGTAGTCTCGGCGTTGCCGGGAATGGAACATCGGCTTATCCGAGCGTTTCTTCTGATGGCAGGTATGTGGCTTTCGATTCAACTTCTACGAACCTTGTTCCGGGTGACTCGAACGGCGTTAGCGATGTCTTCGTCTACGATCGTGATACGAACACGATCGAGCGAGTGAGTGTCACTAGTCTTGGTGTTCAAGCGAATGGTTCTTCTGTTTTTCCTACCATGTCGGCAGATGGTAGATATGTTGCTTTTACTTCTTTGGCAAACAATCTGGTGGCAGGGGATACGAATACCGCTGCTGACGCTTTCGTCTATGATCGTGACACTGACACTATTGAACGAGTGAGTATTGCTACTGGTGGAGCCGAGGCAGAAATCGGTATCGTCGGCAGCTCGACCGGAGGACAGATTTCCATGTCTGCTGACGGACGCTATGTCGCCTTTGCTTCGGAGAGCACAAATCTTGTTCCGGGCGATGCCAATGCTGTTGTCGACCTCTTTCTCCATGACAGGGATAGTGATACCACGGAGCGGGTTATCGAGCATGTTTTCCCTGGCGTACTCGATGACGGACATAGTTTTTTCGTTTCTGCTACAGGAAGATATATCGTTTCTGCTACACAAAATCCGTATCTGCCAGAAGATACGAACTCTCTACCGGACATCTACATATATGATCGTGACACGGTTACCTATGAACGAGTGAGCGTCAGTGATCTAGGGGCGGAGACGAATGACTTTTCTTACGCGCCCTCAGTTTCTTCGAATGGCCGATATGTAACTTTTACATCAGATGCAACGAATCTTGTGAGTGACGACACAAACGGAGTTCGAGACGCTTTCGTCTACGATCGCAATACTGATACTGTTGAACGAGTAAACGTAAGCAGTGTGGGTACACAAGCGAATAATGCCTCACTCCCGCCATACATTTCTTCCAATGGTGAATTTATCGTATTCGGATCGAGCGCTACGAACCTTGTCAGTGACGACACGAATGGATTCCGAGACGTATTCGTTTACGAGATCAGCGACGGGTCCGTAGAAAGAGTAAACGTCAGCTCTGCGTATGATCAAGCGACTGGACACTCTGCTAGTTATAATATTTCTTCCACTGGTAAGTACGTTGTCTTTAACGGCGTCATAGACGGTGACGGCGGGGTATTTTTGTTCGATTTTAATGATCCTCCGACCGACATTGTTACGACACCGTCATCGATGACATTTTATGAGAATCAGCCGATTGGGACCGCTATCGCGACGCTTGATACGACCGATCTCGACGTGTCCGATACGCATACTTACAGTATCGCCTGTGATTCTCCTGGGTCGCATGACGCTTCTCTTGCTATCGACGGAGACACTTTGGAATCCGCAGAAATATATGATTATGAGATTCAAGACCAGTACGAAGTTTGCGTCGTGACCAATGACGGCAATGGTGGAACATTTGAAGAATATCTCTATGTCGACATCCTTGATGCGGTGCCAACAGACATCGTTTTGTCGAATAGTAGTATAAATGAAAACAATGTACTAAATGCGACTATTGGTACGCTCTCGACGGTCACGACCGATACCGGCGACGTCTTCACATACTCGCTCGCATGTACGGCTCCGGGGGCCGATGATGCGAGTTTTTCCATTTCAGGTAATTCGTTGTTGGCTGGCGCGACTTTTGATTTTGAGACCAAGAGTTCATATGCGATATGTATTAGGACTGATAGTCTCGGCAGGACCTATGACGAAAATTTCACTATCACGATCAATGATGTCGGCGAGGGCGGCGGAAATACTGGGTCGAATCCCGATGATGACGACGACGAAGAAGAAAACGACGATCCGATTACCGGCTGTATGGATCCATTGGCGGTGAATCATAACCCGGCCGCGACGATCCAGGGCGGTATCTGCGTCTATCTAGCCATCTATTACGGCTGTACCGACACTAGTGCGAACAATTTTGACGACGATGCCATTATCAATGACGGCTCGTGCGAATACGATGTACCTGTCGTCGGGCCGAACGTGAGTGGCTGTATGGATCCGGGTGCCTCTAATTATGATGCTGCGGCAACGGTTCCAGACGGCAGTTGCGCGTATATCGATACCCCTATTGTCACTGACCCTCCGATTGGCGGCGGTGGAGGTGGGGCTGGTCCAACAGGCGGAGGGGGTGGTGGCTCTTCGAGTGGTGGAAGCCTCAATTCGAAAGACATACTAGAGGTCGCGGTGCCGGCTGGGATTGCCGTGCCGCTTATAGTCATGCTTTTTCGGGATCCTGGGATTGTTGCCAGTCTTTTATCTATCCCAGTTCGGATTGCGACACTCATTCCGACGCTCATGGGTTATCGCCGTCGCAAGCGACCATGGGGAACTGTTTACGATTCGGTAACGAAGCAGCCGCTTGATCCGGTTTATGTCACACTTCTTGGTGCAGATGGGGCTGAAGTTGGTACGTCGATCACTGATATCGATGGACGTTATGGATTCTTGGTTTCGCCTGGCACGTATCGCATATCGTCTAACAAGGCAGACTATGTTTTTCCGTCACAAAAACTTTCTGGTAAGACGAGTGACGAACTGTACGACAACCTGTATTTCGGAGGAGATGTTACGGTTGAGAATAAGGATACGATAATCAACAAAAATATTCCGATGGACGCCCTAAAATTTAATTGGAATGAATTCGAGAAGGCTAAGAACAAGCGTTTGATGCGTTTCTACTCGTCTCTTGATCTATTCTTTGCCCGAATATCGAAAATCTTGTTTGCGGCTGGTCTCGTGTCGACCGTCACGCTCTCGATCGTAGCACCGAGCACTATCCAGTATGTTTTTCTCGGCGTATATTGCGCTATTATCGTACTTCATATTTTCGGCATCAAACCGAAATCCGGGGGCTATGTCTTCGAACGGGCAAATGGTTTTCCTATGTCATTTGGTATCGTGCGCGTTTTCTCGGCGGAGCTTGGGCGTGAGATAGCGCATACAGTTATAGGTAAGACTGGAAAATATTTTATGCTTGTTCCAAAAGGGAAATATTATATCAAAATCCAAAAGAAAACCGGCGAAGATTCGTATGTCGATATCTATACATCTGACGCGTTCAAGGCTCGCAACGGATATATCGATAAGGTTGTAAGGGTATAACCCCCACATCTAGCTTTTTATAGGCTTTGCCATCTTTGACGCGATTAAAAAATAGGCGTGAGGGTAAAAAGAAAGGGCTCAGCACGCAAGCGTGCCGAGCCCTATTCGCTCATACTCATCAGGGTGGAGCGAAGATCTTCTTCGTGTTGCTGTACTTGTCACGCAACACGTATGTACCTGGGGCGAGTCCGAAAACATCGCCGTCCCAGTTACGAATGAACTTTCCTTCCGCGTCGAAGACTTGTGCTTCTGACGGATCGAAGGGTTGCCAGGTTATGGCAATGACTTTCGAATCCTCGAACGCGCCGTCGTAGTCGGTCTGCCGGAGCTTGTAGTAGTTCAATCCGATTTCGGGACTAGCATCGAGCAAGCGATAGCGGATCTCGGCCTGGCTTTCGCCGGCGCCGTCGACGCGGCCGACTTCATGCCATGTTTCAGCGTCGCGAGAACGCAAGACTGTGAAGTAGTCATTATCGGTCTCGCTCGCGGTTGCCCAATCAAGCTGCACGCCTTCTTCGACCGTATGTCCCGTGAAGGATGTAAGTTCGACGGGGAGGTTGAAGATACCGTCTAGGTGGCCGTAGACGCGCACGGTATCTGTTCTCCAGGTAGTTCCGGTATTGGTTGTACCGTAGAGGTAGATTCGAATATCGAGAGGGGCTGTGGTCGAAGGTAATCCGCTTGTTCTCGATTGTCGACCCCATACTGGAGTTCCCATTGCCGGGGTTGCGGGATTGGTACCAATCCAGGCGTTCGGTGCGAAACCGTCAGCGCTCGTACGTATTTCGATTGAACTGGGTCCTTGGCTACTGCGAGCCCCCCAGAAATTGATCGAATCGATGACAAGAGTATTGCCACCGATCGGATTTAGGGTGAAGCCAAAATATTTCAACAGACTAAACGCCGGCGTCCAGTTTGTTGAAGCCTTGGCTCTGTTCGCGGCACCTCCCGTTGGCCCGTTGAAATAGGTTGTGTTCGAAAGTCCGGCTCCGACCCCCATCGAGCTTGCCGATGTGATCAGGAGCGGATTCGTGTAGTAGGGAGTGTTGACGCCAACACCGGCAGGGAATTCGAATCGGTACTCGGCGATGAGTACGGCTGGTTGCGTGCTTGCTTTGAGACTCCATAGGAACCCCAAAGCGATGACAAAGAACTTTTTCATCGTGTTAGGGTCTTGGTTTGGTTCCAAGATACCATAAAAGCCTTAAAAATCAATGTTTTAAAGCTTATTTTTCTCCCCAAAACAGCTTCCTTTGCAGCCCCGAATTTGCTATAATTTATGGGCTTTTAAAGAGCTTTTTATTTTATGGCCGAAAAGGTTAAATCCAATTACGACGCGTCAGATATCTCGGTTCTCGAGGGTCTTGAACCGGTTCGCAAGCGTCCGGGTATGTACATCGGTTCGACTGGGCCGGATGGTCTTCATCACCTTATAAAAGAGATTTTCGATAACTCACGCGACGAAGCCATGGCTGGCCACTGCGATCATATCGAAGTCGCACTCTTGCCTGGCGACATGGTGCGCGTCGCCGACAATGGTCGCGGTATTCCTGTCGACCTACACAAACAAACAAAAGTTTCGGCTCTTGAGACGATTATGACCGTGCTTCACGCTGGAGGAAAATTCGGCGGCAAGGATACCGGTTATAAAGTTTCGGGCGGTCTGCATGGTGTTGGCGCCTCGGTTGTCAACGCGCTGTCTCTTTACATGAAAGCCGAAGTCTATCGTGACGGCGGCAAGCATGTTCAGGAATACAAACAGGGCAAGCCTCGTGCAAAAGTAAAAATGGTAGAGAAGTCAAAGCTTCGCGGTACCGTGGTCACTTTCCAGCCTGACGTAGAGATTTTCAAAGAAGTAAAATTTGACTGGAACCGCATTGTGCACCACTACCGTGAACAGGCTTATTTGGTTAAAAAGCTTCGCATAACTCTTATCGATGCTCGGGCTTATTCTGGAGAGATAGATACTGAAAACAATCAATACATAGCGGGTACTATAGAGGTGCCGTCAATGACTTTTTATTTCGAAGGCGGTATCGTTTCGATGGTCGCTCACTACAACAAAGACCAGAAAAAAGTCCAAGACAAGATTTTTTATGTCGAGAAAGACGAAGGCGATATCAATGTCGAAATCGCGCTTCAGTATGTTGACGATATTGTTGATCATATTTTGCCATTCGCCAACAACATCTATACTCCTGGCGGCGGCATGCACGTCACCGGCTTCAAGACGGCACTCACGCGCCTCATCAACAACTACAACAAGAAGAATAATATTTTGAATGAAAAAGAAGGCGGCTTCACTGGCGAAGACGTGCTCGAAGGTTTGACCGCAGTAATTTCGGTCAAGATGCCGGAAATCCAATTCGAAGGTCAGACAAAGGACAAGCTTGGAAGTCCCGAGGCTCGTGGCGCCGTCGAAACTGTGTTCGGCGATGCGTTTGCAAATTTTCTCGAAGAGCATCCTGACGAGGCAAAAGCTATTCTTTCCAAGGCAGTTCTTGCGCTCAAGGCTCGCAAAGCCGCCAAAGCCGCCAAGGACTCTGTTCTTCGCAAGGGTGCACTCGAGGGACTCACGCTCCCCGGCAAGCTTGCTGACTGTCAGACCAAAGATCCGGCCGAGTCGGAATTATTCATCGTAGAGGGAGACTCGGCTGGCGGATCGGCCAAGATGGGACGCGATAGGCGAACGCAGGCGATTTTGCCACTCAAGGGTAAAATTCTAAACGTCGAACGCGCACGTCTCGACAAGATGCTCTCGTCGAACGAAGTGAAGTCTCTCGTCATCGCGCTCGGAACATCGATTGCCGATACATTCGATCTGTCATCTATCCGTTACCACAAGATTATCATTGCGACCGATGCCGACGTTGACGGTGCCCATATCCGTACACTTCTCCTGACGCTCTTTTATCGTTATTTCCGAAGCGTTATCGAAGCAGGCTACCTATATATCGCTCAGCCGCCGCTCTACAAAGTGACCAAGGGCAAGACTGCGACATATTTCTACAACGAAGAAGACAAGGTTCAGTTCCTCAAGGCCGAAGGTGTTAAAGAGGGCGAGGTCAAAGTAATTGAAAATGAAGAGTCGACGGAAGATGCGCCGGAAAAGAAGACCGCGAAGATTTCCGTTCAGCGTTACAAGGGTCTCGGAGAAATGAATCCAGAAGAGCTTCGTGAGACGACGATGGATGCGAATAACCGTATCTTGCTTCAGGTGAAAATCGAAGATGCTGTCGAGGCCGACAAAACGTTTGATATCTTGATGGGTAGCGAAGTCCCTCCGCGCAAAACTTTTATCCAATCGAATGCCAAGATGGCGGAGATTGATATATAGCGAGTGACTAGTGGCTAGCTTCTAGAATACATGGAAGAATTCAAACAAACACATCCTAAAAATCCCGAAGACAATTCATTCGATAAGGATGAAATATTAAAATCTCTTCAAATCTTCGAAGTCTCCCGCAAAAGAGAAAATAAAGATGATCCTAAATTCAACGACGCCCAGAAGGCTAACGGTTTCCTCATTGATCTCAAAACTTTAGGTAGTTCACTGAAAGAATCGGTAATGTACGAAAAGGCAGCAGATAGATTAGCTAAAACTGAGAACAAAGAGGCACTTGAGTCCGCGATATTGATGAATATGATTCTCCAAATTCTGCCCGCTTATATACAGGAAGAATTAAACGGGGAACCAGCTACTGATTTCGGAGAAAACATAAAATTTTTAATCAATAATTCTAAATTTCTCAAGAGAGAATATAACCAAAGAATATTTGATATTTTTGCAGAAGCTTACATATACGATATCTTAGATGAAAATAAAAAAGATTATTTTGCTCGTTTTCTGGAGCAAAATCCGAGCTTCTCTCGAACTTTAGATCAATTGAAAGAATCTATTAAAGAGTACGATGAGACTTCAGGAGTAGAATTTGAGAGAATTGCAAATATTAAAGAAAAACTTGGAGATTTTGAACGTTTAGATCTAGGTCAAATGGGCAAGTCTGAAAGCGATAGATTTGTAAATGAATTTTTAGACAAAGGAGAAACAGGCGTGAATGATTTAAAGACAATGAAAGATTGGCTAGAGTCAATAAACAAAAATAAATCAGAGTAATCAAAAAATCCCCGAGCGGGGATTTTTTGATTTACTTTTATTTCGTGACTAGTTTGAGTGGCAGAGTAGTCCAAGCTTAAGACCGGTCTTCGTGCCGATGATGCCGTCAGCTGGAAGTCCATGCTCGGCTTGGAAACGCATGACCGCTTCTTTGGTCATGCGGCCGAATTTGCCGTCAGCATTGAGTTTTAGTGCTTTCTGCATTTCGCGCACGTCATCACCGAACATGCCAAGGCGCAAGAGCATCTTGTGGCGGTAGCCGCAGGCGAGACCTTTTGGGCCGTCGTGATCTTTCTTGGCGAACAGTGCGACTATCATCTTGATCTGGCGATCGGTGAACCCTAGATCGTCGAGACCTTCAATTTGTGCGTCGGTGAGCTCGTTTTCGTTTTCTTCTATGTCGTAATTTTCTTCAAACGTCTTAAATGTCCTTAGTGGGGACTTCTCATATATATAACCCTCATTATCGTCCTCGTAATCTACCTTCTCCACAAAACGATAGTAGTATTTGGTATCCGGTTCGAGATCGGTAATTTCGGCATAGAGCGTCAACCCGTCAAGATCGTCTGCCTCTGGAGTTGTTGAATTGACCGAGCTCGTTGTTCCGTATTCGAAATAGTAATATGGACCACTATCTACATCAGAGTCGTCAGGAGTACCTCCGACGCTACCAGTTAGTTTTGCGCTTGTGTCGTTAATATTTGATGCTTTTGCCGAGATATACGGCGTCTCGGCATATGCGATTCCGCTCGAAACAAGCAACAACGCCATGATGAATAAGAATTTTTTCATAGAATAATAATACTAAATTGTTAACCCTAATATTGTACTATACGTATCTTATGACGGGCTACCGCGATGGGGGTTACAAACAAAATACCCCGGTGGGGGGGTATTGTTTATGCTGTCTTAGATTCTAATGACTGGATGCGGACTTCGTGCTTGTCGACACGTTCGTTCGTGGAGAATGTATCTAGGGTTTCCAGTTTCATTTTTTGGATTTCTCGCGATAATTCTTCTTTTGATTCACGAATTTCCGAACGAAGCTCGGTTTTGATTTCATCAAAACCATTGGCAACCATGCGCATCATGTCATCTAATTTATTTTCGAGTTCCTTTTCCATAGCCCAAGGATAGCATTTTAAAAATGGGACAACAAATAGGGAAAAGGCGATAGCTTGACTTAATAGACGCATTACGTAAAGTGAAGGCAAACAGGCCACGGCCGGAAGCCTTCAATTCCGATCACACTAGAACATTTACATCATGGCTTCCAAGAGGTTCACAGATCTCGAAAAAGAGCTCGAATCAGCTCGTTGCCCCGAGGACTTTTTTGGTAACAGCGCCAAGAAACTCCCCGCTCGTATCAAACAGCGCCGCAAAGAGTTGGCAAGAATACTTGCTTCTAGGAAACGTCAGCAAGACAAGAGAATGGAGGCGTATGAGGTTGCTGATGCTAACGATATGTTGTTTCGGTTCAATTTCCTAGAACAGTGGGCCATGGAAAAAGGTGACCCTGTGGCGAATCTCATACTGAAGACCTTGCCGTATGGTAAGAGAGCTGAATACCGACAGAAAATTTCTTTCCGCGTGGTCAAACACAAGGGCAAGAAGTTCTTCCTGTTTGAGGACGTATCTTCTGAAACCTTCGGCTACAGGATATATCTGTCGTGTTTGAGCGCCTACATGTTCTTTGACATGGGGAACTATGCCAGATACTGGAAGCTGAACCGCTTCAAGATCACCAGGAAAGACGGTACGGTAACAGAGGGGGGAATCGATACGACCAGAGATAAATACGGTCCTGGGGTTACCCATGTGCACTTCGATTTCGGTTCCAAGAACCAGACGTTGGAAGCTTCGGAACTCGAAGTCGGTGACACCCTTGATGTGTTTACTGTGTTCCACTCTTCTTGGCAAACATTCTTCTTGGGTAGCGATAGCCCACACGATTACGGGTACTGTCTTGGGCTAGCTGCTGACAGACAGCAAATCATACTCGACTTCTGGAGAGGGAAACGCCTCGTTGATTGACCAAAGAAGTGTAACCTAAGCGAACGCCGCCCCGAAGGGGCGGCGTTCTTGCATTATTTTCGTTTTTCCGTATACTAGTTGCCATGGTAGTCCGAATGCGACATACACGAGCCCATACGAAAAATCGTAGGTCTCATCATAAAGCTCCGGCGGGCAAGATCGTCGTCGACAAGGAAACGGGTATTGCGCACTTGCGTCACCGTGTTTCTCTCGAGACGGGTAAGTACCGCGGACGACAGGTTTTGACTGTTGTCAAGTCAGGCGACAAGCCGACCCGAGGCACAAAGGCGAAAGCGAAATAATCGCTTTCGCCTTTGTGGCGTTTTCTGGTAGAATAGGTAAGTTGTTTTGTAACTATTTTTTGTTCTTGATAATATATGGCAAATAGGCACCTTGCGCGCTCAGTCGTTCTTCAAAGCCTCTTCGAATGGGACTTTAATGGCATGTCTTCAGACGCGCCGGTAGAAATACTTGAACGCAACCTCACTGAATTTGCACCTGGTATGAAAGACGATTCGTTCGCCGCATCGCTTTTCGATACCGTTATCAAGAAACAGACACTCATCGACGAGATAATTGAAAAAGCCGCGCCTGATTGGCCAATGGACAAGATTGCGATTGTAGACAGAAATGTTTTACGCATCGGTCTGGTTGAGCTTTTGTTTGGCAACAAAGACGAAGTTCCGCCAAAGGTCGCCATTAACGAAGCTATCGAGCTTGGCAAAACATTTGGCGGTGATAAGTCTGGCAAGTTCGTAAACGGCGTTTTGGGTGCCGTGTACAAGGAAATGGGCGAACCAGGCAAGGACCAGGTCGGCAAGAAAAAAGCGCCGCCTGCCGAAGTCGATCGCGACAAATTGCCGCGCGAAGAAAAGGCTGGGGGTGTCATCATCTCCGAAAAGGACGGCGTGCCGTTAGTTGGCCTTGTTCACGATGTTTTCGGTTATTGGACGCTGGCCAAAGGCGGCGTTGAGGCGGGCGAAACCCCCGAAGCCGGAGCTATTCGTGAAATAAAAGAAAAGACTGGGCTCGAGAGCGAGATCATCAAGCTCCTTGGCCGCAACGAATACGTTGCCTCGCATCCTGAAAAGGGTAAGCTTGTAAAACAGGTCAACTATTACTTGGTCCGCGCACCGTACAAAGAGATGGAGCTCCATTCGAACGGAGGCTTGAACGATGCCAAATGGTTTTCACTTGCCGAGCTAGAGTCTATCAACACATATGATGATATCTTGCCGCTTCTTGCCCAGACCGTCGAGTATCTTACAAATAATAATTAAATGTTCGGTTCAGGCTGTGCCATGTGCTCGTCCTGCACGGGATATGTAGTTCTATGATCGATTTCTCATCATTTGAAGTCCGAAATGGTCTTCAGTTTAAAAACAAAGAGTTATTGAAGCAGGCGTTTATTCATCGCTCATACTTGAACGAGAACACGGGCTTGCTTCTTAGTCATAACGAGCGTTTAGAGTTTTTGGGTGACGCCGTGCTCGAGCTTGTCACGACCGAAGAATTATTCCGTCGGTATCCTGACAAGGCCGAAGGTGAACTGACAGCTATACGCGCGGCGCTTGTTAACACGCATTCTATTTCCGAGGCGGCAACAGGTCTTGGCGCCAATGAATATTTGCTATTGTCCAAAGGCGAAGCACGCGATACCGGCAAAGCACGCGAATACATATTGGCCAACACATACGAAGCGATAATCGGCGCTATATATCTTGATCGTGGCTACAATGCTGCGGAAGAATTTATAAGTACAAGCCTGTTTGGCAAGATCGAAGATATTGTTTCAAAGAAGCTGTGGCGTGACGCGAAGTCACTCGTCCAAGAAAAGGCTCAAGAGACGCTAGGAGTTACCCCGCGCTACGAGACTTTGGAAGAATCAGGCCCAGATCACGACAAGAGTTTTGTCATCGGTATCTTTTTTGGAGTGGCTCGTGTTGCGTCCGGTACCGGCAAATCAAAGCAAGAAGCAGAACAGTCGGCGGCAAAGGCGGCGCTCAAGGTAAAGGGATGGGTGGAGTAAGAGAAAATCTTGTTCACGTGTTAAAATAATAGTCATGAAATTAAAGGCCATTGAGCTTGCAGGCTTTAAATCATTCGGTAAAAAGTCGAAACTCGACTTTACTGTTCCCGTGACCGGTATTGTCGGCCCTAATGGTTCGGGAAAGTCCAATGTCGTCGAAGCTTTTCGCTTTGTCTTGGGCGAGCAGTCGATGAAATCTCTTCGCGGTAAAACTGGTCGCGATCTTATATTCAAAGGCTCCAAAGATTTGGGTAAAGGCAATCGCGCGTCAGTTTCTATAACATTTGACAATCGTGATCGTAAGTTGCGTCTCGAAGGCGGGGGAGCGGAGCTTTCGCTTGATTTTGATGAAATAGTTTTGCGCCGCGAAGTCTTTGCCGACGGCGCCAATACGTACTCGATTAACGGCACGACAGTGCGTTTGAAAGATATTGTTGATCTGCTGGCGTCGGCGAATATTGGTTCGTCGGGTCATCATATTATTTCGCAAGGTCAAGCTGATAGGATACTTTCTTCTACACCAAAAGACCGACGCGGTATGGTCGAAGACGCGCTTGGTCTAAAAGTCTATCAACACAGACTCAAAGACGCCGGTAAAAAGCTCGACAAGACAGCCGAGAATATAAAAGAAGTCGCTGTCATGCGTCGTGAACTTGCTCCACATATAAAATATTTGCACAAGCAGGTCGAGAAGATAGAAAAAAGCGCCGCAGTAAGAGAAGAGCTTGCGGCGCTGTACCGTGCGTATTTTGCCGCTGAATCGGCTTACCTTGCTAACGAATCATCAACTCTTTCGCGTGCTTCTGGCGATGCTGAACGTGAACTCAAAGAGATAGAAGTAAAGCTTGCTGCGATGAAGTCCTCGCCAAGCGTTGTGGCACAAACAAATGATCACGAGGCTTTAGTGCGTAAAGAACTTGCGGCGCTCGAAAGAACCAAAGAAGAACTTTCGCGCAAGCTCGGACGCATCGAAGGTATGATCGAAATAGGGGAATCGCGTGCGGCGGATTCTGGAAGCGTGTCTATTGCAAGCGCAGATATCGAATCTTTAGTTTCTGAGATAACAAGCATAGTTGACGGATCGACCGAAAGCGATGATTTGTCTAGTATCCGCGCCGAACTTATACGCATAAAAAGCATCATTTATACTTTTGGAGAAAAATTCAAACGCCGCGACGTCGCGCCGGCTACTACCGTCAAAGATCTGGAAACCACTAGGCGCGACGTCGCGGCGCAGCTTGAAGAGATAGAGCGTGTACGTGCGGGGCTTGTAGATAAGCTAGCTACTTTGGACCGTGCCAAAGATGATGCGCGTGCAGCTCAGTTCAAGGACCAAGAAGAAAGATTTACGCTTGAAACCCGCAAAAATGCATTGTCGGCAGATATCGCTATTGCTCGTGAACGAGCTAAAAATTTTGAAGCTCGCAAGGCTGATTTTGAAAATGAAACACGTGAAGCCGTGACTCTTGTTGGTCGCGACATTTTAGAATACGCAAATGGCACTGCGCCTCTTGCCAATCACGAAGAATCTCGCCGCACTATCGAGCGGCTTAAAATCCGCCTCGAAGACCTGGGGACAGGTTCGGGCGACGACGTGATGAAAGAGTACCGAGAAGTCACCGAGCGCGATGCCTTTTTGGTGCGCGAGCTCGAAGATTTGGAAAAAAGCATGGCCAATGTACGGCTGCTTATGGACGAACTCAAAGAAACTTTGGAACGCGAATTCCAAGAAGGCATGCGCAAAATCAATCAACGCTTCGAAGAATTTTTCAAACAAATGTTTGGTGGCGGTTCGGCGTATCTTTCGGCGGTCGTTCAGCCGGCTAAAGATAATAATCGCTCTGACGAAGACGAAGAGGTTGATGATATGCTTGCCGACGAGACGCTCGACTACGGTATTGATATCCATGTGACGCTGCCGCACAAAAAAGTCAAAGACCTGCATATGCTCTCGGGTGGTGAGCGTAGTCTCACGTCTATTGCGCTCGTCTTTGCCATGACGCAGGTCAATCCGCCGCCATTTCTTGTGCTCGACGAAACTGATGCTGCTCTCGACGAGGCCAACTCCAAACGCTATGGCGACATGATCGCGACGCTCGCTGGTTACTCGCAGCTTATAATCGTAACCCACAACAGAGAAACCATGTCTCGCGCCGACGTCATTTACGGCGTCACTGTCGGTGCCGACGGTGCCTCCAAACTCCTCTCCATCCGCTTCGAAGAAGCCGAGAGTTACGCGAAGTAGGGAAAAGAGCAATTGGTTGACTCGATATATGAATAGGGTTAAGCTTGGTTAAATATAAAAACCATGGCTAAAAAAGTCCCGAAACGTATCCTGGTCAAGGCCAAAAGGATCGTGGACCAGATGCTAGAGACGAGCGACGTCGAAAAGCTAGGTAAGCTCTTCGACCAGATCTACGAGGTGAACGCCGAGCTTGAATTTTGGAGAAAGAAAAACCTCTCGTGAGGCACCAGCCTACAAAAAGCCCCCGGCATGCCGGGGGCTTTTTCTGTGCTATTAGACGTTCAGGACGATGTTGTGGAGACTCCGGGCGGACTCGAACCGGCGCTTCTTTTCCTTTCGGTCAAAGTCTTCCAGGTCCTGCTCCATCTTCGTCATGATCGCGCCCCATTCTTCTCCCGGGATCTCGTGTACATTGCCTTCGGCTTTGAGCCTATCGACCAAGACATCGATATTCGCTTTGAGTGCCATGAGCGTGCTTTTTAGAGAGTGTAGCATGGTTGTCGGCGGGCGAGTACCACTTGACAGTGGATTCTAGATGTGTAATCTGTGATTAAATGAAACGTTCACCAAAACCAAAGAATCATGACAAAGAAAGCCGAAGACACGGGTGTTGTCAATCCTTTAGAGGTTCCCAGTGAGAACGGAGTCCAGGCCAAAGCCAAAGGGCTCAAGACCGTTACGGTATTACTCGTCTCCAAAAAGCCAGGACTTCTCCTGGACCCGATGTGGGATGAGATCCTTCTCGGTCTGCAATCCGGAGTTACGACGGTCGCGTCCGAAAAAGGACGAGCTCCTGATGAGATCGCCGAAGGCAAGCTCTTCAAGACGCCGGACGGGAAGTTCGGCATCAAGCTGGAGTACTTCATGGCAGCCCTGCGCGAAGCCGGCAGGAAAGTGAAGAATGGCAAATACCAGATTGCCACTGCCATCGGTACTTCGATGTACGACTTCTTGGAGTTCGAGGAGGAGCCGGATACGATCATCCCCTTCAAGAAGCACTCCGAATGGGTGACTACCATCAAGCGCGGTGTTGGAAATACCGGCGTCGCGGTGGCCATCGTGAGACCCCGTTTCAAGGAGTGGGAGCTCGAGCTCACCTTTACGGTGGATGAGAATGAAGGCAATCTCGACATAGCGCGAAAGCTCTTCGTCCAGGCCGGCAAGGTCGGCGTCGGAGGCTATCGTCCGGAACGCGGCGGTAACTTCGGCCGGTTCGCGATCGGCGGTTGGAAGGTGCATAAGTGATTCAGTTGTTCTATGCTTCGAAGAGCATCCCGCAACTTACTAGCGCGCATTCTTCGCCCTTCAGAGGACAAGATGCCTAATTCTTGTCAAAAACAATCCCGGCTTGCCGGGATTGTTTTAATTTTTTCTATATAGTATATATAACGGTGAATCTTGTAGCGCATGACCTACTTGAGTTAACTGCACTACACCTTAGTATTCTGTTGCCCTGCGCGGGATAGAGTAAAACCTCTATCGAAAAGCCTCTTCACGGAGGCTTTTTCATTTCATTGACAAACTAAAATTTTTCTTTTAATCTCTCATTAAACTCTTTCACAAAACCACATGAAAACAAAAGCTCCGACAGGAAAACCGACCCTTATCAGGGAGATCGACTTCCTCTCGTATTTCCCGACGAGCCTGTTCAAGAAACCTCGTCCGAGTCAGAAGGAGGGGCTTTTGGCCCTCAATGGCAGAACTGGGATCACGATGATTCAGGCTGGCACCGGTAGTGGCAAAACCGCTCTTGGCTATACCTATCTTCACGCTCTCGCTGAAAATGGATGGGAAGGTCTAGTTATGGTAGAGCCGCGTAAGGTGCTAGTGGAACAGATTGCCAAGCAGCATCCTGACATCGCAGTGGTGTATGGTCGTAACGAGTACCCCTGTTTCTACTACGGTGACAAGCAGTACCAAGCCGATGAGATTCCGTGTTCGATGCTTGTCGACTGCCCGCATCGTGTGGATCAGACGACTGGCCAGACCAAAGAGCCGGGCGCACGTCCATGCCAGTACCTTTTGGCAAAGTTTCAGGCGAAACAGGCCAAGATTTCTGCATGCACGACTGCGTTCTTCCTCTACCAGCAGCTTTACAACAGTGGCAACAGTAACTGGAAAGAGATTTCTGCAGCTGTCATCGGTGAAGGTCATGAGCTCGGTCCGGTAATTCGGAACTGCTTGAGCCATGAGATCACTGACTACCACCTCGAGCAGATCATCGAACTCTTGGGCTCTATTGGGGCAAAGGATGACGCGAAGATCTTCGAGGAGTTCTACCTCCTTATGGTCGAGACGATCAGACTGCGCAAACCTGGTGAGAAAGGCGTCCTTTTGGACGAGGAAATCCTTGCCCTAGTTAAGATCCTGCGCAAGCTCAAGCCCTCTAGGATCGAGACATCGGTCAAGCAGGCGATTAGGGAGAAGCGTATCGATCCTGCCGAGAAGATGGAAGCCATGAAAGGTGTTGAGAACGTCGCACGCAATATCACGACGTACCTGCGATCACTCGAGTATTCAGTCGAGAAAGACGATCGTCGGCCGCTCAACTACACATACGGTTGCTACCAATCGGAAAGGTCTATGCAGCCGAACCAGCGCGTCAAATACCGACTCTTCATCAAGAGCTACTATGTGGCTCCGGCGATTGAGCGGATATTACCGAAAGAAGTGCTCATCACGAGCGCGACGATCGGTGACCCGCACGCGTATCGGATGGATACGGGGATACGAGGTGGGTTCATCGACCTCGGATCAGATTTCCCGGTTGGCAACTCGCGGATCTACCTTCCGACAGACACGCTCGACCTCTCATTCAAGAGTCAGCGGCGCGACAGCGTCAAGAAGGTGATCAAGCGTACAGTCATGGACATGAAGATGCTGGCATGCGAGGGGATCCGCTCGCTCTTTATTGTTGTTTCGCACGAGGAGCGCGAGCTCACTATGCGTTACTCCAAGGAATTCGGTCTCAAAACCATCACGTATGGGAGTGAGATCAATTCGCGCCAGGCTCTACAGATGTTCAAGGAAGGTCATGGCGAGGCGCTTCTTGGAACTGCAGCCAGCTATGGGCAAGGTATCGATCTGCCTGGCAAACTTGCCCCAGTAATCTTTTTCCTCCGACCTTCGTACCCGCCGCCGAACGATCCCCAAGCGATCTTTGAAGAACGCAGGCATGGAAAATTGGTCTGGAAGCTGCGGATCTGGCGGGCGATGACGGAGGCGCTCCAAGTGCGCGGACGCAATGTCCGTGATAAGGACGACGTGGGAGCCACGATTTTCATCTCGCAACAGTTCAAGAAGTTCTTGTACGGCTGCCTGCCGAAGTGGCTCCAACCAGCTTTCGTCAACAAGTTCAAGTTGGCTGGGGCAATGGAAGATGCGATGAAGGTCGTGATGAGTAATGCCGTAGAGGAGAAATAATAAGGACTTTTCCTTTCAGTATTCCTTCACGCGCTGCAGCGTTCTCATATTTCGCACACGACATGGTTAAATCCTTGTCAAAAACAGCCCTACTTCGGTAGGGTTGTTTTAATTTGTTTTTCTAGTTAGTTTGTGTTTATATAAGTAATATAGTGTTCCGTACGGTCGTGCTGGGTGGCCCTGTGTTCTCTGCTGCTATCTCGTCTACAGGACAAGGTATCAAATCCTTGTCAAAACAATCCCTCGAAAGAGGGGTTGTTTTAATTTAGAAAATATCATAAAATAAAAGTGTTTTTCAGCACCTTCGAGCCGTGCTGCTGTGTTGGGCGTTCTCGCACTTAGCTCACTACCTTTCGTCGCAGGACAAGGTATCAATCCTTGTCAAGAACAGCCCCGCTTCGGCGGGGTTGTTTTAATTTTACTAAAAGTTTAATATGCGCACGGATACGGAACGGATCACCACACTCACGTCAAGTATTCTAATCTGCGGCTTCCTATCCTAGACCTTGGGGTAGAGAATTGATCTCTATCAGAAAAGCCCCACCTAGGTGGGGCTTTTTGTTTGTTTTGGTTTTGGAAAAACAAAAGCCCGGGCGGTGCCCGGGCTTCGTGTTTGTCCCAAAAAGGGATGGTGTCATGCGCGTGTCGCGCGGCGCTTGCGCGGCTTGCGATGAGGTTCTACGAGCTTGATGCTATGCTCTTTGAGCTTCTTGAAGATGGACTCGGAGATCTGCTTGTTCGTCTTCGGATCGAGGACGATCTTGCCATTGAGTTTCGCCAGCAGGTTTTCGTACTTCTTGCACGAAGGCGTATTGGTCGCGAACTTGGCAATGACTTCGACGCATTCGGCACGCATCGTGTCGGTGAACAGTGGCGCGTTCAGGAAACCGAACACTGCTTTCACATGCGATTTGTGCCCCATGTTTCGCGGCAGGCGGAGTTCCGGAAGTCGCTTACGGCCTTTGCCGTTGCCTGCAACTTTGCGATGGCCCACTTTGCGCGCGGTACGTTTCGTCTTCGGTGCGCCCTTTGGCTTGGGGCCGCGGTTGGCCTTGGCGACATAGCGGATCCGTAGACCCATCTTTGTCGCTTCAGGTGCGTCGACGCTACCGTTTAGGTACTTGCTGAACTCTGTGAGCACGGTCTTGTCGGCCGGCATAGCTTCTTTGGCCGATGGTGTCAGGGCGATGACATCGACGATTGAGATGGCCCCGTTCTTGTACTGGGGCTTCAGCTTGAAGTCCTTACCTTCTTTCAGGGAGAACCTGTCTCCAACCTGACGCCGTATGTTTTTCATGCGTGCGCTGTTTGCCTTTGTCGGCTTCCTTCCTCGTTTTTTCATGACTTTGTTTTCGGTGGAACGTTTTTCAGAAACTATCATATTTAAGAATATTTGTCAATAGCATGGGTTTAGGTATACACATAACGTTGACATGGTAGTGCTTGGTAATTATGATAAAGAAAATCTAAACCGTACTTTGTAACGGACTCAAACCCAAAACCCACCTAAACATGACAGACAACTCCCTGACACTTGCTTTGGCCGCCGGCCACGAAGCGGAATTGAGACAGCTCAAGGAAATTACCGTCGCCGATATGGTGATGCATTTCGTACCTTTCAAATACCGCTTACTGCACGGCGATCCTGAAGAAGGGCTCAATACATTCTCGCTCGGGCCTGTTCCTGGCGAAGATAAGCGGCTTCAGATCCTATTCTGTGGTCCGCACGCTTCTGAGCTCCGGGATATTGTTCGCGGTCGCCTGGGGAAATATCACCTCTTTCGACATAGCAAAAAACAACGGGGATTCGCCGCCAGTATCAGTCTCGATAACATACAGCCGGCTGCGGCGGAACGGCTCAAGAACCTACGAAAGGTTCCCGAGCCAGTGATGCGCATTGTGCCAGTCACACTCGCCGAACGCATTCAGAAAACGCCGGGATACCCGCAAGCGATTTCGTTTCTCGACGAAATACATCGCTTTCAGCTCATCGTCGGATGTCCGACGAGGCAGAAATTCAGGGAAACGGAAGGCGGTGTCGTCATCGAGTATGTGTATATGAACGAGGACGAAGCCTTTGAGGCGATGCGTTTGTGCGACGAGTGCTTTCCGAAAGCGTCGTTTGCAACACCTTCGAATGCAAGCGGCGTCACGACGGTATCGTTCTCGCTCGAAGGCGTGAAGCATGCCCTGGCCGCAGGTAAGTCGCGCAGGTTCAAGCAGTTGAAAAAGCGCGTACTGCCGTATACCGACAAGTTTGCGAGCCTGTCATTCATCATCAAACGGATGCTTGCATTCGAGCGTGTCGAATCTACGGTCGCACGGTCGGGAGGTTTTGTCACGGTGCGATTGCGCAATGACAAGGAGCGCGGCATGGCGAAAGCAAGGCTCGATGCTTTTGATTTCGCCATGCTCTTATCGGAAATCGATCCGAAGTGCATGTGGATCTCACTCAATGACCACGTTGCTCGTGTATTCGACACGTCGCGTATGACGCCGAGCGACACGATCAAACGTCTCATTAGCGGAGAAGGCGTGGATCAGGGTCACGATGCCAAACCGTTGGTATATGACATGAAAGAAGGCACGGTGCTCGTGAACACTATCCTACGCAGCATTTTTGGCTGGCAGATAAGCCGCGACTACACGCTAGCCTACAAGTGCGTCGAAGGGCGACTACTGTGGATTTCGATCGGCATCATCAACGACAAAAACAGACACAAAGAAAAACGGCTCAAGGATAGCTACGCCAGCTTTTCCGCCAGGCTGCCGCGTAGTGTCAAGGCGCTCTTTGCGACCCCGTACAGTACAACTTCCAAATCCCTCTACGTCTATTTCGTCGACAGGGAAGAGGTCTCGGAAATCTGTCCAGATATGCGAGGACGGAGGCCTGGTACAAAGGCAGATCTTCCTGTCGTCGAAGTGCCCGCAGCTCCTAAAGAGCTCACAGAGCTCGAAGCGTTGCTCGCGAAGATGGACGAAAAAACACTTCGCAGGGCACGCAATCTCGTCAAGAAGAAGCTGAAAGGGTAATGAGTCATATCGGAAAGCCCGGGCGGTGCCCGGGCTTTTTGTTTAGGTTTATTGATTTTCTAGGTACTCCTGAATCGTTTGTCCCTTGCGTCGGATTTCTTTCGCCTCGTCAATTCCTATATACCTCCAATGCCAAGGTTCGTATATGTATCCAGTATCGGCGTCTTGCGGATAGCTCATAACAAAGCCAAAATCATGCGCGTTTTCCAAAAGCCAATCGTAGGCCTTGGTCTTTTTGAATTCTATATCGGCAGAATTGTTGGATATTTCGTTCGAAGACAGGTCAACCGTCGTACCTAGCTGATGTTCTGAGTGTCCCGGCTTGGCGATATTTTCATTGCCGTTCTCGTCGACGGTCGCGCCTTGTTCATAAAGATATGCCTGCGCGTCGTAGCCGCGAAAGCCAGAGGTGACTGAAAATGTTGCGTCATCTTTGACTGCTGCGTCGTACATCGCTGTCAGCGCTTCGGCGGCTTCGAGTACGAGACATACTGTGCGGTTGTCTTTTATGGCAACTGCAGAACCAAGCTCGACTAGGCTTTCGGGTATGTACTTATCTATAGAATTTTCTGGATTAGCATTGAAAAGAGTGTAGTCGAATTCACTATTTCCGGAAGGGCATGAGCCTTGTTTAAAGTCATCGGTTTGTGCGGTTATTGTACCGAGAACTGGTTGGTACAAGTCGTTTATTGTGAAATTCGTTTCGCGATGCGAGACCAGGCCGTCTTTGTCGACAACTGCTTCGGCAAATAGTCCCGACATTGTCTCTGGTGAAAAATATTGGTCAAAGACAAAATTGCCGAGAGAGTAAAATATCACACCTTCTTTGTATTCTTCGACTGCTTGCGCTACGTGCGGGTGGTGTCCTACAACTATATCCGCTCCGGCGTCTATCATTTTTTTACCGAGAGCCGATTGTCTTGCGTTGTGCGCCTTGTACTCGTCGCCCCAATGCACTGATACCACCAAAACATCAACGCTTCGTTTAGCTTCGGATATGATTTCTGGGAGGTCTTTGTCGCCAGCCAATATGATACCCGGTTTGTTTTCTCCGGCAGCCATCCATGTTGGGCCGACGTCCGAAGTTCCCAAAAATCCTATGGTGACACCACTACGTTCTATGATTACAGGTTTTTTTGCTTCGGCGTAACTTTCACCTGCGCCCGTGACTAATATATTTTCTTCCTCGAGTCTGCCAAGCGTGTCGAGAAATGCTTCATCCGACCAGTCGCCGACATGATTGTTGGCAAACGAGAGTATGTCAAAGCCTGCATCTTTTAATACCGGTGTTACGCTAGGTTCAAATCTGAAAGAATATTTGCTTCCAACGTTTTTACCTTTGTCGGAAATAGGGCCTTCTAGGTTGCCGAACATTATATCTGGCGAGCGTATTGCACGAGCCTCTTCGAAGATTGCTCCAAAGTCGCCGTCAAAGTTTTTGTATACACTAGTTTTTACGCCGCGATCCATCATTATGTCGCCGACAAATCCTAGCGAAACAGTGCCTCCGGCGGAACCAAGTTTTTCATCGTAGGCTAGATACACATTGTCTTCCAGGTACGAGAGTATGTTATTTATATCTTCGGTACGGTTGTCGGTTTTTAGCAATATGACAGCGATAGTGCGCTCTTCGTAGTCGTCGAACGAAATTTTAAACAGCGCAACACCAGTGCGTTTGGCCTTGTCGGTGTATCCTGTTTTACCGCCTACATAGTCATCGCGTTTTGAAAATCGGTTGGCGTTGGTCCAGGTGCGACGGCCGAGAGTGTATTTGTCGAGGGCGGTTATATCAAAAACAGTTCGATGATGTTTGTATAAATACGTGGACAATCTGAGCAAGTCCGCGCCTGTCGAATAGTTGTTGGCGGATAGGCCAGAGGCGTCTTCGTAGTTTGTTTCTGCCATTCCAAGTGCGCTCGCTTTTGTATTCATGAGTGATATAAAGCGATCGCGGCCCAAGAATTCGGTCAGCGCTTCTCCGGCGTCGTTTGATGACACTAGTAATAGAGGATACAACAGATCGGATGCTTTCATTTTTTCACCTTGAACAAGTTGTCCGCTCGTTCCTAGTGTTCCTATTGCTCTTGAAGATATTTTGCCAGTGTCGGATTGGGGCACTTCCTCGAGCGAGACGAGCGCCGTCATGAGTTTGGTTACCGAAGCGATAGGGTATATTGAGTCTGCGTTTTTCTCGATTATTATTTCACCCGTGTCGACATCGCCAACAACATATGCCGCCGCGCCGACCCTAGGCAAGAGAAGCTCATCTTTTAGATGATAACCAGCTTTTGGCGGGTAGAGTATCGCATTGAAATCAAGATCGCGTACGGCATTGCCGGCACCGGCTCTAGCCGTTGCCCCGAGTGTGCGCAATCGTTCGATATAGCTCACTAGCCAGCCGTCTTTTTTGGGAGTTGCTATTTTGACTTCATCCGACGTGCGTTCTTGGTTTAGGGCTTCGACAATTAGACCTGCAAATAGAATGCCGAAAACCAGTGGAACAATGCTCCACAATGCCGTACGAAATGGATTGGTACGTTTCGGCTCCATGAACTTTTATTATTATGCCATGACGAGCGAATAATCGAGTGTTTGTTTCTCTGCGTCTGCCTTTTCCATGCGAATACGAACTTCGTCGCCTATGCGAATATTGGTGTCGTTCGCCGCATCTCGCACCAAGTACGCTTTCGGGTCATAGATGAATTGCTTGCCTGGTATATCTTTGAGACGCACGAAGCCTTCGGCTCGCGTTGTTTTTTCGGCGATATACATACCCCATTCGGAGAGTCCGGTGACGATGCCGTCGAATTCTTGTCCAACACGCTCCGCCATGTATTCGATCTGCTTGTATTTAATGCTCGAACGTTCGGCATCGGCGGCTTCGATCTCGCGTTCAGTCGAATGTTCGGCGGTCTTTTGAAACGACGCGGCCATCTCTGCAGAAATATGTCCGCCATTTAGATATGTCTCGAGCATACGATGCGCCATGATGTCTGGGTAACGGCGGATCGGTGAAGTGAAGTGTGTGTAGAACGGAAATGCAAGTCCGTAATGGCCAATATTTTTTGTCGAGTATATGGCTTTTTGCATCGAGCGGATAACGACAGACTGAACACTCGCTTTTTCGTTCGTACCTTCAAGTTCGGCAAAAAGCCTATTGAATTCTTCGGGCGGGATAGTGCCACGTCGTTCGTTTAGGCTGTAGCCGAGCAATTTCAGATATTCTTTGAGCGCGATTATCTTGTCTTCTGCTGGAGTATCGTGGATACGATAGATAAAAGGACGTTCTTTTGCATCGGCGCCATGTGATCCGTAGATCGCAACTTCTTTGTTTGCGAGCAGCATGAATTCTTCGATAAGTTTGTTGGTGTCGCCGCGCTCTTTTATGTATACAGAAATTGGCTTGCCTGTTTCGTCGAGCTTGAATTTGATCTCTTCTGTTTCCATGGTGATGGCGCCGGCACGTAGGCGTTCAGCAGTGAGAGCTTTTGCTATCGTGTTCATGATGGTCAATTCTTCAAAGTATGGACCCGCGCCGTCGTCTAAAACTTTTTGTGCTTCTTCATAAGCGAAGCGTTTGTCGGAGTTGATGATGGTTTTGCCGAACCATCGTGCGTAGACCTGGCCTTTGATATCCATTTCAAAAATTGCGCTAAAAGCCAGACGGTCGACGTTTGGGTTTAGACTGCACATGTCGTTTGAAAGAGCTTCGGGTAGCATGGGGATGGTCCGGTCGACCAAGTAGACTGACGTTGCGCGCTCGCGTGCTTCTTCGTCGAGTCGCGTCTTCGGACGGACGTAGTGCGATACGTCGGCTATATGGACACCGATTTCGAAGTGGCCGTTGTCGAGCCGTTTGAAAGAAAGTGCATCGTCAAAGTCTTTGGCGTCGGCCGGATCAATGGTCATGGTGAGCGTACCGCGCATGTCGCGGCGCTTGGCTGTTTCGTCGGCAGTGATACCGGTCGCGCGCAAGGCCTCGGCGTCGCGTTCAATGTCGGCGGGGAACGAAGAGTCGAAGCCGCGCTCCAAGATGATGCCTTCCATTTCGGCGTTGTGCTCACCGGCTCGGCCGAGAACACGCTCTACCGCTCCAAGAGGAAGCTTTGTGCCATCAGTCCATTTTGTTATCTTTGCGAATACTTTGTCACCTTTTTGTGCGCCGTGGAGTTCGCGCTCGGGTATAACTATAGTGGTGTACATTTTCGGGTCGCTTGCTTTGACAAACCACTCACCGCCGCCAAATTTGAGCTCGCCGGCAAAGCCGCGTTTGCTGCGCTTGGTGACGCTTGTCACGACTCCGGAAGGTTTGCCGTAGCGGTTAGTGCCACGAAGTTCAATAGTAACCGTGTCGCCGTGGAGCGCGGTGTTTAGGTCTCGGCGGTCGATTTCGATGGCTTCTAGCTTTGGGTCTTCCTGGCGGACGAAACCGGTACCTTTGAGGCTCACGCGTATAATGCCCGACATGGTTCGGGTGGATGGTGTGGATTCTTGCATTTCCAGATTTTAACATATGTTGATGACTTTTGGTTTGGTATAATGGGGGCAAATCTTTTGACCAATGAAAGGCAAGATTCCGAGAGCATTGTTACGCGATGCACGAGGCGCTGCTCTTAAGGCAGCGGTGTCTGGCGGTAGAGCCTATTTCATCGCATTTGATGAGGTAATGTTCGCTGACACTGATTCGCACGCCCGCTTTCTTCGCAAGTGCAAGAGGTGGGAAAAGAAGAGGAGAAGGAAGCAGAAACGGAGTTTCAAGGAACACTCCGAACTGATCCGGCGTCGGCCGAAGCCACGCAAGGCGTTGATCTATCGTTTTTGAATAACCTAGGGCCCCGCGCATCCGCGCGGGGCCCTCAATATTGACGTATAGCTTTCCATCTGCTAGTATTTCCCACATGTTAAAAATCCGATTGCAAAGAACAGGCCGCAAGAACAATCCTTCTTTTAGGGTTGTTGTTGGCGAGCACACGAACTCGGCCCAGAGCGGTAAATTCATCGAGGTTTTGGGTTCATATGACCCGAAAGCCGGTACCGTAGAACTCGCTTCCGAGCGCGTTTCTTACTGGCTTGGTAAGGGCGCCCAGGCATCCGGTACGGTCCACAACTTCTTGGTAGACAAGAAATTGATAGAAGGAGCCAAGAAAAACGTTCTCCCAAAAAAGACCAAGCAGGTCAAAAAGGCAGACTAGATAACATGAAAAACCGCGATTGCGGTTTTTCTGTTTTTGCCTTAGAATAATTGGGCAGTATGTGTCGTATATCTGCATGCAATTAGAAACTTTAGAAAGGAAAGCATACTATGGAATATGATCAGCAGTTTCTCGACTATGTCGTCAAAGCGCTCGTCGACAAGCCGGCAGATGTGAAGATTAGCCGCAAGGTCGACGAAATGGGTGTTTTGCTCACTATGTCGGTCAATGGTGAAGACATGGGCAAGATTATCGGCCGCCAGGGCAATACCGCCAAGGCAATCCGAACACTTCTTCGCGTCATCGGCATGAAGAACAATTCTCGTGTAAATCTAAAAATTGAAGAGCCAGAAGGTTATGTAAAGCCAGCTGGTGCAGAACGTATCGCTTCGGCTGATGTCGAGGAGACGATGGAGGACTTGAAGGGAATTTAATGAGAAAGTAGAAAGTAGCACGCAAAAGCCGCTCGCGAGGGCGGTTTTTGCGTGCCCGTCCGTAGCTCGTAGCTGCAAGCGAAGATGCGAAGGAGTGCGTTATATTGACAATCTATCTTGTGAGTGGTAGGGTGGCGACAAACCAAAACCATGTTCCATGAAAAAGCTGTTGCTATTCGTCATTCCGGTACTGTTCTTGTTCGTCTCGTGCAATGATCGCAACTACAACACCACGAATGGTTCGCTCAGGGAGATCCTCCAGGAGCACGATTCGATGTTGTTAGCCAAGCAGGCGGAAATGTTCGACACGATCTTGGACAACAAGATTGCCGAAGTTCGGGACAAGTTGATCAAGGGTACATTCTTGCGTGAAGGCTTGCTACCCAAAGAGGCGGCTGCCATCGATCCTTCGCAGTACCCCAATGCGAGCAAGGAAATCTCATTTTGCCTGAACGCCAACACGTCCGTATTCCTCGAAGAGGATCTGCGCTCAATCGTCGATGCGATTTCCGAGGATGTTCTCGAAGAGAATTTCGAATATGTGACCAAGAGCGGTCATTACAAGCTGATGGGCGGCGCAATGAATTTCGATGCCGGTCAGTTTGTCATCATCGAATACAAAGAGTCGTTGCATGCAACCGACATCGAAGTCTTCCGGGCAGATCTTTATTACGGCGACGACCTTTTTCCTGGGGAATGTTTCGTATCCATCTCTGGGTACAATACCGACCCGAATGTCCCAGCAAAAAAAATGGCCGATGGAGACGAGGAAGAAGCCAAAAAGAGGCTATATCTCCGAGTCTCAGACATCAAGGACTTGATCGCAAGAAAAGGCGGTCGATCGTGAAGAAGCCCGGCGCGTACGCGCCGGGCTTTCACTTTTTTAGAAATCGTATTAGTATCAAATTCATGACATTCCATGTGATCACAATTTTCCCGAACATGTTCGAATCTTATCTCGGCGATTCTATTTTGGCGCGGGCGA
>CAZHCS010000005.1:0-44525 GCA_964531475.1 uncultured Candidatus Saccharibacteria bacterium | reverse complement strand
CAAGACCGACTCTCGATTCTCTGGACCAGTCAACGCTTCATCCCCTCAGCATATTAGGAATAATCTCCTGGCCAAAGCCTTGGGACGAGCTCTGCATCGACCAGCAATATTACCTGTACCCCGATTCATACTGAGGCTCGTTTTGGGAGAGCTTGGCGATATCGTGCTTATGAGCCAAAAAGTTATTCCGCAAAAACTTTTGGATGCGGGTTTTCATTTCACTTATACCGATATAGACGAGGCTTTGCGTAAAAGCGTCTCTTAGATTTGGATTTTAGTTTTTAGTGATTATTTATATCTGCGTGCTAAAATATTGTTTATGAATTCAAAGCAGTGGTTCCGTCCCAAAAAACTCTCGATCGAAGAAATAAAAAGCGGCTGTGTCTATGTCTACGGCGAAGACGCGACCGAAAGCCAGATTTGCGTCATGAACGAAGAATTCCGCCAGGGCTTCGATATTGTCCGCAAAAACAAAGACGGCAACAAATCCGTAACTTTTTGGGGTTCGGCACGGCTCCCTGTCGACAACGAATACTACCAAAAAGCGCTCCGGCTCTCTCGCCGGCTCGCTGGCGAGCTAAACTGCATGATTACGACCGGCGGCGGCCCTGGCATTATGGAAGCCGGTAACCGCGGCGCATACGAAATGGGCAAGCCGTCACTTGGGCTTACCATCAATCTGCCGATGGAACAAAAAACCAATCAGTACGTGACGGAAGAAATACCGTTTTACTTTTTCTTCACCCGCAAAACACTCATGGCGTATTCGGCCGAGGCTTATCTGTACTTCCCTGGCGGCTACGGCACGCTCGACGAACTCTTCGAGATTTTGACACTCGTGCAGACAGGCAAGATTTCAAAGCTTCCTATCATCTTGGTTGGTACAGCATTTTGGAAACCACTCGACGAATTTATCCGCACGGCACTCTTGGCCGAAAATCAGACTATTTCGCAAGAAGACTTGGATCTGTACATAATTACTGACGACGAAGATAAAATCATCGAGATCGTAAAAAACGCACCGATGAGGAATGACTAGGTTAAATTTATTGACCCCGTAGACCAAAACCTTCTTTTATTTTATAAGACCCCAGACGAGATCAAACATAGATTTGCGGCTCTTTACAAAGGAGTCATTTTCGGTGACAAACAGGAAGTTATCCCAACGAGGCGAGATAAAAGCAGCGAATTCATCGGTGATGATCTCGGTGAACGGGAGTTTCGTCTCGGCTGGCATGGTCTTTGATACACGATTCTGGGCAAAATCGTTCTTGATCAGCTTGCGAGCATAGGGTGAGTCGACGATGAGCTGGCGGCTCTTAATGCCGAGTGCTTTCTTGTTTTTGATGATCTCATCGAGGATATATTTCTCTTTTACGAAATCAAGAAAATGCGAGCCTTCAGTGATAATGCGGAACTCTTTGCATTTTGAATCAAAGAGCATCTGCCAAATATGTTTGAAGCCGGGTGCGCCGTAAAGGAAATACACGCGTGGCTTGTGATAGACAGAATGCTTGCGATCTTCGAGCTGGTCCAAGAGATCCTCAAATTCGAGCAGCTTCTCCCGTGTACGCTTCATGAGCTCTTTTGGGCTCGCGGCGACGTAATAGGTTTTCTTGTTGCGCTTGGTCGCGAGTACGACTGATTCTCGCGCAAGCTTTTCCAGGATGTAGTAGAGACTGGTGCGCTTGATCTTGGAATGCCGAGCGATGTCCTGTATGGTCGCCTCGCCAAGCTCGAGCGCCGACAAATAACACCTGGCTTCTGCTTCGCTAAAGCCAAGATTGGCGATCGTCTTGATGAGTTTAGCTTCTTCTTTCATGCACAGAGAGTATATCACAAATGAAAAATTCTGTCGAATCTTTCGACAAAATCTATTGATATCCCCCTTTACAAGGAAGACAATATATTCGGAGGGAACATTAAAAACCCAAAAGCCATGAAAGAGCTAAGCATTGTCGGAATCATCGACAACCGGCAGGGTCTCTACCGTGGGCACCTGCGTCACTACTACCAGGCGCTCCTAGGGGCGACCAATCTCACCCGCGCTTACCACAACTTGCGCCACATGCTGCACGTTCTGTGGGAATGCTACGACGGCGGAGCGTTCCACCGCCTCCCCCATCGTGAAATGCGCAATCTTCTCATCGCTGCGATCTTCCACGACTTCAACCATTCGGGTCGCGCTCGCGGAAACGATCACGCAGAGATCGAAATCGCACTCATGATGCTGCGCGCACACATCTTGCCAGAAGATCTCTTGGAGCTCGAGAACATCTCGGATATCATCCGGGCAACCGAGTTCCCGTATGTGATCGCTGAGCAAGACCTCACGCTGTCACAAGAGATCATCCGCGATGCGGACATGAGCCAGAACTTCTCGTTCGTGTGGTTGCAGCAGAGCTGGCTCGGGCTCGCCGAAGAACTCGGACTTGATCCGGTGAAATTCTTGCGAATGCAGCCTGGATTCTTGAGAGGGCTCAAGTTCCACTCTGGCTGGGGCAAAGAAAAATTCGAAGGGCGTCGTGCCGCTCATATCGAGGAGGTAGAAGAGTACATCGAACTCCTTGATGGCGACGAGCCGACAACTATTCGAAAAGTTGCTTGAACCAAAGCCCCCGTGCATAGCGCGGGGGCTTTTGTACTATGTATTCGGCAGTTTTACGATATACCAATTCCAAATAGGATTATCGTTTGTACTTAGTAAATTACCTGAATCAATTATTTTCCAATTTCTCACTTCTACAATAGATTCAAATTTACCTTCTCCGGATTTGGGCGCTCACTAGTAACCGTTAAGTAGCCGTAGGCTCCGGGCTTCACTTTTGTTTGGTTAGTCATACAAATTTTTTATTCTTCTTTCACACCATAAACAACCCGAGAAACTTTCTCTTTGAATTCAGTCGTATCAATATCTGACGGCAGCATTTTGTCGAACAGATGCGGCGCTTCTTCGAGAGCGAGCCGATAAGACTGCTTCAAGTAATCAACGGCCTCTTGCATGCCCGAGCGCGCGATCTTGAACGGAAAGACATAATTCCTAAAACCCAGCGCCCGCTCAACGTCTTCATCAGACATGATCTGCTCTTTTTCTTCTACGAACGCTCTCACTGATTCGCGAGGAAAACCCATGAGTTCACCGAACCGCGCATGGTCTTTTTCATTTAGTGCCCGCACGGCTTCATCGGCCAATTCTTGCTCCTTTGAAATAAAAAAGTGGTATATACCATCTTCTCTTTGGCGCTCAGCAGTTTTTAACCCATGCGATTTCATGGCTTCGATAGCGGACCTCATCTTGTCCCCAAATTCTGGCATTATTGTTATTTCAGCTACCGGCCTCAAGCCGCGCATCATCTGCAATAATTCAGCTTCGGCTTTAGCAGGAAAAATCTTGAATAAGATTTCTAAATCATTATCTCCTTTTTCTATTTTGCCAGGAACGCCTTCCATACTACTTCTTCAAACAAACCTTAATAAACGCGGTAAAAAGCTGATGCGGGGCGAGTGGCCTCGCGAGGAATTCCGGATGGAATTGGGTGCCGAGCATGAATGGGTGTACAGAACGCGGAAGCTCGGCGATTTCCATGAGAACACCATTTGGAGATTTGCCGGAAAATACGAGTCCGGATTTTTCAAACGTCTCGACGTATTCGGGATTCACTTCATAACGGTGACGATGACGCTCATCGATCTTGGTCTTCTTATATGCCTCATACGCGATCGTTTTCTTGGCCACGACGCACGGATATGTGCCGAGTCTCATCGAGCCTCCGAAGTCTCGAATCTCGAGCTTCTTCTTTTGGTCGGGCATAATATCGATGACCGGATATGGAGTCTTCGGATTAATCTCGACAGTATTGGCATCTTTCATACCTAGGACATTGCGTGCATATTCGACAACGAGAAGCTGCATACCGTAGCAGAGCCCGAAGTATGGCATCTTGTTCGTACGAGCGTATTCGATGACTTTTAACTTGCCTTCGATTCCCGTCTCGCCAAAACCGCCCGGTACCAAGATGCCATCGTATTTGGATAGCTTTCCGAGCTCGCGTTTCCCTCCGTTTTCAAAATGTTTCGCATCTAGCCAATCAAGCTCGGCCCGAACTCCCACATGCGCCGCCGAGATCTTGAGCGCCTCGATGACAGAAATGTACGCATCGGAAAGTACAAAGTCGCCGGTATCGAAATATTTACCAACAACGGCAATCTTCACCGCTTCTTTCGCATTATTCATTTTCGAAACAAATGCGCGCCACTCCTTTAGGTCTTTCTTTTTTGGTTTCAAACCAAAATACGCCATGATTCGATCAGATAGGCCGTCCTTTTCGAAATTGATCGGCACTTCATAAATGTTTTTTACGTTAGGCGCCGAGATAACATCGTCTGGCGAATATAGGCCGGACATATTGGCAATCTTTTCCTTGCGCTTTTTGTCTACCATCTGGTCGGCCCGGGCGATGATGATATTCGGATGGACTCCGTAACTATTCATCTGCGAAACAGCATTTTGCGTCGGCTTCGTCTTCATCTCTCCGATAGAAGTTGGAGTTGGCAGGTACGATACCATGACAAACATGACGTCACTAGGATTTTTCAACTTCAGTTGTCGTGCCGCTTCTAGGAAAATAGCGTTTTGGTATTCGCCAATCGTGCCGCCGATTTCGACGATAACAAAATCCGCCTGATCGACGTCGCCAGCCTCGCGGATACGACGCAAGATCTCTTCGGTTATGTGATACGTTGGCTCGACACACTTGCCCTTGTAGCCGAGCGCACGCTCTTTGTCGATAACATATTTGAAAACCATGCCGTTGGTCATATAGTTCTGCTTCGGCAAGCTTTTGTTCAAAAAACGCTCGTAGTTGCCCATATCCTGGTCGGTCTCAAGTCCCGAGTCGAGCACAAAGACTTCGCCATGCTCGGTCGGATTCATGGTACCGGCGTCGACATTCAAATACGGGTCAGCTTTCATCAAGCTGACCCGAAAGCCTTTGGATTGGATTATGGCCCCGATAGACGACGTAGTGACGCCCTTGCCGACGCCCGACATGACGCCGCCTACCACGAATACGTACCTCGTCCGCTTGCCTTTTGCTTGCATGTTATTTCTTCAAATACGTCCGCACTGCCAGATAGCTAGAAACTGCGCCCAAGATCATACCAAAAACGGCTGTTACTACGAGAAGCTGGAAAAAGTTTGCCAAGTAATAACTGTGTAGATTTAGCCCCAAAAAACCTGTCATATTTACTCCGGCCCATAAGGTCATCGGATACAGGAGTAGCATTGTTATTAATGATGATATTACTCCGTACATCATGCCCTCAACAATAAATGGTCCACGGATATAGTAATTCTCGGCACCGACGAGTCTCATGACGGCAATCTCTTCGCGGGCTATATATATAACCAGGCGAATCGTATTGAAAGTGATAATGAGCGATATCGCGATCAAAACAACCGTAAGAGCTATACCAAGCTCTTTTGCACCATCGGTAATAGCGATGAGACGATCGATGACGAGTTTATTCTGGAAATAGTTTATCTTGTCTATAAGTACTTTCTCTCCGGAGTCGAGTGCGCTCTCGTCTTCCAAGAAATTAGAAATGGATTCATATTCGCTCGCATCGACGGCCTTGATATTGAGCGTCGCTGACAAAGGGTTTCGATCGAGCTCTTCGAGTGCCTGGAGCGTTAGATAGTCGTTGGCGTGGCGAGCTTTGAAAGCTTCGAGAGCTGCGTCAGCCGAAACGTATTCGACCGATGCAACCGCCGGCAATTCTTCGATGGATTCCTTGAGCCGCAGCATGTCGGACTCGGCCGCGTCTTGGACGAAAAAAACAGTGACGTCTACTTTGTCTTCGAGTGAGCGGAGTGAAAAGTTTAGGATGGCCTGAGAAAATATAATGAGTGCAATGACCGACAAAGTGATCGTCATGACGAGAACAGAAGACAACGAGACAAAGGAGCTTCGCTTGAAGTTTACAAACCCGGAACGTATGACTCTTCGTAGATCGATTAATTTCATATATTGATTATGATTATACGACATATTTGCCATGCGCTTCGTCACGTATAATACGTCCGTCTTCGAGCGTCACAACGCGCTTTTTGATACTGTCGATGACGCCCTTGTTATGAGTAGTTAGGATGACCGTGGTACCAAGGTCGTTTATCTTTTGCAAAATCTGTACGACCTCGTATGTATTCACCGGATCCAAATTACCTGTTGGTTCATCGGCTACAACGACGTCTGGATTGTTAATAATAGCGCGAGCAATAGACAGACGCTGTTTTTCACCACCCGAAAGTTCTTTCGGGAAATGATTGGCCTTGTCAGCCAAATCGACAAGTTCGAGAACATGAGGAACGTCTTCTGCTATTTCTTCGTCAGTCTTGCCAGCCGATTCCATAGCAAAAGCTATATTCTCGTAAGCGGTTTTATTAGGGAGCAGACGGAAATCTTGAAAAACAGTACCGATACCACGACGATAACGAGTTAGTTTTTTACCTCGCAATTTACCAATATCGACGCCATCAAAAATAATAGAGCCCTGTGTCGGCTTTTCTTCGCCGAGCAAAAGCTTTGTAAAAGTAGTCTTGCCTGCCCCCGAATGACCAACTATAGAGATAAACTCTCCCTGCTTGATCTCGAGCTCTATCCCATCGAGTGACGGATAATCGGCATTTTTATAAAATTTAGTAACTCCTTCGAAGCGAATCATACCGCTCCATTGTATCAGAAATTTTTAGAGTTCCTTTTCCGCATCCAAAAATTCTTCAATTTCGCCATTTTTCAATACCTTGTCAACGTCACGAGTTTCGACTTCGGTCCGGTGATCCTTGACCATCTGATACGGATGCAGCACATAAGAGCGAATTTGGCTTCCCCACTCGTTTTCTGTCGTTTTTGAGACTGACAATTCTCCTATGGTTTCTTTGCGCTCGGCCTCGAGCGCTCGGACTATCTTGCCCGAAATTATATCGAGTGCTTTTGCCCGATTCGCTTCCTGAGTGCGTTCGCTAGTGACGTGAGCCGATATTCCGGTCGGCACATGGACGACGCGCACCGCCGTATCGCGTTTGTTTACATTTTGGCCTCCCGCCCCGCCACTTCGAGAAAACTGGATATCCAGATCTTCGGGACGAAGTTCAAGCTTGTCTGCCGCATCCATAACCGGAATAACTTCGACCATCGAAAAAGAAGTTTGGCGTTTACCGTTAGAATTAAATGGTGATATGCGGACCAGACGATGCACGCCGCTTTCGTTTTTCAGTCGGCCGTATGCTCCTTTGCCGCGAAGTTCAAATGAAATAGTGCGGTAGCCGCCAGAGTTCGCCCGTGTCTCGTCTATCACAGCCAAGTCAAAACCGGCATTCGCTGCGTATTTCATATACATTTCAAACAACATGCGCGTAAAATCTTCGGCATCGTCACCGCCTGCACCGGAAAAAATAGTGATGAGCGCCGACTTCTTGTCGTATTTACCAAAACCTTCGAGCGAGTCTTTCAATTCTTGCATCTCGCGGATCATCGCCTGAGCCTTCGTCTTGTCAGTCCAAAAATCCGCGCTCGCCATAGCGGCTTCGATTTCGGCAATACGATTTTCGATGTGGGATTTATCCTTCACGTGGAGCCATCTCCCGGGATTGAACCGGGGACCTCATCTTTACGAAAGATGCGCTCTACCAACTGAGCTAAGATGGCGACTCCGAACAGGCATCCGGATGGAGCCAATGACCGGGATTGAACCGGTGACCTCGCCCTTACCATGGGCGTGCTCTACCAACTGAGCTACATTGGCCTGTAAAAACAGATATTAAACCAAAGACGCCTTTTTTCAAAGTCTTTACAGCAACGAAAAAGCCCGCTAGGAAACCAACGGGCTTTCGTCTATTGTCTCGACTCTGCGGAATTCGAAACGTTCGACACCAACAAACTTGGGAGCGTAGTAGACTTCACCGACCAGGCACTCGCCGCGCAGAATATTTGGAACGAACAAGTAGTCGGCCGGTAGCATCTGATCAAACGGGATCGCGTCGAATGGATATTCTTCGGCTTTACCCATCTCGATTGACTCTTTGGCCTTGCCGGTAAACCTTTCGGTAACATACACCATCACATCCATGTCAGGAATATCGGGATTGTTTTCCTGATTGAAGAATTTGATGCGGGCACGAGGGAGCAAATCGTCTTGTCTTACGATGACACCTTTTGATTCTCCTGCAAGCTCACGGACAAGGCACTCACGTAGCGATTCACCACCTTCGACTTTGCCGCCATAGCCATTAAGACGGCCCTTTCCGACCTTGTCCTTCTTTGCAGCCAGAATAACGTTGTCATCCCTGACCAAAAATACGAGCGTTGCTAGTTGCATAGGTATTGTTTTCTCTGAGTATATACCTTTCGGCTAGAGACCGGAAGTATTGAAAAGACTTCGCATTTATGCTACTTTAGACGCATTGTCACGCAAGACGTGACCCATGTCGGGGTAGCTCAGATGGTTAGAGCGTAGCACTCATAACGCTAAGGTCGAGGGTTCGACTCCCTCCCCCGACACCGTGTGAGGAGAGGAAAGCGCCTGCGCGCTTTCCGTTAGGAGTCGAAGGCCGGAGCCATGTCCATAGGACGGGCGAGGCGGGGTCGCGACCTTTTGCAAAGCAAAAGAATTGTGACCGACTTCCTCGCCCGACACTATTGGCCAAGACTTGTTTTTATGCTAGACTTGCGCCATCGTTGCGGGTGTAGCTCAACTGGTTAGAGCACTCCCCTGTCACGGGAGAGGTTGCGGGTTCGAGTCCCGTCACTCGCGCACGGACCAGAAACGGACTTGTCAAAATATCCGTTTCGGTCACAATAATATAGCGGGGTAGAGCAGCGGTAGCTCGTCAGGCTCATAACCTGAAGGTCGTCGGTTCGATTCCGACCCCCGCAACAATAAAAAGAAATCGCGCTTTTCAAAAGTGCGATTTCTTTTTATATTTCATGGCGAGGGTCGGAATCGAACGAGAAGGGGGTCGGGGAAACATCTGTTTCCCCGTAGAGGAAGGCAGGGCGAAGCCCGTCGGAAAACCGTGGGTTTCCGAGAAGTGAGATAGCGAAGCGTCCGACCCCCGCAACAATCAAGCGACGAAAAGCGGGGCGGGCCTTCGGCCCGCCCCGCTTTTCGTCTCTCTCCCTATAAAATCTTAAACTCCTTGAATACGGCTTCGAATTGCTCGACTGCCCTCTTGGCCTCGCGGTATTCCATAACATACCCCATACCTTCGTGAGCAATGCGGTTACGAACTTTGTGCGCTTCCCAGGCCTGATCTAGCGTCGTAAAATGCGCGGCCGAAGCGTTGCGCAAACGCTCGCCCAAATTTTCTCCGACGAGCCCCAAATCTTTGGTCAAACGATCAAGCATATTATCGGCTTCGATGATAGCTAAACGCCAGTCAGACGGATTGCTCGAGGTGATAAAATCAAGCACCATACGCCATTCTTTGTTTTCTTTTTCTTCAAATCTTTCTTCACGCACCGCATCAATGCGAGCAAACAATTTCTCGCGCTCTTCCCTACGACGAGCACGCAATCGCGTGACTGCATAAATAATGACGCACAAGAAAAAGAGTCCGAATAACGTCACAAGAGCACCAAAAATTGTCTTGACCGTACCAAAAAATTCCGTGGTCGCGGCGCCATCTTTGACCGCAAAGAAAAAGTCATAGATCTTCAGAAACACCCACTCCATGTTGAGGCCTCCCATATATTTATTTTATGATGATTCAAACTTCTTGCCAACCTGGAATAACAGCTCCTCGCCGAAATGCGGCGCGATGAACTGAATGTCGAGCGGAAGACCTTCGGAGTTTTTCCCGTTTGGAATAGAGATTGCTGGCACTCCAGAAATATTGGCTGGCACGGTAAATATATCCGAAAGGTACATGGAAACCGGGTCCTTCTTGTCGCCTGGCTTAAAAGCCGGAGTCGGACACGTTGGCGTGACGAGGAGATCGACATTCTCAAAAACCTTTTGCATTTCGTCGGTAATTTTCGCACGAAGCTTTACGGCCTTGTTGTAGTAAGCGTCGTAGTAACCATGCGAGAGAACGTACGCACCAAGTAGAAGCCGGCGCTTTGTTTCAGTACCAAAGCCTTCTGTTTTCGTATTTTTGTAGGCTTCGGCCGTGTTCGCACCCGGGAGCGAGAGTCCGTAGCGGATGCCATCAAAGCGCGAGAGGTTAGTCGAAACTTCGGCCGGCATAAGGATGTAATACGCAGCAAGCGAGTATTCCATAAACGGCACGTCGACATCAACCACCTCGTAACCAAGGGATCGGAGTTTCTCGAGAGACTTCTCAAAATTCGCCATCGTCTGCGCATCGACTCCCTCGCCCGCAAGGAACCTTCGTGGCACGCCGATTTTTTTCACGGATTTCTTTTCGCATACGCGAGCATTGTCCGGAAAACTCGTCGCATCCATAGAGTCATGACGAGCGAGTGCCTTGAAAGAAATTTCCGCATCATTAACACTGTTTGTGATAGGGCCGATGATATCGAGCGACGAAGCCATAGCCATGAGACCATGGCGCGAAATCGTGCCATAGGTCGGCTTAAGGCCCACCACGCCACAAAACCCTGCCGGCTGACGGATTGAGCCACCAGTGTCAGAGCCAAAGGCTAAGAGCGCCATTTCGCCCGCAACTACTGCAGCCGAGCCGCCGGATGAGCCACCCGGGACACGCGTCACGTCAACAGGATTTTTCGTCGCGCCAAACGCACTCGTCTCGGTCGAAGAACCCATGGCGAATTCGTCCATGTTCGTACGGCCAATAATGATCGCGCCTTGCTCGCGCAAATCTTTTACGAGCGTTGCATCATACGCAGCCGTATAGTTCTCGAGAATTTTCGACGAAGCAGAAGCCATGTGCCCCTCGAACAAAATGTTATCTTTCAAAGCAATCGGAATTCCGGTCAAAGCCTTCACTTTACCACGCGCAATCATCTCGTCGGCACGCTTGGCCTGATCTTCAGCGTCGGCAAAGACTTCTAAGTATGCGTTCAGTTCGCTGTTTTTCGCCTTGATGTTTTCGATGTAAGCGCGTGTAAGATCGAGCGCAGAAAACTCGCCGGACTGGAATCCCGCATGCGCTTTTTCAATTGTCATTCCGTGGAGTTCCATTAGAGAATTTTATTTACCTTAACAAAGCCATCATGCGTTTGCGGCGCAGCAGCAAGAAGCGCCTCGGACATAGCGCCTGTCTCGTTTGGATTTGCATCAGCACGCACAATATTCTTCAAGAAAAAGTTCGGCGCAATCTCCCCTACCTCCACAGATTCGATCTGTTTTACATAGCCCAAAATCGACTCGAAGTCCTGTATAAAGGCCCCGGCCTTCCCCTCGGGAATCTTGATTTTCGCCAATTCCGCCAGCTTTTCGATATCCTGTTCGGTCATATAACAAGGCAAGTATATACAAAAAAGAGCCCATTTAAAAGGCTCTCGAAATGAACAAAGCCCCCGATATTTTCGAGGGCTTCGGCATGTAGTACTTACCGTTCTGCTGGTTATTGAGTGGGGCCTTGGAAGGTTCCCCATCAATTCTATCCAACCAGACGATGAACAGAACGAATAGTGCGCATCCCGCCGCAAGAATGAACGGAGAGAGCACATCAAGCCATGTTGTCTTGAAACCCATGGCACGGTTGATTCCTACGTGGTAGCTCATTTCTTTGATTTTTAGAAATAATATTGATTCTGACTTACAAAGTCAACAGTTTTTCAAAAGCCTTTTCATCCAAAATCTCCACCCCTAATTTCACCGCATTATCGCATTTCGATCCTGGATCGGTCCCAGAACTGCACATGTAACATTCACGTGGACGACCGTCCACGTGAATGTTACAAATCGAACGCCGCCTTCAACTGCTTGTCGTTCTCTATATAATCCGTTTCCATATAGATCACCTCTTCAGCAAGTCGCGCATCTGTTTTCAGGAGGTCGATCAACCCTTCGGCCTTGTACGGATACACCCACACGCTCGTCTGTAGCAGTCGAAACCCGATTTCCTGAAGCTTGCGGCGGAATCTGTTTCTACTTGTTCTATTCCCCTCCGGTACGTCATAAATCACAACGCGCCATTTCCCGTCCCAAACTTGCTTGGTCGGGATCTTATACAAATTTTGAAGATACACATCACCTTTCTCGGTCAGTTCAACATATGTTTCGCCGTCTTCATAGACCTTTTTCAAAAGCTTCAAGCGCACGAGCTTTTCAATGGAACGCTTCGCGCGATAGACGTGAGAGCGCTTGTCCGGCCCGATATGCTTCAAAATTTTTACAGCATTCGGCGCCATAAGCGCCATGCTAAGAGTTCCCGTAACGTAGATCGTGCGAAGCAAGACCTCCGACCAATCGATTCTTTTGCGAGCGACATAATCCGGTAGTCTCACCTTCTTTTTCTTCTTCATACATTTACTGTAACATTCGCTTGGACGGTCGTCCAGTTCAATGTTACATTTGTGTTGATATATGATTTAAATTTATTACAAAGAAGGAGTAAGGACGAACGAAGCCCCGGACGAACCGGGGCTTCTGAGCTCAACAACTACTCCGAGGTATCCCATCATTAACCTCTGGTAGCCGTTGTTTAACGTGAACGCGGCACATCGTCTTGTGAAGGACGAAACAGGATTTCTGAAGTAATGTGTGAGCTCGATTCAATACTCCTACAAAATTAGACTTTCGTCAATAACTTCTCAAAAGCCTTTTCATCCAAAATCTCCACCCCGAGCTTCACCGCATTATCATACTTAGAACCAGGATCTGCCCCCGCGACGACGTAGGACGTTTCTTTAGAGACGGACGAAGATACTTTGCCGCCGAGGGATTTGATCCGCGCCTTGGCTTCGTCGCGAGACATGTTCGACAGCGTGCCGGTGAGTACAAATGTTTTCCCATCCAATGTATTTACTGTCGTCCCCGCGACTTTTTGAATCTTTACGTAACTCAAAAGCCCATCAAGCTCCCGCGCATTTTCTGCATCAGCGAACCAATCGACGACTGACTGCGCCACGACATCGCCTACGCCTTCAACAGCTTCGAGCTTTTCGACTTTCGCTTTTCGTAAGTTTGCAATAGTTTTAAATTCATCGGCCAAAAGTTCTGCTGTCTCTTCCCCAACATGCCGAATGCCGAGACTGTAAATAAACTTCGAAAACGCGACACTTCGCGATTCTTTGATCGCGCCAAGCAGGTTCTCAATAGACTTTTCTTTAAAGCCCTCGAGCCCGGACAAGTCACCGACTTCGAGCTCAAAAATATCTTTCCGTTCCGTCACGAGTCCTTGTTCCATCAAAAACTCGACAATCTTCTCGCCAAGCCCGACGATATTCATCCCCTTTTTCGAGACAAAATGTATCATGTTCTCGAGCTTGATTGCCGCGTGATTTCGGTCTTTCACATACCATGCAACTGACTCATATTTGCCTGCTTTTCCCTTTTCAATCAAGAGGCCATGTTTCTTTGCATATTCAGGAATACTAAATTTCTTTTCTTTGCCTGTACGTAAATCTTTCAAGACTTGCAAAACTTCCGGAATAATATCGCCAGCTTTTCGAATGATCACCGTGTCGCCAATACGCACGTCGAGTCGATCGATCTCGTCTTGGTTGTGAAGCGTTGCGCGCGAAACTGTCGAACCAGCGACAACAACCGGCCGCAAATGCGCCACAGGTGTGAGCGCTCCCGTACGGCCGATCTGCACCACGATATCCTCTACGACCGTCGTCACTTCTTCAGCTGGGAATTTGTAGGCGACACCAAAACGCGGCGACTTCGCCGTATAGCCGAGCGTCTCGCAGATGCGCTTGGAGTTTACCTTGATAACTAGCCCATCAATGCCGTATTCTTCTTTGTCTCGCTTTTCTATCCAAGACTGATACATCTTTTCGATCTCATCCACGCTTCTACAGAGCTTCCACGTCGGATTTACATTGAAACCAGCACGCGCCAAAAATTCCATTTCCTCGGCATGTGTTTTTATTTTGCGATCACTAGTGAGATTCGGAAATTCTATGTCGTACACATACGTTTGCAAATTGCGCTTCGCGACCATACTCGTGTCGAGCTGGCGCAGCGTTCCAGCAGCGAGGTTCCGAGGATTCGCATAGAGCGGCAATCCATCACGCTCGCGTTCGCGATTTATGCCAGCAAGATCAGATTTTTTCATCCATGCTTCACCGACCGCAACAAAATTTCTTTTGTCCGATACTTTTTCCGGAATATTTTTCACCATGCGCAAATTCTCGGTGATGTCCTCTCCCACAACACCATCGCCCCGAGTCGCTCCAAGCACAAAATTTCCGTCGTCGTATGAGAGCACGACCTTGAGCCCGTCGATTTTAAGCTCGACGACATAATCCAAAACGTCATATTTGAGTCCGCCGGACTTTTCTATAAATCGTTTTAGTTTTTCCTCCCAGGCTCGAAGTTCGTCAAAATTGAAAATGTTATCGTAGGACCATTGCGGCACGATATGTTTTACTTTTGAAAATCCTTCAAGAATCTTGCCGCCGACTTTTTGGCTGACTGAATCTTTTGATGTGAGGTTTGGAAATTCCTGTTCAAGTGAAATAAGCTCACGAACGAGAGCGTCATACGCCTCATCAGAAATCTCCGGCGCGTCATGCGTATGGTAAAAAGCCGAGTGTTTTTCTATCTCGGAACGTAGTGTTTTTACTCGTTTTTCGGCCTCCTTTTGGTTCACGATAGGCTTATTTTAGCATATTTCGTCACCTCCAAAGCGGAGCAAAACATGCAGAAAAAGGACTCTCGGAGAAAAATCCCGGACACATAAGTGCCGGATTTTTCGAGAGGGAGCGGCCGGCTGTTTACAAGCCGGAACGCGTGCCTTTTTCTGCATGTTTTACGGAGCGGCTTTTAGTAGCGAACTTCGATGGCACGCTCCACGGCTCGGGCATTTGTCGTCCCGCATGGCGCATTCAAGCCTTTAGACGTAATTATCGTTTGGCCGACGACGGTCGCCTTGTCGACAACTACATAGGCGCAATATTCGCCAGTCGGGCCAACTGGCACCTGAAAGCCCGGGATCGGCAATGAATCAAAACCGACGAAATAGCCACTCGCGATCTCAACGGCATCAATACTCGCACCGCCGCAAGTAATATTTGATGTACCAAAACCAGGATCGAACGAATTTGGCGTCGAACCGCGAATATCGTGATAGAGGGCGCACTCAATGCCAGTATCGGCGGCATAAAAAGATTTATTGGCATCCGTTGCCGAAGCTGACAGCACGATCTGTTTGAGCGCGATTGTGGAAATTCCTACTGCCATCGACAAAATAACTGCGGCGATGAGCACGGTAAACAACGCCACGAACCCTTTATTTTCTTTTTTAAATTTCTTTTTCATATTCGTGCCAATTCATACTAGCTCGCCTACTGTCCGACCCAGCGCAACATATCGTACACAAACTCAACCGCGTGAGTTTCATCACCCTGCATCCATTCTACTCGAGATACTACGCGCGCTTCGGTACCAGAAGTTATTTCTTCGACCATAATAATACGCCTAAAAATTGAACGACGATTGTCAGATGGATCGAGTCCTTCGTAATTGAACATAGCCGTTGACTCGCGATAATTCATAAACGGACACTCATCCGGCGTCGGACACGGGACTGGCTGCGGTATGGTATCCACGCTCGATCCGTCTATAACACAAGCGTTGCCGACTCCAGAACAGCCGCCCAAATATTGCGGATCGCTCATCATGCTCGTCCAAGTGACGTTTGACAGAGCGGCACTATCACGAATATTACGCGCCAGTTCTGCACCTTCGAGAGCCAAATATCCTGCCGTGAACTTGTTCTTGACGAAGTTCGTATTGAAGACGCCCTTGGCAGTGATTGAAATGAGACCAGTAATGGCGAATGCAAAGATTGCGATCGCAACAAGCGTTTCGACGAGCGTGAAGCCCCTCGCTGCGCTCGGGATCTTCGACCTTTTTTGATTTTCAAAACGAATATTCATATTAATTGAATGAGTCTATATCAAGCAGCCGCTGAGACACTGTTGTCTGCATGTGAAATTCGGTCTCAACGCCAGCCAGAGTCACGGTGCCGACCAAGACAATAGTAACCCGCGGCTGGATTGTGTCGCTGGAATCTTCCGCGCCGATGACAGTAAAGCCAGAACGTGCGGTATCAATATCTATATCTGCCGACGTCGACGGCAACATGTCGTCTATATCAAAACTATCATTTGTGTTTTCCTTTTTGTAAATAGTTCCGTTTCCATTGGAATCGTCATCAATAAAGTACATTATTTGGTTTTCTGGGTTAGATAGCTGCGCCTGCCAATAAGGCTCGAAGACTATGGCATTGCAAGACACGCCGTCTTGGGTATTTTGCGTTGTGCCGTTGGCCACCTGAAGAATAGTAGGAGGTATTAGGCCATTATGGCAATAAAGATCGGCGCCAAGACGGATTGAACGCGCCATATCTTCCATGAGAAACGACAACCCGTCGATCGCCGTGCGCATGCTCTGGGTCTTTCGATGAGTCGAGTTGACGCCAAGAATCGCACCGATGCCAATTGTCATGATTACAGAAAAAAGTCCGACAGCGATCATCGCTTCGACCAGTGTAAACCCACGATTGTGTTTAAAAATTTTCATCATCGTACATTGATATATCCAGAAGGCCAAACAGAAATATATTTATGCCCGCCCTTTCTCGACGTCAGACGCACCAAGACATTCAACCGGCTAGCTCCTTCGTCTTCGGGGAAAATAAGCGCATTACCGCGCGGACGTGTAAAAGATATGTATGCGGTCGAAAATTCCTCTCCGGAAATATCGCCACATGAATCAACCGTGCTCGCATTGGCAAACGCTGCTTCGTCGTAGTCAAAACATATAAGATCGATACTATCCCCTGACGTAATGCTGATTTCGTCCAAGCATTCGGATTGAGGTTCGACCCCGCCACAGTCACCCGACGCATACGACCCGGCTGCCATATCGTCAAAGTCTTCAAACCCGGTATCTTGATATCCAGCGTTGAAATAATAGATGAATGAATTAGGGAGCGTATCGGTATTGAACGCGACGCCATAGCTCGGTGTCCAATCCGAAGGCACAAGCACATTGCTGTTTTGGATCTGCGCGCCAGATAAAGTCGGGGTTTTGCCAGATGTCGCGTCTGTCTGAGCGCGCTTAATCTGAAGAGCGATGTCCTGCGCCAAATTCTGCAAGTGGACATTCGTCGAGAAATCGCTGTAGTTAAAAAGAACTGTTGCCGAAATTGCGCCAAAAATACCCAAGACGACGATCAGTTCAAGGAACGTCATACCCTTCTTCGCTTTTTTCTTGGTGTGGTGAAGCATTTTAGATGAGTCGGCCGAAGAACTCGGCGATGGAACGCATGTCGATATTATACAAGAACGCGAGCGCAAAACCGATGATAAGGAAAGGTGCGAACGGGAGTTCGGTCGTGCGGCGCGCTCGTCGGGCGGCCAAGAGGCCGACCCCGACGAGCGCGCCGCACCAAAACGCCAACAGTATCGCCGCAAAACCCGACGACAAGCCGAGTACCCATCCAAATGGCACCACAAGAAGTACATCGCCAAAGCCCATTCCCCGGCCGCGGGTTACCAGAAAAATAAGAAGGATTGGCAAAGCGACGATAATCCCAGAGGCAAAAGACATAATGGAAAGTCCGCCAAGCGTCGGCACGAACAAAAGTCCTGCGAAAGAAAGCGTCATTAAAGGATACAGGAAGTCATCTGGAATCATCCGGTGACGCAAGTCATAAACGAATACAAGCACGAGAAGCGAGGCAATAGCCGCATAAAAGAAAAAGATGCCGATGATTGTGCCGCAGTCACACCACGCTTGAAGTGGAGCGAGCTTCCAGGCAATACCTAAAAATGAAAGTCCGGTAAAAAACTCAACCAGTGGATACTGCCATGATATGCGAGTTTTTGAATAACGTGAGCGACCACGTTGGATCACGAATGAAACTATTGGTATCAATTCGTACCATTGCAGAGTTTTACCGGTGACCGCACAGACAGAACGGCCGCCAAGACCGCGGCCTGTGCCGCGACGACAGATAACTACATTCAAGAAGCTCCCGATGATCGTACCAAAGATAAAGACGAAGATGAATACGAGAGTATGCATGGTTACATTATAGCAAAAGCCCCGCGATCGCGGGGCTTTTGCTATGTAATTTCGTTAGATACAGTTCGTACCTGCGACAGCCGGAACTGCCCCAGCCGCATATCCAGCGTAACCAGTCGAGTCGACGCAGTATACGCGATCATCGTTCATCATAGCGTGAAGTGTATAAGAAGTGCCGCCAGTACCAGTGATGCTGTGGCAGTTTAGACCTGAGCCAACCTGATTGTAGACCGCAGTACCCAAGTCCATAATCTGCTCGTAGTCACAAATATGGTTTGCTGAGGACAAAGGTTGAGCGCCAGTAGTGTTAGTTATGGAAACGACACCTCCGCTGTTACCGTAATCATTCCATGTATCGAAATAAATTTCTGCAGCAGCACGCGCAGATGACATTGAGCCCTTGGCAGAAGCATCTCGGCCTTTCGATCGTGCACTATTCAAAGAAACGAGAACGATCGACGAGAGGATACCGATGATGGCGACGACCACGAGGAGTTCGATAAGCGTAAAGCCTTTCGATCGGTTAGAAGAAATAAGATTCATAGATAAACTCGAAATTACTTATAAATGTGATAACGGAGTAATTATAGCACGCAACTTTGCACCGTAACGCGCGCCATGCCAAAGCTGTGGATTACGAGATCGAGCTCGCAATGTTATAGATTGGAACCAAGACCGAAGTCAGAAGCACGCCGACACCGACGCCGAGCAAGACTATCATGGCTGGCTCGATAAGACCGATAAGCGTGTCGACGGCGTCGTCAACTTCGCGCTTGTAAAATTCCGCAAGGGTTTTCAAGATCGATCCGAGCGACCCAGTTTCTTCACCGACCTTGATCATCTGCACCATGATAGCCGGAACTTCTGGATGCTTTTGCATGGCATCGGAAAGACTCGAACCGCCCTTTACAGCTTCTTCGGCCTCGCGCAATATTTTCCTGTAGACATAGTTCCCCACCACGTCGCCCGTAATCTCGATCGAACGAATAATGGAAATACCAGACGAGAGCATTGTATTCAAGTTGTCCGAAATGCGCGAGAGATACATTTTCTTGTAAAGATTACCAACAGCAGGAAGAGAAAGTTTTAGATGGTCGAGATACTCCTTGCCGGCATCGTTTCTGCGATACCACAACATGTACAGTACAAATACGACGACCAAAATCGCGATAAAGATACCGTAGCTTACTATAAAGTCGCTGATCCAAATGATGATGCGAGTATAAACTGGAACTTCTTGGCCGGACTCTAGCAAAAGAGACGCCAGGTTAGGGATAACCATCGTGAACATGAGAATCATGACGGTGAAAAAGACGATGATGACAAACGACGGGTAAATGAGGGCGTTTCTCGTCTTTGAAGTAAGCGCATATTGGCGGTCGAGATATTGGGCCAAATATTCGAAAGTTTCATTCAATTTACCTGACTCCTCACCAGCGCGAACCATCGAAACATAAAACTCAGAAAATGTATCCGGATATTTATTTAACGCGTCTGAAATGGACGAACCGGCTTGCAAATCGTCGCCAATCTGACGAAGCTGACTCGCGAGCAATTTGTTCTCGGCATTTTCGGACAAGAGCGTAAATGCCTTGAGCGCCGATACCTGCGACGAAAAGAGTGTTGCGAGCTGGCGCGACATGATGACGACGTCGCGAAGAGGCACGCGGTCAAGAAATGTCCCACGGAACATCGACTTTTTCTCATCGCCTGTGAGCGATACGACAATAAGACCGCGGCGCTGGAGTGCGGCAATGGCGACTGTTTTGTTGAGAGCGTCGATGGAGCCTTCTTTTTTCTTGCCGTCGGCATCGAGCGCTTTGTAGTTGAATAACATAATTATTACAAAAGATTATCGAATGATTTTTTGTTGAATGCGTGGAACCTCGCTTCGTCGACAGTTATCTCGCCTTTTCGAACAAGCTCCAAGAGCGAGTGGTTCATGTCTATCATACCGTTTTCGCTGCCAGTTTCAATCACTAGGTCTATTTCATGGGTACGGTTTTCTCGAATAAGGTTGGCCACAGCCTTCGTATTGACCAAAAGTTCATACGCTGGAACAAGCCCGCCCGAAGTACGCGGGATAAGTCGCTGACTAAAGATACCGACTAGAGAATTTGCAAGCTGTGCCCTAGCCTGATCCTGCTGCTCGGGCGGGTACGAGTCGATGATACGATCGATAGTCTGTGCGGCGTTGTTGGTGTGAAGTGTCGATATAACAAAGTGTCCGGTTTCGGCGGCAGTCACAGCGGCGCTAATAGTATCGCGACTGCGCATTTCGCCTATCATCAAGACATTTGCGTCTTCGCGAAAAGCCGACTTTAGCGCGGTCGAGAAATCTTTGGTATCTATGCCAACTTCGCGTTGATCGATGATGGATTTTTTTGACTCGAACAAATACTCGATCGGCTCCTCGATAGTAATGATATGTTCGGCTCTTTCAGTATTTATGACATCAATAAGCGCGGCCATGGTTGTCGACTTGCCTTGGCCGACCGGACCAACTATCAAAAGAAAGCCTTGCTTCAATCGAGTGAAGTCGCGCAAGACATCGGGTAGGTTCAGGTCTTTTAACGTTTTTACTTTTGGAATTAGCCTTAGCGCTATCGCAACAACCCCCTTTTGGAAAAAAGCATTTCCGCGAAGACGCGCCACACCGCGAAAATCATAAGCAAAATCTATCTCACGATCATCGAGAAAACGTTGGAATTTTGTCTCGTCGGCGAGCATGTGGTGAAGCATCTCCAAAACTTCCGGTTCAGACAAGGGTTCTTCTTTGACGATCGCCGTCAGCTGCGTGGCGGCGCGCATCGACGGTATGCGACCAGCAGATAGGTGCAAGTCCGACCCGCTCGCCGCAACTACAGCTTCGATCAATGCATCCAGTTTGTTAGCTATGTTTGTGTTCATAGTATTTTATTAAAATTTATATACTTCGGTTATCGGTATTTCGCCTTTCATTGCTTTCATGAGCGCGTCTTCTTTCATTGAAAGCATTCCCTTCGAACGTAAGAGGGCGCGCAAATCAAGCTCAGTCGGCGAGCGCAAAATAGTTGCCTGAACATCTTTGTCCACCTCGAACATTTCGAATATGGCCACACGACCACGCGTGCCTGACGGACAAGTTTTCGACGGCACAGTTTTTTTCATCATCGGACCGAAAGATAGTTTGTTCTTGAATTCGGCTGGCAAATCTGAAAATTCTTTTTCGATCATTGCTTTAGTAACTTCGTCTATCGGTACATCCTGACGAGCATCTTCGCAGGTTTTTTTGGCCAAGCGCTGAGCAACGGCAAGCACCAGAGTCGGTGCAATAAGGAAGGGATCGACGCCCATATCGATAAGACGCGGAATAGCTCCGGCGGCGTTGTTGGTGTGAAGTGTCGAGAGCACAAGGTGACCTGTAAGCGCCGCCTGAATAGCGAGAGCCGCGGTTTCCTTGTCGCGAATTTCTCCGACCAAAATAACGTCCGGGTCTTGGCGCAAAATAGATCGCAAACCCGAAGCAAACGTGTAGCCTATTTCTGGCATGACCTGCGACTGGCTGACACCTTCGACATGGTATTCGACCGGATCTTCAAGCGAGACGACATTTTTGCCTTCGCGATCTAGTTCGGACAACATGGCATAAAGAGTTGTCGATTTACCGGAACCTGTCGGACCAGTAATCAGCACAATGCCATAAGGAACGTCGATGGCTTTTTTTATCATCGCCAAATGCTCCGAAGTCATATTAAGGTCATCGAGCGTACGAATACCTTTTTCGGAATCGAGGATACGCATCACGACTTTTTCGCCATAGTAAGCCGGGAATGTCGAAACACGCAGGTCGATCTTGCGGCCGTCTATTTTAGCTGTAAAGCCGCCGTCTTGAGGCTTTCTTTTTTCGTCGAGCCTAAGCTTGGCCAAAATCTTGATACGCGCAACAACACCAGAGTAAACGTTTAGAGGCAATGTCAGCGAGGTATGAAGTTCGCCGTCGACACGAAATCTCACTTTGACCTCTTTGCCAGTGTTCTCGATATGGATGTCAGACGCGCCGCCTTCTACGGCGTGGCGGAGTGTCACGGCCACAACCTTGATGATCGGCGCGTCTTCAACTATCTTTTTTTCGTCTTCATCCGTCGGGATTTCCGCCACGGTACCTTTTGAAAGTTCTGTATCAAGATCAGACAAAGCAGCATCGACTTCGCCCGAGAGACCTTTGTAGCCAGAAATTATGGCGTCGAAATTACGCTTGCCGATGACAAAAAGTTTATAAGGCATCTCATTTCGAGACGAAATAAACTGAAGAGCATCCAGAGATTCGGTACGAGATGGATCGACAATACCTACCTCGAGAACATTGTCTTTTATACCAATCGGTACAAATCCATACTGGCGAGCCGAATCTTCGTTTATGTATTCAAAAACTTTCGGGTCGAGTTCTTTGTCGGAAACAACTTTTGACGGTATTCCAAAAAACGAACTCAAAAACCCAAGCAGCGCTTCTGGAGCAAGCCCGCTTTCTTTGTCGAGTGCCGCGTAAACGTCACCGCCATAAGATTTCTTGGCAGCGGCAGACAGCTTCGCCATGTCTTGCGGCGTAATCAGCCCTCGGTCGACAAGTCCCTCGAGCACTGTCATGACTAGCTGCCGTTAGTACCTGGTAATGAGCCGTCGGTGACGGGAATGACATTGAAAGAACCCTCTGTCGTACCGGCAGCTGGAGTGTCAGGCGTCGTGCCATCGCTTCCAAACGGTGCAAACGGGTTTGGACGACCTTCGTTGCCTGGTTGCACCAAAACGATGGTGAAATCTTCGAGCGACTGGAACGCGAGCGAAGAGAACACGCCATCGTCTAGTTTTATGGCCTGCAAATTCAAAAGCTGATTGACGAATTCCTGACCAATTTTCGAGGCTTCGACAGAAGAAACCGGTGTATTTTGAACGATTCCAGTAACCGGAGCGCCAGAACTAGATTGCAAAGAGCCATTAGTCGTGACCGTTTCGACAGGAGCCTTGCCTCCGAAAAAGATAAAGTACACCACGCCTATTATGACGATGATGGCGATGAGCATCAGGATGTTTTTCATAGTCTTACTCATATCAGTCTTTTAATCTATAGGTAGTAATGCGGAACAAGTACTTGTAGTCATCTGTGTAAATCTTGTCCTTTTCCGACGTGCCCGGAGTGAACGCGATCGACCTTATGTCAACGAGCCTTAGACTGCGCTCCATCAATTTCATGAACGAAACGAAATTGTCATAAGAACCTTCTACAGAAAATTCTAGCTCAAACTCTTCAAAGTCTGCGGCGTCTTCCGCTGACACGGCACGGCGACTATTGGTTGTGCGCGAAGACCCTGCCGCTGTGTCAGTTGGTGCTGGCGTTGTCCCTTCCCCTGCCGGAACAGGCTCTTCTTCGAGAAACTGCTCAGGCTCGAATTCGACATTTTTGACTATGATGCCGCGCTTGCTGGCTTCTTCTTGTATTTCGAGAATAAGCTGAATATTGTCGACAGAATTAGGCAGCATCGTTTCAAGACGCTCCAGATCAGCCGCGGCAAAGCTATTGTACTTTGTTGTCAGGCGATCACGTTCTTTCTGCAAATTGGCAGAATTGTCGAGAGCCGTGGCGTAAGCATCTGCCTCTTCTTTCATTACCAAAGCCTCGTCGTACATTGGCTTGGTCACGAGGAAGTAGCCGGCAATACCGACACCGACGAGCAGGATTGGAAGTAGCCATCTCATATTATTGATTTACAGGATTAGGGTTTACAAAAGGATCGACCTGACCGGACGGCGGCGCAAAATTCATCTGGTCCATGTTGCCACCGCCAGGAGCCGCAGGATCTGTTGCGTTGGCACTTTCTCCGAGCGAGGCGCCACGCTCGAGGAATGATTCGTAAAGGACGAGCGAGCGGTCGACAGAAAATGTCAAAGTAAAGTCAACGTTGCCCTGCTGATCGAGCGTGAAATCAGAAAAGATAGGATTTTTGATGAAAGCGTTATCACCGAACAAGTCGGCCTGGAGGGCGATAAAGTTGTAACCCTTGGCTTCGCCGGTTAGCTTTATGTCAACCAAATGCCTATTCTCGGGATTGAATTCGTATGAAAAGTCACTATAACGCACGGTTGGCAACGTGATATCGCCTAGGAGCTCAAAGATTGGAGATACGGCTATGTGTGTCGAGAGAATGTCCGTTGCCGCACGCATGCGTTTGTCGAGTGTCTGAAGTTCGGTTATAAGAGATGGTTCAAATGCATTACGAGCTCGCTGGAGAGATTCTTTGTACTCTGCGACGCGAGCTTCGACTGAGGCGCGGTAAAAATACGATCCACCGGCCGCCAAGACCGACGCGATAAAAATCACAAGCGCGATCAAATTGACCAAACCGCCTCCGCCGCTTGGCATTCGTGCCGTCTCTTTTTCGAGAATCGGCTTCTTGGGTATAAATGATGTTTGAAATTCTTTGTCCATGGATTATCGCAATTTACGGAGAGCAAGCCCTGCCGCAACACCGAACTCGGGACCCGACTCTGCCAAGACGCCTTCGAGAAATGCCGGGGCGGCGATGCGTTCGAAAGGATTTCCAAGCGTGACCTCGGTATTAAATTTACCCTTGGCCGCTTCGACCATGCCGCTTAAGAGTACGCCGCCGCCAGTCAAAATGATGCGCGAAATACTCTTGTTGTACTTCTTCTCGTAGCTCAAAACTACGTTACCGGCTTCAAAGAGTATGTAGTCGAGCGCGGTTCTGATAACACCGGCGGCTTTTGGGTGCTTCATATTTTCAGAAAGCCCCGTCGACTTCTTTACCTCTTCTGCATCCGGGAACGTCATCCCAAGCGCCGCGACCAACGCAGTCGTAAGATCGTGCGAGCCGCGGTTGATGATATGGAAATCTTGTATGACGCCACGATCAACAATAGACACTTTGGTCTTGGAAGCTCCCATATCGAAAATCATGAGCGTCGAAAGGTCTTGGCCGATGCTCGAACGGACCGACGAAAACATTTCTATCTCGAAGAAGTCCGTAGTCAGTGTAGCATCATTAACGAGACCTTTGTACTTCTCGAGCGCTTCGTTGTGGATAGCGGCGACGAGCACTTTTGTCTTTTCTTTGTCGAGCTCGTCGCTAGTCGGACGCAAAGAATCATCTGTAACGTCATCCATCGGACGTTTTGGCACGAGCCACCAATCGATCGCGACTTCGGTGATAGGAACCGGGATATAACGTCGGGCTTCATTGTAGATTATCGAAGAAATATCCTTTTCGGCGACAGTCGGCGGCAGCTCGACCAAAAAAACGAGCGACGCCGATGCAGGAATAGAGAGCGCTGAGTTTTTGGTCGTCACATTGGCTTCTTTGAAAAGATCGGCGAGAGCCTTGACCAAACCCTCTTCGGAAACCGGCATGACCTGTCCGATAGCGCCGCCAGCGTATGGCGCAGTGGAAATAGAGCCGTAAGTCTCGAGAATGGCTCGACCACCTTCTTTTTTAAGTTGCACAACTTTGATGGCCGAGGCGCCAATATCGACACCAATAACGCTACCGCCAGAAGCGTCGCGAGACAAGACGCCGGAGAGTTTTCCGAATATATTTTTAAGTACTCCATCAACCATAGATGCTACAATCATACCATAATGCGGTCGTCAAACGGCCACAACATGTTGATTATGAAAGGGTTTTTCAAATCGATACTTGGTTTTATATTTCCAGTGCGATGCGTCGGGTGCCGCGCCGAAGGCGCGGCACTATGCCGGCAATGTCGAGCAAAGATACCGCGCGCCGACACCCCTACCGAAGACTGGATAATATCTGTTTTCTCTTATCGCGACCCTAGTATCAAAAAATTATTATGGCAATTTAAATTTGAAGGCCGCTGGAGCGTGATTGAAGATATTGGCGATGCACTATTCGATCACTTGTCTGAAGAGTTGGCCGAAGCCGCTATTTTCGAAAACGTACGCGCGCCTCTTTTGGTGCCTGTCCCAATAACCCGCAAAAAATTACGCGAACGCGGCTACAACCAAGCAACCGTGATAGCCCGCGAACTTGCGCGAAGAAGCGATAATGCATTTACCGTAGCAACGCTCTTGCGCAAAACCCGCACAACCAAAGCTCAGCACGATATCAAAGGGCGCGCCAAACGTCTTCACAATCTCGTCGGCGCATACGAGGCTGTGCGGCCGGCGCTTGTCGCCGGCCGCGACATAGTCGTTGTCGACGATATCACCACGACGCACGCAACACTCATCGAAGCGCGAAGGGCTTTGCGCGCCGCTGGTGCAAAAAGTGTGCGAGCTTTTACCATAGCTCACTAATACGAAAGCGGCGCGTCCCTCGATTCCTCGGGACGCGCCGCTTTCTCTTCCCTCTCTTCAAAAATTACGACAAGTGTTTAGAGACGAGTTTCGTCATCTCAAACATAGAGACAGTCTTCTTGCCGCCAAATACTGCTTTCAGCTTTTCGTCGGCGTTGATGTTGCGCTTGTTCTTTGTATCCTGAAGGCCGTTCTTTTTGATGTAAGCCCACAAAGCTTTGACCACTTCCGAACGAGGCATCGGACCCTTGCCGACAACTCCTGCGAGAGTCGCCGAAATAGTCATAGGCTTCATGAAAGCTGAATTAACTTTCTTGCCGCCAGACTTCTTGGCTGCAGGCTTTGCTGCTGCCTTCTTTACCGACTTCTTCGCTGCTTTTTTTGCTGCCATTGTATTTCCTAAAATCTACCTAATAGTAATGCTTTTATTATACACCATTTCTCGAGGGAAAATGCACCTTTCCCCTGGTAGCCAATCCAAGCTAAAAGCCCCACCATCACGGGTGGGGCTTTTTGGGGTATCGATCCAGCAATGCGACCAATGACTTGACTGCTAGACAGACGAGTGTTACGAGGCTTGGCGCCATTATGGGAACTAATCCCCAAACTACGTTCCAGAACGCAAATGAGCACAGGGCAACGTAAACAAGCAATTCTGCTAGATGACCTAGACCAGTCACCTTGGCATGGTGCGTGTCGTCAAGCAATCTCTCTTGCCTAGCATACGCCACCAAGAAAATGACGGCCACTGTAGACGAGAAAAGCGCCTGCGCACTTGTATACTCCCAAGCCCACAAGATGACAAATATGATCAAGCTTACTATCGCAAGCCGGTTCCGTAGGACAGAAACGAAAATTCTTTTCAGAATCATGCGTTGTAAGGTTTGAATTTACCTTATAACAAAAGCTCTTTGACAGCAATAGCCTGTGCCGCCAGTTTCGGCCTTGCCTTGATTACTTGATATTAAGATACGTCACCGTAAACTGAAGCGTCGTCGCAAAAAGCACCCAAAGAAGATACGGGATATTGGCATACACTACCAAGCGCAGGTGCGGCCAAACAGCGATCATCGCCCAAATGAGCGTCCCCAGGACGAGCGCAATATCGACAGCGGCCAGCAAATTATTCTTGAGACCAAACTGTATCGGCGTGAAGAGAAAATTGAAAACAAGGTTTAGTACAAACGGCAGCGCGACGATCGCCGGGATCTTGCCCGTCGCCGCTTTGTAGAACACTGTGCCAAAAGACACTGCGATGACGGCATACAGTACCGTCCACACCGGACCAAAAAGCCACGCAGGCGGCGCCCAGTTGGGCTTTACGAGCGTAGCGTACCATTCGTACCCTTTCATATTTTCTAAAGTGTGACCATCAAATAAACCGAGATCAAGGCCATGGCGAGCATCGAAAGCGCCGGCAACGTCTTAACAAAAGAATCGCGGACTTTGATATGCATCGACACCGCGCCAAGCATAAGTATCACCAGGAGTCCAAGCGCCGGAATCCCCAAAGGATACATGATCTGTGGCATAAACAAGCCAAGTATCATGACACAAGCAATGACGATCTTTAGAAACCCGACGCCGTACATAAACCACACCGGCAACCCATACACCGCGAACTCTTCTTTCATATTATGAGCAGCTCCGCCGCGATATTTTGTCGCACGTCCAGAACGCACCAACCAAACATTCAAGAGCCCGAAAGCGATCAAAACTTGAAAAAGAGAAACGATCCACACGATCAAAACTTCTGACATAGAAAATAAATTGTTAGTTATAAAACTAGATTTATTTTACCACACTGCGCCCACGAGACTGTTTCAACTTTCCGATAGCAATCTTTGTCCAGACGATAACGAGTGCAGAGTAGTTGATGATCATGAACCAGGTGTTCCCCCACGAGATGCCGTATGGGAAACGATAGTCGCTTATGGGAAAGAGAAATGGTGTTGGGTAGAACTCTATAGAGTGCGAGGGTATATCGATGAGGATATGCAGCGCCCAGCCTAGCAATTCCCATCGCGGCCGACGCGAGATGGCCCAGACGACGAGGAACACCGCCGCAAAGACGACTAGACTGTGGCTGTATTGGTACAGATACGCGGCCAAGTCGAACCCTGCGACACCGACATGGTGATCGCCAAAAGATGATGGTGACGCCTGCCCTGTTACTATTTTAAATAGGGCAATGAGAAACGGCGCCGTGAACGCAAAGAAATCCGGCGCCACGCCCCAAAACGCCGTCCAGCCGACGTGCAACACCTTCGGCTTCCCCTTTTTCTCGCGCAGCCTATTCACCCCGCGTGCGGATGCGTTGGTCCAGAGAGTGTGTGCAAGGATGTCCATGATTAAAACAAATTTTTATACTGAGGATAATTCTCTTTTACTAAATTGGTCCACGCAACAGTTTCCTTGGCGCCACCAAGATCCGTTTTACCGTAAACCAATAGAATGTAGACTATCGCCCTATCAGGGTACCATGCAACAATACACCTATTACCCGATGTCTTAGCCGACTCTTTTGTTCCAGCAACTTTGAATTTTGTCTTTACTATTCTCAGACCATCGACATCATAGACTGTCTCCGCCCGGTCAGTCTCTATGAGCTTATCGATATGTTCGAGTTCGGCTGTAATAGCCCGAAACGTAACTTCCCACTGTTTCTTGTACTTTTTTTGGAAACCCTTTATAAAGTGTCTTTCTGCAAACGACTCGACCTCAACAGAATAATTTCCCTGCATAAACCTTTAATAAACAAGACCAGGATCTTCTTGAGTAATAAGCTCGTAAGGAATAAGTTCATTATCTCGACAAAGAAAATATGGTAGTTGATTATGAGTGAAATTTACAATCTCTTGTGTATTCTTACTCTTCCATTTTTCAGCAATCTTCTTCATCAGCTCCAGTTCTTCGACGGAAAGCGTTCTTATCTTTTCATTCTTATTGCTTTCCGATTCACTGATGAGCAAACACTCCTTACCCCCATCTCCCTTCCTCACAATGTTTATCTTGCCAGCTTCCTCCAACTCGTCGATTGCTCGGAAAAAGGTATCTGGTACTGGGCCATAGGTTATCTTGCGGTACTGCATTCCACTCATACTTTCCAGATGCTCGTAGAACCAGGCGAAATCGGCGAGATACAAAAGTTTTGCGAGTTTCGTCTTCGGTATCTTCCCGTCGGTCGAAATCTTCATCCGCAGGTATGTCAAAATCATCTGTTTATATTTTTCGATATTCGGAATACTTCCAGACAAGAGTTCATCAACCCCAATGCCAAAAAGCTTGGCAAACTTCTGGGCTTCATCCAAATCAAGCTTTTGCTTCCCTGATTCTATAGCAGTATATGTCGGTCTAGAAACGCCGATAGCCTTGGCAACCTGCTCTTGAGAGAGACCTCTTGCCGTGCGAAATTCTTTGATTTTTTGCATATACATGTTCATGCGAACAAGTATATGCAAATGATGTAAAAAAGTCAAGCAGTATTAGTCGAATATTTGACAAGAAAATGTGGCTCGATATAATAGGTGACATGAAAAAGGAATTTTCTATACATGACAATATCGATTACGAAGTAATCCAGGTTAGCAAGTATTCCCTGCTACTGAACTTCAAAGACTGCGAAAAGTACGCGGGCCTGCCTGCCGAAGTCCTAGGGTATGGTGGCATTGCCTTATCACTCCTTGCGACAGTGTTTTTTACAGAAAGTACTCGAAATCTTTGGAAGATCCCCGGCACCACAATCCAAGCCGCGTTCCTCGTAGGAGCGATTATCACAATAATAATTACACTGAAAAAAACCATTCTCTGGTACAAAGTACGCGACAAGTATACTCCTGAAACCATAGTTGCGTCTCTTTCAAAAAATGGAACAGAGCCTATTGTCCTGCTGCCAGCCCCACTTCAACAACCCCGAGTTGTATCGAAGAATCGCAAGCAGCACCCAAAGACTACCGTCGGTGAAAATGACCCTCGATAATCTAAACTAAGTAAAAACACCCGCGCCTGCATCGGGTGTTTTTATATCAATATTATGGAATATTAAGTATGTTTCCTTGGAAAGAGTATTCTTCAGATATAACTGGACGACCGAGAGTATCCATGGAATGGATTATAAAATAATAGACCAGGTCTTGCTGTAGATTTTCCACCCCAACACCATGATTTTGTACGAAATACGGCTCAGTCATGAAGCGCTCGTTCTCTTGTATTTGGGGTACCGGACTCGTTGTCGAAATAAATAACCTTGTCGTTGAAGGAATATCTGTATTCCAGGTAATCCCACCGACGCCTATATTGATCCCGTCTTGCCATTGAAAGATGAGTTGGACGTCGCTTATTATAGCTTCAGGGAAAATAGAAATACCAGCAGGACCCTGCGGACCGGCCGGCCCTTGGTCGCCTCTTGAATTCCATTTGATCGGCTGATGATTTGCCAAACACACCGTCTGTCCAAGGCCAGGGCCAACTAAATAAATTTCTCCGGTAGGCTTAACGCATCCGTATATAGTGCTTCCACTTACAAACGGTAGTACTGTTCCTGTCGGCGCACTGCGTAGTGTTCCCCACGCACCGAAAGCTAAAATAAAGACTCCAATAACTATGAGATATTTATTTTTTGTCTTAGTGTTCTCAAAAATTTTCATAACAATATTTATATCTGATCAATAACCTCCTGCACTATCCCCTGCACACTATCCCCCTCATCCGGAATAATCGGCTGATGGGATTTATTTGTACTTTTTGGTAATAAAATTCTGCGACCATCCTTCTTGTCATAATATTTGATAGTCACGTTATCGCCCAGAAGTGCCACAACCCTATCTCCTGTCTCCCCTTTCAATTGCTGCCGACACAGGACCAAATCACCGTCTTGTATCCCTGCAAGGTTCATCGAATCTCCTTCTGCTCGCAAGATGAAATAGTTAAAACCCGGTTTTATTTTACTTTTCTCGATCGAAATATATTCTTCAATATTTTCTTCACCCATAAGCGGAGCACCGCATGGCGCCGAACCAACCAATGGAACCTGAACCATTTCTACGGTGAAAGGAGAAACTATTGACCTAGCTGACACCTGCCGGCTAACTTTATACCCCGCTTTTTCTTTCAAGAATTCTTGTAAGTTCTTGTCGACAGCATAGACATAGCAACCTTTTACACCTCGCGTTAGAAGCGTTTTGTAAATATTTCTAATGTAATTATCAAGCTCGGCAGGGTCTTGTATTCCCGCTCGACCATTTCTGTCAAAGTATTTTTCTCTATCTACAAAAAACTTTTTATTCTTTGTATCGTAACAGAATTCTGGACCAATAATCACACCAACATAATTTAGATCATATCCTTGTACGGTGTGGATACACCCGACTTCGTTTACTGCATTTGGAGAATTTACCCAGTCAGTGGCCGTTGAGTTCCAAATACCCTTATACCCATCAATTTCAATATCATATTTTTGAACCCCATTCCTTGTATGCCAAGGCCACGCATAACCCGCAACCACGCGGGACAAGCCGTGCTTTTTATCTTTCTCCTTTATAGCAGAAACCATTTCTTCTACGTTGTCATAAACCTTGAAATCATATTCGCCAAAATTTGTTGTCTTTGGTGCCCGGAGGTCGAACACTGCTTCTACAAATTCGATAAACTCTTCTCCAGCTTCGACGCGCATTTGCGTAGAGAGTGTGAGGTGTTTTGCATTCAACTTCTTGAAATCCTCTTTTCTAACATCCGCCGGTTTAATACTTTGATTTTCATCATAAAAAAATATCTGATTCTTTGAACACTTCATTATCCAATCTAAATTTGTTGCCTCTGTAGGGAGATTAAGAAATCGATTTACGTTATCATACGCACCCATACCCATAATATTTCTTCTTCTCTGCAGGCGATGGGCTTCATCAACAATGATAAGATCATACCCTCCTTGCGCAACATCATTCGGTCCAATAACCATCGAACCACTAAGTCCTTTTATTTTTCCAAAGACTTTTTTGATTGTTGTTCTAAGAGAAGTCATAGGTACAACAAGTGCCATCTTCCAGTTTTTTGTTTCCTCTTGTTCTTTTAAAAATTTAAAAAGATACGTAGCAAGAATTGTTTTTCCTGTTCCCGGCTTTCCGTTGACAATAAATGTTTGTGGGTTTCCAGATTTAATATGTTTGAAAATTTTACGGGCGACAAAAAGTTGGTCTTCTGTAAGAGATTTGTAAGGTGAGTATTTAAACAAGTCTGTATTCTTTAGATCTTCTAGAGTACTTTTTGCAATTCCCATTTCTAAAAACTGCTTCCAAATATCTTCAAATTTTGCTTTGTACTTAGGTCTGTCGTAATAGTTATGGTTTTTTAATCCGCCATTTTTATTGTGTAAAGTAAAAACTTGATCAGCAGACATATATTGAATAAGCCAAGATTCAACATCGAGCGCTGCAGACACATTAAATTCTTCGTCGCTTACTATGTGTACAGTTTTTAGCTTTAGTTTTTGTTTTTCGAGATTATCGTAATGCTGCTTAACTCTTCTGTGTGTACTTATAGCCTGTCCAACGTAGACGTCTTTACCATTCTCTAAAACATAAACCGCCGGCCAATTCTTTCCGAATCTATAATTTCGAATTTCATCGAAATGGTCTTTATGAAATTTAAAAGACTGAATGTGAGACATGCTTAAAGTTCACTATATTTGGAAGAAACACCCTTAGCCTTTTCTATCGGATACTTTAACTCATTTTGATCCATCTTCTTGTCCAAGGCTTCAACAAGATCAATATTGTAATGATTGGCCAACATGATGAGCCAATAAAAAACATCCGCCAACTCTTCTGATATTTTACCCGCCCGCTCTGGTTTTAGTTGGTTATCCTTCGTCCACTGATAAAGCTCGAGAACTTCTGAAGCTTCAAGGTTTAATGAAATAGCAAGATTTTTTGGGTCGTGAAATTGCGACCAGTCTCGATCCTGGCAAAACTTCTTAATTCTATCTTTCAAGACTAAGAATTTCTCCTGGTTCTCCATTGGGCCCATTCTGCCTTATTTTTAGGGTTTTTACAAACCTTTATCTATATGCTGACAGAAGTTGATATGTGACCAGGGATCAGAAAAGATTTCTCATTTTTATTAATTTTATACGCGACAATCTTTACACGCTTGATAAAACGTGGATCTTTTTCATCCATGAAAGGATATTTCAAACGAGCAATAATTTCATACATTTCCTCTGGTGTTAAATTTTCAAGATTGAACCGTCTTTCTTTGGTGTACTGATCTACGCCCTGAATATTTCCTAAAAATTTATACCTCAAAAAATAAGTATTAAGTATTTCATCCTTAGAAAAACTATTATTCAGCTTAACCGCCAACAACCACTCTCTAAGTTTTCTTTTAAAACTGATCTGTCTTTTATTCGTAATTAAACGAATATATTGTTGTTCTATTGTACTTCCGCCCTCTATGCGTTTTTTAAATAATGTTTGGTATAAGGCGCGTATTATAGATCGAACGTCTACCCCTTTGTGTTGATAGAATCTTTTATCTTCAACAGTAAGCACATAGTCTTTTAAAATTTGGTTCTTTACGGGCTCAAGGGTTATTGCTCTTTTAGCCGACTCAAGATCTTCTTTAAATGTCGAATCAAAGAATACGAAAAGTCTATATATCATTCTCAAAAATAAGGCAAAAAAAATATTTGCTATTTTAGTCATTTTTTATGAAAGATGAATTTCCTCTGGATTTACCGGCCGTAGTAATAAATGTGCCACTTAAATTCTTAGAGCTCTTACGCTTGAGCAGATAGGTCGCCCTCGATCGCCTGGCTCTTCCTACTTGAATGACATTTATAAAAACACGACTTTTACGCAAAAAATTTCTTTCAACATATCCTTGTATCTCAACGTTGTCTCTTTTTACCGGTTCATAGATTAGTTCTGTCCCATCGGCCGATATGTCTTTTATCTTTTCTCCACTACCTGTGATGAGATTACCGTTCTGCAAAAAGTGGATCCTCCAAACTACTTTTAGATTATTGTATTTACCATACTCTGTACTTGTAATTGTGTTCGTCACCTCCCATTCTCCTGTTAGATTTCTTTTTGGACGCAATATTTCATTCCATACAAACAAAAAAACCACCAGACTCAATCCCCCAAGAAAATTAGCCCAAACATTTTCTAGTTGAGTGTTATCTCTTATGAGAATCCATATTTTATTCAGAAAATTAAAAATTGAGGTCATTACATTTTGGCTTTCGCTTTGTGCGTACCAAGTTCGGCAAGAAGCAATGAGTAGACGACAGATCATTGGCATAAACTCTCGCCCATTCTGCCCTATTTTTTAGGTTTTTACCAGCACACTTCCCCTTCGACTTTATGCACGGATTTGAGGTATTCCTGCGCTTCCGGGAGAAAGCCTATCTCATCGATAAGCCCATTGGCGAGCGCTTGTTTGCCCATCATAGTTGAGCCGTCAGCCAGCGCTCGGACCTTTTCTACAGACATACCCCTATTCTTGGCCACCACATCGACGAACTTGTCGAACGTGAGCTTGATATCTCGTTCGAAGATAGCCCGTTCGGCCGCTGTGAGCGGTTTGTCGGAGCTGCCGGCGTCCTTGTAGGGGCCGGTCGAGAGGCTGTTCCAGGTGTAGCCTTCTTTGGCGTTTAGCTGCGCTTCATCGAGATACGACATGGTAACGCCGATGCTGCCGATATCTGAGAGCTCTGACGCCAGGATATGATCGGCGGACGATGCTATCCAATACGCCGCGGACGCGCCGCCTGAGCGGATAAACGCGACGACCGGCTTGTCGAGAGAAGCTATTTTGTTCGCCAATTCTTCGGCTGCAACCGGCATGCCGCCATAGGAGTCGATGTCGAGCATGATCGCTTTGATGTATGGAGACGCTTCGGCTTCTTCGAGCTGCGCATAGATGTCTTCGCTCGAAGTATAGTCGTCGGCATACTCGTTCTCGGACAGATACGTCATGATTTCGCCGTGGATGTTGATGCCGGCAATAGAGCATCGTGTGTTTTCGTACGTGTTTCCTTGGCTCAACTCCCCCGCTTCATAGTCTTCATACGAACCATCGAAATACGTGATGCGGTCAAGGCGGAAGACGAAAAGGTAGAGGCCAAGGAGCAGCAAGATGACGCCCATCAGTACGAACGAGATAATCTTCCATTTCTTCATGAGACCATTGTACTCTATGGCGCACGAATCGCCCACAAAAGACAAATCCCGCCGCGGAATGCGGCGGGACGGGATGTCGTTCCCCCTTTCGTTCGCCACTACTTGCGAGGGGTTCATCCTCGGCTTCAAACCTCCAGGTACTAAACTGTTGTAGTTCCCTGGGTACGCTTTCCGTATCACTACGGAATCATGCCGTTTCGCGGCATGGGGTTGCCCCATTCGGAGATCTATGGATCATAGGTCATTATGCACCTCCTCATAGCTTATCGCAGCCTATCGCGTCCTTCATCGCCCATCGAACAGAAGCCGTTTCAAATATTTTGCATCATATGAAAAGTTTTTACAACAAGCGAAAGCCGGCGACAGAGTCGCCGGCTTAAGGTCTGATGTATGTTCCGTCACAGATGACGCGCACACGGCGCGTACGCAAGTCCAAAGGGTGGAGCCCGTATCGCTGTTCGCAAAAATCGCAGGTGCTATCGCCTCTTTCACCAGAAAGTTCCAGATCAACCGGTGGCGCATTGGCACGGAGCCTGCTGCTGTGCCTGATGCGCCGCAAGCGAAGTAGGCTACGTAGTATGGTGACACCCTTTTTCATTCTTCACTACCATCTTCTTCGGCGAGCTCCTTCTCTATGCCATCGAATATGAACGAGAGCTGCAAAGCCGAAATGCTGATCGTGCCTTTGTTATGCATGGTACTGTGTTTTCGGCCCATTTTGCACCACACGGGCTAACTTGGCAAGGTGATGAAGGATTACGTAAGCCTTGACATTATGTATAAATAATGCTAGTGTGCGGAAAACCAAAAACGTTCCTACACATGAAAATCACCTTCGGAAAAGGCCTCTTCCTGGCAGTAGTAAGCCTGGCTATCCTGGCTACCAGCTGCAATACGCCGCCCTCGACGACCAGCTACGAGCACGCGGACACCGTCACGGTCCAAAAGGCGCTCGACGACAACCTGGGCGGCATCTACGAAAACGGCGATACTGGCACGTACGATATCTGCCAGCGAGTGCCCATCCGCTATGCGAACTGCACGGGCGACACCGTAAACGGATTCCGCAACGACACGCGCGACACTTCGGTAGCGCTGCTCGGCGACGGTATCAGGGCAGAGGAGCTCATGTACGCCCTCAGGTCCAGGAACGTGTTCTTGATGCACGCCGAGGATAAGACGCCGGCCCCGAATCGTTTTGTGGGATTGGGATGGCTTACCCATGAAATTCTTCCTGATCTGCTTTGGATAATTGTCATCTTAGGGTTACTGCTCCTGTTATTGTGGGTCATGTGGGCCTCGTGGAAAAAGAAGGATGACGTCCAAACCTTTGTGCACAAGACCGACACACCAGCGGTAGCTCAAGTGCCGAACGAGTTCGAGGGCGTATACGAAAACGGCGACACCAAGATGTCGATCTGGATCAAGGGCTCGCGACCAGAAGCATTCGCGCTTTCCTATAAGGAAGGCAAGAACGAGCCGAAAACGCTTTCGTTCAAGTCGAAGGATGAAGAGGAAGATGCTCCGCCGGCATAGGCCGAAGGAACACAAGAGGGACGCGCTTGCGCGTCCCTCTTTCCTATTCAGTCGTCACTCCGTCAAAATCGGCTTCGTTCGCGAGCGCCTCTTCGCGCGTCGCGCGAATGATACCGTCTTGATGATGCGGTGGCGCGTAGATGGTGTAGAGCTTTAGCTCCGTATCGCCGGTATTTATAACATTGTGCTGCGTGCCAGCCGGGACGATGACAGCGTCACCATCGGCAACTTCGTAGCGCGTCTCGCCGACAACGACCGCGCCATGCCCGGCTTCGAAGCGAAAGAACTGGTCGTTCTCTTTGTGAACTTCGACGCCGATCTCTTGCCCTGGAGCCAAGCTCATGAGCACCAACTGCATATGAGCACCCGTATACAAGACTCGACGAAAGTCGGAATTGTCTTTGGTCTCCTTTTCTATATTTTGATGAAATCCTTTCTTCATAATGCCAGTATACCAGACGAAAGCCCCCGCGAGTGGCGGGGGCTTCGAAAGTACGGTTTCAGTAAAAAGCATCGATGAATCGACCAATTCTTCGCTTCGCGAAAAAGCCGATGACATGCAGGACCATCTGCGGGATCAGTGGCGTGAACAACCGCGCGTCTTTGCCTATTCGAACAGTTAGCGTATACGCGATGACGACGAGCAACGCGAACAAAAGGTCAGTCACCGGCGTGTGCCAACGCAAACGCTTTTTGGTATTCTGATACGCCTCTATCTCGCTCGATTGCCCCCAGTAAACGGCCGCAAAGAAAATCATGGCGATGCCAATGCCGACGACCTCTTCTTGGCCGAAATCGTACGCGTGCCAAAATGCCAAGAGAGAGATGGCTCCGACCAAGAACGATGCCCACCATTGGAGTGGAAACAGGATAAAGACGAAGAAGATCACGAGTCTTGTCCATTCACAGATGAAAGACCATAATCGCATTCCGAGGCTCCCTTCGTTATGCTTTTTCATGGGAAAGAGGTTTTGTTTGTCACCACTGTAGCCGAAAAATACGAAAAGGCAAGGGTGCCAAGTATGTTTCGTTAAACATTTTTTTATGTTAATCTGGCGTTTACGGAGACGTGGCTGAGCTGGTCGAAGGCGCCTCACTGCTAACGAGGTAGGGCTAAACACCCTCGGAGGTTCGAATCCTCTCGTCTCCGCCATTGACAGCTAGCACGAGATATGTTGTTTAAAAATATGCCGTGCTAGCACGAATTGGAATAAAAAGCTAACAAAAAACACGAAATTTATTTCGTGTTTTTTGTCTATAAATTAGTTATTTAATCGACTCTTTAATTTTTTTGGCTAAAATTTGACTGTAACTTTTATTTTCTCCATCAATGACTTCATCTTTCCCGACACTTTTTTCAGCTAAATCTTCACCAAAAAATTGTTCTGCGACTTGTAAAGCTAGCTCCGCATCAGCTTGTGATCCTCCGTGCATAACAATTTGGTCATTTAATCTAACACCCTGCTCGGATAAGTCTTGAAAAATTTTGATATCGCCGTTATATTTTGCGTCACGAAGAGCTATCATAAATTGCTTAAATCTTTCAGGGGTTAAAGTATTTAGGTCTTTAACCGAAACATAGGACTTATAAGTTTCATTGCTCTTTTCTCCTGTACCATTATTAATTCCAAAAAATAGCCAAGAATTGGAATCTTTAGTCCCTTGTCGCACTCGTATATTTTCTGAAAGAAAGCGATTTTCTTGTCCTGCTTTTTGTTGCATCTCATAACAAAATTTTGCAAATGCCTTTTCTGATTCTTCTTTAATTTGTGCTTTTCTTTCTCTATTCGCTAAAACAATTTCCTCAACAGAGGTGCCCATGCGTTGCCACGGTGCAACCCTCAACTGATCATCATCAATAGCCAAAGAGTTTTGTATTGCAAAATCAACATATTCTTCTCTGGAAATTTTTGATAAATCTATTCCTTGTTGTTTTGCAATTTTTGCCAATTCGTAGCTAGCAGTCCAGCCATGTAATTTTTTCCTTTCTTCAATATTTAGTGCCGATAATTCTTCTGATTGAAGAACGGCAACTGATTTTTCTTGGTTCTCCGTAGTTTCAATGGGTTTAGAAATCCCTAGCTGTTCTCTTAATTCTGCAATCTTCTGCTGATCAGATTGATATCTTTCTTCTGTTCCTTTCTCTGCAGATTCTTTTTCTCGCAATGCAGCCAGCGCTCTTGCTTTCTTTTCTTTTAATTCTTTCGTTTTCTCCTGATCGACGTATTCAGGAAACGTCCAAATAAAATCAAGAGTTTCAGAATCTAAACCTCTGTATTGTGCAGGAATTTCACTTATCCCTTGCTCTGGTTTTTCTTCTGATGTTTCGGCTAGTTTTTTCTCAATACCCGACTTAAAGGATTCTGGCAAACCTTGAAAAATAGAATCCTTAGATTCTCCATTTTTAATACGATTAACGTATTCATCAATTTTTTGCTCCGCACCCGGCAAGGAGTTTTTGTTGTCCAGGGATTCCATAAGTATCTTTACTTTACCATTTTTAAGATATTTTTTCTACGCCTCTTTTAGAGTAATCTTTTTCTGCGCCAAACAAATCCTGCTCTTCAAACATCCAAGCAGTTCTCGCTTCTCAAGATTCGATCCCTCTTTCAAGACATACTTCGCATACCCTCGTACATCAATACTTGGGATATCAATTTTCTCTTTGGTTCCAAGAAAGAACTTCTGCATCTTCGAGAATTGATCAAGGTCAGCTTTTATCTTTTCTTTGACTTCAATCTCGTTCAGGTCAATTTTCTCGATCAGCTCGTTGAACTGTTTCAGTAACTCTTTCTCTTCGGTATAGCCACATTTACAATCCACTCCGCGTGCTTTAGTACAACCATAATAGACATATCGAGCAACCCCGCCATTTTTAAGCTTCTTGAACTTCTCGTCTGCTGATATACCAGATCCGCACAATCCGCAGAGCATCATTTTAGTAAAGGCAAATTCTTTATTTTCTACTCGCAACACGTTACTTTTTATCTGTGCTTGTACCATATCAAATAATTCTTTGGTGATAATTGGTTCGTGTTTGCCTGTGTACCAGTTACCCGATTTTCTCGGATACTCGAACACTCCGTAATAGAACGTATTGTCTAAAATCTTGTAGATATTTCCGAGACTTAAATGTTTTTTGCCTGCGACAGTTCGTAGATTGAGATCAAATTTGAGCCAATTGTAGAGTTTCCTTCCACTCCAATGCTCATATGCGACTTTTTCAAACATCTTCTTGATGATTGGCGCTCGTTCTGGGTCAAGAAGCGTTTCGCATTTCCGATCCATTCGTTTTTCTTTCATATATCCAGTTGGAGAGGGACCAGGCCACAATCCCATTTCAACGCGTGTTCGTAGCCCTCGCTTCACATTGATACTCTTGTTGTCGTTCTCTAGTTTTGCTTGCGAACAGAGAATCATCAAAAGAAATTTCTCGTTCGGTGAGTTTTTGAAATGCTGTCCGTAAGTTCTGATTTCCAAGAGCAGTTGCTGATCCATTAAATCGACAATGCTTCCGAGGTCGCCTGCATTTCTGCTTAAACGATCGGGTGCCCAAGTCAGGATTCCGTTGAATCTGCCTCGCCGTACATCTTCCAATATCTCCTTATAGACAGGACGCTGTCCCGATTCTTTTGCGCTATGCGATTCCCGTCTAATCTCTACGATTTCAAGCTTCTCTCGTTCGGCAAGTTCAAGCATTTCTTTAACTTGGGAATCAATAGACAAAACTTGTCGTTCTTCCGATTCGGTGGATTTTCGAGCGTACAGAACGTATTTGATTTGCTGTACTGGCGGGATAACCTCCTTGCCAATACGGGCTGTGGTATATGTTTCCATATATTAATTAATGACAGACTGGTTGGTGGTGCATAGTCTATGCAGAACTAGAAATGCGTCGCATGGTCGCGACTTATTTTACATAAAATAGTGACATTCTCGTGCGTCAAAACAACCTAAAGTACTGTCACTTTTGTCACTTTCTGGTGCGCTCGATACGCGTCGATTTTAAATCTGAAAAAGTACTAAAATAGCCTTACAGGGCTTGTCGGGCTTTAGTTCTAACACGACGCTCTCCGCAACGATAAAAAGAGACAGTCTAAACGACTGTCTCTTTTTATCGTAATTAAAGTGACGAGAGGGTTCGAAAGACGGAGCCGGAGAAATGCGCAGCATTTCTGACCGGCGAGTCGGGGTCGCGAGTTCCGAGCGGATGCGAGGAAACTTGTGACCGAATCATCTAAAAACGCTGCCCAGCCCGAGCGAAGCGAGAGGCGAGGGAGAATCCTCATAACAATACGAGCCAACTACAACAACCAAAGCGACAAGTTCGGCCAGTGGAAAGAAATCAAAGAATTTCTCGCGCGCATCGGCATCGCGCGCTAAAAACCAAAAACTGCATTTAATATTTCAAAAGTCTGCGGGCCGGCAATGCCGTCGGCTTCAAGCCCATTGGCTTTTTGAAATTCTTTGACGGCACGCTGCGTACACGGACCAAAGAAGCCCGAGAACGTGCAAGTCACGCGATCGAGGTTTTTAGGCGGATAGTAACCGAGCTCACGCAGGGCGAATTGGAGTGCGAGCGTATCGGTATTATTTTTCGTCGACAATGCAAGCGGCGTGTACCAAACATGCGAGAGGTTGCGCCAGCTCTGCGGACCCGAAAGTACATTGAAAATGCCACGAGCCGTCGCGCGAGCCATGACACTAGTCGATAGGTCCAAAAATTCCGCCGCGACATGTGGTTCGTAGATATATGAATATTCGACGAGGATGCTTGGCGTCTCGAGCGTCCTGTTCGAACCAAGCGCAATCAATTTAAAATCCGGAATGAGTCCGGTCTCGTCAGAGCTCCGTACTTCTGCTGGCAAATTAGATGGGAAGAAAGTTTTTTTCATCTCTTGCCCTATCGATAGCGCAAAAGGTCTGGCCTTGTCGGCATTTAACAGATTTTGATCTGGAACATATATCGAGTAACCGCCGTACCTGCCTATGTTGTTGCCATAATGCGATGTGTCGTCATTGAAATGTATATGGATTATGAAATCAAAAGATTCTTCGGCTGCCCATTTGTTAATACCGTAAAGTCCGAAGGCAACGTCCGAAGGCGCATTGTTATGAGTTACGCCAGAAAATATATTGATGCCGTTATTTTCCAAAAAACGCTCAGTCGCACTCTTGCTGTTTTTTATAAATGACTCTATTTCCCTCTTGTTATCATCTAGATATTTTTCGAGTGGCGGATAGTAGCCGTCGCGATTTCTTGAAACTGTTACAAAAAGCTGCTCGTCTCCGGATAGTTCGTGGGCAAGTTTTTCAGCAAGAATAAGATTCATGTCGGCCTCGCGCTGCCCGCGAAATACAGCACCGGGATTCTCGTCATCGTGCCCTGGCACTATCAAAACTTCAACAATACCGCCGTTTGCGTATTTTTCTATCGGGTCAAACAAAGGAGTCTGCGCGAACGCAGCGAAAGGCAAAGCAATGATGACTGCAATGAATGCCCACTTCATTCTATGATTCTACCACAGAGGTATTACTGCTTGAGCGGCAGGCTAACTGTAAAGACGCTACCCTTGCCAAGACCCGCCGATGTAGCAAATATGCGGCCTTTGTGGTTCTCGACTATTTTCTTGGCTAGATATAGGCCAAGTCCAGAGCCGCCCTGCGAAGCCTTGCCGGCCGCGCCACGTAGGAATTTATCGAATAGGTCTTTGAGCTCTTCGGGGGCGATGCCGGGCCCAGTGTCCCACACGGATACTTCGGCCGTGTCGCCCCTGCGACGGAAGACGACTTTGATATCCCCCGCCTTGGTGTACTTGATGGCATTGTCGATGAGATTGACGAATACCTGGCGAAGCTTCGTTTGGTCAGCCGTGACAAAACTTGGGACTATGTCACCTGTAAAAGCGAGACGCAAACCCTTTTGTTCGGCCGTCATGCGAAATTCTTCGACAATACGTCCGGCAAAATCATGCAGGTCGAATTCTTCCATCTTCATGACAAGTCCGCCTTGCTCTATTTTTGAAATGTCGAGCAAGTCGTTGACTGTACTAATGAGGTCGTCGGTAGTACTCAAAAGTTTGTCTATCATGACTGGATCTGGATTTTCTTTGAGTGCCCCTAGTCCCCACTTCACAGATGTCAGCGGGCTTCGCAACTGATGCGTCGCAAATGACAAGAACTCGTCTTTGGTAGCGTCGAGTGCGGTCAGATTTTTGTTTGCAGATTCAAGGTCAGTTTTCAAAAGTGTGAGCCTATCCTTCTGATCAATTTCACGTTTGACGCTTCGGATAAGCAGAATACCGAGCCCGATAGTTGCAATAAGTGTGACGACCAGGACAACATGGATTAGCGCCAAATCTTCGACAAAAAGCATCGAGACGATCAGTACCCAGAGGATGACGACCAAAAGCTCGGTTGTGAATACTTTTGTCTTGAAGGACTGGAAGCGTCCTACTAGTATCGACAGAAAGACGGCAAATATTGGCAGGCCAAAAAGTCCAACTTGGCCGAGTACCCAATTTTCCGAGACTGAACCGATGATATTGCCAAAAGCGAACGAGAAGAGGAAAAGAGAAAGACCGACAGTACATAAGGCAATTTCTTTTCTAGCAGACAGCGCCGATTTGTAGTATTTGTATATACCATAACCTACTAGCCACAGGGCGAAGAGGATCTCGATAACATAGTTGTAGTACACAAGAATACCCTCAACAGCTTCGCGATCACAGTTAGTAAAATTGAGTCCAGCAATATTAAGAGAGGTCGAGCCAAAGATTAGTGTCGGTAGAATTAGTAGCCCAATAAGAAATTGTACTTTCCACGGTGGCATTCTATCGTCGACGAACGCATAAAGAAAATATAGTGCCGAAGCATAAACCAATGGCTCAAGCATATTCACTAGGCTCCAGAAAAATACCGTGTCTCCAGGATTTGGCGTAGCCCAGAGGATTAGATCGAACAACGACCATAGGGAGAAAATGACAACGGTTACAAACAATATCTTGTTCGGCAGACGCTTGCGATTTCCGAAAAAGAGAATACCTCCGACCGCCAACGACAAGATGACTGGGAGTAGATGTGAATAATAAACGAGCGGACTAAAAACATTACCCGAGAAGAAGAAAAATTTTGACGGAAGCCACTCGCACGCCTGTATAAATGTATCAATCATTTCCATAAAGAGCATCTATAGGGTCAAACTTTTCGATCTCATCTTCCTCCAAAAAAAAGCGTACGGCGCCTGACTCATACGCCCGTACATAGGTTAAGTATGCAGACACAAAAAACATAGCCAGAATGAC
>CAZHCS010000004.1:0-56345 GCA_964531475.1 uncultured Candidatus Saccharibacteria bacterium | reverse complement strand
TGACAATTTGCACGTACGGAAAGTAGTGCCCACTTTCAGTTTTATGTTCTTTTTCTTGCATAAAGTCTTTTAAAGGCAGAGGGAACGAAAGGGATATATTTATTAAACAACGTTTTAGGCAAGAATTCAATCGAACGTACAGTTCGACGGCATACCGATTCGCCACAGGCACACTTCAAAAACCAACGCGGGTCCGGTTCTATGATGGAATAATCCGTTGTGATCTCTTCGTCTTTTTTTATATCGCGCAATGCCGTTATAAGAAATCTGCCCCGAATACCTGTATTCGGTCGACATGAATGATTCCAATATTTGTATGGCGGACGCGGGTCGATCCACTCTTGTTCTCCAAAACCAATCCAATCAGGATGCATGAAAACGTCCTTTAGTGTCTTGTTTACCTTGTGGTAACGTTTACCTTTGATAATAGCTACGGTTTCCCCGCGCCTAATAGGAACCTTGGCGAAAATACCAAGGCCGTGAATCTGACTTTTTTTGAAATAAATCTTCATGTCAGGATATCTTTAACCTCAAGACTTTTCTAGTTCGCCTAGATGACAACAACACAACAATAATATGAAGTACTGCGTACATCACCGGATATGAAAGAGCTTCGAATCCTCCTTTTTCAAATACTATGACCATGACTAGAAAAATGTATGCGGTAGTCCAGATTATCCAAGAACGCGGCTTCTCGGCCATCTGGTCCCTGATGACCTCTCGATAAAGCGGCAGAAAAGAGGCCGTGGCGCTCAAAAGAAGTACTGTATGCAAAAAACGAAGCGATACTAAATTCATCCCAAAAAAATCAGATAAAACCCATACAAGAGTCACCGTAATATCTAGATAAACGATGAGTTTTTCAAATATATCTAGTGACCTGAATTTCCCCAGGAAAAAGAATGAAATAGTCATCAGGATACACGCAGATGCACAGACAATCGGTAAAATATCGGCAGCAATCGACAAGTTATCGTTTAAAAAAACATAAGACAAACACACCAACGCATTCCCATACGACCAAATCAGCCAGCTGGCTGGGTTTGGACGGACACCCGAACGAACAACGTCGTAAAAATACGTTGCATATCCTGCAAACTGCAGCACGCCGGCGATGATGCCAAAAAGAAAAACGGCGCCAAAATCCATGTGACTATTCTAACACACTCGGTTGCATAGCCTTTGAAAAATAGTAAAATGGAGTTCATGAAAAAAGTATTGATTGTAGAGGACGATTCTTTCCTCCAAGGATTGATGGCTAACAAGCTGTCCAAGAATGATTTTGACACCCAAACCGCAAGCAATGGCGAAGAGGCGACGACGCTCCTTGCGACGGAAAAATTCGACTGCGTGCTCTTGGACCTCATGCTCCCCGATATCTCGGGCTTCGACGTCTTGAAGGCCATGAAAGCCGCACACCAAAAAATTCCAGTTATAGTCTTTTCGAACCTATCGGATGACAAAGATATAAAAAAGGCCATGGACATGGGCGCCGAGGAGTATCTCATCAAGTCGAACTTTACACTCGAGGAATTGGTAGAAAAAATCAAAAAAGTGGCGTAAAGAGAAAGCCCCGCGCAAGCGGGGCTTTCTCGTCCGGCTATTTTTCTTCTGGGCCTTGAAATTTTGTTACTTTTGTTTCAAGACAAAAGTAAGAGAGAATTCTGTATAATAAGGCGATGCAACTGCGCGACGCCATCGAAACCCAATTCAGACTCACCCCCGACCAGAAAAAGGCCCTAGCAAGATTGGGTCTAAATATCGTCGCCGATCTTCTATTTTATTTCCCAGAACGCTATAGCGATCAAAGCTTAGTTAAATTAATCCGCGATCTAGAAGGCGGCGAAACAGCGACGGTTTACGGCGAGATTTCGAAACTTAAAGTTAAAAAATCGTTCAAGACAAAAATCCCCATGGCCGAAGGCGTCTTGGACGACGGAACTGGAAAATTGAAGGTCACCTGGTTCAACCAAGCTTTTGTCGGAAAAGTTTTGCGCGACGGACAAAAAGTAGCACTCACTGGAAAAGTTTCTGCCGGCAAATATGGTCTTTCCATGAACAACCCAGAATACGAACGCGGCGCAGGCCAACCAATAGACGTCCATGATTCGCTTTTTGCCAACACCGACGCGCAAAAGGATTTCTCTTTCCCTATTTATCGCGAAACCAAAGGCATCACGTCAAAATGGATCTACCACGCAGTCGAAAAAATAATAGCAAACCGTCTAGTCGAAGAATTGTATGACTACATACCAGAAGAAATTTTAAAAAAATACAGCTTGCCAAAACTCTCGACCGCTGTCGTCTGGATCCACATGCCGCGCGCCAAGCGTGATGCCGAAGCCGCCAGGAAGCGCTTCGCTTTTGAAGAGGTCTTTTTTATCCAGCTGGAAAAACAACGCGAGCGCGAAGAAAACAAAGATAAAAAATCGTTCAAGATCGCAGTCGATCAGAAAGACATAAAAAGTTTTACCGATCGATTTCCTTTTGAGATGACAGCTGGACAAAGTCGCGCGATCGGCGACGTATTTGCCGACTTTCAAAAGGATTATCCGATGTCGCGACTTCTCGAAGGCGATGTCGGCTCCGGCAAAACTGCCGTCGCCGCCACTGCCGCATACGCGACAATCATGAATAGGCCAGATGGAAAAAGTTTCGGCAATCTCCAGGTCGCATACATGGCCCCGACGGAAATTTTGGCCAACCAGCATTTCGAAAGCTTTATCCAATACTTCACCCACACCGGCATCCAGATCGGGCTCATCACTGGCGCGTCGTGCAAGAAATTCCCGTCGAAAATCGACCCTGGGTCATCCACGAACATTTCTAAAGCTCAACTCCTCAAGTGGGTCGCGAACGGCGAGATCCCTATACTCATCGGTACGCATGCCCTCATTTACAAATCCGTAAAGTTCAAACATTTGGCGCTCGCTATAGTCGACGAGCAGCACCGCTTTGGTACCAAACAGCGTGGCAAATTAGCTAAAAAAGAAGACTTTGCTCCGCATTTTCTTTCGATGACAGCAACACCTATTCCCCGCACTCTTGCGCTCACTATCTACGGCGACCTTGACCTAACGCTGCTCGACCAAATGCCAAAAGGCCGCAAGCTTGTCATTACCGAAATAATCACGCCCGACAAACGAGACGCGACTTATGATTTTATTAAAAAAGAAATGGCGAGTGGCCGACAGTTGTACGTCATTTGTCCACGTATCGACGAGCCAGATCCAGAAAACGAGATGGCGCTGCAGACCCGCTCTGTCATCGCCGAAGCCAAGAGGCTAAAAGCCAACGTCTTTCAAGACAAAAACATAGGCATTCTTCATAGCAAAATGACAAAGACGGAAAAAGAAGACGTCATGCAAGAATTCTCTGACGGAAAGATTGATATCCTCTGCGCCACCAGCGTTGTCGAAGTCGGCGTGAACGTTCCAAACGCAACTATGATAATTATCGAAGGTGCGGAACGTTTTGGTCTCGCCCAGCTCCACCAACTACGCGGCCGCGTCATCCGTTCAAACCACCAAGCGTATTGTTTTCTCTTTCCTGATACGGAATCAAAGAAAAGCTTGGACCGCCTGACCGCACTCAAGACAGCAAAAAACGGTTTTGAACTTTCGGAAATGGATTTACAGCTGCGCGGCTCGGGCGACCTGTCCGGTATGAAACAATGGGGCGTTTCGGATCTTGGGATGGAGGCAATCAAAAACCTCAAACTCGTCGAAGCTGCGCGAAATGAAGCCCGCGAGATTATTACAAAAAATCTCTTGCCACAATTCCCACTTCTTCAATCCGAATTCCTCCGCCGCGAGAAAAAGATCCATTTTGAGTAAAAAGAGAAAGGGCCTCTTGCGAGACCCTTTCGGTTGGCGAGAACGCCTAGTTCAGCACTTCGATGCTGTCGAGTTCGCGGTACATATGGTACACGAACCACTGCTGATCAAAAGTATCAAGCACAGTGATTTGCGCCATCTTGTTGGACTCCTTGTTCCAATCCGCGTATTGTAGAACAATCCTCAGTGTCTGGATATCAGTCGGATCGATCTCGATCATTCTGTCACCCAGACCGAGGCGGAAGAAATAATTCAGGCCACCACGCTTCGCCTCTTCATTGAACCGGAGCTTCAACTTCTGCCCGGGCTTCACGTTGGCGATTGCATTTTGCAGTTGTGTGCGGTCCATGTCGGGAAGTTTGAGTTTTTTATATAGTAGCATAATATAAAGAAAAGTCAATAGTATAGATAAATTGAAAAAATAGCTTATTTGATATAGACTGTTTCCTATCAACCGCCCAAAGCTTTAGTTGGTTAAGCACCAGAGCTTATAACGGGCAGTGAGGATCGGCGAGAGCTTGCTCTCATCGAATCCGAGCAAATCCGTTATACGAATTTGAAAATTCTAGAGTCCGTCCTTAGCTCAGTTGGTTAGAGCACAGAGCTTATACCTCTGGGGTCCCTGGTTCGAATCCAGGAGGACGGACTCTGGAATAATTCATATACCTCTGGGGTCCTAGGTTCGAATCCTAGAGGGCGGACAAAAAGATAAAAGCCCCACTTGGGGGCTTTTATCTTTTTACTTCTTCAATTCCTCCTTCGGCACATCGGTGATTTCTGGCTTCGGATCGCCGGCTGCTTTCGCATGTTCCGGGAGCTTTTTCGGTTTGATGCCGAATTTTTCAATAAGTTCGTTGTATTCTTTTTGTTCGAGCGATTCTTTTTCGATCAAAGCTTCAGCAATAGCATTCAATACTTCGCGCTTGTCGTTGATAACCTGCTCTGCGACTTTCAAACTATCATCGATTATCTTTTTTACTTCGGCGTCAATCGTCGCCGCCATCTGGTCAGAATGTTCTTTGTCGCCGAAGCCGCGACCGTACATAACTTCGCTGTCGCGACCTTCGAGAGCAACTGGCCCGATTACATCCGACATACCCCACTTGGTAACCATGGCCCTAGCCAAACGCGACGCGACCTGTAGGTCCGATGACGGGCCAGTCGTAATATCACCGAAGACTATTTTTTCCGCAGCATATCCGCCAAGCGACATGGCAATGTCATCCAAATAATCCTTGCGAGGCTGAAGCTTTTTTTCTTCGAGTGGAAGCTTCATAGTAAAACCACCAGCGCGACCGCGCGATACGATAGTAACTTTGTGTACCGGATCAGCGTCAGGAAGTACCGACGCGACGAGTGCGTGTCCCGCTTCGTGGTAAGCCGTGATCTTTTTCTCACGCGGAGACAGCAAATGACTCTTCCTTTCCGGACCGATCAAAACTTTTTCGATCGAAGAAATAACATCTTCCTGCAAGACTTTCTTTCTATTTTGGCGAGCCGCTCGGATAGCAGCTTCGTTCATAAGTGAGTACAAATCTGCCCCAGAAAACCCTGGCGTACGTTCAGCAACTACTTTCAAATCTACATCTTTCTCGAGTGGCTTTTTGCGAGCATGGATGAGTAAAATCTCTTCGCGATCTTTCCTGTCAGGCAACTCGACAACAACACGTCGATCAAAGCGTCCCGGGCGAAGGAGTGCTGGATCAAGTACGTCCGCACGATTGGTAGCTGCCATTACTATTACCTTTTGATTCTGCTCGAAACCATCCATCTCGGTCAAAATCTGGTTGAGAGTCTGTTCGCGTTCATCGTTTCCGCCACCAAAACCCGAACCGCGCTTTCTTCCAACAGCATCGATCTCGTCGATAAAAACGATCGATGGTGCAGCTTTTTTCGCCATCTTAAACAGGTCGCGAACACGCGATGCACCAACACCAACAAACATTTCAACAAAATCTGATCCGGACAAATGAAAGAATGGTACGTTGGCTTCGCCGGCAACTGCGCGAGCAAGCAAGGTCTTACCGGTACCTGGCGCACCTTCGAGTAAAACACCTTTTGGTATCTGCGCGCCAATGTCGATGAACTTTTTCGGATTGCGCAAGAAATCGACAATCTCTTCTAGCTCTTCTTTGGCCTCTTTAACACCAGCAACGTCTTTAAATGTTACCTTGCTCGCATCTTCAGGGTCAGTAATTTTGGCCTTTGACTCACCGAAAGAAAAAGCTTGCATGCCCTGGCCTTTGACCTGCCTGCTGATAAACCAAAAGAAAAGAATTATAAAGATTACCGGAATGAGAAACGGTAACAAATTACCTACCCAGAATAAAAATCCTGATTCACTTTTTATAGTGATTGTCGTTTGCGCCAAGGCTTCGGGAGTCACGCCATAATTTCCAAGAGTTTCAGAAAGAGACGACTCGCGTTCTTTTTTTGAGTACACAACTGTTTTTGCTTCGTCATTGCGCGTGATGACTAGCTTGTCACCTTCGACAACAATGTCGGCGACCGTGCCGGTTTTGATTTCGTAAGCAAGTTCGGACAAAGATATATCTTCGGGCTTGCCTGACGTATCGGAGAATATGGAATAAAGCGCCAGTATTGACAAAAATATAAAAAAGACGCTTAAAAGCTTGCCGGAAAAGCCACCGTCTTTGCGACTTTTCTTTTTCTTTTGTTTTATAGGCTCGTTTGGCATAAAAGTCCCGTCATTATACAATGAACGGGCCCAAAGGCCAACCATGAATCACGTTAGAAATCGCGGTCGCTAACGGTGATACCCCAAAGGCATACTAAGGTACAACCGCGACCTATTTCTAACGTGATGGAAACACTTGCCCGCAACGCCAAAGCCGGACGCGATTACACGACGCTTGAAACATTCGAGGCGGGTATTTCTCTCTTGGGATTTGAAGTAAAGTCACTCAAGGCCGGTCAGGGCTCGATAAGCGAAAGCTATGTAACGCTACGAGACGAAGAAGCGTTTCTAGTTAACGCATATATCCCGCCATATCAGGTAGCCAACACGCCAGATAGCTACAATCCGCATCGGGAGCGGAAACTACTACTCTCGAAAAAAGAGCTCCGCGAGCTCGCTGAAAAGAAGCGTGGCGGTAACTTGACAATTATACCACTTTCATTGTATAATAAGGGCCGGAACTTGAAACTTGCCATCGCGCTTGCGAAAGGTAAGAAAAAATTCGACAAACGTCTTAGTATTAAGAAGCGGGACATTGAAAAAGACTTAGGTCGCCGACTCAAAAACTAGCCTCCCCTTTTGCAGGTTTCTCTGAAGCCTTCAACATGGGGGCGCTCGTTTCGACATCGGATGCCTTCTTCATAACGCATGCCGAGCTGAAGCATCTCGCTAAAAAGCTTCAACCCTCTAGATGCAAAATCTAAAGGATTGGTGAAGTCTCCTTTGCAATTCGCAAAGAGCGGCTTCGCTCCGGCGTTCGCTTAATAGCGCTGCCGGTGTCTCTTTGCTCTGACTTCCGATAAGGCAAAGAGGCATAATACAATCGGGATAAGCGCACAGCCTGTCTGCCTGCGCGACGAAAACCCAAGACTCGGCCCCTGTCTGTTTTGTTTGTTCTCTAGGACAAGGGCTTAAATCAAAAAACAACCTACGCATGTAGACCTTGTGAAGAAAATCCCTTGGACGCGGTTTCAACACCGTCGCCTCCACTACTACGCACAAACGCCCGATCATATCGGGCGTTTGTGCTTCGCAGTGCGCCCACTCGGAAGACTTCCCATCTCTTTAAATTTCTGTAAAATAAGCATGTGAAGTATGAATTCTACCAAGAGTACCGTCCAAAGAGCCGCGGCCGACGCGCGCTTTTTGCTGCGTCGGCCGCGCTCATCATTGCCGTGGCATCTCATGTAGCGCTGGCCGGGGCCGACACAACAATCGAAGCACTATCCCGCGTCGTATCACTAATAAAAACCGAAACCGTTACCGCTGTTCAGTCGGTCGAAGAACGTTTTGATAATCCACCGCCACTAGCACGCTCGGCGCACACTGTCGGTGAACGCTATGGTTCGACGCTCTCGATGTTTCGCGGCAACCCTACTAGAAGTTGGTACGGTTCTGGCGCGATGCCAAAAGATGGCGACATAGCATGGCGCTACCCACAAAACGCTATGTGTTCAGAAAGCACAGACAAAGGTGTCTTGAAACAATGGTGTGGCAATGGCTGGACCGGTCAACCAGTCGTTTACGAACACGATGGTATTACTGAAATAATCTTTGGCGCATACGACAAAAAAATACACTTCGTGGATGCCCAAACAGGCAAAGAATCGCGCGCACCTTTTCCAACGGACGATATAATCAAAGGATCGGTGACTCTCGACCCTAATGGATATCCTCTCATCTACTTCGGCTCGCGTGACAACAAGCTGCGCATCGTCTCGCTCGAAGACGACACAACAAAAGAATTGTGGCATCTTGATTCCAAAGATCTGCCAGGCATATGGAACGACGATTGGGATGCAAACCCAGTCATTATCGACGACATGCTCGTGACCGGTGGCGAAAACGGATGGTTCTTCGTCATCAAGCTAAATCGCGCATACGATGCGAACGGTCGCGTTTCTGTTTACCCTACTGTGATAGCTACGCTGCCTTCGTATGACGATGATTTCATAAAAAAAGTTGGAGATAAAAATATGAGTATTGAAAACTCGGTGGCGCTTTTCGAAAACACTGCATATTTTGCCAATTCTGGCGGAAGAGTGCTTGGGGTAGATTTGGCCAATGTTTCTTCGGGAGAAACTCCGATAGTTTTCGATTTCTGGGCCGGCGACGATATTGATGCAAGTATAGTGGTAGACAAATCAGGCATGCTCTACGTCTCAGTCGAAGCCGAACGTCTAAATGAGCGCTCGCGCGAAGTCGGACAAATCATGAAACTTGATCCTAAGCTTGCCGAACCTCTTGTATGGAGCGTCGACGTGCCATCAAAAGTGTCCGGGATCCCGGGCGGCGTCTGGGCAACACCAGCCCTCCATGAAAACTTTTTATATGTACCAACGAACCCAGGCGAATTGCTAGTAATAGATATTCGTGACGGCTCTGTCACCTATCGCGACGATATAGGCGCGCACGCATGGTCTTCTCCTATTGTTTCCGAGAACGAGTTGTTAGTGGCAACCTGCGACGGCCGTATGCGTTTCTACGATCTAGTAGATCCTGCGAGACCAAAATTTATTTCTGAAATATCTATCCCAAGCGGTTCATGCATCGAATCGACGCCGGCGCTCTGGAATGGCGCACTATACTTTGGCGCCCGTGATGGCTTTTTCTACAAGGTCACAAAGTGATAGAATAATAGTTGTTAGCACTTAATAATAATTTCTATGATAGAAGTCAGTTGGCTCGCGGTATTGATATGCGCTGTAGCAGCCATGATTATTGGCATGGCTTGGCACAGCCAGGCGCTTTTTGGGCCGACGTACATGAAAGCGATCGGTGCCGATCCAAACATGCCCGCCGAAAAAATGCGAGAGATTCAGAAGAAGATGTGGCAACTTTATATAACACAATTTGCACTTGTCATTTTGCAAGTGTACGTATTGTGGCATTACATAATAGGAGCAGTCCAAGCGATGACGCCTATATCTAACGTGATATGGATCTGGCTCGGATTTATAATACCAACACTCGCCGGACAATGGATGTGGAGCGCACGTCCACGTGCGTGGGCCTGGAAAGGATTTCTAATCTCGGCAGGATACAATCTTGTCCTTTTCATCGTCTTTTCGCTAATCATCAACGCATTCATCTAGTCTTAGGGTTCCAAAAGAAAAAGAAGAAGCCCCCGCTAAACGGGGGCTTCGTGCTTCAGGCGGCACGACGATCGATCTTGAGCGCGAGTGTTGCAGGCTCGCGAGGAAGATACTTCTCGTCGCTCATGTCAGGATTCTCCTCGGAGAATTTGCCGAAACATTTCTCGTTCAGGATCTGTTCACGCCGCCAGGCGTCTTCGTCGGTCAAAGGAACTGGTTGCATTGCTACTTGTTTTTGGATACACACTTTACAGGATTTTCTATACATGTCAACTAGCTTGACCGAACTAAACGAAGGGCGTAGACTGCTTGAAAATAAAATACCATGGGACAAATTCTTGTTTTCTGGAAGACATGGAAGAACAGAAAGGTTTTCACCCTCGAGTCGCCTGGGTCTTTTATCTCGCACAGGTATCCTGTTGTTTTCAAACACGGAGGGGCTATATCACTATCGCCATCAAACTACAGGATAGAACCTTGGAAGAAAAATTTAGGAGAAGATCTTTTGAAAAACCTCTGGTTGTCTAATACCAATAAGGTGGTCGTCAAGGATGTCATGATCTACCCGTTTGGCATAGATATAACGCTCGGGACAGAGGCCGTCTTGAAGACTAGAGACAGCACGGTAGCATTCTTTGCTGGCGTAGAGAGGATGATCAAAGAAGCTGCCAAGGGACACACCTTGATAGAATTCCTACGCCCGAACATTACTTGAACATCGCCCTTCGGGGCGGTGTTTTCATATGAAGTATTCGCCGACGCGCGTGCGCTTGATGCTCCATGCAATCCCACCCATTTGGTTCGCGATACTTCGAACATACGTGCCGGATGAGCAATTGATTTTAAATTTCGCGATCCGGAAAGTTTCCAAAGAATTCTCAAGTACGTTATCCCACGCCGTCAGGATTTCTTCTTGGCGGAAATCACCTTTTACCAACGCAATGCGGCGGGAAATCTCCGCTAGGAAATTCCTAGCGGAGATTTCCCGCTCTTCTAACATTTCCAAATTATAAACTTCGACTTCTTTTGTCGGAGCTTCAAATTCAATTCCCTCTCTTGCCATCTCGAACGTCCGCGATGAATACGGCGGATATTCTTGAATCTTTTTCCCAACAAAACTTTTTATATCAAAAACTTTTTTCTCGGAGAATTTCGGAATTCCTAGAATATCGTATGAGTCGGTCTGGATACCAAAGAAAACCTCGAAGATGTATTCCTTGTCGAGTCCGAGGTACGCATCTTTCTGCTTGCACTCTTCCCCCACGAGCGCGATGAGCAAGCCTTCTGCCATCGGATCCAACCGTCCAGCGTAGGTCATTTTTTCATTTGCGTATTCCGGATGCGCAGCACGAAACCGCTCGAGACACGCGAGCGGCGTTTCACCGAGTTCTTTGTAGAGTTTCAAAACTTTTTCCACTGGAACAATGTACTAATTTTTCATCAAAAGGAAAAGACCGCCGGATTACCAGCGGTCTTCGTTCCGAGGATCGTCGCTCTACAGCTTCATCTCCCCTTCTTCTTTCTTGATCTCGAGGCGAGCCTCTTCGATCTTGAGCATGCCGACGATGTTGCCGGCGACAGCGAGGACGATCGTCATGACGATCGCGATCACCAGTCCCTCTTGGGTGTTGCGGCTAAGGGAGCTGAAATTGGCCAGATCTGAGCCAAGCCACAGCATGTAGGCCATGATGAACGGGACCTGGAGGCACATCAGGACCTTGAGCAACCAGTACTTCCGGCGGAGCTTGGTCATGTGCTTGTGTTGTTCCAGGGCCCAGTGAGCATTGTTCGCAAGGTTCTGTGTCATTGTCGTAGTGTTTTGTTATATTATACACATTTCACTTTAATTGTCAATAGTACCTATTTCCTTCCCTTTTTCTTAAAATACGCTAGAATACAACCCATGTTAACTTATAGCGAAGTACGCAAAAACAAAGTCATTATGTACGAAGGCGAGCCGTGGCTCGTTGTCGACGCGCACGTGTTCCGAAAGCAGCAACGAAAGCCGGTCAACGCAACCAAGCTCAAGAACCTCATCTCTGGCCGCATGGTCGAGACGACATTCCACGTCTCGGACAAGGTCGAAGAAGCCGACATGGGCAAGCGAACGCTCAAGTTCCTCTTCCAGAAAAAGGACGAGCTCTGCTTCGTAGATCCAAAAAACCCAGCTGACCGCATGTTCCTTTCGGGAGAACTCTTGGGCGACCAGCTCAAATTCCTCAAAGAAAATACCGAGGCCACTGCAAGTATCTTCACCAACGATGATGACGAAGAACAGATCATCGCGCTCGAACTCCCGATTAAAATGGCATTCGCTGTCAAAGACGCGCCGCCGTCCATCAAGGGTGACACCGCAACCGGAGGCAACAAAGTTGTGACGCTTGAAAACGGCGCGACGCTTTCAGTTCCACTTTTCGTCGAAGCTGGCGACAAGATAATCGTCAATACCGAAACTGGAGAATATGTCGAGAGGTACAAAGACAGTTTTGATGCGTAAGATGGAGCAAGTCGTAAGTAAGAAGTCATAAGTCGCACGAAAGAAATTAGAACCAAAAGTGAAGCCCCGTTTGCCAGATGGCAAACGGGGCTTTTCTGTTCCAAAGAGCAATCAGGACTCCACCTTTTCTCTGACCAGGACCAAATCGGCAGCAATGTCGATTGAGCCAAGCTCCTGGAAAAACTTGCCCTCAAGCTCCTCAAAAGGCGTGGCTCGTCCCGGAATCGCTGAGTGGACGACCTCGACATAATGCTTCTTGATCACCTCGCCGCTCCTTCCAAAACCAAAGCGAATGATCGAAGTAAAAGCGTTGTGGCCAAGAGGAGGCTCGACAGTAGCAACAAAGAATATGTTCGGGCCAGCTTTGCATGGGCCTATCCCTGTCTTCTCGATCCGTTCTTTCAGAAGGCCAAGGAATTTGTTTACTGTCGATTCGGAAGATAGCCTCATGACGACTTCCCTCTTAGAGGCAACAAATGCCGGCGAAGTCCTCGGCGAAGAGAAGTTGATCGAGTAATATACGTCATATCGGTCGGCCTCTTTTCCTCGGATGGTCGTGAGTCTGGTATGCATGCTTGCCAAGAGCAACGCCGTGCCAGAGGTACTGTGGTCGATGAGGCGCGTGATCAGCGGACGATCGCCCCCGAACATGGTCCCTTCGACAGAAACTTTGCTAATACTATGGGAAAGATCCGCTTGTTGCATGGTTGGGTTGGGTTTTATTCGGACCAAATCTACAGGAGAAACATGTCTATGTCAAATGAAAACCCCCGCACATGGCGGGGGTTTTGTTCATTGGGCAGAGGGTATTTTGAAGGCCCGCGGAATGTGTGGTCGAACCCACTTCATGACCATATTCTCCAGCTCGTTCAAAACCGGGTCCGAATAGTCGTACTGAACGACGTTCAACGGCTTCATAAGACCCTGCTTTGCTCGCTCAAGTTCTCGGGGGCCACTACGGATCCTGCGATCGATCTCGGCACGGGAATACTTCCCCGCACCGTCACGCGCATGCAAACGCCTGATGCGCTCTCGTTCGTCGGGTTCAAGAATGATCATCTTGGCCCGAAAGCCATAAAACTTCTCGATCGCAATCGCTCCGTCAGGATTAAGATCAAGGAGCGGGATCTTGCCGGCGCTCCAGACTTCTTCGATCCTGGATACCGGAGTTCCGCGCCAACCGTAAGGATCATTTCGGTCCTCTTCGTTGACGTTGGCGTATTCGAGGTATCCGCCTTGCTCGATCTTAGTGAGAAACTCTTCGGGCAGCACGAAATTGTACGGGTTGCCTTGGGTTTCAGGGCCGCGCGGCGGTCGGCTCGCATCAGATACTACGTGAACGAAAACGTTCTTGTATTCGGAGACGAGATGCCGGATAACGTGATTCTTGCCCGTGCCAGAAGGGGCCGTAAGGCCGACAAGAGGCGTGAGGTTCTGCATGGTACTATGTTTTCGGAATTTATACAGGAATCGGATACGAACGTCAAGCGGCGGGCCTCCGGCCCGCCGCTTCGTGTTACTTTCTAACCCCCAATCACCACTTACCTACCTAGTATTGCCTCATCGAAACCTGTCCGTCGACTTTACGCAATATATCCAAGATAACCGAAACAACGATGAGGAGCGCTGTACCACCAAGGGCGAGCGTTGCAATACCTGTCGCCTTTTGCATTATAACTGGCAAGACAGCGATGAGACCCAAGAAGATAGCGCCCATGAACGTAATGCGGCTAACGATCTTGCCAATATATTCGCTAGTCGACTGTCCAGGACGAATGCCTGGCACGAATGCGCCGTTCTTCTGCAAATTCGTCGCAACAGATTCCGGATCGAACGTAACTGCCGTGTAGAAATATGTAAACAAGAACACAAGGACAAAGTATGCGATCGAGTATTCCCAAGTGGACTGGAGGAATCTTAGGATTGCCTGGCCGATATTCTGAAGTGTTGCACTGTCAGCGGCCACAAAGAAGTTGGCCAAAAGTTGTGGGAACAAGAGAATCGAGAGAGCGAAGATAACAGGCATGACGCCGGCTTGGTTGACCTTGAGAGGCAAATAAGACGATTGCGCGCCAAAACCACCACGAGCCTGCTTGGCGTAGGTTATAGGCACCAAACGTTCTGATTCTGTTACCAAGATGACTCCGGCTATTACAATAACAGCTGCAACAGCGAACGCTACGTAGGTCAACAATAGAGACGGTGTATATGTAAATATGAGCTGATTGATCTGTGCAGGAAGCGCGGCAACAATACCGGCAAAGATGATAACAGAAACGCCGTTGCCGACACCATGTTCGGTTATGAGCTCACCGAGCCAAACCAAGAACATCGAGCCAGCAGTCGCGACGATGAGCGCCACGGCAGTTTCGTATGCGGACAAAGCCTGCATGACACCCTGTTGGGTCAATATAGAGACGAGCGCGTAGCCTTGAATAAGAGCGATAGGCACGGTCACAATACGAGAGTACTGTGAAAAACGAGATCGGCCAATAGCGCCCTCTTCGTGATACATGGACTTAAGACGCGGTGAAAGAAGCGTCATGAGCTGCATGATGATCGAAGCGGTGATCATTGGACCAACACCCATCATGACTATGGAAAGAGCCGTCAAACCGCCGCCAGAAAATATGTTCAACAAGCTCAAGAATTGGTTCTCGGACAAAAAGCCTTGAAGACGGAATATGTCGACGCCAGGAATAGGAACTGTTGCGAGCAAACGAAACACAGCCAAAATGAAGAGGACGAAGAGGATTTTTTTCCTGATCGTACGATCTCCGAACGCTGTTTTTATTTTGTGCCAGAAGCTCATAGGCTTTATTGTACCGTACTTCCTGATTTTTCAGCTTTTTCCTTGCCAGCCACCGAGAAAGTGAGTCCGACGAAAGTAAGCTTTTTCTTGAAATCACCGTGAGCCAAGATTTTGACCTCTGGGTTCTTGCCACCCGTAGTTCGTACTAGACCCTTATCAAGAAGCGTCTTGACGCTGACTGTTTCTCCTGCAGCGAAATTTGCCTCGATAACTTCTAGGTTGACTACCTGAGCACGAGTGGCTGACGAGTTGACCGTACGACCGCGGTTCTTGCCGTGTCCGCGTAGTTTCGGGAACTTTTTGATGATGTCTCGAAGCTCTGGGCGAACACCATGAGAACCGTGAGCCCACTGACCTTTGGTGCCACGTCCAGAAGTCTTGCCGCGCTTGCCGCCGCGACCGATCAACTTCCTCTTTTGATTTGGGGTCTTTCTGACCAGGTTGTTAGTTTGCATATATTATTCGCTCTTAGTTGCTACTTCTTTCGACTTTCTCATCTTCAAAGATCGAAGCGCGAGCATTGCGGCCTTGGCATTATTCAAGTGATTTTTTGACGGAGAATGAATCTTGCCAGTGACGTTTTTTACACCAGCCAAAAGCAATATGTCGCGAAGTGCGCCACCGGCAACAAGACCCTTGCCTCGGTTTGGCATGAGTGCAATGCGAGACGCTTTGAACTTACCAACGATCTCGTGACCGAATGACATATCTTTTGTAAGAGGAAGCTTTAGCATAGTCTTCTTGGCAGCAGAGACAGCTTTGTTGATAGCAAGCGTAGTGTCTACTGATTTACCAAGACCCAAGCCGACTGAGCCTTTGCGGTCGCCGATAAGAATAGCGACCGAGAAAGTGAATCGGCGTCCACCGGCCATAACACGAGTAACGCGTCGTACCGAAAGAATCTTTTGATCGAATTCTGGTTTCTCGCGACGATCGGCAGGCTTGCGGCCTCGCGGACCGCGATCGCCACCTCGGCCGCCGCCGAATGAACGTCCTCCCGCACGTGGTGCGGATCCGACTGTCCCTTTGGTTGTTGTTTGTTTCTGGTCCATATGCATGTATTAAAACTGTAAGCCGGCTTCACGAGCAGCATCGGCTAAAACCTTGATGCGGCCAGTGTACTGGAATCCATTTCTGTCGAATACGACCTTGGTGATCTTCTTGCCAGCAGCGAGCTTGCCGAGCTCGGCACCAACTACTGCTGCGCGTTCGCGCTTGGTACCTTTTCCGAGCTTCATATCAGATGCTGAAACTATAGTAGTACCTGTTGAGTCATCGATAATCTGCGCATAGATAAACGCATTCGAACGATAGATAGACAATCGTGGACGTTCGGCGGTACCAGAAATCTTGGCGCGAATTTTGCGCTTGATGCGAGTGCGTCCAGACATTTTTGATGGTCGTGTTTGCATGATAGATATGATTACGCGGCCTTCTTGCCTTGTTTCCTTCTAATGAATTCGCCATCGTAGCGCATACCCTTGCCCTTGTAAGGCTCAGGAGGCTTCTGATCGCGGAGCTTGGCAGCGAAATGGCCAACGAGCTCTTTGTCCATACCAGAAACGGTGATGACGTTCTTTTCAGCTGTAACCTTCAAGCCCTCTGGAATATCCATGATGACCGGATGAGAGAAACCAAGAGCGAGCTTGATCGTCGAACCCTGAACATCTGACTTGAATCCGACGCCCTCGAGAATAAGCTTCTTTTCGTAGCCTTCGGTGACACCCTTTATCATGTTTTTAACATGAGCAGCGTATGTGCCCCAAAGAGCCTTGGTGCCAATTTCGTCATTTTTCGGGACGAACTTAAGAACACCATCAGCAAGATCTATAGAAACAATATTCGTCTTGAACATGCGAGAAAGCTCTCCCTTTGGTCCTTTGACCGAGAACGTAGCTCCAGAAACCTTTACTTCGGTTCCTGCCGGGACGTTTATGATTTGTTTTCCGATTCGTGACATATGAGTGAATTATTTATGGTGAGCCGGGTCGAACTACCAGATCTTAAACAACGCTTCCCCGCCGACCAGTTCCTTACGAGCCTCGCTTGCTAGCAATATACCTTTTGGTGTCGATATAACCATAGCACCAAAACCCTGGCGAACAGGCTTCATATCTTTAGCCTTGATATAAACTCGTTTTGAAGGTTTAGAGATTCGCTCAACCTGAGTAATGCGCGGTGCGCCGCCTTCGCGGATAAGATTAATCTCAAGAGCAGCCTTGCCGCCTTCAAGAGTCTTTTTAGAAGCGCCAGCAATGAATTTGCCTTTTACTAGGCAGTGTGCGATGGCCTCTTTCATTTTTGAATGAGGAACAACGACGGTCGTCTTGCCGGCCATCCCTGCATTCTTGATCATAATTAGCATGTTTGCGATCTTGTCCATGGTATTGAGTGAGTAGGAAGTATTAAGTAGAAAATAGATTTACCAAGATGATTTCCTGACGCCTGGGACTTCACCGACCGAAGCCAACTCGCGAAACTTGATACGAGAAACACCGAAATCACGCATATAACCCTTGCCGCGGCCAGTGAGACCGCAACGGTTTTTGAGACGAGAAGGCGAAGAGTTTTTTGGGAGCTTCTGAAGGCCCGCCATATCCCCTGCAGCCTTTAAAGCAGCACGCTTTTTAGCGTACTTCTCGACGAGCTTTATGCGCTTTTCATTTCGCGCTAATACTGATGTTTTGGCCATTGTTGATTATTAAGCTAGCAGCTTGTAGCCATTGGCCGTTAGCTAAAGGCTAATGGCTGGCGGTTACAGACCGGTAACCGGTAATATCTCACGTTTTTTCTTATAATTTCAGTCGCGGGACCGACCTCATAAGGAGAAACGCGGATTGAACCGGTACGAGGGACATACTAGCAGATGACAGGTTTTTGTCAACTATTAGAAAGAAAACCCCGACTAGCGAGGCTTTCTGACGCGCGTTTCTACGACGAGTCGCCCATCAATCACCCGGGCGAGGTACTTGGACTCGACACCTTTGGGAAGGATGGTGCTGCTTTCCAAGATCTTTATCTTGATCTTGGAGAGATAAGCGTCATACGATGTCATTGGAATGGTTTTCTTTAACTTACACCAACCACCCAGAAAATGGAAGTGCCACTTCCCGCGGAGCAAAATTTATCTGAAAAAGGGCTTACCGCAGGCGCGTGTTCACAAGCGCGCCGAGGTAGAGGAAAACCCGCCTTATTAAGGGCGGGTTATTCCGTACCTTTTTCAGATAAATTTTGCGAGGCTACTTCTTGAAAGGAATTCCGATGTGGTCGAAGAATGCTTTGGCCTCGGCCTTAGTCTTGGCAGTCGTGACAAAGGTAATCGAGAGTCCGAAAACATCTTTCAATTCTTCATCACCTGTTTCTGGAAAGATTGTGTGTTCTTTGATACCAAGAGTTAGGTTACCGACGTTATCAAGCGCCTTGGCATCAAGACCGCGGAAGTCTTTGGTGCGTGGCAAGGCAATGTTCGTGAGCTTGTCAACAAAAGAATTCATGCGCGCGCCACGAAGCGTTACTGTCTGGCCGATAACTTCGCCCTCGCGAAGTTTGAAAGACGCGATTGACTGCTTGGCCTGGCGACCAGACGGCTTCTGTCCAGTTATCTTGGCCAAACGATCTGCGACAAAATCATTCTTGTTCTTATCAACCTTTGACTTTGAGCCCGTGCCGGAAGAAACAACAACCTTGACCAATCGCGGCGCCGCGAGCTTGTTCTTGTAGCCAAAAGCTCCTTTCATAGCTTCGTATGCACTATTTAGTTTTTCCTGTGTCGTTTGCATGTTTATTTAGCGAGAGTGACGTTAGAAATATGGATCGGGGCTGGAATCTCGACAATCTGGCCAGGTTTGCCAGAAGTCTTCTTTTTGTGAACCTTCATTACGTTTATACCTTCAACTACGATGCGATTTTCAGATCGTAGTACCTGGAGCACAGAACCAGACTTGCCCTTGTCGCGGCCGGTTATGACGGTTACTTTGTCGTTTTTCTTGATAGCCATATATTTTTTGAAATTAGAGAACCTCTGGAGCCAAGGAAACGATTTTCTGATAACCGAGCTCGCCGATCTCTCGAGGGATAGGTCCAAAGATACGTCCGGCTTTTGGTTCGAGCTTGCCCTTTTCGATAATAACGACTGCATTGTCATCAAAAGAGATATAAGAACCGTCCTTGCGGCGGAAAGGCTTTTGCTGACGAACAACGACTGCATGATGAACGTCTTTCTTTTTGATCATCTTGCGAGGTTCGGCAGTTTTAACGGCAATAACAACGATGTCGCCGATTTGCGCATAACGACGCTTAGATCCGCCTAGCACCTTGAAGATGCGGGCATTCTTACCGCCGCCGTTGTCTGTGATGAATACATTTGAGCCGTCTTGCAACATAAAGGTTTAGTTAGACTTTCTTCGTAACAGTAAAGCGCTTGGTGCGCGAAATTGGACGACCTTCGACCATCTCGACCTTGTCTCCGACCTTGAACTCATTGTTCTGGTCGTGCGCCTGGTAGCGCTTATCAGACTTGTAGTATTTCTGATATTTTGGATGCTTGATAAAACGCGGTACAGAAACAACCACAGTTTTATCATTCTGGTCTTTGACGACAACGCCACGGAGGATTTTCGGTTTTTTGGCTTTAGTATCCATAAATTTCTTTTATCGGCTATTGATCTCGGTCAACATGCGCGCAATCTGTCGGCGGGTAGCCGCAGCGTTGGCTTTGATACCCTTGGTGCCGGCAATGGTGAAGCGCGATGCACGGAGCGATTCGCGAGCCTTCCCGATTTCCGCCTGGAGCTCAGGGACCGTCTTCTTTTTTAGGTCGATCTTTGACATATTACACGTTTATTAGAGTCTTGCAACTACGCGAGCCTTGACTGGCAATTTTGTACCTGCTTTGCGAAGCGCTTCTTTACATATTTCTGGAGTGGCACCATCGACCTCGAATATTATACGACCTGGGTGCACTTCAAAACAGTAAGCCTTTAGGTCACCCTTACCCTTACCCATTCCCACTTCAGCCGCCTTGGCTGTAACTGGACGATCTGGGAAAATGCGGATCCAAGCCTTGCCTTCTTTTGACAAGTGACGAACCATGGCCTTGCGGGCAGATTCTATCTGAGCCGAAGTGACGCGGGCACCTGTTTCAGCCTTGAGGCCAAATGATCCAAAGTCAACAGAAATGCCGCGAGTGTCGGGACGAGCAAGCTTCTCCGGATTCTTGCGTCCGGTCTGCCACTTTCGATATTTTACTTTCTTAGGAAACAACATATAGGTGGTATGAATTATGCTCGGCGCGGATTAGGTGTGCGCTCCGAAGTGCGCTCGAAAGAACGAGTCTGCTCCTTCTCGAATACTTCGCCACGGTAGATCCAGACCTTGATACCGAGTGTACCGTAATAAAGCACTGCGCGTTCGCGAGCGAAATCGACATCGGCGCGAAGAGTCTGAAGCGGGATCGAGCCCTGCTTGACCTCTTCCCTGCGAGCGATATCAGCTCCGTTCAAACGGCCCGAGACGACGATACGGGCTCCTTTGACTTCGCGGCAAGCCATGACTTTCTCGAGAGTCGACTTTATGACTCGCTTGAAAGGCAAGCGCTTTTCCAAACCTTCGACAATAGAATACGCAACGAGCTGAGCGTCTGCATCAGGGCTTGCGACTTCTTGAATGTCGATCTTTAGATCTTCTGGGATAGCGATCTTTTTACGCTTCATCATGGCAAACACGTCTTCACGAAGCTTTTTCGCACCTTCGCCAGAACGGCCGATTATCGCACCAGGACGAGATGTCTTGATGAGAACGCGAGCACCTTTTCTGGAGCGTTCGATTTCAACCGAAGAAATATAAGCTGTGCGGAGTTTCTTTTTCAAGAATTCTCGAATAAGAACGTCGGCCTTGAGGGTTTCGGCGAATTTCTTGCCCGAAGAGAACCAGCGTGATTTCCAATCACGGAGGATGACGAGCCTATGAGAATATGGATTGACTTTCTTTGACATAAAATTATGTGGTTGCCTTCTTAGCTACTTTCTTGGCGACCTTTTTCACCGGAGCTTTTTTAGCAACGGATTTCTTCTCTGCCTTCGGCGCAGCTTCTTTTGGAGCTGCAGCAGCCTTCTCGGCAGCCGCACCAGATTTAGAAGCAAGCGTCACCAAAACGTGCGATGTGCGCTTGTTGATCGGAAACGCCGAACCGCGAGCGCGAGGCATCGAACGCTTCATGACTAGGCCCTTGTTGACCTCGATATTTTTAACGATCAAGTCTGCAAATGGAAGACCTGAATTCGCCGCAGCGGATTTGATGAGCTTTTGGATAGGCTCAGCTGCGCGCTTTGGCATAAAACCAAGAATAGTCACGGCTTCAATAACGCTTTTGTTGCGCACAGACTTTGCCACAAGACGGACCTTGCGAGGAGACTGGCGATAATTTTTGAGGCTTGCTTTCATATCAGTATATTATTTCTTAGCAGCTGACTCCTTGGCGCTAGCAGCCTTGGAAGCGGCGATTTCCGCCTCTTTCTTCTTCTGCTCGAGCTCTTTCATGAGCTTACCGCCGTGACGGTGGAATTTCCTAGTTGGAGAAAACTCACCCAAACGATGACCGACCATGTCTTCGGCAACCAAGACCTTGATATGCTCGCGGCCATTGTGCACGCCAAAAACGAAGCCAATCATTTCTGGAGCTATCTGGGATGAACGCGCCCATGTGTTAATAACCCCTGTTTCTTGGGGCTTTTTTCCTGCGATCTTCTTGAGAAGCTTCGCATCTACGTATGGACCTTTTTTAAGTGATCGTGTCATGTAAGTTAATGAATCGATACCCGGCCAGGCAGGATGCCTGATCGGAGTGCATGGCTAGGTCGTGTTTCCGGGCTTCCCCAGTTTCACCGCCATCTCTCTATTCGCTTTTCAAAAAATCGGGCCAAAAGGCCGAATGAGAGGATACTAGCAGATAGGGGTTTGGATGTCAACACAAGGAGCTTATAGTGAATAGTGACTAGCTTCTAGAAAATCTAAAGCCCCGCGTGCGCGGGGCTTTGGAATGAGCAGTTAACCTCCTTGAGGCTCAATCGGAAGTTCATCGGTACGATTTTGTCTTCTTGAGCATCTTAGCCAAAAAGCAACCTGTTTGACGCACTGTTCGAGCAATGCTAGTATCACGAAAAACGAAAGCACATGAAAAAGCTTAATCTAGTAGGCCTGGGCATACTCGGCTCGATCATCATCTTTTTTGTGATCGCCGTACCGAGCGGCTGGATTCAATCTCCCGAACAAGTAGCCGCTCATGAACATGGGTTAGATCAGAGCACCGCAACACTAAAACTCGCCCTTCCCGACTCGGCTTTGTATGCCAAGCTTCCTGATGATTCATACAAACAAATCGCTTACAGAGTCATGAGTGGCGGGACTGTTATGGATGGACGAGACTTTTTCACTTGCTGGATAAGCTACACAGATCAACATGGCTTCTCCCACAGCCTGAACGTACTACGAGGCGCGCACCTCCAGAGCCTAAAATACGAGGAACCGAGGCGTATTACAGTGCATGTATCGACGCCCGACTCTACTGTGAGGGATTTTTCTTACATGCTTCTGCCCGGAGACTTCGTACTGTTCAATTCGCTAGCTGATACCGCACAGATCGACATGATCCGTCTCGCCATGCACGAGTTCATTAACCTCGATCGATAACCGATCAACGCGAAAGCCGCCCAACGGGCGGCTTTCTTGTTTTTGATTAGATGGCTTTCTGTTGGTTGCGCTTGGTCTTGCGTCGAGTGACAACCATCGTGTTCGAATATTTCTTTGGTCGGCGGGTTTTGACACCGTATGCGAGCTTGCCGTGACGAGTCTTTGGACCGCGGCGCAAGCCGATACCCTGACGACCTTCACCTCCTCCGTGTGGGTGGTCAACTGGGCTCATGGCAGAACCACGAACAGTCGGACGAATACCCTTCCAGCGGCTGCGTCCAGCCTTACCAAAGTTCGTAAGCTTCCATTCGCTGTTCGAGACTTCACCAACACATGCCCATGCAGTCGAAGGAACCTTGCGGACTTCTGTCGAAGGCATCTTGAGCGAAGTCTTGCCGTCATCGTGAGCGACGACCTGCAAGAAGCTTCCTGCAGAACGTGCCAACTTGGCACCGCCGTCTTTCTTGATCTCGACATTGTAGACAAACGTACCGACAGGAATGTTTACGAGCGGCAAACGATTACCTGGCGCAATGTCTGCTGTAGCCGAGACGATAAATTTGTCACCGACTTTCACACCTTTTGGAGTCACGACATAACGCTTTTCGCCATCGGCATAGATAACGAGCGAGATGAAGGCGTTCCTGTTTGGATCGTATTCGACGGTCGCAAATTTCGCAGGAATTTCACGCTTGTTGTACAAGAAGTCAACGTCGCGATAAAGACGCTTGTGTCCGCCTCCCTTGTGAGGAACGGTGATGCGACCCTGGTTGTTGCGTCCGACGTGACGCTTGCCGCCACGAGTCAATTTCTTGTGCGGGCGCTTGGCGGTAAGAGTGCCTCGATACGAGACAACTGTCATGCCGCGGCGACCTGCTGATGTTGGTTTATATTTCTTCATGGTTATATGGATCTATAGTGAGTTGACAGTGATGGTTCTCAGATCCCGATTAATTAAATAAATTCTATCTTGTCGCCTTTTTTCAAGAAGACATATGCCTTGCGACCACCGCGCTTGACGCCAATATGCTTCTGGCGGTAAACGCGCTTAGTTGGGATCGACGAGACGTTGACCTTGATCGGCGTGACATTATATACAGCCTTGATAGCCTTTATTATGTCAGTCTTGGTCGCACGCGGTGCCACATCGAAAGTATAGACGCGATCATCAGATACGCGTGCTGCCTTTTCGGTGATGCGCGGAGCAATCAAAACGTTGTTAGCCGAAAAAGTCGTGACTTTTACCTCGCTCTTAGCCGTCTTTTCTTTCTTGGCTTCGGCTTTAGCCGGGGTCGCTTTCTTTTTGTTGCTGAAGATTCCCATAGATTATGCGTTAAGCTTGGCGTTCAAGAGGTCGACAGACTCTTTTGGACTAACGATGACGATATAGCGGCGATTCATAACGTCCAAGACGTTTAGTTCGCGTATATCGGCAACTTCGACATGCGGTATATTGTTGAAGCTCTTCAAAACAGCTTCGTCGCGCTCGGCAGTGACAATATGCGCAACCTTTTTCTTCGAACCAGCCAAGCGATCAAATCCTGCAACACCAGCTAGCGCATTGAGCGAAGCGGCGGCAAGTTTCGTCTTGGTCTCTTTCGGAGTTAGGCTGTCAACAAATAGAACTTGGCCGTCTCGCAACTTTTTAGACAATGCGGTAAAGAGTGCTGCGCGGCTCATCTTTTTGTTTATCTTCTTGCTGTAGTTCCTGTCAGGTGTTGGACCGTGCGCGACGCCTCCGCCAACCCAAATCGGGGAACGACGAGATCCGTGACGAGCGCGGCCAGTTCCTTTTTGCTTCCAAGGCTTTTTACCTGTACCAGAAACTTCTGAACGATCTTTCGTCGAAGCCGTGTTAGCGCGGCGATTGGCGTTCATGGAAGTGAACACTTGGTGAACCAGGTCCGGATTCCACGCACGACCAAAGACTGCCTCAGGAAGTTCTATAGTTCCAGACTGCTTACCTTCTTTGTTGTAGATTTTTGCTTCTATCATATGCGTTTATTATCCGGTAATAGTTACCAACGTTCCTCGTCGACCTGGGATAGCCCCCTTGATGAGGATCGTGCCGTCTTCAACCGCAAGAACCTTCAAATTCTTGACGGTTATAATGTCTCCACCCATGCGGCCGGCCATGCGCATGCCTTTGGCGACTCGCCCACCGGCTCGCCCACCGCCTCCGGAAATAGTTCCGGCTTCGCGTTCAGAGTGCTTCTGACCGTGCGAACGTCGTCCGCCGCCGAAGCCGTGGCGCTTGACCACACCCTGAAAACCTTTACCCTTGGAAACACCTGTGACAACCACCGTATCACCTGCGGCAAAAGCCGAGGCATCGATACTGTCACCTACGTTCATTTCACCCGCCTTCGACAATCGATACTCTTTGAGATGGCGGAAGTTGCCGAGATCTTTCGCGTGACCTATAGCGGCCTTGGAAAGACGCTTAGCCTTCTGTTCTCCGTAACCAAACTGTAGAGCATCGTAACCATCCTTGGCTGCCGTTTTTACTTGGACAACCTTGATAGGTCCCGCCTCGACAAGGGTTGCAGGAAAGACGCGACCATCGGTGTCGAAGAACTGCGTCATCTGTATTTTTTTACCCAGTATAAATTTCATATAGTTAAGTTACCCAAGCTCGCCGGGCGAGCCGTTGCGGGCATTGTAGCTATTCGGTAATCGAGATTATGCCATCTTGACGTCGATTTCGACGCCGGACGGCAAGCTTAGGTTCGTGAGCGCTTCGATCGTCTTCGCGGACGGGTTCAAGATATCGATAAGACGCTTGTGCGTTCGAATCTCGAATTGTTCTCGCGCGTCCTTGTAGACGAACGGTGAGCTGTTGACCGTGTACTTTTTTATCTCGGTCGGCAATGGCACAGGTCCGAGGATACCTGCGTCATGGCGAGTAGCAGTATCAATAATCTGCTTGACCGAGTTATCGAGAATTTTGTTCTCGTAGGCTCGGACGCGGATACGAAGTACTGCTTCGCCTGTTTTGGCCGACTTTGCTTTTGATTGTGCTTTTTTCGTCGCCATAAGAATGTGCTGTAGAGGCGTCGGATTACTTGATGATCTTCGTTACGACACCGGCGCCGACCGTCTTGCCGCCTTCGCGGATAGCGAAGCGCATCTGGTCTTCCATGGCAACTGGAGCCACTAGAGAAACCGTAAGCTTAACAGTGTCACCAGGCATGACCATTTCAGTGCCTTCTGGAATGAAGACTTCACCTGTAACGTCAGTCGTGCGGACATAGAACTGTGGTTTGTAGCCCTTGAAGAATGGAGTGTGACGACCACCTTCTTCTTTCTTCAAGATGTAAACTTCGCATTCGAAGTCAGTGTGAGGTGTAACAGAGCCTGGCTTCGCGAGCACCTGACCGCGATGAACGTCTTCCTTTTTCGCACCGCGAAGAAGGATACCCGCGTTGTCGCCTGCCTGACCTTCTTGGAGCTGCTTGTTAAACATTTCAACGCCAGTAACAGTCGTCTTGACGGTCGGCTTGATACCGACAATTTCAACGTCTTCACCAACCTTGATGATACCGCGTTCAATCTTACCAGTGACGACAGTACCACGACCCTCGATCGAGAAGATGTCTTCGATAGGCATGAGGAATGGCTTGTCGAGATCACGAACTGGATTTGGGATGTAGGTGTCGACCGTGTTGATGAGCTCGAGAACTTTCTGAGCCCATTCGTCAGATGCGTCTTTTGCTTCGAGTGCCTTGAGACCAGATCCCTTGATGACAGGAGTATTGGCGCCATCGAAACCGTTCTTTGTGAGAAGTTCGCGGATTTCTTCTTCGACTAGATCAACCATGTCCTTGTCATCAACCATGTCTACCTTGTTGAGGAACACGATCATCTTTGGAACACCAACCTGCTTCGCGAGCAAGACGTGTTCGCGCGTCTGAGGCATGGCGCCGTCAGTCGTTGCAACAACCAAGATCGCGGCGTCCATCTGGGCGGCACCCGTGATCATGTTCTTAATGTAGTCAGCGTGACCCGGAGCGTCGATGTGGGCATAGTGCCTGTTCGGCGTCCAGTATTCAGAGTGGTGGAGCGAGATGGTAATACCACGCGCCTTCTCTTCTGGGGCCTTGTCGATGCTATCAATAGCTTCAACGCGGGCTCCGTAGCCAGCGCCCTTGTTCATATCCAATACGTGAAGGATCGACGCGGTGAGCGTCGTCTTGCCGTGGTCAACGTGGCCGATGGTGCCGATGTTAACGTGCGGCTTGCTTCGATCAAATGCTTCTGCTGCCATATGTAATTACATTGGTTGGCGAACCTAACCTCCGGACGCGAGAACACGCTTCAGGGATTAAGACCGTCAACATACTAACTATGATAATAAAAGGCTCGGGCGTAGTCTCTGAAAAACCGGCCCACCGTATGGCGGGAAGCTTTGGAAGAGTCAGCGCTAAGCGATATCGACATACTATAGGAGAAGCTCCCATCCGTCAAGCCGGTTTGACAATATACTCTCTCCGAAGTAGAAATAGAGCAAACAAAACGCACATTACATGACAACTATCGCTAGACCTGCGAACCTCTTCGCTGAGATGAAGATGACTGCCGACGAACGACGCCAGAGAACCTGGGATTATATCCTTGGCCTTGGCGCCCTCGCCCTGTTTGTCTACTACCTGCTCGGCACTGTTACTGCCGCCTTTACCGTGGCCCTGTTCCTTATTCCAGCGGGAATCATCATCCTTCTGCTGATGGTTATGTTCAGGAAAAACAGCAGGGCCGACTGGGGAGGGACCGGGCCAGAATACGGCATCAAGGATCCTGACTGGGGGGCCCGCTACAGGACATTTTCAAAGAGCCTATTGCCGTGTATCGTCATAACCCTACTTCTCTTTACCTCCAACTATTTCCTCCTGAAGAAAAATGACCAATTCTTCTGGAACGCTTCTGACGGATCGCTTCACTACCCCGAGTGGAATCCCTTGGTCAAAGCCACTGACCCGATACCGGCGCAAGTATTCTCGTGGAAAGGGGTTTACAGCCCGGAACCGTTCTCTCTCGACGAGACGACACTGTGCGAAGTTACCGTAGAGTATCACTGTGCGGCAAAGCAAACCTATGCCAATGCCAAGGCGATATTCGAAGGTCCTAACATGGATCTTCAGATAGCGAGGGTTCTCGGTAAACACTATCTGCCGCTCATCAAGGCCGACGCGGAAAAGCTCAATAAGAAATCGTCCATAAGCGGTGAACGGATTGTCAGGCTCGATTTTTCATTGGACGAAGTCAACAAGAATATTGTCTGGCTTGAGCCGAACATGAAATGCAAGTACCGAATCGTGTCGAACTTGAAGTTGTAAGCACCTTCCCGGAAACAGCCGCGCCATCGCGGCTGTTTTCTTTTGTTTTCTCCGGGAGAAAACAAAAGACTCCCGCTGTGCGGGAGTCCGGGAAGGTGCAACGACAAGCGAGAGTCAGTTCGGGCGGGAGCGGCTGAAGCCGCTCCCGCCCTCACCGTGTGACGCAGAGGCCTGCATCGTGCGCAGAGCAACCGCCAGAAAGACTTCTTCAAGGACTACCTCACGGGGCGCCCCTCGTCTTTTTGTTCAGCTCTCTGATTTAGAACTGCACTCTCTTGCCAATTGTGTGAAGGGGTTCGAAAATATTATACGAAAACCGAACCGCACCATGCAAGTCATCGTTGACTTCCCGGCATATACACGTTACAATCCTCTCACCCATTTATCTTTATTTTGAAAGCCATTCCGTTGAGAAACAGGATCAACAATGAAATACGTTCGGCCGAAGTGCGTCTGATCGACGGCGAAAGCAGCAGTGTCGTATCTATCAAAGAAGCGCTCGCGCTTGCAGCAGAACGCGGACTAGATCTAATCGAGATTTCTGATAAATCTGTCCCGCCTATTGCAAAAATAATGGATTATGGTAAATTCCAGTACGAGCAAAATAAAAAAGAGCGCGCCAACAAGGCCAACGCTCACAAGACGGAAACCAAGTCAATCCAGATAAAGATCGCCACCGGCGACAACGACCTATCACTCAAGGCGAGAAAAGCCTCAGAATGGTTGGCCGAAGGACACCGTGTAAAGGTCGAGCTATATTTGGTCGGCCGATCGAAATACTCGGATAACGAGTTCAAGAAAGAACGCCTCGACCGCGTACTCGCGCTCGTCACGACACCTTTCAAAATCGCCGAAGCCTTGAAACCAAGCCCACGCGGAGTATCGGTCACGCTCGAAAAAGAAGCCGGTAAGAAACAAGTATCATGAATCCCGTTAGAAATCGGGAGACATGGAGACACAAAATAAGCTTAATAAGATATTTCTAACGGGATGAAAACGAACAAATCATTCACCAAGCGCATCAAGATAACCAAGAACGGCAAGCTCAAAGCTCGCAAGCCGGGTTTTAACCATTTCAATGCAAAACAAAAGCGCACTAAGCAGCTTCAGGGTAAGACTCCGATCAATTTCCGCATGTCTAACAAAGACCGCGCTCGCATGTTCCCTCACGCGAACATCCGCGTAAAAAAGGCGAAAGCTCCGTCGGAAGCTAAAAGCTAATCACTAGAAGCTAATCACTAATTTATGGCCCGAGTAAAACGAGGAACAATATCAAATAAGCGAAGGAAGAGCGTCTTAAAGGCTGCCAAAGGCTATCGTTTTGGCCGCTCGACCAAAGAGCGTGAGGCAAAGGTTGCACTGCGCAAAGCAGGTAGCCACGCATTCGCACACCGCCGTGACAAGAAAGCCGACTACCGCGCGCTCTGGCAAGCCCGCATAAATGCAGCTGTCCGACCGCTCGGCATGACGTACTCGCGCTTTATGGAAGCTCTCAAGAAAAAAGGTGTAGCGCTTGATCGCAAAATATTGGCTGACATTGCCAAGAACCACCCGGAAGCCTTCAAGAAAATCTTCGACTTCATCGCAAAATAATGAAAAGCCCCGTCAGGGGCTTTTCTCGTGCCAAAGGAACTTGGCCAAGACTGCCATCTTTTCGGCCTCGGAAAGCAGGGTTGCGTTATTGCTGAAATCGTAATGGAACGCCATAGTACGATGTTCTTCTGGGAGAAACACGATGACGTCCCAACCGGCTCGCGAGCACCAGATCCTTACTGGCTCTCCCTTGGAAACTCCGAAAGCCTGGCCTTCGATCTCTGTCGGAAAAGAAACCAAAAGCGTATCATCTGTCGGATTATAGCCAAATATTGTCTGGGCCTCCGACGTGATCGCCAAACAACACACCGCAATAAAAAGAACCGCTCTCATTTTTTGATTTTCGTAAATTATACCACCGGAGCAATATCAACTATCCTCAAGCGTATCTCTTCCCGGCGGCCAAACACTGACTTCTCAATAAACGCATAAAGGTCTATCGGCCTACCGGCCGCGAGCGCGGCATAGTCGTCCGGAGTTTTAAAAAACTGAATAGCCTTGACGCTACGTCCGCGCGAGTCGACGAAGCGAATTTCTAAATGATCTTTAGCTTTGCCAAACCTGCGCGCATCGGCAACGGTAATATTTTGAAAGAGAAAAACAGGTTTAGGATTGCCGGCACCAAACGGAGCAAGCCTGTCAATTTCATTAAATGTCCTACTATTTACATCATCGAGCGACAAGATGGTTTCGTAAATTCTTTCTGCGCCCGCACTCTCCGTCTTTATGACTTTTTCGAATGCCTCTACGAGACGTTCTTCGAGAAAATGAATCTCTTCGCCGGCTGCCGAAAAACCGCCCGCGCCGGCATGACCTCCAAATTCAGTCACGGCTCCGCTTGGTAAAAGCTGCATAAGTTCGACTAGATTTACTGTTCCATCAGAACGGCACGAACCTTTGATATGTTCCGAACCTTCTTTGCCCCAAACAAATGCCGGCTTTTTAAATTCCTCAACGACCTTGCCAGCGACAAGACCTAGGATTCCTGCTCGCCACGACGGATCGCCGATGACAATGACCGGCTTCCCTACACGTTCCTCGTGTGACAACGTTTTTTTGACGCTCTTCATGATACTTGCGACCAAGAGTTTGCGTTCGTCATTGAGACTAATGAGATGATCCGCATGTGCACCAGCGGTTGCATCACTAGCCGAGAGAAGCTCGAACGCACGCATCGGCGTATCCATGCGGCTCGCGGCATTTAGCTTTGGACAGATAGAAAATGTTATGTCATCTTCTTGGAGAACGCGACTGTCGATCCCGGCCTTGCGAAGAAGAGCTAGAAGTCCAGGCCGTCGCGTCTTGCGCAAGACTTTCATGCCATAATGCGCGAGTGCCCTGTTTTCGTTGACGAGCGGCACTAGATCAGCCAATGTTGCAAGCCCTGCCATATCAAGCAGCCATTTCTCAAAACCCCCGGGAACCGCAAACTCCAATCCGTACTTTTTCAAAAAACCCTGTACACACTTGAACGCAACACCTGCGCCACATAGCATATTGTCAGGATATTCGTCGCCCAACTGTTTCGGGTTGACGACCAAAGTGTCTGGAATTTTTTCCTGCGGTAAATGGTGGTCAGTCACTATTATTTCTAGTCCTAGACTTTTACCGTACTCGACATCGTCGACAGCGGTAATACCAAGATCTATAGTAATGACGAGTTTTGCGCCTCCCGCTGCAATCTCATCGAGCGCCGAGGTGTTCAAGCCGTAACCTTCTTTGTGTCTATCTGGAATATATACTTGGAAATTTTCAAAACCAATCTTTTTAAACAAGTCGTGCCAAATGACAGCGCCAGGAATACCATCGCAATCATAGTCGGCGTAGATGCAAATCTTCTCCCCCGCCTTGACCGCCGCATAGACCCGGTCGACGAGCGCCTCCATATTCTTCATAAGAAACGGGTCAAAGACATGTTCGTCGTACGAAGGATTCAAGAACGCTTCGGCGGCTGCGGAGCTTTCAATTCCACGATTAACCAAAAGCCTTCGCGTGAGCGGCGAATACGCCAAAAGCTCCTGTTCGATAGCGGCTGGAATTTCCTTGGAAGACATTGGCCGATTATAGCATGTGGTATTATTGGCTTATGAAAACGATATTCGAGAAGATAATCGATGGAGAAATACCGGCAACCAAAGTGTATGAGGACGAGAGATTTCTAGCTTTCCTCGACATTGCGCCGGTTTACCACGGCCACACGCTCCTTATTCCCAAAGAGCCAATTGTCTGGATGCACGAAGCGTCGGATGAGCTTGTAGCCGACATTTTCGTGACCGCCAAGAAAATTATGCTAGCAATAAAATCAGGTCTTTCCTGTGACTTCGTCCAAGTAGGTGTCGTCGGTGACGAGGTTCCCCATTTTCATATACATCTCATACCGCGCATGCACGGCAGTCACGCCGAAGGTCGCAAATCATACACTAGCCCCGAAGAAATGTCAGAATACGCTGAAAAAATAAAGGCTAATCTCTAATCTCCCCCTTCCAGCGGAGCAAAAAACACATTTTGCGTAGCCCAATTTGACTAAATCTTAGTTTCATGGTAGGGTTTAGAAAAAGCGACCAACCATGAAGACCTTTCACATCCTTCTTACTATCCTGCTTACAATGGCAGCCCAGGGCCAAGGCCCGAGCATCGCGCTCATCCCATCTACCTGTGACAGTGTCACAATGCCCATCATCCCGATAGGCCCATATACAAACCGAGTAACATACGAGGCGCACCTCGATGGCTACACGTGGGACTTACTCGCCTGCACGACAACACTCGGCGGCAACGGAACCGTCTGTACAAACCTTCGGACACTTACCGTCGATGGTATCGACACGGTTTCGTTCGTCTACACGCCGCAGAATCCCACTGACTACTATCTCAATCTGCAGCTTCGACGTTACGTGGATGGCGACACCCTCTTCAAGTCCGACATCAGAACAATGTTTCTAACGGGCCTGCCGGACCCGACCGTTCCCGAGTGTACCACCGTACTGCCAGCGACTTTCGTCGCCAACATGCAGTCGATACAACTCGAGATCTGGCCCAATCCATGCCATGACTACGTCACAGTCACAAGCAACGACGTAACGACGGCAACGCTTTACGACATTGGCGGAGCATTGGTAACTTCGGTAGCAGCAGCGAACAAGCGGCACACATTCGACACAAGTGCGCTTGCAGCTGGCTCATACTGCTTGATCGTACGCGATGATCATGGGCACAACACGAAGCGCATCATTGTGCGTGAGTAGTAGTAAGGAGAAACAGAAAGCGCGGGTCCCTCCGGGACCCGCGCTTTTCCTTTTCATCCAACCCTTAGTAGAAATATGCTCTCGTGTACGGCATAGCCCACGCAGAGGAGTCAGCCTGAGCAAATGCATAGGTACGCATCTCACCTGCAGAAACGTAATTGTCAGACAAGGCAGAGGCGAAAAACCACGAGAATGTAGACGGAGTAACGCGGACATATTCATTCGCAAGCGGAGGCATCTTGATATCAGTCTGTATCGAGACAAACTTCGTCTCGCCTGCCGGAATAGTATACGCGCGGACAGAAGGAGTACCCATATTATTATATCCGCCATTTTCAGCAGCATAATAATATGTACCCATACCGCCATCACAATCTGGACAAAAGACTCCCTTGAAGCCTACCTCAAGACCAATTGTGTTGCTCAAGGGGTCAACGACAACCGGTGAACCAAAATTATCCCTCTCAATGACAGATGCCTTGGCACCGATCACATGGTCTGAGTTGGCGATCTTGATATCACTCGTGCAGTTATTTTTTACCTGAAAGCCCATGATGAACGATCGTGTAGGGTTATTCGGAAGCGGCTGCTGATTGGTCGTGACAACACGATATTCTTCCATATCTGGAGTTACCGAAAGACATGGTAGTCTTGAAGCCGATTTTGAGTCGAGCGCCCGCAAGACCTGAGCATCGCCTTGTGGCCTCTTTGACATCTCGAGAATCGCCATCGAGTGGACAATCGTTACGACAAACAAAAGCCCGATGAGCGCCGCTATGAGATATTTTGTCTTCTTATCTGTTTTCATAAAAATTGGATACTAATAACTCTCTCATTATATCCCTGAATCCGCTGAAGCGTTTGTGGAAAATGTTTCGTCTCCGGAAAGGGCCATAATGCCTGGCAATGTACCCTTTTCCAAAAACTCGAGCATGGCTCCCCCACCGGTTGAAACAAACGATAGCTTATCTATCAACCCAGCCTTATGTACTAGCGCCGTCGTGTCCCCGCCACCTATGACAGAGAATGCACCTGAATCAGCTATAGCTTTCAAAAGTTCAATGCTCGAGGCATCAAAACCATTTTCATATACACCAAGTGGCCCGTTCCAAACTACTGTTTTTGCGGAACTGACAATATGTTTCCATTCAGCAAGAGTCCCCTCGCCTATATCAACGATCGACTCGTCGGCACCAACCGAAGAAAGATCGCGCGGGCCGTTTTCTGTCATAACGTCAAAAGGAACTTTGATGTTATGTTTGTTAAACAACGGCTTCACGTCAGTATTTGGATCAAGGAGTGACTTTCCAACAGGCATCCCAACAGCTTTAAAGAAATTATTAGCCAACGCGCCGGCAATCAAAAGCTCGTCGACCTGTGGAGCAAATTTATTTATCAAAGGCATCTTTGTTTCAAATTTGGCTCCGCCTATTATCATGACAAACGGATGCTCGGGTTTTTGCAAAACTTTGTTTAGTTCAGTACATTCTTTTACAAAACGCATACCGGCATATGACTGCAAATAAAGTGGTAGCCCGACTATGGAAGCATGTTGACGGTGCGAGACTGAAAAAGCTTCATTGACATAAAGGTCGGCGAGACTTGCCAAGCTTCTCGCAAATTTTATGTCATTTGATTCTTCACCAGGATTGCGCCGCAAATTTTCTAAAAGAATCACATCTCCGCCTGACATGCCCGCAACAATACCGGCCACGTCTGTTATTTCAATTGTCGGAACGAATGTAAGAGGAACCAGTGTCGCAGCGTAATCCGCAACGCTCCGCATAGAATCCTGTGCCCTACCTATATGGCTCACGAGAATAGTTTTGGCACCGTTTTCGCGCAAATAAGAGATAGTTTCCAGACTGGCACGAATACGAAAGGCTTCGTCTGGACCAATATTGCCGTCTTTGCCAACTGGTACATTCCAGTCGACACGCACTAGCGCCGTGCGACCTTTCAGATTTTTAACTTCGGCGAGCGATTTCATGAGAAGCAGCGATTATGGCAGAAAATGTTTTTGGTTCGAGACTCGCGCGGCCAACCAAGAACCCGTCGACGCCGGACTCTTCCAAAATATATGCGGCATTTTTTGCATCGACAGAGCCGCCATAGATTATTGTTATAGGAGGGACGCTTTTAGTCTCGTACAAATCACCAATTACACGGCGTACAAATATAGCGACTTCTTTTATTTCCTCGGGTCGAGCATCGCGCACCGCATCGCGGCCAATAGCCCACACAGGCTCATACGCAACGACGATATCGCGGACTTTTGATTTTGACACCCCGTGGAATGCCGCAACCAACTGGCTCTTGATGGTGGTCAAATATTCTGTACTTCCAGCTTCACGCGTGTGTTCACCGATACAAATAATAGGACGAATGCCAAGAGAAACAGCAAGCGCGCATTTTTCACCAACCAATTCATTTGTCTCGCCAGCGGCGCGACGCTCTGAATGGCCGATAATGACGTAACGCGTCTTCAAATCAAGTAACTGTTCAAAGCCAACTATTCCCGTGTGAGGGCCATCAGCTACGAGAGAAATATCTTGAGCCGCGAGTACAGCGGTGCGCGATGCAGCACGGAGAACTGAAAGATGCGCATATGACGGCGCAACGACAAGTTCGACGCCGCGCGCGCGGGACGCCGCGCGCGCGGCTGCAGTAAAAATCTGCTTAGCTTCACGAACAGTGTGAGGATTGGCTTTCCAATTAGCAACGAGTAAGTATGTGCGTGTTTGTTTCATAGAGCTTATTATACCAAAGACCCGCCGAAGCGGGCCTTTGATGTTAGATTTCGAGAGTATTACCAGGTGATCTCGACACGACCAGACTTACCGGCCGTTGGTATAGTGTCGGCTCCTAGCTGTTGGTACATACCGCCCGTACCACCGTCAGCAACATTCATAGGAGCTGTCGCCTGATTACCACCGGCGCCGCCAGCGCCGTTTGATCCGGCCGAACCAGCAGGTCCGTTCTCGTTCGAGACGCTGCCACCACTTGCAGTACCGCCAGCACCACCCGTACCCGTCGAGCCGCCCGGCAAGTCACCGGCGCCGCCCAAGCCACCGTTAGCAACTAATGAGCTTCCAAATTTAGACTGTCCTCCATTACCACCAGCATTTGCAGCATTCTGGGCTCCGGCATTACCACCCGCTCCGACTACGATAGTAGCTGAGCCAGTACCTGGATTTGCGAGTGTGTGCTCAACGTAACCGCCTGCACCTCCACCACCCGCAAAAGCGTTGCCTGGACTATTGTTATAGTGTGCTCGTCCGCCGCCACCGCCACCACCCCAAACCTTAATCGTTACCGTTGTGACGTCAGACGGTACATATGTCCAATCAAATGTATAAGTTCCAGGCGTAGCGTATACAAGTTCTGTTGGGACCTCTTGAAGCATGTTAACCTTTTCAACCCTTACATAACCGTCTCCGCCAGCACCACCGTTACCGCCTCTCAAGATTCGGCAAACTGAGTCGTAAAGATCTTCGTCAGGCTCACCTTGAATATTGAAGAATCCATTACCGAGAATCTGAAGAAGTTGTTGGGCTATTCCCTGAGTCAAAACCTCATAAATACTGTCGTTGACACTTATCCAGGCACCAGCACCGCAACCATATTGCTCTTGATAGTCACCGTAACCGCCAGAACCTCCTCCTCCTCCATAAGAAAGTTTTCCGTCAGCACCAGAACGCGCTATGCCCGAAGCGGTATCACTGTTACCACCTGCGCCACCAGCGCTACCTGTTACTGATGAAGCAGTACCCGCAGCAGGAGACTCTCCGTCGCCACCATTACCGCCAAGAGGATTTGTTCCTGTAACACCACTTGAACCAGCATGCCAAGTAGATGGCAAAAGCAGATTACCTCCATCGCCACCTTCCCCTGGCTGATTAACTGCTCCAGCGGATCCATTAGTACCAGCAAATCCCGGTGCACCGCCTGTGGCTTGAGGGTATTGACCACCAGAAGATAGAGTTATCTCTGTGTCACCACCAAAACCTCCTTCATCAGCAAACTCTTCTCCGAACGTAGCAGCTGGCTCCAAGAAGTATGTCGAGTCATTATTAGGCATACCAGGTGGCAAGTTGCTATTTGTTTCATATCTTCGCTTAAAGAAGCTGTCTGCGCCTCCCTCACCACCACTACCAATCACAGCAGACAAAGTAGTACCTGCCGTAACTGCGACATTTTCAAACGTATGACACTGACCGGCGCCTCCGCCTCCGCCTCCGCCTCCACCAGAACCTGTTCCACCATTTATAGGGGCGTCGCTATATCCAGGTATTTGGTCTGTATGCAAATCAGCACCTCGTCCGCCGCCTCCACCTCCGCCCCCGGCGCCGCAATAAGTTATGTCTACTACATCATCAAACTGGAAAGTGTAAGGCAGACTTACCCCTGGCAAGTCACAACCATCTGGAGTACATGTAAACATGCTCTCCTTTGACAACAATGCTGGATCCGATGGTTCGCAGAAAGATACTTTGCCGGTATCAGGATCTACACACAAGTGTTCAAGTATAGAAGGATCAGCTGGATATTCTAGACCTTCCAAATAAAGATCGCCCGCATCTGTTACGTAAAGATTGTTAAAGATTTTTGTTTCTCCGTCGATCCAAGTATTTCCGTGGAGCGACGTAGGACCTTCGTTACTAAACGCTACCCCGAGATAATTTGGATCGTTAGTATCATCAGGATCATTCATTATCTGAACACTGTCAAAATATGTATTGCCAAAGAACGGCACCCTTTCATATTTTAGTGTTTTATTCCACGACACCTTGCCCATGTCATCCGTCGAGTACAAGAAGCGTCCCGAGAGCGGATTAAGAGCGCTGTTGCCGATGATTGTGTTGGCGGAATTGATAGCCGTGTTGTCCGTATCGACAACGAGTCCAGAACCATCAATCGTCGTCAAAGCCTCCTGATAGTTAGTACCGGTGTTGATACCAACGTTGTTACCGCGGACAGAAACATTGGCGTCTTCAACAACGACATCGCCCGCAGTGTTTAAATCTCCAATGTGTAGCAAGTGAGAGTTTGGCGGGAACAAATCCTGGGTGTAACTTATCCTATTAGTCGCCTGCCATCCTGTGCCGTTGTACCACATAGTCTGACCCTGCGTTCCAGCCGGGAGCATTCCGCCGCCACTTGGGTACGGCGCAACGATCCATGTCTGTGTGTTAGTGTCCCAGACCAAAATATCGTTTTGGTTTGTTCCGTCTGGAAGTGTAGCGCCGCCAGACATAGTTCCTGGCACCCAAGCTGCTCCGTTCCATACAAGTACTTGGTTGGCCACTGTTCCAAATGGCAGACGTGGGTCAACTTCTACAGTTATTCCTCCCCCACCAGCGCCGCCGACATTGGCAGCGTCAGTCCAGCGGACATTGCCTTGGGCGTCACCGATTAGGACGTTTTCGTAGCCGCCGTCAGCAAGTTCTTCGGGTGTAAGCGGAGCTATAGATCCTGTACCAACCGCTTTCGGCGCATAACGGAACGTTCCGTTCAAGAAAAGCAGTGGAAATGGTCCCTGGTTACCTCCACCAGCGAGAGGACTACCGATAAGAACATCTTTGCCAAAGAACGACGTAATCCAGCTGCTGAAAACGCTGTTTGGGTCGGTTGTTCCGTCCAATATGAGATCGCTTTCCAAATAGAGGTCTCCCTCTTTGTGCTGAGCGTAGGATTGATCGCCAGCTACGCCCGTGTTGTCACCTCCGCCTACGTTAAGTGGCGGTGGAACGTTATTCCCTGTCGCGGGACCGGTCGGCGGCGTCCAGTTGGTCTGGGCGAGTACCGGACTCGTGGCGAACAGAAAAATAAAGAGTACTGTGAATACTTTTGATAATGCGTTGTGGAAAGCGTTTCTCATAATGTTGCTCATAATGTTTAATAAACTCCTTTAATAATATCTCACTTACTTATTCCGTTTTCACTTTTATCCATACATATGTGGAAAACGAGGCATTATATTTCCTGATAACTCGGCACGTTGCCTGTACCAGTGACCGAACACGCTGGGAACGACGCGCCCAAAAGTCCCATACAGACTTCACGGCGAATCTGGGTCGGTCCGAAGTTGCCGGCCGTAAAGCCAGGGTCATCGGCGGTACAAGTGATGAAGAACTTCGTCGGCATGCGCACGGCGTCGTTGGTTATATCGAGCATATCGGTGTACGCACCTTCGTCGGATTTTGCGCCGTTCCATGAAGTGTTCGTAGATACGATGTTATTGCCGGTGATTTCGTAGATACTCGATGTTGCAACACAACTATTCACGTTGAGTGCATTCCAACGAACAGTGATGCTGTCTGGGATATCTGACGGAGATGGAGCTACATCTTCCCTCTGCAAGCCTACTGGCTGAACGTTCGGAGTAATAATTTCAAGCTCGACGACTGGAGCCTCGAACGAAGGCACGTACGGGAGCAAGTTGACGGTTGCGGTGTCAGTGACAGGATTGTTGTTATCGTCCTGACAGGTGATCCTGAATGTGTAAGTCTGTGGCGCAGTTGCGTTGGACAAGAGCGTACTAAACGCCGTGTTGTGGCCAACATAGTTCGAGACATCTGGGCTTGCACGGTTGCCGCTCCATCCGGCCAAGTTCGTACTGATGCCGCCCACCATGAAGCTACCGACACAAGAGTCGAGGTTGTCCGGCGAATACCAATCGAGTGCGGTGTTAAAGTTCGCGGCGTTGTCGTAGAAGATTGTTTGATCAATATCGAGCGAGATTGTTGCTGGGTCAGAGTTGTTGTCATATGTACAAGGAAGCGGCTGACCAAAGTTGTCTGCTGTTGGGTCGTTACAAACACCGGCATCATAAGTACACGGAAGTGGGCCGCCGACGTTGTTCGCGGCAGGATCTGTACAGAGTCCGTTGCGGAAAATCGTGACGTACTGAGTCGGCAAGGTTACGCCGTTTCGGTCACGACACGTGAGTGAGTACGTCGTCGTCTGATTTACACCACTGATGGCGTGCGAACCACTTGGCAATTTGCCATTTCCAGTGTTAATGGCGCCGACATTGTCAGTTGCGCCAAGACCAGTTGAACGCCAGTGAGTGTAGTTGCTTGTGTTGCCGTATGAAAGACACTCAGCGACATAATTCGGCGCAGTGTTGGTCGCCTGCCAGCGAAGCGTCGTCGCGCCGTTAGTCGGCATAGTATTGTCAGCCCAAAAAGCGATCGAGGTCGAGCCTTCGAGAACGACTCCAGTATTACAGAAAGGGCATTCAGGGTTTGCGAAGCTGACCCAGCCCGTCACTGGGCCTCCCCATGCCCAGCCACGCAAAACTCCGGTCGTCTTGTTGACCTCGACGCCATGATTTACGCCAGAAAACGAGACGCAACCGTCCCAACCATCGTTTGGTTCTGTGTCACCTGCTACGAATTTGCCCCAGCCGACAACCGGCACCCATGGTCCTGGGTTATCAAGCGTCGCTTTAGCTGGCGTCTGTGGAACGACGAAAGGATTGCCCTGCCAGCAGGTTTCGACGTCATCATATTCAAAAGAGAGCCAGCCATAATAGCTGCTCCAGCCGTGTCCAGTGAAAAGTCCGTAATTTTCGTCATGCACAAGACGAATCTTGGTGCCCCAATCGTCACCGGTACCAGCGGCGCCGCAATTGTTCTGTTTACAGTTAAGGTTAAGCCACCCGCCGCCGCCTTCGGAAACACCAGCATTTTTGATATCCTGCCCCATCCAAGCCCAGCCATAAACGTCGCCAGGAACGAGCGCGGTCGGTGCAACACCTCCTCCGGCACCGCCCCCACCGCCAGCACCACCGCCAATACCGATGCCAACGCCCTGAGCATCAGCCTTTTGGATAAAATGAGCTGTGCCAAAAAGCGCCAACGCGAAAGCTATGCTTACTACAAGTGCCTTATGTTGTGCGAAAAATGCCTTTATCATAACGCTCTTAGCGATTCTCTCTTATGCTTTGGATTATCATGTCCTGGTCATAAGAAGACGCAGGATTTGAAGAACTGCTGGAGCGAACTTCTGTCAAAATGCGGTTCTGTTCTTCTGGAGTCGCTTGCATAGATCCTTCGTATCGGGCGCGCAGGTCTTCTATAATCATATTCTGGCGTTCGCTCACGCTTTGGCCGCGATTTTTCTTGTCGATGATGAGAATGATGACGATGAACACGATGAGTCCCAAGAGGACATACCACCACCAGCTAGATTTGTGCGCTTGTGCATCCATAAAAATAATCGCGATTATGCTAAATAATTGTTGAATTAATAATACCACCGAACATTCCGCACTTATTACTATCGATTCATTTCCGTGTGGATAACTTTGACAAAATAGAAGAAAAAGATTATTATCTTCTTGTCATTGTCCTGGGTACCCAGGACTTTTTAGTAGAAAATTTAATAACAACCGAATATGTTAGATTTGAAAGCATTGAAAGCCGCACTTGTGCAGCTTGAAGAGGAGAAGAAGATTCCGCGAGAAAAAATAATAGACGCAATCGAGCAATCGCTCGCCGCAGCCTACAAAAAAGACTACGGTAAAAAAGGGCAAATTATAAGGGTCAATTTAGACCTAGATTCTGGCGGAATGGAATTCTACCAGGTTAAAATCGTCGTCGACGAATCGACGGTGCGCTTTTTGGCCGAAGGCGAAGAGGCGGAGCCAGACGAAGAGCGCCGACCAAGCCGGTTTGATCCGGTTATTGTCCGCGACCCAAACGAACCGGAACCATTGCCAGCCTACAACCCAGAAAAGCATTTGCTAATCGCTGATGCTCGAATGATCAAAAAAGGTGCAGAACTTGGCGAAGAAATAATCTTCCCTCTTGAACTTAAAGATGATTTCGGCCGTATTGCCGCACAAACCGCAAAGCAGGTTATCATTCAACGCATTCGCGAAGCCGAGCGTGGTGCAGTCATGGAAGAATACGGCGGACGTGAAGGCGATATCGTCACTGGCAACGTCCAGAAAGTCGAACGCGGAGTCATTTTTGTCGACTTCCACCGAGCGACCGGTATTCTCGCCCGCGAAGAACAGATTTTCGGCGAGCGCTTTATGCAGGGCCAGCGAGTCAAAGCGCGCTTATTGGCTGTCGAAGAAACGCCGCGCGGAGTCGTCTTGCAACTCTCACGCTCTCACCCACGTTTCTTGGAATCTCTCTTTGCCGTAGAATCTCCAGAAATCGCGTCCGGCGTAGTCGAGATCAAATCCATCGCTCGCGAAGCTGGTAGCCGCTCAAAGATCGCCGTCTATTCACACGAAAGCAATGTCGATCCGATTGGTGCCTGTGTCGGCCAGCGCGGCTCTAGAGTTAGCGCAGTCATGAACGAACTATCGGGAGAAAAGATCGATATTATCGAATGGAGCAATGAGCCTTCAGAATTTGTAGCGGCATCTCTTTCACCTGCCAAAATACTTGGCATTGAAATAAAGCCTGAAGAAATGTCTGCATCTATAGAGGTCGCTGACGATCAGCTCTCGCTCGCCATCGGCAAAGGCGGACAAAATGTCCGCTTGGCCGCCAAGCTCACTGGCTACCGCATTGATATAAAGGGCAATGGCGATAGCGCTGTCGCTGACGAAGAACCGGTGGAAGAAACTAAAGATGTTCCTGTAGAAGACATTGTCGAAGAGGTCGTCGAAGCAGCAGTCGAAACCCCTGTTGAAGAAACTTCGACTGAAGAGGTTGTGACCGAACCTGAAGAAAAGAAAGAAGACTAGTCCGTCATACTTTCTACTTACTACTTTCTACTTACTCAAACTATGAATTTGTGGCACGAAGTATCCCGCGGAAACAACATTCCCGCGGAAGTGAACGTCATCATCGAGATCCCGAAAAATTCTCCGAACAAGTACGAGATCGACAAAGAGACCGGCCTCATCGCACTCGATCGCGCAAACTACTCATCGGCTCCCTATCCGTTCGACTACGGCTTTGTGCCGCAGACGCTCTGGGATGATGGTGACGCGCTCGACGTAATCGTCCTTACGACATTCCCGCTGAACGTCGGCATTCTCGTCCGCGTCCGTCCGGTTGCGGTCATGGAAATGATCGACGGCGGCGAATCCGATTACAAAGTCATCGCGGTGCCTGTCGACGACAAGCGTTGGGATGATGTGCAGGATTTGGCTGACATCAACAAGCACAACCTAAAAGAATTCGTCCACTTCTTTGAGACGTACAAGGAATTGAAGAAAGGCGAAAAAGGCATTGTCACCATCGGCGGCATTAAGGACAAAGCGGTTGCGCTCGCAGCAGTCGAGAAATCGGTGAAGCTCTACGAAGAAAAATTTGGGAAGAAGTAATTTAAAGCTAGAGAATCAAAAGAATTCGCATGTAACATTTATCTGGACGACCGTCCAAGCGAATGTTACATAAAAAATCTTCCAGCAAAAAAGCCCCGCGAGGGGCTTTTTGCTTTGAAGGTTCATTGTACCCGTTGAGGTATGATAGAGTTCACGTTAACAAAGTCGGGAGCCACACCTCTATGGTACTCTGTTGTCAGAGAACTAAATTTCCATTGCTTATCAGACTTATCCCACCAAGCCATCAATATCTTGGAGGGCTCCATCTGACTTCCACCCGGAGTATTCGCACCGCGACTATACACTCTTGGGAATACGAGCTCTTTCCCTCTCCAAGCCTTAGGTGCCCTTTCTAAAACAACCTGTGCTTCCTCTTTTGTCGCCGGAAGGTCCTTATCATTTTTGAACATCGAATACAGGCTATCGGCAGAGGTTATAGGAGCAGTGGGAAGTTTCTTGGCTTTCATGTGCTTAGGTTTTCAGAAAAAATACACCTTTCTTAATCGCCCGTCAAGGAACACCTTTTGACAATCCCATCTCAAATAGCTAATATGACGCACATGTCAGAAATCAAAAAACTCGAAAAGGGGCTGGTCGAAATCAAAGGCGAAATCGCGGCGGACGTCCTCGAGACGTTCCGCGAAAAGGCGCTCAAGCACTTGGGCGAACATCTAAAGCTCGACGGTTTCCGTCCGGGCCATATCCCGATGAACGTCGTCGAAAAAAACGTCTCCGATATGGCGCTGATGGAAGAAATGGCACAGATGGCCTTGTCCGCACAGTATGGAAAAATACTTGCAGAAAACAAGATCGACGCCATAGGTTACCCGCGTATCAATATCACGAAAATCGGGAAAGGTAGCCCGCTTGGATTTACTATTGTTGTCGCGACTGTGCCAGATGTCGCACTTCCGGACTATAAAAAGATAGCGAGTGGAGTTGCGAACGCATCTGACGTTACAATTTCCGACGAAGAATTCGACGCCGCCATGAAAAGCCTCCAAAAAATGCGCGCGCAAGAAGAAGCCAAGCTTGCCCGCCCGGATGGCGAGGGTGCCGATATTCCGGCCGACGCGCCGCTTCCAGAACTCACTGACGAATTTGTCACAAAGCTAGGCGACTTCAAAGACTTGGCAGACTTCAAGACCAAAGCTCGCGCCAATATGGAAGCTGATAAACGACGTCGCGCCGCCGACAAACGTCGAGCAGAAATCGTGGAGGCGTTGATCGCTGCTACAAATATTGATATCCCGGACGTGCTTGTCGAATCCGAAACAGCAAAACTTATAGAAAAAATGAAGGCTGATATCGAACAAATGGGAATGTCATTCGACGACTATCTAAAAGCTTCACAAAAAACTGTCGAGATAATGAAAAACGATCTTCGTGGCGACGCATCTAAACGTGCCGCTATGCAGCTCATAATTCTCGAGATAGCCAAAAAAGAAAAAATAGAACCGTCGACAGAAGAAATAGAGGCTGAGCTCAAGAAAGTTGTAGAGCTCTACCCCGATGTAGCACCCGATCATGCAAGAGCATACATCGCTTCCGTTCTCCAGAACGAGGCCGTCATGAAATTCTTGGAAGGCCAGAAATAAAAAATAAAATAGAAGAGCGCTTCCGTTCGGAAGCGCTCTTTCGTTCTCATCGTCGGCCGCCCTTACCCTTAACACGGGCCACAACCTGATATGGGACGCGGGTCTGTCGACCCACCACGGAACCAGGCTGCATAGTGCGACCATGATGCATCAGTACACCAGTCCGCACTGGAACAGGCAAGATGACATCATCCGGCCGTTCGGCGTAGACGGGCACGCGTTCGTCCGTTTGAGGAATGTCGGCTGGCACATCAATGGGGCTAGATATCCCATCATGCTCTTCAACAAGTGCAGCTGTTGCGTCCAAGGGCACGGTGGCAAAAGCCAGGCAAACGAGGGTGAACGAGAAAATCATTTTCTTCATGAGGTGCGTGTTTTGAAATTAGGATAACAATAAATACGTCGCTTGTCAAAGGCTTAGCCTTATGGTTTAATAGTCTCCGTTACCACCTAACGCCTAGTGCCTACGGCCTAGCACCCATTCATATGCTTATCCCAACCGTCATCGAAAAATCACAGTTTGGCGAACGTGCCTACGACATCTATTCGCGGCTCTTGCGCGAACGGATAATCTTTTTGACCGGTGAAATAGACGACCGCACGGCTAATACCGTCATCGCTCAGCTACTCTTCCTTGAATCAGAAGATCCTAAAAAAGATATTTATCTTTATATCAATTCTCCAGGCGGCTCGGTACACAGCACTCTTGCCATGATAGACGCCATGAACCATATCAAGCCCGACGTTTCGACCATCTGCATCGGTATCGCGGCCTCGGGCGGCGCGCTCTTGCTAGCTCACGGGCAAAAGGGCAAACGTTATGCTCTTCCAAACGCCGAAGTTATGATTCACCAGCCACTCGGCGGCATCTCCGGCCAGGCATCCGATATCGCCATCACCGCTCAAAATATATTGAAAGTAAAAGACAAATTGAACAAAATGCTCTCTGTCGCAACCGGACAAAAAGTGGAGCGTATCGAAAAGGACGTGGATCGTGACTACTGGATGGATGCCGAGGAATCAAAGAAGTACGGCATCGTCGACAAGATAATGACGAAAGCGAAAAAGTAAAAATAGTAGCAAGTATTAGGTATTAGGTATTAAGTATTAAGAAACGATTTACACCTAGTAATCAGGCCCTGGAGCAATCTGTGGGCCTGATTTGCTAATACTAAGGCATGGTCATAATCCTTCGTCGATAGATACCCGACATCTTTTGCTATTTCTATTTGGTTTTTCAATTCGATTAAGGAACCTTGCGATACGTAATAAAAATGTATCTTTTCTTTATAGCCCTGCCGACCAAAACCTTCTACGATATTTGATGTCACTGATACAACTGCTCGTCTCATTTGGCTCGTCAAACCGTAGATTTCTTCTTTGGGGAATTTCTTAGTCGCATCATAAATGAAAAGTACTAGCTTATGCCCATCTTTCCATGCAATCAAATCTCTAAAGTCAGAAATCTGCCCCATCCTTAATCCTTAATACCTAATACCTACTACTTATTTAAATCGTAACCCCAAAGTATTCCATCATTCTTGTTGATGAATCCTAGGAAGTCTTCGCTAGTATTTAGATAAAGGTTGGTTGCGTCGATACGTTCGCTGGTTTTTGCAAATATGTCATAAACGATATTACCGATACCAGCCGCAACTTCAATATCCCAGATCGCGTCGTCAAAACCGTTCAAGCCCTTGTACCAATCGTCTGGATAAACCATAGAAACACTACGAATTGGCGCGGCGCAATATATATGAGATGAGTCGAGCGTCCAGACACATTTTTCCGGAAGTGCCGAAGGTGAAACCGGGGTCGCCTTGCCATTTGCTAGGTCAAAAATTGTTGTCGCGAGCGCCCCGTCTTTGTATTCAGCAGCCAAAACTTTTTTACCGTCCGGTGACATAAGCGCCGTAAGACCCAAACGGCCGCCAACCGATTTGCGCATGGCGCCGCCAGAAGTCTCGACCGAATAAGAAAAGCCTTCAACCAGTCCAGACGCGCGGGTCGTGAGCGAAATCTTCCCTGCCGACGCATAGTCTACAAGCCAGTCAGTAAACATAGACTCAAAAACTTGTTTTTTTTGTTTGGTCGCAAAGTTCTGCGTCATAAGCGCAACGCCGCCAGAGACTGGTTGCAAGAAAGCAAAACTTTTTTTGTCAGCCGAAACATCGAGACTCCGTATATTTTGTGGCAAAAATTCGCCAGAGACCTTGGCGGTCGTATCTATCTTTGCTCGCTCTTCCGCTGATAGTTTTGGATCAATGGTCGGGAATTCCAGAGACACAAGATACGTTTCGATAACGCCTTCTTTCAAATACCGCAGTATGGCCTTTGTTCCTGTTGCGTCAAAAAAGGCTTCGGCGACGCCTGGTACTGGACTTGTGGTTATGGCGACAGCCTTTTCTTGTTTACGAATAGTTTGATCAAACATGATACCGCTTCCCGCGTCGACGTAACGTACAAATTCTACAACTTCAACCGGGTCTTTTTTTGGTGCGGAAGAAAAACCAGTAATTCCCTGAGCAGCATTTAGCATCTGATAAGTCTTGGGACCAATAACGCCATCTCCAGAGAGGCCTTTTTTATTCTGGAAATCGACAACCGCATTTTTCATGTCAGTGTCGTATTCGTCGGAAATTACAAGTGCTGGCGACGGCGTCTCTCTATTTAAAACTGTTTTAATAGCAATAACCTCTTCGGTCTTGTCACCAAAGCGTATGGTCTTGTAACCAGAAAAATCATATGTCTCGACGATACCAGTGGTCGGAGTCGTCGAGGCTGGCGTTTCGATTATGCGTTCTTTGGAAACAAACGTATACCCGGCGACTGCCACATCCGAAAGTTTGACGAGTGGTTTTTCTGACTGAATAACAACAATTCCTCCGCCCTGGCCCGGCTGCGGCGACGGCGCTTCCCCATCGACATCGGATGGAGCGGTGCTTGGATCAGCTGGGTCGCCATCGATATCGACGTCGGTGTCATCAAAACCAAATGGGTTTTCAATTCCGGTGTAAGGTGGCGTATTTTCGATACGACGGTTGCGTGCGTCACGTATGAGAATCCACGAAAACGCAACGACCAATACGCCGGCTAGTACGATTAGGATTTTAAATGTGGTAGAGCGTTGCATAAATTACATCTTGATTATATGCGTTATTTTCTTCTTGTACTTCTTTACGTTGTGAATTCGTATGTTTGCACCTTTTTGCCTGCCGTCCTCACCACCAATTGATTCAGCATATTTCCCGTCACCATAATAGACGACTACGTGCCCGTTCCAAATCAGCAAGTCCCCAGGTACTAGCGTGTATTCGCCAATCTTTGTTCCGGTAGCATTCAACTGACTCATGTCTACTGCTTCTGCAGCACTATTCGCAATCATACCAGCAGTACCAGTCGCATATGATGTCGAGCCACTACACTGACGAACATGGTTTACAAATCCTGAACAATCGAGACATGCGTTACCGGTCGGACAGAAAGTATTGCACGGGACCTTTTGACCCTGGTCATTCGTACACATATAAGGATTTTGAGACGTCTCTCCTGGGCCAAGCGGGAAATTCTGCCCTGCAGCCAATGCGCCCCCTTTTCCACCCCAACGGTAAGCGACTTTTCCGATAAAGCTGTCGATGATTTGAGGTATCGCCGCCGAGCCACCACTGCCAGGGCAATAGAGTCCTACATCGGAAGGTAGCTGGAAATTCGATCCTGGTGTTCCACTATTATAGGTATCTGAGTCGCCCTCCACCTCAAAACCGACTTTCGGAATCTTGATCATCAGATTCGACGCCAGGTTCGGATTGATGGTGTTGATAAGTACCCATCCTGCAAGAGCAATGACAAGTCCCATAACAGCGGCACCTATCATCTTGCGACCCGTTTCAGTACCACCCAAACTGTCGGCAGAAACATAGTGAATAGCTCCAATGACGATCATAAGGAGCGCCAAAATACCGGCAATTACGATTAGTACATTGAAAAGGCCCTGGAGAAAGCCTTGGAGTCCGGCTTCTTGGCCGGCAAGCCCTGGCAATGGTGCAAGATATGCTTCGGAGGAAATGGTCGCCTGGCCGCCAGGCGCGCCTGGGTTTACACCGGGTTCGTCATTCGGATGAGTTGCACCATAAGAGAGCCACCCTACAATTGCGAGTGTCGGAAACGGATCGCAGTCCCCATCACAGTCATACTGAAGAGACTCTGGCCAAAAATCATTCTGTGAATTACCATCTGAAGTCCTTACTTTTAAAATACACTCTGCGGTATCGGTGATCGTCTCATGACATCCTGTTTCTGCCGCAAAGAACACCAGGGAAAAACTATCTTGCGTGGGGACGTCGAACCATTTCATGTCATTCGGTTCTTGATTGAAAAAATGATAGTCACCGCCGCTCCACCAACTATTATCTATGTAGATGTCCAGACCAAAGTCGACATTCGTGTCTGCATCTAAACAACCACTTGTCTGCACGTCGATATATAAGTATGTACCATCGTAGTCCTGAAAATATTCTTGTTGGAAATTCGATTGTCCATCACCATCGTCGTCTCCGTTCGGATTCGCTACGACATTCGGGTTGGTGCGAAAATCGACGTTGGTCACATTACAATTCGGGTTCTGCGCCTCGACTTCAGTTGGGCCAAAAGTGAACACTCCCGCAAGAGCGAGCGAACCAACGAGTGCGAAAATGGAGAGAAGGCGCTTCATGTTATTTGATATTTAACGTAAACGATTTCGTAAAATTGCGGAAAAGTTTTCGCGCGTCGGCGTACGAGAATGCGACCGAGACATTGCCTGTAGTCGAACCAGTATTAATAAGAAGTGCGTTTTTTCTGGACGACTTGGCTTCTTGGCCGTTTAGTGTCCACTTCCCCGTAATATCAGGATTTGTCATGAAATTTTTTGACAAAAAGTACGGTTCGGCGATGACAGTCACGCGAGAGACGTCAACCTCTTCGACGGCGCGGAGCGCGCGGGCCCGTACGGGCCCGCGCGCCGCTTCTTCTTTATACAAAATAACCTCCGGGGTGAACGGGCGAATAATAATCGTACCCCCAACAGACGAGCTGCCATCGGTCGCCGCTACTTCGACACGATTTTCCTTGTCTAGGATTTGGTTAGAAAATGAGAGTGCCGCCTTACCAAGACCAGACTGGTTTGGTACGTTCTTGCCGTCTTTGCGCCAAGTGTAGGCAAAGGCACCCGACGAACGGAGAGCCCCGTTAGCAGTTGCAACATTTGGTACGGCTACGACTTTGACCTGGCCTTCTTTGATAGGCAATGCCTTACCACGATAAAATGCTGGCACGTAGCTGTCGGTAGCTTCCCAGAGTAAGTCTACGCCAGCCGGAGAGATCTCTATCGAACGCTCGAGTTCGCCGCCAATGTTTGGCTTGATTGTCGCCGAAACGAGCGCCTTCTTCCCCGCCGCTGGGGCTGTCACTGACACTGTCGTCTTACCCACGCCAGAAACAAGCGGTTTACCGTCAAGCTTCCAAGAAATATCCGAAAGTGCGGCATTAAACTCAAGAGCCGAGACGCTTATAAAAACCGTCTCGCCCGGAGCTGGGTATTCCGGAGTCTTGGAAATATTCGCAGTGAGCGCGCGGGCGTCATAAGGTACAGCCATACAGCCTATCAGTATCGAAAGTGCGCATAAGATGACAGTGTGACCTCTCATATTTATCAAGATTGTAATTCTTTCTCGACCTCGTCTTCGATAGCTTCCAATTCACCTTTTATCGTATCAAGCTTTTTCATCTTTTCTGCAATCTTTTCTTCTGACTCTTCTAGCTCTTTGATGTCGGCAATATCTTCGGCTATGCCGTCTTTCATCTTTTTGAGACTCGCAAGCTCTTCACGTACTTTAGCCTTCTTTAGTCCTAGTTTTTCACGTATCTTCGACAAAAGACTCGTCATAACGCCTTCTTTTTCAGCGAGGCCGGCACTGCTTTTCTTGGCAGGCGCAGCCGCATCGCTCAAAGACGAGCGAAATTCAGCCTCCAAATCTTTACCCCTAGACTTCTCTTCGGCAAGACGCGAAAGATCAGAATGATCGACTGGAGGCGCGGCTGTTGGCGTCGGTTCGACAAAACGAATACCGACATTTTTAGCATCTTCGTCGCTTGCAGCAGCACCAGCAATATCAACTACAACCTCTTCGGCTGGCGCCTCTACACCGTCGACATCGACACCCGCGCTATGAAGAGTCGCAGCATCGGCGTCATTAACCGACGCATCGTTTTTTGGTCGTGATGGCATGACGCTATTATATCGTAGGAAGTAGAAAGTAGTAAGTAAAAAGTAGGAAAACCAAAAAGGCCGTATTTCTCGGCCTTTCGTAATAACTTCTGCTTTCTACCCCCTACTTACCCATCTAATAGTCTTTGAACAATTCTTCCAGGTTGTCGATCTCGGCGTCGAGACCTTTACTTTCGGCGGCTAGGGTGTCCGATTCGCTCTGCGGACGGGATTTAGTGACCGGTACAGGCTCTTCAGGGGCCGGCTTTGGCGTCGAAGCGACTTCTATTTCTTCGGCGCGATTCGACTCGGCGACGGCATCGTTGATACGCTTGGATTCGGTTGCGACGAACTCCTCTTCGTCGCGCTTGTATTCCTCTTTAGCCTTTTTTATGGCCAAGACCTGCGAAGGATCGGACGTAATGATCTGGTCTTCGGTATAAGACGCGATAATCTTGATGGCCACATGCTTCAGGCCCGCAAAGAAGATGCCCTCGCCCACTTCGGATTCGAGCAATAAGTACTTTTCTTCATCGGTCAGATTGAAAACTTTCTGCAAAGCTTCGGCCGAACTTGTCGATTGTTTGAGCAAGAGCTGCATCGAAGAGTTCGTGACAATAGCCATACCGTATTGGCTCTCGACGAAGTCGTTTACGTCCTGAGTAATGGTCGAAAGACCCAAATAGTATTTGCGGCCGCGCTTGGCAATAGAATACAGGAACGACGCCGTGTCTTCGGACTTCATCATCCACCATGCCTCGTCCACGATGAGAAGACGTTTTTTAAGATTCTTCCTAACCGCGTTCCAAATAAAGTGAGTCACGATATACATGGCGGTCGGCTTCAAGTCGTCTTCCATATCGCGGACCGAAAATACAATGAATCGTTTTCCGATGTCGACGTTGGTCGGCTGGTTGATGAAATTCTTCCACGAACCACGAGTATATTTTGCAAGGCGCGTCATTATAGAATCCGAACCGTCGATCCCAGAGAGAACCATTTCAAAGTCAGACAGAAGCGGTGGTTCGATGTTAGCGAAATCAGAATCAGCAGTAATATCTTTGAGTGCGTATGTTTCTGTTACCGCCTTGTCAATTATCGCGTCTTCTTCGGGCGTGAGGCCGCCAAGCATGATGCGAAACATTCCAACAAGCTGGATCGTGTTGGCACGCAAGACATCTTCGGGCGTTTCGTCTTCCGACGGTATAGGCAGATCAAATGGATTTATGTGGTGTTCAGAAGAAAGCGAAATATTGAAATATCTGCCGCCAATAGCTTCGGCCAAGTATTCGTATTCCCTTTCCGGGTCGATAACAATGACTTCGGCGTCGAACATAAGCGTGCGCAAAATCTCGAGCTTGGTTGCGTACGACTTACCGGAACCAGATTTGGCGAACGTAACCGAGTTATAGTTTTCAAGACTAAAGCGATCGAAAATGATAAGAGACGAATTGTGGCGATTGATGCCGTATAGTATGCCCTTGTCGGATGAGAGGTCGAAGGATACGAATGGAAATAGCGAAGACAGAGGTTCGGTATTCATTTTCTGATGGACGGACAAGAAATCCGTACCAAGCGGGGCGACACTCGAAAACGCCGTGTCTTGTTGGAACAATGCCGGCTTCAAATACACGAGCTTTGCTTCGAGAATAGACTTGATCTCGTTCTCGAGCTTCAACAGCTCCGGCATATCGTCGGCGTAGATGGTGATATATAGCCCGACGTCGAACATTTTGTCCTGGGCCTGCTGGAGCGAGTCACGGAGTGACTCCAGGTCTTGGTACGCTGTATCGAGCACCGGATCGCGCACAACACCGCGCGATTCGCGGACATTGATCTGACTCTGGACTTCGGCGACTTTTTTCTGGAATTTGCGCAAGATCGTATTGGTATCAAGCGGCTGGATATGTATAGCAACGTCAAATATTTTGTCGAGGTTGATGATTGGCGTGAACCAGTTATCGGAAAGGTAGCGCGGATACGATATGACGAAATACGTCCTGGCTATTTTGTCGCCAAGGTGCAAGGCTTTTGGAGAAATCTTGAGCGCGCTCGGCGCCAAGATATCCTGAAGTTCGAGCGTTGCCGCTTGGTATATTTCCTGCGGCAATACAGGCAAAATATCCCGTTTCGGGCTTATCGTCTTTTTGCTTTTGAATAGGTCGAAAATTCCCATATTATTTTTTCGAAGTTATATCAAAAGCCGACTCAGCTTCACCAGGGTTAAATACGCGGTAGAAAAGCTCGACCTCGTCTTCCGTTCGCAACTGCGCTGTTCGCACGCCGATACGCGACAACCCCTGTTGTACCAACGCAACACGCTGCTCAAGCTGCGAACGCTCCTCGCTGAATTCTTTTTCTTTGGCCTTTAAGTCTTCTTTCTTTGCGACCGGCAAAACTTTTTCTAAAAGTCCGCCCGAGCCAGTGACTTTGGTTAAACTAAGAGGCACAACCAAAAAGAAATGCTTGGTCATGATATTGACCGACTCGGTAAATTCTTTGATGAATTTGATATATTCCTGCGTCTGGATCTTTAAAAGAGGCTCGCTTTGGTCTTTCAGTTTTTCCTCGATAAGGCCGATATATGTCGTGATGTCGAATTTTCTAGACTGAACCGAAATCTGAATTGGGAAATCGAGCGTGTTCAAAAAGTTTTGGAACTGCATGATGACGGCCGTCTGTTCGTCTTCGGACTTGAGCGAGAGGTTTATAGACGAAGCCATCAGGATTGCGCGCAAACCGCCGTCTTTCAAGACGACGATACCATCCTGGATCTCTTTGATCGGTACGAATGCTTGTGATGATTGCGCGTTGATAGCCATATATTATTTATCTTTTTGCTGCATATCCAAAACGTCTAGACTCCACGACAAATCCGATAAGCGACTTTCTGTCAAACGAGGTATACCGGCAGTCGGCGGAGGCGGCGGGGCTTTGGGTACGGCTTTGGTCTTTTCAGGGGTGCGCTGCTTCCAGATGAAAAGCTTGTTCTTAAAAACAAAGCCAAACCAGGCCTGCAAAACTTCGACGAACGGCTTGCCATTTACTTTGTAGAACGTAAGCGCAAGAGCTACTCCAGCTATCGGCAATATAAGCGGGATAGCTATAAGCTTTGGCAAAAGTCGCCACAAAGCGTACGATGCGCCCGCTCCCCCAGCCAAATACAAGAACTGTTTAAAAGTGAACGGTCCGAATATCTTGTCTTCGATGTCGATAAATTGAGGAACTTGGAAACGCATGGATTGATTATAACGTAGGAAGTAGTAAGTAGGAAGTAGTAAGTAGACGATCGTCTCATCTTTTTATGAAATAATTCAATGTTCTACTTTCTACCTACTCAATATTCTCCCGATAGGGATCGAAAAAGCCTTCGGGTTTTCCTTCGGCAGAAATTTTTGTTGTCTTTGTTTCAAAGACATTTGGCATAGGCGCTGGTGCAGGCTTTGGTGTCAAAGCAGCCTTTGCAACAGGCACAGCCGGAGCAACAGGCTGCGGCGAGGACATGGTCGTCACCGTCTCAACTTCGTCACCAAACGATATTCCGGCTTCCTTAAAAACTTTTTTTTCTAAGGACTGTAGGCCATCTTCACTATTACTTGTGTAGTAATCTTGGAGAGCCTCCCTAATCTTAGAAAAGAGTTTTTCATTGATCTCTTCGACAAGTTTTACAAGATCTTCACTTTTTATACCCGTCTCCCTCTTTATATTTTCATAAAAATCTTCTGGATGCTCCAATCCTGTCATGGTAAGAATAGTCTCGATAGCCACCGCATCAATATCATCCATATGAAGCTTGAGTGACCGACCTATATCAAAGACAACTCTTTCCCAGTTAGAATTCTCAATAGCCTCTCTGACTTTTGTCGGGATTTCTTCCATCCGCTCTCGTATGAGTTGTCTCTGGTGTTCATCCATAGATTACTTTTTTTCTTTATCGCCTCCCCCAGAATCATCTTTTGGTGGTTTACTTTCCGGCTCGTCTTTTTTAGTCATCGAACCGACAATTTCTTTTAGCTTGTCGGCGTCACTCTTCGAGGCCTTTCCTTTTCTTATGTTGTACGCAATTTCTTTATTATCAACACCCATATACAGACCCCAGAAATCCCTTTTAGAAACATCGTCGGCATAAAGCTCTCTTCTCCTTGTCTGCTCTTTCTTGATCCAATAATCATCTTTTTGAGCCAATTCTTTCATTTGCGCCTCGGTTTCATCATAATTTTTTGCCAAGGCTTCTTTCATTTCGAGCGGTATCTCTGCTTTTCTCTTTTCAAGCTCAATAGATTCTTTCAAATCTTCATCTGTCCATGAATCTTTCTTCTTGAGCTCATCTAGTTTATCCGTTATGGCTTTTGTTTCTTTTTTAAATCCTTCTTCAATAGTAATTCTCTCGTCCTTTAAACCTTCAATATTGTCTCGTATCATTTGCTTAGTAGCCTCGACAACTTCACCATATTCGTTATGCCTGACCGCCGACAACTCTTCAGCTCGTTTTAGCTTTTCTTTTTCCTTTTCGCTTTCGAATTTACCCCTGCTTTCCTTGCTGCCTTTTCCGAAATCCAAATCTTTTCCACCCACATCTTTCATGGTTGGCTTTATGAAATTTTTTCCTAAGTACCCAGCAACTCCCCCAACCGCACCATAGAGCATTTTTGATTTATCAGCATTTCTTATATCAAAACTGCTATCTTTAAATTTTTGCAGACGAGACTGAGTAGCCATAAGCGTTCTCAACTTCGCTTGAGCCGCAGCTTTTCCTGTAACTGTTGTAGCATTTTGAGCGTCCACTTGCGCTTGTGCGATTCTCGCTTCGAAATTGCCATTTCTCAAACCCATACTTGCCGCACCGCCGATTACCCTTCTACCGGCGAAAGCTACAGTTCCTAGTGCGGCCGTACCGGCTATGCCCGCGATCTTGCCAACCGCACCTACCAGCGCCTCGCCGAATTTGCCGGACATAGTCTTGGCTTGGTCTTTAGCGAAACGAATGATGGTAATAACCGCGATAAACGGCACCACGACCGCCATAATCTTCTGCATACTACTCTGCTGATCGCCCGGTATCGTCGTGCCGTAAACTACCTCCAAAAACATGACGAGTAGGAACAAGAAGAACATGAAAATTGGCGCCATGAACGACAACGACATTGTCTGGTTAAGCCAACCAGAAAATGACATGCCCTTAAAGAACCCACCTATACTTGGCACGCCAACCGTCAAAAACGCCACCGGCGAGAAAATAATCATGAACCAGAGCCCTATCACCCGAGCCGCGAACAACAAAAAGACCGACAAGAACGCGAGACCAAGCGTAATATTAACGAACGTAGCAAGAGCGAGAATAAGTGAAGCCCAACCACTGTCTATATACTGCGCTTCGCGACCAGGAGCAGAAACTGGATTAAAGAGCTCCC
>CAZHCS010000003.1:53478-59466 GCA_964531475.1 uncultured Candidatus Saccharibacteria bacterium | reverse complement strand
ATTAAAGGGCTCCGACGGCACAAGCTTTTGTGGCTCGAGCTTATCTGCAATACCAGCCGAAATGGATTTGTGATCTGGGTTTTCTTCGTTGACTATTTCAATATTGTGATAAAAAGCTCGGGCCAATATGTTGCCGGCATCGATAATAACTTTGGTAAAAAAGAGACTAAAGTTTATAAGAAGAGCCGCGATAATGAGATTTCTGATTCCCTTTTTAATATCTCCACCTATCTGCAGTATGTGGGATATCGCCATGAAAAGCAGCATGAAGATAAATGCGACGTTCGCGATATCGCGGACAATACCCCAACCTTTTTCGACAAAGTCATTGTTCGTACCTTGGTATGAACCGGAGTCGATAGAGTACGCCAAGAAGTAGTCAAAGATTTCGCCGGTAAGGCGGGCGAAATGAGCCGAGACCCAAGTGGTGAAATAAAGAAAACGCGACAAACAGCCACCGATATTTATAGAAAATGGTGCCTCGAGACACGGCTCGAGTCGGCGCTCGTACGCGCTCGAATCTTCAGCTGCGGCCGAGACGACTGCGGCATTGTTATTGGCCCCATCCGCCTGTGCATGGACAAAAGAAACAGGCGTCGAGAACAAGCCCGAACACAAAGACGCTATCATGAACGCTACAGCTAATTTCTTTTTCATGAAACTACGTACGGAATAATCCGCATCATATGCCGATTATACCACCAGGCGTACTGAAAACGCGGTTTTTACTGTTAACAATATGTGTTTTAGTAGACGTTTTCGAGGGTTGCCTCAAATGTTGACAAGCCGCTAGAGTTGCCGGAAATCTGCACTCCCCCGAACGAAACGTCAATACTGTTGTTGTTGCCGTTACCTAGAGAAACGCCTGGCAAAAAGCCGTTGGTGTTCGGGTTTGGCATTCCAGGATATGCGGCGTATGGGAACGGATACGAGACGCGCTGACGGGAAGCCGGATAACCGCCAAGGCTCGTTTGAGTGATACAGTTGGCTACCTGGGTATCGAGTACCGGAATCTCTGCATTGTACATGTCGATAGCCGCAACCAGGTCATTTAGATCATCTTCTGAAACAATCTGATCGGAAATCTGATTGTAGAGCGAAAGCTGCGCCTGTACAGCTGGATCACTTTCATCCAAAACACCACCATTCTGTGCCTGTAAGTCGGCGAGCTCGGCTTCTATACCCGAAAGTATAGGCAATATCTGCCCGATATTCGCCAAGTAATCGTTCATAAAGGCGATATCGCTTTCGTACTGAGCCATGTCGTTAAAAAGTCCGGCCAAGAGGACACGCGCCGACGGCGGCGGCTGTGTGAGGGAAAAGTCTTCTTGCATACGATCAGCATATGCATTGAAGAGGTTTTCCATAAATGCCACAAACTCGTCAAAGCGGTCCATGTTCGGACCCTCTACTATAGAAACCCCTGTCATCTGTTCGATAAGATCAGCATAGTGCGCCTCGTTCTCGTCGTTAGCATCATCAACTTCGTCTTGTTCTATAGACCCCGAGTTATCAGAATCTTCTGGCTGTGCCAAAAAGACTGGTGTCGAGGCGATCAGGTCAACAAGCGCATCTTCGGAATATAGTATCCAATTTGGATTCGGGCCCGGAACACAATAATCAAGAGAACGGATCTTTAGGACAAGCTGCGACAAGAGCGGGGTCGCAACGGCGATATTGTCGATATAGTAACCCTGGATCTCCGAGAGAGAGTAGTCTATCGCGCCGCCAGTAATAATATCCCCTGTCGTTGTCGGATCTTCGATGCCGGCCGACGTACTGCCCGGCGTGTAGCCTTGCACTTGGGCAAGCGCAACGTTGGTCGAAGCGTCACCACCAGAAAGCGATTCGAGTCCCTGCTCGACGAGCTGAGCGAGCAACGCGTCAAAAATAAGTCCGATACTTTCGTTCAATTCGTCGACTGTTAAAATCTCGTTCGTTGGAATATTGAGTGCGGTCGTAATCTGATCCGCCGCGACATAGCCTGGGGTGACGGTCTTCCACTGGGCACACTGACTACGCAAAACATAGCCGTCAATAATAGCAGCCTGTTCTTGGGTTTGTGGTGTATTTAAATTCGGATCGTACCCAGCTGCTGTATAGACTGCCGGTGGGATTGGGCCACCCGATGGAACATGGTAATCTGCCATATCGCCATTCGAAGCAATATAGTCATCCTGCCCCGTTCCCGAGATGACGCATTGCCTTTGGTTCAAGAAACCACCAGATTGGCTCAACTGCTGTTGGAAATTGAATCCGGCGCTGATGCTCGTACCCGAAATCTGTCGCGACAAGTGGTCTTGGGTCTGTAAATAAGAACCAAATGGATTGTTGGCCGGCTCGAAGAGTGCGGTATATCCAGCCCAACCACCGACGGAAAAGTCGAGTGAAAATTCTTCATAGGTGCCGTGCGCCAATACTTGGTTGAGCGAGAACTGCGCGTTCTGATAAAACGTCTGCTGCAGGCTACCGAGAATAGACTCCATCACCTGTCTACCAAAAGGATACTGTGTAATATTCTGCGGGTCAGTAAGTGTGCCCGTCACCAAGTTGATCTCTTCGGTCGCAATGTTCGAGAAAAACGTATCCGGCTCGGATAGATAAAGCGGCTGGCCTTCGAAACCGCTATTGATCCACTCAACTGTCGCGAGTGTGATCTTGTCGAGCATCTTGACCGCCATGTAGCGGGCAATTTTATCAAAGCAACGCTCTTTTTTTGTATCTTTCTGTTCTTCGCTGCGGATGTCAACTAGAACTCCGTTGGTTTTTTTGCCTCCCTGACCTCCAGTTAGAAAGCCAGTGTACCCGCCGATACCTCCTCCACCACCTGACTGATCGCCCGGCACACCCTGATCGACTTGGCCATTGGTTTCGTTGTCCTTGTCACCTTTTTTCTTGTCTTTGCCGGCCGTTAAATTTTCGTCTGTTGTTTCAATAGCGTCAATCGCGCCCTGATCAGTCACTGGGACAGTATTACTCATCCCACCCATCGAGCTGAAGCTGCTGAAACTACTCGTACCGAGCGCACTGTCAGTACTGCCCGTATCTGCCGTATCACCACCTGTCGGCTGATTACCTGCGCCGCCGCCGTTAAAGAGTCCGCTGATAGCGTTGCCGATACCATTTGGAAATGCACAACTTATGACCGTCGCACCAAGCCCGCCGATATCTAGATCGCCTCCAAAAAATGCTCCTATTCCTGTCGACGCTTGAAACTGCGCTTCGGCCCTTTGTGGAAAAACGAAAAACGCCTGCTGAGCCAGGAGCCCGAGCAACACGAACGAAGACACGAACTTGTGACGCGTAGACCTCTTCATACTCGCCTTCTATTATACACGGTCTAGTTAAGATTGGCCGCCAAAACGTTGATATTCTTTTCGAGCGCGGCCGAATAATCCTGGTATTGCTTGAGGCCAAGCATAGCCAAAAGCGGATCTTCAGAGATTTTGCCGATGTTGAAAAGAGCAATCGAGATCTTGGCGGCGTTGTTGACCATACCCAAATGCGGGCCGGCCAGACTGTGCGGGGTCGGCGTAGCAAGGAGTTTTGCAGAAAGATTTGCATAAAGTTCTGCTACTTTAGCAACTTCGACTTCGGCGCTCGCATCACCTTCTGCCAAACGAGAAATAGCATCGAGTTCCATTGTCTCGCTTGCCATGATAGGCGCAAATACAGGTTCGAGAGATTTTTTATAGGCCAAAAGTGTGACTGAAGAAAGCTTTAGGTCAAGCAATGTAAAAGGATCTTTGATTGTCGAGCTTTCGATAGACTGTTTGAGCGAAGTTGAAAACCCCTCGAGAGCATCGGGAGTTAGCCCCCCACCCTGCTCGACGAGCGAGGCTGTCGCAATAAACTGCCGGGCAAAAAGTTCGGTCTGCGACAGTGGTTCGTCGGTTTTTACCACGCCGCTTCGGCCATTTTCTTCGGACAACTCGCGGCGGCGATCTTCGATTTCATCGGCATCCGAAACGCCATCGTCGTTGGTATCGACTTTTTTCGAGTCGGTGCCCCACAAACCTTCTTCCCAGTCATAAATACCATCGCCGTCTGTGTCTATCGTATAAACACTGTCAGATTCACCGACGGCAAGATCCTGACGCTTCTTGTTCTCAAAAACAGACGTTTCCGAGAAAAGGAATGAAACAAGCCATACCAAAACAGCGACACCAATAACGACACCGAAGAATTTTATAAATTTTTTACTGGGGAGGTATTTGTTCATGTTGTTACATACTTGAAGTACCGACACCGCGCAACATGTCTATCATCTTTTGCGCAGATGTTCCGCCCGATGTCGACTGAAAACACATTGGGCCGCCTGGAGTTATGTATGTATCTTGGCATTGGAAAAAAGTATCCATTGTGCCGCCGATAACATTTGGTCCGGATGTAAATACATTATAGTTGGCATGAAGTGTCGACATGCTTGGCTTATAAACTGTCGTGTACGTTGCGTTGCTCGCCTTGTCATCAATATCGAGGATTATGCCAAAATCATAATAACAAGTGCAGTAATATGTCTGGCTTATACTTCCTCCGAAAAAGTTGTTCATCGAAAAAGCTAGGGCTTTTTTGGTTGGAGCGAAAAAATCTTTAACGCTAGACCAAAATGATAACGTTTTAGCTTGCTTGGTTTGCTCATCGTTGGCGCGCTCTATAGACTTAAGACCATCTTGCAGGCTAGTCTTGCTCGATTCAGTAATTTTATCCTTGGTCACAAGAGCAAAAACTGGATCAGTCCAGCGTGTATCACCCAATGGATTCTTAACATAAATAAGTGGTGCGTCCATCGAAGCGTTTGATGGTATTTTAATACTGATATGGCCTCGATCTATATAGTCAAACGAGACCTTATTATCCATCCCAAGAAACACCTGGCTCGTACGAGAAAAACCTGTGCCATAGATATGTACTTTTTCACCAGGAGTCGGGTTTTCCGGCTCGATCGATGTAATACTCAAATAATTCGCCGTAGTGTTTGACGATGTATTCGTCGGTGTTACGGCAGGAGTAACGGGTCGCGCGGCCAATATCATGACGTTTGCCTTGGCGCGCGTGCGGGCATCGAATACACCAGTGACAACCGACCCTGTTCCAAGCGTAAAGATCTCGGCTTCATATTTCTTTTGGAAGCGACGCACGGCAGCTTCGGTCAGGCTACCAAAAAAGCGCGTCTCGCGGCCTGGCGAACCTGGGCCAAATGTAGCAATCCGCGTTGCCGTATCCGCATTTAAAAACTTCTGAAGACGTAATACATCGTCATGTGTCGTGCCGCGTGAAAGATTGTTTATAAACATTGTCTCCTCTGCACGCGCAGTAAAAGCAAAGAGTACAAGCGCACAAATGACAAACACTTTTTTCATGCGCCCATTATACTTCGGGCGAGAGTGTTTCTCCAATAGAAAACCAGTCGTCAAGGCTGATATCTTCGGCCCGGACTTTTTCCGGTAGCCAACCTGGAGGTTTCACCCCCAAATTTCCAAGATTATTGGCCAAAGTCTTTCTTTTCTGGGCGAAGCCGGCTTTGACGACTTTGAAAAAGTCGATTTCAGAGACTTTCTTGAATCTGTCCTTGGAAATATTGTCTATATGAATGATGGCCGAATCGACAGATGGCTCGGGGGTAAAATACCGTTTCGGAACCTTGCCTATAAACTTTGGTGTTCCGTAAGCTTTGACGGAAATCGAGAGAATTGATTCTTTGCCGTCGCGGGCAACGATGCGCTCAGCGACTTCTTTTTGGACGAGTAGAGTCATGGACGTAGGCTGGAAATCGCTTTCCAAGAATTTGCGGATGATGGCGCCGGTGATGTAGTACGGGATGTTGGCGACAATTCTGTAGTGACTAGTGACTAGTGGATAGTGGCTAGGGTCGAACGAGAGAATGTCAGCTTCGAGTAATTCTAATTTTCCAGAAGCGATATAGTCTGCAAAAGTTTCTTGAAGGAGCGGAATCAATTCACGATCTTTTTCGATCGCAATGACTTT
>CAZHCS010000003.1:0-53378 GCA_964531475.1 uncultured Candidatus Saccharibacteria bacterium | reverse complement strand
GACGGCACCTGAAGTCTGGTTTCGCCGAAGAGCATGCGAAGCGTTGCGTACGATAGATGCAATTTTTCTTTTGCTCGGGTGATGGCGACATAGAACAATCGGCGCTCTTCTTCCATATCGGCATCGGCGCCGTCGCGCACGTGCGGAAAAAGCTCGTGCTCGAGGCCGACAACAAACACTAGCTTGAACTCGAGCCCTTTGGCCGCATGAACGGTCATGAGCTTCACGCCCCTCTTTTCCTTTTTCTTCTCGGGGTCATTTAGCGTATCTTGGTCGGAAACAAGCGCGGCTTCTTCGATGAGTTTTTCGATGCCTTCGAGCGGCGGAAAACTGTCGTATTTGGCCGCAAACGTCGCCATTTCCAAAACGTTCTCGAGTCTGTCTATATCATCATCTGTCTTGCCTTTCTGCAGCTCTTCTTTAATACCAGAAACCGAGAGCACGTATTTAATAGTATCGCTCGGCAGATGGTGTTCGGCATAAGTGCGGATCTTGTCGAGGTCGGCAAAAAAATTCCCTACGACTGTGCGCAATTTCGGCGGCAGCTCATCGCTTTTGCCGACGAGAATTTTAGCGAGCGCGGCCGGCCCGACACCTTTTTTCGGAAACGATAACGCACGCTTAAGGTCATTGAGCGCTTCCCTATTAAAAGCGACTCGTAGATACGCCAACACGTCACGAACTTCTTTGCGGTCAAAAAATTTCACTCCAAGCACTTGATACGGAATACTATACTCGAGCATTTTTTCTTCGATGATTCGCGACTGAAAATTGGCGCGATACAGGACAGCAATATCTTCAGCGCGTGTGCCGCTGTCCATAGCCTCTACTATTTTGTCGGCAACAAATTCAGCTTCGATACGATCATTGTAGGCTTCAAAAATAGAAATGGCATCACCTTCGGCATTGTTAGTGAACAAGTTCTTGTCTATGCGCTCGGTATTTTTTTTGATGATGGCGTTGGCGGCCTCGATGATGGTTTTCGTCGAGCGATAGTTTTCTTCAAGCTTGATAACGACGGCATCAGGATAATCCTTTTCAAAGTTCAAGATGTTAACAATATCCGCACCACGCCAAGAATAAATATTTTGGTCACTGTCGCCAACTACGCAAATATTCCCCGTGCCTTTGGCCAAAAGTCGCGTCAGCAAATACTGCACTTTGTTCGTGTCTTGGTACTCGTCGATATGTATGTAGCGAAAACGTTCGTGATACTTTTTCAAAACCTCGGGGTTACCCTCGAGCAACTTGACCGTCTCGAGCAAGAGATCGTCGAAATCAAGCGATTTCTCAGCAGACTTTTTCTCTTCGTATTTTTTCCAGACAGATAGATAGATTGCTTGCGAATATGATTTAACTGACTCGCCGGTAAAATCTTTTTCCTCGAGGAAATTGTTCTTTTGCTTGGAGATAAAGCTCCGTATCGCCCGCGGGGCGACGGCTTTCGGGTCAATCCCAAGCTCTTTCATCGACTCTTTGATCATCGACATACTGTCATCATCGTCGAGGATTGCGAAGAAACGCGAGAGCCCAAGAAGCGGCGCATTTTCTTTGAGGATTTTTACACCGAGCGAGTGGAATGTACATATGGTGGGCCGACCGAAATGTTTTGAAAAATCAATCAGGCTTTCGACGCGTTCTTGCATCTCTTTGGCGGCTTTGTTGGTGAACGTAACCGCGAGGATGTTTTCCGGCAAAACGCCTTTTTCCTCGACAAGATACGCAATGCGATGAGTGATAGTCTTCGTCTTGCCTGCCCCGGCACCAGCCACGATCAAAAGCGGCCCTTCGGTACAAAGAACCGCTTCTTTTTGACGATCGTTTAGACCGGATAAGTGTGACATGTTCCACACTATACCACGAAGGCCTTATGGTTTTTTATACACGATAAGATAGCGGTTAGGGCCGTTCAAGAGCTTGGTGCCAATTTCTTCGGCTAACCGCATCTGACCTAAACCACTTTTTTTAGCAAAGAAAAGAGCGTTTTCTTTCGCGATCGCCTCATCAGATGATTCTGCGTAGAAACCGATATGGTCTTTGAATTCGAGGATGTTCGGCGCGACCGGCTTCGACGGGCCAAATTTTTCGGAAGCGAGTTCGTAAATTCGACTCTCTGTGTTTATCTTATCGACAGATGGCTCCTTTTCCGGTACCAAAGCCGGCTCAGCTTCGACCGGTGCGGGAGTGCCTGCAAGGTTTCGGATATCGCCACCCTTTTCAACCATCTGCACACGGTCGAGCGGCGAGAAGCCATTCTCTGGGACTTTTTTATCTTCGAAAATTGATTCGATATTCGCCATGCGACGCTTGAGAGCCAGGGCTTCCGGACTGTCGGATGGTAAATCACTTTCCTGTAAAGCTTCACGCAGGTCGACGAAGCTTTCGAATGCGTTCATGACGTCGCGCGGATGCATGTTCTCGCGCTTCGCAATTTCGTTTATTTCTTCAAACGTCAAATATTTGAAAGTATTGGCACGAAAAGCTCGGCCAGCTTCGGTCGTAAAGTCTTTATCCTCCAAAGCCTGCAGATCACCATTTACGTCTTCAATAAAATTGATACGTCCAGCAACTTTTTTATCAGAAAAGTCCATAACTCCGCCAGTTTCAGTCGGCTGATATTTCGCTATTTCTGTATTAAATGTCGGACCTTCCGGTGCGGCCGCAATATCTGGTTCAGGTGCAGGCAAAGAAGATGGCGCGAGTGCCACTTCTGGTTGAGGTGCGCCTGAAGCCTGCTCGGCAGCTTCGATGATATCGTTAAAGGTCACCGGCGCAGGCGCAGCATCTTTGGCCGCCGATGCTTGTTCAGCCGCCTCTATCAAGTCGTTAAACGTAACGCCCGTCTCGGTAGGTTGTTCCGGCGCAACAGGGGCCATTGACTCGACGGGCGCGGCAGGTGCTTCGACGGTAGGCTCGGCGATAGTGGCAGGCGCTTCGACTGAAGAGCTGGCTTCTATCATATCTTCATACGGAGCAAATATAGGCCCCGCTTTCGTGCGGATGACTTCGCCCAAACGCTTCATTTCACTTGTGGCATATTCACGCTGCGGCGATCCTTCAGGAAAACCGTTTGAATATTCACGCCAGGCCAAAAATTCTTTGGCTTCGGTACGGACGTTATTCAAACTCTTGATACCCCAACTCCTGGTGCGATACTTTTCTTCGACATTCCATTCGGACATGTCGTCGGTCAAAAATTCTCCAGGATTTTTGATGAACTTCGCCGCGTCTTCGGCCAGAAGTGGGTTTTTAATCTCAAGCCGCGTCATGTCGCCATATGCGTTTTTGACTTCGCGTACATTGCGTTTTATCTCTTGCGCGAGCTCTTCTTGCGAAGAAAGTTTCGGCGCCGCTTTTGATTCGGGCGCAGGCTGTTCAGCGGGTTGCTCGGCCGGCTGCTGCGTAGGTGCTTGTTCGGTAGGCGCGGGAGCAGGCTCTGCTTCGTTGACCGGAGCTGTCGTCCCAGCCCCAGGACTGTCGATAGATTCATCAACGGGCGCGGTCACGCCAACAGGAATTTCGCTCGCGGCCTGTACCGGCACGCGCACCGACTCGACTCGGCCACCAACGCTCGGAATACGGCCTTCGGGAACATCGTTCCACTTGCCTTCGCCGCCTTCGTATCGAATCTCTTTCATGCGCGCACCCGTGCTCTGACCAGAGCCGACTTCTCCCACTGTGTCAGCAATAAACCAACCAGCAAGTGCACCGGCGCCACCAACAAGCGCGCCTTTGGTGCCAGCCCAAACAATACCGCCGGCGCGCATCCACTTGGCGCGATTGTCGCGCTGAATACCATTCAAACGTTCGTACGCAACTGCGCTTTCTTCGGAATCGACCATGGCACCAACAGACGCCGCACGGACGCCAGCTTCGGCTATCTTTTGACGCAGAGTAAGCTTATTCGCGAGCGATTCTTTGGCGTTGCCGTAGTTGACGCGCCCGGCAGCGATACGACCATCGAGGGCCGTCGCGCGATTGCGAAGCATGGCACCAAGTGCGTATTTACGCTCCGGATCTTCTTCCTTGTCGAAACGCTCAATAAGCGCCGAAAGTTTTTCGATATGCGGAACTGAATCAAAAAATCTCTTGATACCACGATCCTTTATACCGGCTTCGCCATAACGTTTTCTTTTTTCTTTGTCGGTATATTCTGTCCACTGTTTGCGACCGGCCAAAAATCCGCCGACAGCCATGCCAAACACTGCCGCACCCTCCAAGCCATATGTTGTGCGGGTCAACATGCGCCCCGCCCCGCCGGCGATCTTGCCCACGACACCCAAGCCCCAATACGCTCTAGTATCGGCCGGATCTATGTCTTTGAAGTTAAATGATTTCCCTTTGCCTTCATATGCGTCGAGCTCTGGATGGGTCGTCAAAAGCTGGTTCGTCTGTATGCCGTTATCAATCGTGTTCATCCAGGCCAACGCCGCGGCTTCGGCTTTTTCTTTTTCTGGAATCTCGCGTTCGTATTTTTCGAGCGCGGCGCCGAGCATGATGCTCTTTTGGAAATCGTACGCGCGCTTGGCTTCGTTGTAAGCTTTTTTCTGCCAAGTAAATTTCGAAAGCCGCCACTCGTCCGGCATTTCGGAAAGTTTCGTCGCCGCTCTGTTGAAACGCTCGACGTATTCAGGCATATCTTCTAGGCGCTTTTTGTTAAAACGGTCCTCGAATTCCATCCCAGGCGCAAAGAATGCCGGGTTTACGTATTGAATGGAAAGCTTGCCATCTGGGCCATAGTTGAGCGAAAATTCCATGTTTTTAACATGGTTGGTCAGGGTCTCGATGTCCGAAGCATAATCGACAAGGCCTTTTGATTTCGCTTCGGCGATAACTTCGCGACGAGCTTTAGTTTCCTGCCATTCGCGAGTAAAGCCCTGCCATTTTTTCTTGAAGAAGTCTCCGATAGATTTTGATTTACGCGAAAGTGTTTGGTCGACACGGGCGCGAGCCTGGAACGTGGCATCTAGTGCGACATGCTGCCGCGTTTTTTCCAAGACATAAAGCTGTTTGTCAGGATCAAGATCAAAAAATTCCGGCGACAAATTGTGAGCGTAGCGCAAATCAAGCCCCATTTTTTCTATAGCGGCAGCAACGCGCTCATCGGTTATCTTTGCCTTGGAAGCTTCGATGGCAGTTTCGGATTCTTTAACCTTTTTTCCGACGCCCTCCATTGTGTTGCCAAACTTTTCTTCCCTCTGCGCCAAACGTGTACGCTCGCGATGGATCGCTGATTTGTTCCTCGGGTCGGCATAAAACTCTCGTTCAGCCGCGGTCAACACAGCCGCTTCTTCGTTCAAATACAACCGCTCGGCAATGTCGGCATGCTTTCTTTTTTCTTCGTCGGTAAAAGGCGGCGGAGCTGCTTCGACAACTGGCGGCGGAGTGGCTTGTGGTTTTTCTTTTGGAACTTCTTTCGTTGGAACTTCCCCAGCCCTTAAATGTTCGACGGGAATATGTTCTTCTACTACTATTTTGGGAACTTCTTTTGATTGCGGCTCTGGCTTATTCCCAGCAATTCTATTCTCAATACGCGCACGTACTGCTTCCATATTTGCATCATTCTTCTTCAACTCTTCGACTCTCTGACGAACTTCTGGATTTGTAGCAATAAAATTCTTTTCTTCGGACGAAAGACTCTGACCCTGATTCCATTTAATCGCAATATCATTTACGCGACGCGCTTTGTCTTGTTCAATATTGGACCCGCCCCTTCCTCCATCCCGGGCCTCAATTCTTTCTTTTATTCTTTGTGTGTTTTCTCTAATCTGTTCTTGCCTATCTTCTTCAGCCCGGCTTACTGGCGGCTCGGAATGTTCTTTGTCGGTATTTTCCTGGTCAACAAGCCTCACATCAGCATCAATTAGGCGCTGAACTCTCTCTTCAGAAGTACCCTCGATTGATAAATTTCTATCCCTAAGGGCCTCAGTAATATCTCCTGGGTGATTATTTTCGAGATATTCTAGATCCTTACGATATTCTTGCTGGTCGGGAGTTTCTGCTTCTATACCAACGAGGTCACTTTTTTTAGCCCCGAGCTCACTCTCAACCTCCTCCAAGGGGTCAAGACCGCGGAACGTACGCATACGCGACCGACCCCTCGGCAAATCGCCAGGCTCACCGGGTTTCGGTTTTGGAGGATTTTCTCGTGGAGACATCGTGCTTTTTATTATAGCACTAAAGCCTTGAAACAGGCCATTATTGGACCATATTTCTTTACCTATCGTCAAGATTCTCCGGTTATCCACATTTGCGTTGACCGCCGCCCGGCGGCTTGTTAGGATTGCTTCTATGAGTTCCCGTAGGGCGGCACATGTGGTCGCCGCCCTCCGGGAATTTGATGTCTGTTCCGTATATACGAATAGTACGCAGACCAAGCCAGAACACCGTACGGAAAGACATTATTTAGGCTTATCACAAACAATTCACAAGACCGGAATCCCGTTTATACATCTCTTCGGGCCGAGGTCAAAAAAACCCTTCTTTCGTGGCTTTTTCACAAAAAGGCCTCTTTCTCGTTTTTAGCAGTAATGTCGCTTTCTGTTATCCCTGCTCTGGTTTACACCGAAGCCTTGGGCCAGGGTAATTCTTTCTACACTTCCCCTGAAGCAAATGCTTACAATTCTCAGACATTAAACCTTTTGAGCGCCCGCACAAGCTCAACCGAAACTGGTCCTATTGGGGGTCGCGACGAGATCATGACCGAGGACGCCGCTCTTGTTGCCGACATAAGCCCAATAACCGACGCCGAGGCCGAAAAGATTATCACTGCATCCGAACGCGATATTAGTATCTATACCGTTCACGAAGGCGACAGCATAGGCGAAGTTGCTGACATGTTCGGTATTTCTGCCAATACTATTCGCTGGGCCAACAATATTGACGTCAAAGGCTCTATAAAACCTGGCCAAGAGCTCATCATCCTCCCTATTTCAGGTATCAAACACAAAGTCGGAAAAGGCGAAACTTTTGCTTCTATCGCCAAAAAATACAACGCCGACGCTCGAGAAATATCATTGTTCAACGGAATCGAAGAAGAAGAGGCTTTGGTTGCAGGAACGGAAATAATCATCCCTCAAGGCGAACTTGCCGAAGCACCGGCTCCTGCCAAGAAAAAACCAGCCGCCAAAGGTACTCCATCAAAAGAAGTACCTAGCGGTTACTACATACGCCCGACTGCCGGAATCAGAACTCAGGGACCTCATGGCGGATATCGAGGTATTGACGTCGGAGCAAAAGTTGGCACGCCTGTTTGGGCTATGGCCGACGGTACTGCAATCATTGTAAAATCGACCAGCGCCTGGAACGGCGGATACGGAGGTATGATCGTACTCTCTCATGCGAACGGTACGCAGACGCTTTACGCCCACCTCTCTCGGATCGATATCAAACAAGGACAAAAGGTGACCCAAGGACAAGTTATCGGAGCCGTCGGCAATACCGGCCGATCAACTGGACCGCACCTTCACTTCGAAATACGTGGCGCGACTGCAGCGGCAGCAAAGCTCTACTAGAGGTTTTGACTCCGCTCCGTCGGAGCAAGCATCTACATTTTCCGAATCCCGAGGACCTAGTGCGTAGACACGCTCCCGCAGGGTGAGGAAAATGTAGATGCTTGCGCAACCTAATACTCCTCACTCTTTGGTCTATACTGCAAAGCCTCCAAAACGTGTTTGGTCTCCAATTCTTCCGCATTGTCTAGGTCGGCGATCGTACGCGCAAGTTTTATAACGCGATGATAAGCACGAGCGGAAAGATTGAGCTTCTTGGCTGTCGTATTTAAAATATCCCGGACGTCTTTCGAGAGTGCGATGTGCTTGTCGATATCTTTCACACCCATTTCAGAGTTCGTCTTCGCTTTCGCTCCAGCAAGTCGTTTCGCCTGGCGCTCACGCGCAGCGGCAACACGACTTTTTATAACCTCCGTCGTTTCGCCCTCCTTTATTTTCGAACCAAGCTTGTCGTAATCGATATTTAAAACATTCACCCATAAGTCTATGCGGTCCATGATCGGTCCGGAAATTTTCCTCTTGTAACGAACAATATCGCCGGCGGTTGCATTTTGTGGTGGCGGATTCATGGCGGCAATAAGTATAAAATTGGTCGGAAAACTCGCCGAACCTTTAGCGCGAGAAATATGTACGACTCGGTCCTCGAGCGGCTGGCGGAGCGACTCCAAGACTCGCCTATCAAATTCCGGAAACTCGTCTAGAAAAAGTACACCCTTGTGCGCTAGTGTCACTTCGCCTGGCTTTGGGAACGTGCCGCCGCCAATGACTGAGACGTAGCTCGACGTCGAATGAGGTGAGCGAAACGGTCTCTCTGTCACCAGCGAATCCTCGAGAATTCCCGCAATAGAATGAATCGCGGTCACTTCCAATATTTCATCTTTTGACAATGGTGGCAAAATCCCCGAAAAAGCCCGAGCCAGCATTGTCTTGCCTGTTCCCGGCGGACCATACATGGCAATATTGTGCCCACCAGCAGCAGCTATTTCAAGTCCACGTTTGGCGAGCTCCTGCCCGCGCACATCACAAAAGTCGACCTGAGATTTGGTGTCCGCGTATTCGATAGAAGTTGGTGGCTGACATGTAATGCAAGAAGGTTCGTCATCTTTCAAATGATCTATGACGTCTTTTAAATTTTTGCACGGGTAAATAGTTATATCTTCTATAAGGGCGGCTTCTCTGGCATTGTCAGCCGGAACAAAAACTTCGGCATAACCGGTATTTTTCGCAAATTTCACCAAAGGCAATATACCTTTGACAGGCTTTAGTGCACCATCAAGTGCAAGCTCTCCGATAAAAATTTTACCGTCGGGATTAAATTTCAGCTCGTCATTTGAAAGCAAATAGCCAAGCGCGATTGCAAGATCAAAATACGAACCTTCCTTTTTCACGCTCGCCGGCGAAAGCGAGACAACGATTTTTTGATTTGCCTGCTTCGGCGGTTTGTAGCCGGAGTTTTTTATTGCGGACGAAACACGATCGCGCGCTTCTTCGACGGCTTTGTCTGGAAGTCCGACAATCGCAAAATTATGCAGACCTTTGGCGATATCTGTTTCGACCGTAATGAGCTGTCCATCGAGAATATTCACTTGCGCGGAGTAGACGCGTGAGAATGACATTCTTCAAGTATATAGTATGAAGTATTTAGTATTAAGTATAATTTTAGAAAATTGTGAAAAAGGTAAAAAGAAAAGACCCCGACATGTCGGGGTCTTCGCTTGTTAAAATTTCATCAGACGTCCCGGAACAACGACAACTGTACCGGCCAGGAAATTGAGTTGAGGGTCATAACGACCATGCTCTATCATGCACCAACCATCAGATCCTGCCTGCTCTCCCTGCCGATACCAAGCGTGGATCAGGCTTTGGCGTCTATTGACGCCAGCGACAGGGAAAAGGTAGGGCCTTTCCATGTCATCCGGACGGCTTCTTAGGACTGCCTCTCTCAAAAACTGATGCACAGTCTGAACAGGTACGTCACCCGAACAACCGAGCTGCATGAGACAATCTCGAATTTCTTGGTAACGGACATCTTTCACTAGCAAGTAGGATTCCAGGAACACTCCGGGAACCACCTGCTCGGTCACCGGAAGAATGTTCTCTTGGAATTCCGGTAGCATATTGTTGATCAGCAACTGCGATGAATGGCGCTCCCTCCGAGGATGCCATTGCACGAAGTGGTCTTTAGCCACAAATGTCTCTTGGCATGGGGACGTAACCGTCCCTTCTTTGTAGCTCACGAGAACGATGCTGCCCAGATGCGTGGCGTGCTTCTGATGATTAACTACTTTCATGGTGCCTGTTTTTTCGCAACAATACTATATGTTTAAATAAAAGTCAATATACAAAAACCCTCACAAAATAAGGGTTTTTAGGCGTCTTTTCGTCTTTGTCGTGCTACTTACTACTTACTCATCTAGTCCATATGCTCCTTACACGTCTTTGCCGCTGGATTGGCACCGAGGCGATCTTCTTCTATGTCTTTACCGCACACGGAACACTTACCATAAGATCCATCGCTACTTTCAATAGCGGTCAAAGCATCGTTCACGTCTTTGAGTCGAAGCTCTAGTTCAGAGAGTGCGCTTTCGCGTCCCGCGAATTCTTCGTCGCGATCGCCCATGTCGTTTTTATCCGCCTCTTCCCCGTCGGCTTCGCCAACAGCCTGCCAGTCGCCTGTTTCTGGGTCGCGAACACCACCCAAGTCAGCAAGCTCTTTTTCTAGCTGCGCACGTTCCTCCAAGAGTTTTGATTTGAATATATTTGTTTCCATAGAAATATTGTATAGCTTCTAGTGACTAGTGTCTAGCTTCTAGGGAAACGATCATGGAACGGAGCATTTTGCTGACTTCAATAACATATTGATCACACTCGGAAGAATGGATCTCATATAAATCCCGCATAAGAAGAAGTTGTGTTTCGACTTCGGCAATCGAGCCGTATGCTATACGCAAAAAGTGCAGAAAGTCTTTGGTTGTCTTTCTATTCTTGCCCTCCGCAATATTAGATGGTATTGAAACAGCCGCTCGACGTATCTGGTTCTGTAATCCAAAATTTTCTTTAGCTGGTAACCGTCCACTTAATTTGTAAATGTATTTCGTAAGCTCAAAAGCCTTTTGCCAAACAACTAGATCTTTGTGTGATCTTACGAGTTCACTCATACATTCACTATTCACTAGTCACTATAAGCTATTCACTACTTAATACTCTGCAAATTCATGCGCTTGGCTATCTCTTCGACGTAGGCCGTTGAAGTGCCGATAAGTATAGTCTTTGGATCTAGTATGACGTAACCAAAAACCTGACTGCCGGTCTTGTCTAGAATAAAACGCGCTTCTTTGTTGGCAATAGTTTGGCTAGTAAAAGGCTGGCTGAAAATATCTTTGCCATAAGGGCCAGTATCTATGGCAAACAAGCGGACAAACTCGGCTAACATCTTCGGTTCCCAGGACCGGAACGAAGCGAAACCTTCGGTGAAATCTTTGACGCGCAATATGAGAAAAAGATCGTTGACATCGGCTTTGGCGTAGACCCCAAGCATAAATCCAGGGTAAAGATTTTGGAAAAGATCGTCGGGTGTCTCGATACCAAGCTTTTGCAAAAACATTTGGGCTGGAGCCTGAACTTGACCTGTCGGAGCTTGATAGGAAATGTAGAGGTTATTCATGGTCCCAGGAACAAGCGTGCGATTTTCCGTCTGTAAAGAAATGGCCTCTATGAGTCTGGTGCGGCTCGCCTCGGTCATATCGATCTGTATCTGATTCTCGGTAAAAAATAGACTAGGTAGATTAGTCGTAGTATCAACGACGGTAACAGGCTTGCCGCGACTCATGACGCTCGAAACAAAAATCATGACGCCGCCGACAATCAGCGCAACGCCAATCATAACAACGACGACATTTTTGGTCGAGGTCGGGTCGCGGCGGGTCGAAGCGTCGTCACGGCGTTTTTGCTCGGCAAGTGCGATCTTGATAATGGAACCCTTTTCACGCTTCATCATATTGGCAATGTCAGAGGCGTATGTACGCACTGTCGTATTAACCGGCACACTCGGCGTAGTGAGTTCTTCCTTTTTTAGAGCCTTGTCGGCGTTTTCTATGTCAGCGCGCAAGGCGTCAGGATTCATTTCCATGATTTTAAGTATACCAAAAAGCTCCGATCTCTCGGAGCTTTTATTTACGTAGGTGAAGCACGGCAGGATTTTTCTTGGCGAGGACCTAGCGCAGCGATCCCGCAGCCAAGAAAAATCCTGCCGTGCGAAGCGTATCTTATTTCGGCACCGCCTTTGTGATGGTCACGCCGCTTTCAGGTTTTGGTTCCGGTTTTTCAACAGTCGATTGCTCGGCAGTTTTTTTGGCGGCACCACGTCCGCGGCCACCGCCGCGGCGGCGATGAAAACCAATGAGGTATTTTTCCGGATGATCAGCCAGGTCCATGAAGTCGTCGACTGCTTCAACTAGCTTTTGCGAGCTCGAGCGGCCAAACGCTGCGACTTCGACTTGGATCCCTGAATGGATTTGTAGATATTCGACCATAGGGACAAAGTCACCATCGCCGGAGAGCAAGATAACCGCATCGACTTTAGGAGCCATAGTAATAGCGTCGACTGCAAGACCGACATCCCAGTCAGCTTTCTTGGCGCCGCTTGAAAATACCTGCAGATCTTTGACTCTTGTTTCGATGCCAGCCTTGTTCAAAGCTTCAAAGAAATTTTTCTCGTCACCTGCTTCACTTGCAATAACATAAGCTATCGCGCGGACGAGTTTGCGGCCGCCGACGGCGTCTTCGACTATTTTTCCAAAATTGACTTTGTGACCAAATAAATTCTTGGCCGTATGATACATATTCTGCGCATCTATGAATACTGCGACCCTTTGTTCCTTATGTTTAATTATTCTCATAAAAAATTGAAAAAATACTAATACTGTTCCTTGCGTGCCCCGTATGAAGCTTTGCTTTCATACCGGGGTGTTTGATGATTGACATAAAAAGTTTCTAGCGGCTAATTGTAGCGGCTAGTGAAATTATTAAAAGGCGAAAGAGCCCTTGCCTATTGTACCCCAACAAAAGAGATTTATTACGCGGTGAGCTTCAAGTCTGCGACGATCTTTGCGTACGCAGCTTTATCGTGGCGTTCCAAAAACTTCAAGTGATTGCGGCGTTTGCCGACCATCTTGATAAGGCCACGGCGAGAGTGGTTGTCTTTCTTGTGAGTTTTCAAATGATTCGACAATTCCTTGATGCGCTCAGAAAGGATAGCTATCTGAGCATGCGAAGAGCCGGTATCCGTATCGTGGATCCGCGCTTTCTTTATGATCTTGTCTTTTTTCTCCTTCGTTAACATGGGTCGGATATTACTATATTAAAAATTCTTTCGCAACCATTTTAAGGTCTTTCGCATCATAACATACTTTATGTATTTTTGTCAAGCGAAAGGCCGTCCGGGGAGCGGACGGCCCTCTTCGCAAGTACCGAATACCCGTAGTCGGCCCCTAGCCAAGTCGGAATGGTTTTGGTACTGGAAGCTGAAAGATCAAGCGATTCTGCGAAGGGCGAGAGGTGGCCCTGAATGAACCAAGCCCACCTAAGATCTTGGTCATACCACCTCCGCCCCCGCAGTTCGAAACAAAGTCTATCCTCACGTCAAAGGGTAGACCGTCTGAATCAATATACTCGATGGCATATTTCTTGTCAACCCCAAAACAACCACATAGAACTTGCTATAATTTCCCCATGACACCGGCACAAGCCAAAACGCAATTTCTAGAATACGTAGAAATAGAAAAGGGTCTTTCGCTCAAAACAGTCAGGAACTACGACCACTACCTCTCGCGCTTTTTCGCATTTTCAAAAGTTACGGATGTCGCAGATATAACCGAAGACAAGATCCGCGAATTTCGTCTGCATCTGAACCGCCAGTCCGGTATGAAAGTCCGCGGCCAGACCGCCGCCGGCATGAAGAAGAACACGCAAAACTATCATCTCATCGCGTTGCGAAGCTTTTTGAAATACCTCGGCAAACGCGGCATCTCATCTATCTCTCCGGACAAAATAGAGCTCGCAAAAACCGCGCAGCGGCATCTTGACCTAATTACCGTCAAAGAGCTCGATCGCCTACTCGACGCACCCAAAGGCGAATCGCTCGAAGCCCTGCGCGACCGAGCCATGCTCGAATTATTCTTCTCGACCGGCCTACGCGTCTCGGAGCTTGCGTCGCTTAATCGTGATTTGGATCTATCAAAAGACGAATTCTCTATCCGCGGAAAAGGAGAAAAAGTTCGCGTAGTATTTCTCTCAGACTCTTCAAAAAGTGCCATCAAAACCTACCTAAAGGCCAGGAAAGATATGGACGACGCCATGTTCGTACAGACAAGCTCTAGGAAATCAAAAAACGGCGACTTGCGCATCACGCCGCGCTCTATCGAACGCTTGGTCAGAAAGTACGCAACACTTGCCGGTATTTCAAAAAAGGTCACACCGCACGTCATCAGACATTGTCTTTTGCCAGAAACAAGGATATTTTCTGGTCGAGAAATACTATCTGCTGAAAAATTATATGCGTCCCCTAAAAAAATCACAGGATTAAATTTTTCTACAGGCAGATTAGAGGATACGACGATTTCAAGAAAAGAAAAACACACCACGAACAGTTTAATTTCGATCTGGGCAGGAGGACGCCAAATATCCTCCACACCCTATCATCGTTTTTTTACCATTGATGAATCCGGGATCATTCCGATACAAGCTGATTCGATACGACGAGGCACCTATCTTTTGGGCATCAAAATACTAGCTTCACCTTTCACGAATGCACAAAGCATAGTACCTCCGGGTTTTTCAAGACTCCTTGGATACATTATTGGAGACGGGACAATCAGCGAGAAGCGCCATGGGATAATCATCTCTGACAAAAATGTATCGCATATTCAATTTTATGCTGATATCGCCACTCATATCATGGGAAGAAAACCTACAATACGACAAAATGCTTCGAACATACGCGGATACACCCTGAATCTGTACGATATGGAATTATTGAGAAAGGTGCGATCTTTGGGTGTTACCGAGAAATCGCCACTACGGCGCATACCTACCTACCTCTTTACAGCCAATAAGAAAAATGTCACTGAATTCTTAGCCGGCCTGTATGATGCCGAAGGAAACAGTGGGGCCATAAAAATGTTTTCTACGAGCATTGAACTATTGAAAGATGTTCAGATGCTTCTTCTACGGTTATCAATAGATTCGGTCATTCTCAAAAGAGTACGAGATGTGGTGTTGCCTCAAGGGAAAAAGGTCAGCCATATTATATATATATTGCACATTACTCAGCCCGAGAGCCAAGCTCTTTTCAAACAAGAAATACCCACCCTCAAGAGGAATATCATTGTCAACAAAAAATTACTAGGCGGTAGTCAAGACAAATTGCCCGTTCAGAAGATAATACAAGTCTTATACCCCACCCTATTGGCAAAACGTGGATTCATGCACGACCTAGAAAATAATTTCGGAATCAAGCATTTTGGCCGGTACAAAAAGCTTTGTCTAACGGAACGGCTACTCGGATTCCTACTGGAGGCATGCAAGAAACACAAGATAAAAACCGCTGAAACAAAAATTCTAAACCAGATTTTTTCCATGAAGGACGTAAAGTGGCTGAAAGTGCTGCGGATTGAAAACATTGCATTAAAATCCTCGCAAGAAGTCTTTGATTTTACCGTTCCCAAATTCGAAAACTTCATTGCAGATGGATTCGTGTCTCATAATTCGTTCGCGACCGACCTGCTCCAAAACGGCGCTGACATCCGCTCCGTCCAAATGATGCTCGGCCACGCCAACATCGCGACGACGCAGATATACACCCACGTTACCGACGCAGCATTGAAAGAAGTTCACAAAAACTTTCACTCAAAAAGGAAAAAGTAACCGTATATTGACATTATATAAATATGTGATACTATTAGCCTAGAAATCAAACACACATGAACGGTAACCGTCCCATTAAGGAACTCCTCACGAGCATTGAGGGTCGCCTCGATAACATCAAAACCTGGTTCGTTGTCGGGTTGGGCAACTTGTTCGTACTGATCACGCTTGCTTTGTTTGGATAAGATCCCAACGAAGACAAGAAAAGTCCCGGCATGCCGGGGCTTTTTCTTTTTACTCAATTTCCATTCCCCTCTGAGCGAAGCCAAACATTGCCCTAAAAGGACTTGCCGGAAGATTTTTGTTTACAAAAAATCTGAGGCAGAAGAAAATCCGGCTTTTCAGGGCCGGATTATTCTGTGCCTTTTAGGGCGATGTTTGCGGAGCGTCTCTTTAAGCGGCTGCTTCCGGAGTTTTCTCCACTACTTCATCCATCATCTCTTCCCCCTTGATCTCAACTTTGTCAGAAACTTCGACACCAAAGGCCTTGAGCTTCTTCCTGATTTCCTTGTTAGTCTTGTCCTTCAAGAAGTAAAGTTTCGAGCGGCGGACTTTTGAGCGTTTTACGAGTTCGATCTTGTCGATGTTTGGCGAGTGGAGCGGGAAAATGCGTTCGACGCCAATGCCGTCCGAAATCTTGCGAACTGTGAGAGTTGCGCCGATTTCTGAGCCGTGCTTTCGGGCCAAGACTAGGCCTTCAAAGGCCTGGAGGCGGGTTTTACCCTTTTCCTGGATCTTCGAGAAAACGCGAACAGTGTCGCCAGCGCGGAAATCTAGCTTCGCGCGGGAAGCAGTATCAACGGGTGATAGTTTTATGGCTGTTTTTGTCATAGGTTTAGGTACGGGGAACTTTAACATACCGGCAGACTTTGGGCAAGTCCCTGCACCTACTTTTTGATAGGCAACGCCTGGCACCCTTGGTGCGATCAAAAAGTAGGTGTGGGGGCAAGTCTGCCGGAGTATTAAGTATTAAGTAGTAAGAGATTTTCGGCGAAATCTTCTGGGTATGGAGAATCGAATACATATGCTTCTCCTTCCGGGCCAGTAAAAGCAATCCGGCGAGCATGAAGTGCGGTGCGCTCAAAGCCAAGGCCCGCATATACCTTGCCACCATAGAGCTCATCGCCAACGATGGGGTGATTTAAATACTTCAAATGGACGCGAATCTGATGAGTACGGCCCGTTTTTGGAGAAAGCTCTAAAAAAGTGAACTTTTGACCATCAGACTCGAAACGTTTCAAAACTTTGTAGTCTGTGATTGCACTTCTCTTTTCGCCACGCGCCCCACGTTGAGCCGACCATTTACGGAAATCGCTTTTGCTGCGCGCAATCGGCGCGTCGATAGTATCTTCGTCTTCTTTTACATGGCCAAAAACGAATGCGTTGTATGTCTTTGCAATATCGCGATTTTTGAAAGCATTTTTGAAATATTCAAATGATTCAGGTGTTTTGGCAATTATCATAACGCCAGAAGTTTCGCGGTCGAGACGATGGACGATACCAGGACGTTTTATGACTGTGCCATCAGCTAGGACAAGAGGCTCGCCGACGTTTTCAATTTCGGGGTAGTTTTCAATAAGCCAGTCAACTAGTGTCGCCTCGCGAGTCTTGCCGTCTGAGTGTACGACCAAACCGGCCGGTTTGTTGATGGCCAAAAAAAGATCATTTTCGAATAGTATTTCGGGGGGCATGAATATGATATTATCTTATTTATATGGGAATAGAAACATTGGGTAAAAAACGAGTTCAAGAATTTCCACCGCAAGACCAAGAAATACGCCATTGGTCTGAAGAAGATTTTGCTGTTCTCATGGGAAACATGGAGCTCCTAAAGAAAACAGACTCCTTGAAAGAAAACCCGGAAGCATACATGGCAAAAGCACACGAAACATACGACGAGCTTGATCAATTCCTACAAGATTATGGCGCCACACTCCACGAAGATGTGAGCGATATATATCAACAATACAATACTTCAGAACCGTTAATTGTAAGACGTGAGAACCCAAACCTGGTCGTTGGTCTCGTTCATGGAACAGACATAACTATTACTTTTGACCCAGAGGTTGCTGGAGGAGACGGAAGTAAGTACGCGAACTGCGCCCTATGGCCACATGGTTCAATCGAAAAGACTAATGGTATTGCAAATGCTTTTCTCGAGGGACGCGGCAACGCGGGGCCCGTTGTTTTGGTCGCTGGGTACCAGCAGAACAAAGAACGCATGTCTGTGGAAGAGCCCACAGAAAAAATGGAAGAAATTGGCACAATTTCGCGCCAGAATGTAAGAATACTCTCCGGCACAATTACGCCAGAAGATTTAGAATTTATCATTCTCCGTACACCAATAAAATTCTTTGATCCGAAGCGTCTCACAAAAGCCGAACAAGAACGTTTGGCAAAAGGCCAATTGTCACAAGTCTTCCGCGGTTATTCATTTACTAAAAAAGAAAAGAAGGAGGATCAAGATTGACCCCCCTTCTTGGCGTCACACTCGACGCACGCAAGTGCCGCAGGAACCAGTCGAAGTCGCGCAACAGGTATCTGCTTTTCACAGACATTGCAGATGCCATAAGTACCGGCCATGATCCTATTAAGCGCTTCCCTCAGAAACGGACTGACGGTGTCGATCTTGTAGCTTTGATATGGTGTTAAACCACCAAGCTCGATCAACTGTTCTTGTGCCGTTTGAGGATTATTGTAACGCTCTAGCCTCATTTGGATCTCTGCATGTTGCTGCTTCAGGAATTCCTGCCAAACACTGCCCTCTCTAACACTTAGTTCCATTGCAATTCGTTTGTTTGTATGCTAACATACTTCAACTGATGTGTCAATATCAGTCTATCCCCCTCGTAGTTCAATGGATAGAACAGGACTCTTCTAAGGTCTTGATGTAGGTTCGATTCCTGCCGAGGGGACACGTTTGAATTTTTGCGAAAATAAGCTATAGTTTCCAGACATAAGCGCTCTTAGCTCAGTTGGTAGAGCAATCCCTTTACACGGGAAAGGTCGGGGGTTCGAGTCCCTCAGGGCGCACACACGTTTTTCTCAAGAAATAGCGAGTCCAAGAGCGACGGCGTATTTGTAAGAATCGTCGCGGGTCATGATGGGAATATGTCCGTGGTTTCGGCGCATATTAACAAACGGGTTAGCCCGGACAACATGGATTCTGGCCGCACGGGCAATAAAAGACGAAAGAGGTCGGTCATGAGCCCGCGAACCAGCCAACATAACGCGTGAAAGTACTTCGCCATGATCGTCATGTCGATCGATGCGTATGTGTCGGATATTGGCCGATATTGATTCGGCATCCGGGGCGCCGCGCGTATGAGCGCGCGGCGCCCCGGATGCAACAAACTCTACCCCATCGTCTTCCATGGCAGCCACGAGCTCAGGAGCCGGGCTTTGGTCTGGCACACATGCGCGCACGAGTGCGCTTCCTGGCGAGACAAACTGTTTTGGACGAACCCCGGCTAGACGAAAAACATCTGCGAATGCTTCGGCACCTATGCCAAGAGGAAGAGATACGACTACATGTTTGGCACGAGTCTTTGCCATAATATTTTTTATATGAACCGCGAGCGCGTTTTCATCGAGAATAGTCATGCCACGGAAAAGAGGTGCGTCAGGCACAATCTCGCCATAAGACGCAATACGGTCTTCATAGTCATCGCGACGCATAGCTACAAAGCGAATATACCCGTGTTTGATATCAAGCCCAAGTACAGTACGAGCGTTGGAAAAAAGTCCGAACAACATTTTTATATTGTATCACGAGCGCTAGGCCACGAGCGCGAGAACAACAACACCAACAACTGCGATCATGAGAATAACCGAAAGCAGAGACAGGTGACGATATATGACGCGGGCAATGCGGACTCCGAACAGCTTCATAATAAAACCGACAGCGAAAAAACGAGCCGAACGGGCAATAATATATGCAAGCAAGAAAACCAAAGGATCGACTTTGAACAAGCCGGCCACCAGGTTAAAGAGCTTGTCTGGAAGAGGTGTTATAGCGGCAACGAGTACGGCCCAAAAAGCATTGTCAGTAAACATCTTTGCGGCCGTCTCGAAACTACTGCCGATTCCATACCATTCAATAATGCGCTGACCGAGCGTGTCAAAGAATAAGTAACCGACAAAATAGCTGGCAACACCGCCGGCTACTGAAAAAATAGACGTAACGAACGAATAATAAGCCCATCGGCGCGCTTTATTGGCGGCCAGTATGGCAACCAAGAAAAAGTCTGGCGGGATTGGAAAAATTATCGCCTCGAAAAAAGATATAAGAGCAAGAGCGACTGTCGCCTTTTTACTATCGGCGTGGGTAACAAACCACTCCTTTAGCTTTTCTTTGTGGAAGAGGTCTCTAAATCGCATTGAGGAAGATATAGTCTGTATCGAATTCGGTCGAAGATCCTAGATTGTATCCAAGATCGATCGTATAGAATTCGTCAGCATTCAAATTACCTGTGTAGAAGCCCCAATTGATCGTATCAAGATACACCTTGAAAAGACCGTCCGCCTGTGGTTGGAACACTATGGTGAGCGTAAATTCTTCGGTGTCACCTTCACTAATAAGATACCCGCCACCAGGAGCAAGATCAGCGTCAGTATTATTCACGAGCACTGAAGACAGGTTCATAGTAGGTTGGCCGCCGGAAGTAAGAATGCCGTATTCGGCGCCTTCGTTCGTAAAGAGAGCAGAGTCTACAAGCTCTGAAGCTTCGGGAATGACAATATCATTTTCGAGTGCCGTTACCTCGAATGTTATTTCAAACGTTCCTGTGTCAGACATACCACCGCCGACCATGGCAGTCTCTTCAGTACTGATCAATTCAACCATGATTGGGTATAGTTCTGGCAGCTGCGCTTCGAGTACGGCTGTCGGCACTGTGCCACCGATTGTCTGCAAAATAATATCGCGGTCATTATTTGCACCTGTATATTTCACAATTCCGTCCATATTTACGTCTTCGAGTCGATATTGGCCAGAAAGTGTTGCTGTCGGCACTGTCCCGCCGATAGCTGCGAGTATCGGATCACGATCGTTATCTGCACCCGTGTAAATGATGTGATTATCACGATTGACATCGCCTGGCCACAAGACTTGTTTACCGTTTACCATCTTCGCCGACGTACCAGGCATCGTAACGTCGTTATAGAGTGCGGCAATAGTCATATCAACGAGTCCTGTTATATCGATAGGCGTCTGAGTGATTATCGGCAAATGATTCCTGTGCGCGACAAGAACATAGTAGTTTTGCGAAGGTAAATTGTTAATTGTGATCGGAGAAACTCCATCAACTTCAACGATATCGCCGTCAGCCTGGAGAAGCGCCGCGCGAGCATATTCGACATTGTGCATATGATTAGCATCACGGAGTTCAACGACGACCCAATCGACTATTGCATTCGGACCTGTTGCATCCAAAACTCCTGGATCCATTTCTATGCCATCATTTTCAAGCGAATGCCCGAGAGCGGAATATGGCTCCATGACTGGGATAAGATTCGCATCGTTGAGCGCGGTCGACATGAGCCCGGTTCCAGAATTGTACGAACCGCCAAGAAACATCTTGATATTGGCCAAGAAAAATCCACCGCCGCGAGATTCGATACTCTCTTCTCGCACACCAGCAATCGACTCAACCGTAGACTGGTCGAGCTTGCCCGTTACCTTCAAACCATTTTTTGTCTGCCAATTTGTAACGGATTTCTGGGTGATGGAGCCAAAAACTCCATTTATTTTTCCACCATAGTAGCCCTTCTTTGCAAGAAGTTCTTGTATGTATTGAACTTCAGGATCTTTATCCCCCTTCATGAACGCCTCAGGACGAACATCGGCCGTAACCGCGGTCTTGGCTTGAGCGCCCAAGTTCTTCCAATCAAACTTGAGGAAGTCAAAAAAACTTGCGCGAGACATCGCTGGTGTTGCAACAATAATAAGCGCGAAGACGAACAAAAATATTTTTCTTTTCATATGCAAATTATGCTTGTAAAAACTGGTTAAATTCTACCCTGCTTCAGCGATAAAAGAAAGGCATGGTAGACACTCTTACTTATTTCAGTATATGATACGTTTATGAAAACAGACCTTGTGCGTATTTTCAAATCACCGTCGGCATGGTTATTATTAGCAATGATCATACTTATCACCCTAAACAGAGCTAGGATTTTAGATTTCACTTCCTGCGAAGGGTTTCGCCTCGAAATGTGCGGACGACTTGATCATGGCCTAAATTTCCTCGGCAAGCTTGTCTCTTGGGGAACCCCTTTTATTTTATTGGTCATTTTCCCACTTGAAATGTATGCGAGAAAACCAGCGACCAGAAGCCGGAAGGTGTACTATCTCAGTTATAGCATCCTCCTCATTATTGCCCTGCTTATCTTCAGCAATTTGTCTTCTTAAAAGCTAGCGTGCTTTACTACCAGTATTTACGTCAGTTTCTGGAACAAGAAAGACTGGCTGGTTTTCAAGCCCGTCGACAGCCACAACCATCCCTTGTGATTCGAAACCGCGGATCGTGCGAGGCTCGAGGTTAGAAACGAAAACTAATTTTTTGCCAATAAGGACATTGATGTCCGGATAGTATTCGCGGATGGCTGAAAGGATTTGGCGAGGCTTCTCTTCCCCAAGGTCCACCATGAACTTGTAGAGCTTGTCCGCACCTTCGACAGCTTCGCCGGAAATTATTTTACCGACTTTCATTTCGACTTTTTTGAAATCTTCGTACGAAATCATGATTGGAAACTAAAAAATAGTAAGTAGAAAGTAGATTTATTTTTTGCGATCAAGGTATCGCTGCAATATCAACGCGGCGGCGCTATCATCGCGCTTGTCTCCCCGATCCTGCTTGTCTTGTCGCGCGATCGGCTTTTTGCCGCCGGCCTGAGAGACGTGCATGCTGGTCATAAACTCTTTTTCCCAGATGATCGGGAGGCCCAAGACCTCGAGCTTTCTGGCGAAAGTCTTGGCGTCAGCAGCGATAGCGTTCTCGCCCGGATCGCCAATGACGATTTTTGTAATCGATTCTTCGCCAACAAGCCTAGTAATCGACTCTATTATATTAGCATCGTTTGGCAATATCGCTTTCGGGAATGCGAACACGGCGGTCTCGTCAGAGACGGCCACGCCTATCCTTTTCGCACCGTAATCGATGCCTAATATCTTCATGCGGAAGTGGTGAGATTCGAACTCACGATGGGTTGCCCCATGACGGTTTTCAAGACCGTTGCCTTAAACCACTCGGCCACACTTCCGTCCGCTAGTGTATAGAAAAATCGATCCAAACTCAAGCGGTTCGGCATGCTACAATATTGCCATGTCATCGCGCTATTTTTATCGCAATATTCCAGTCACCGATAAAACGTTCGAAGAACTTATTTCAGATCAGAAAAATTTCTTCGAAGTTCCAGAAGATTGGCACATAATCGTCACCGATATAAGAAATTCTACCGGTGCATACGACAAGGGTAAATATTTCGAAATGAACATTGCTTCGGCGAGCTGCATAATCGTCGCAATGAATATTGCCAAAAAAGAAAAACTAGAGATCCCGTTCATATACGGAGGCGACGGCGCGTCTATTGTCGTACCACCGGACCTTTTGGACGAGACACTGGAAGAGTTGGCAACGCTTCGGAAAAACGTAAGCAAGAGCTTCGACATATCATTGCGTGTAGGCGAAGTGAAAATATCAGAGATAAAAGAGGCGGGATACCATCTTCTTGTCGCCAAATATCAAGTTGCAAAAAAATACACTCAGGCGGTATTTCTAGGGCCCGGCCTCTACGAAGCCGAAAAAATAATCAAAGGCGACGCACGCCACGAAACCAGAAAGCCCGGCCTCTCGCGCAAGCTCAACCTACGCGGTCTTCAGTGCCGTTGGGACACCATCGAACCACCAAAAAGAAAGCACGAGATAGTGACCGTTATAGTCGAGTCAGTCGACCACCACGATCACGCAAATATATACAAAAAAATAATAAGAAGGATAGACGAAATATACGGATCTTTCGAAGAAAGGCACCCTGTTTCGCATAGCGAAATACGTCACGCGACCGATTTTAAAACTATAAAGCTGGCGTCGTACGCCAAGTTTGGACGCTTCAATACATGGTACGTTCTAACACAGTTGGTGCGCTCTAGAGCATCGAAGATACTTTTAAAAATACATGCGCCAGTTGTCTTTCACGACGACTATACCAAAGAACTAGTTACAGCTACAGACACCCTAAAAATAGACGGAAGCCTAAAAACAATAATCGCCGGCAACAAAAAACAACGAGAAGAGCTAGTAAAATATCTTGAAGGTCTTGAAAAAAAGAATGAGATATTTTTTGGCTACCATGTGTCAGATTCGACGACAATGACATGCTACATTCACCGGAAAGACGAAGAGTACATAAACTTCCTAGATGGCGCCGGCGGCGGTTATGTCCAGGCTGCGCGAATGCTAAAACCTAAAAAAATGCACGAATACCTCTTACGGCTCGAGAAGGCTTCTGATACAATCAAGTCATGAAAGGTCAGACAAACACAACCATATTCTCTTGGCAGGCATACGAATTCAAAGAAACCGAGCGCAAGCCAGATTGGTTTTGGGCTCTTGGCATTATAGCTGTAGCTGGCAGCGTAGCTTCGTTTATATACGGAAATATACTTTTCGGAATATTCATAATCATAGCGGCAGCATCTGTTATGTATGTGAGCATGTCCAAGCCTAGACTCATAACCTATTCGCTAACCGATAGCGGTGTCATATACGAAGGTGTATTTTATCCATACGAAACTTTGCACGCATTTTGGCTCCAAGAAACAGACCAGCAAGACAAAAAGTTGCTGATAAAATCAGAAAGGTTCTTGGTCCCTATACTTGCACTCCCCTACGATACCGAGGACACTGGCGACAAGGCTCGCGAAGTTCTACTTGAATTTGTTCCCGAGGAGCCCTTGCAAGAGCCGTGGGGACACCTAATCATGGAGAGATTGGGCTTCTAAATTGTGCTCCCGGTAGGAATCGAACCTACATCACGAACTCCGCAAGCTCGTGTCCTATCCATTGAACGACGGGAGCAATGTGTACAGATACTACAATACTTCTTCAAAAATATCAAAAGTACGCCTTTTGCTTTATTTCCTGCCAGGAAATATAATCTCCCTATGAAAAACACATATGCAATAATCGGCGTCATCGCTCTTGTCATTGTCATCGGCCTCACTCTTGGGAAAAAAGATACCGAACGTGAGGCACAGGCCCCATCGGAAACAGTTGTCGAAGAAGCGCCCGTATCAAACCCAATCGAGGAAGCACCAGCACCTTCGGCCCCTGCTCCGACGCCAACATACACATACCGAAACGACGCTTACGATTTTGCGGTCAACTTGCCCGGCCTTGTCGCTACAGAAAAGACAGACATGCCTGCCTACATAGATGCCATAGTCACCTTCGGGGTCGGAGACCAGACAAATGTTCCAGAACAGAACCGCGTTCCTAACACTATGGCTGTCTACATTTGGAATGACGAATTAGATTTTAAACTCATGGTCAATACCGGTGAAAAAGTCGGTTCAGAAACCATCCGCGGCGTAAAATACGATATATATTCGTTCACCAACGAGGACACGACTATTTATCGCTACACTACAAAGATTGGCGCCAAGATATACGATATTGGTATCCGCAACCGTGCCGATATTCAAAAATTCTTCCTCCTGGATTAGCCAAATCAAAAAATCCCCTCTCGGGGATTTTTTGATTTATTTCGTCAAACGATAATGTCGCGAATTTATTCATGACATTCGAGTGCCGACGAAATATGAGAACGCGAAGCGCTGCTCTTATTTTGTCATCTTAGAGAGTTTCGACTTCTTCCTAGAAGCAGTATTCTTGTTCATGACACCGCGCTTGACTGCCTTGTCGATGGCCTTGTAGGCTTCCGACAACTTTTTCTTGGCGTCGGCCTTATTGTCCTTGGCGAGCTTCGTGACATTCTTCACGGCTTCGCGCATGGTCTTGCGGCGAGCGTCGTTCACGATCCTCTTTCGAAGGGATACGCGGAGCGACTTCTTAGCTGATGCTGATATTGGCATTTCTTATTTCTTGTCTATGTTATTAAATTGCGACACGCAATTACGAACCCCGTCATAATACCAGCTTTTCGAGAAAAGGCAAACGAGTGGCGCCTATGGTAAAATGTGCCCATGATCGCACGACTCTCTGGCATACTCGCCGAAAAGACCGACAAATACCTCGTCCTCGACGTTGGTGGTGTCGGCTACGAAGTCTTTGCTTCGACCGATCTTTTGTCCCGAACGCCGACTATCGGCTCCCCTATGACGCTCGCCATATATATGGCCGTGCGGGAAAATTCGATGGAGCTCTTTGGGTTCGAGACTATCGACGAAAAACATTTCTTCGAGCTTTTGTTGTCTGTCTCTGGCATAGGCCCACGAAGCGCACTTTCTATACTATCCATCGCGCCAATGGTGACGATAAAAAAAGCCATTGGTTCCGGCGACACGTCTTACCTAACCAAGGTTTCCGGTATCGGCCGCAAGACCGCTGAAAAGATCGTAGTCGAGCTGCGCGACAAACTATCGGCTCTTGGACACAATGACGAATCAGGCAGTCTACGCGGTGATGCTGATGTTATCGAAGCTCTACAATCCCTCGGCTACACGCTCAACGACGCGCGCGAAGCGGTGAAACATGTCCCCGATTCCGTTGTTGGCACCAATGCGAGGATCAAAGAGGCGCTCAAAGATTTAGGACGATAGTATGCCCGAACTACCTGAAGTCCAAACGACAGTAAACGGATTGAATGAGACCGTCAAAGGTCTAAAGATCGTCGACGCCTGGTCTTCCCTCCCGTCAAAATCCCACTCAAAAAAAGACGAGATAAAAAATCTCGCATTTTGGAATCGTTTCAAAAAAGAAATCGTCGGCAAGAAAATTTTGCAGGCTGAGCGGAAAGGGAAAAATATTCTCATCCATCTTGCCGAATCAAAAACGGTTTTGATTCATATGAAGATGACCGGGCACCTCATGTATGGCAAATACCGCCCCGGCAAGAAAACCGACGGCGAGGCATCGCACGACTGGCCATGGTGGAGCGACGACCAGCATTTACAAGATCCGTACAACCGTTTCATCAGGGTCCTGTTCAAACTGAATAACGGGTATTCGCTGGCGTTCTGCGACTCGCGAAAATTCGGCAAGGTCACACTCTTTGAGACGCACGAACTTGCGACCACCCGGCACCTATCCGGTGTCGGTATCGATGCTTTGGATGAGAAACTAGATTACAAAACATTCAAGCAGCTCCTCATGAAACGTCCGAACGGCTGCGTGAAGTCGGTTCTCTTAGACCAAACACTCGTAGCCGGCATCGGCAATATTTACACTGATGAAATGCTCTGGGAAGCCGGCATTCATCCGGAAGAACGTGTCAAAAATATTCCTGAAACGAAATTCAAGAAACTGTTTTCGTGCATGAAACCACTCCTGCGCAAAGGCATCGACTTCGGCGGAGATTCCATGTCTGACTATCGCAACATTTACGGAAAACGCGGCGAATTCCAGGGGCAGCACCGCGCGTACCGCAAAACCGGCAAGCCCTGTGAAAAGCGCGGTTGCAGCGGTGTTATAATTAGGCGCGTGGTCGGCGGACGTTCAGCGCATTATTGCTCCGCCCATCAACGACTGGCATGAATCCCACTAGAGATCCTTAATTTCTGTTTTACACCTATGTAATACAGAGCAAGACTAGCGGTAGATTTTACACAGGATGCACAGAAGACTTACGGAAACGTTTCAGTCTTCACAACAAGGGCAGATATAGTCATGCAAAGAAAGATGGTCCTTGGAAGTTAATTTATTACGAAGCGTGTGTAGACAAAGTCGATGCCTATGCACGAGAAAAATACTTAAAAACCGGGATAGGTAAGCGTTACATCAAGAATATACTGAAACGTTTCCTATCTCTAACGGGATGAAAGAAATTCTTTGGTTCTTGGGATTTATCGCAGCATTCTTTTTTATTTGGGTTTTCGGTGGCGGGCCTGAGCGCGCGCGGCAAAATCCGCCGACGCCGTTCTTGAACGGATCTTCGGAATTCCACCCTGCCCCGGCACAATCAAGCTCTTCCAGCAACCAATCCCGCGGTGCAACAAGTGGGCCTATTAAAGTAACTCCGGTATAAAGACGAGTCTTTGGTTTTTCGTGATTAGCTACTGGCAGGCACGAAGCTTTGCAGGACATGTATTTTATTTTCCGAGGACTTAGCGCAGCGCTCCCACAGGAAAAGAAAATACATGTCCTGCGAAGCTAAATACCCAGGAATCGAAATAAGAACACCCCAGTTGCAACAGAAACATTCAAGGACTCTTTGTTTCCCCGCATCGGTATCTCGGCAACAGCATCGCAGGCGTCAATAATTTCTTTAGGGAGCCCTGTGACTTCGGGGCCGAGCACGACTATATTTTTTTCTTTCGGCACTATGTTTTTATAGTCTTTCGAATCGGGAGATTGCTCAAGTGCGATTTTAAAATATTCTGGATATTTATTTAAAACCTCCAAAGTACTGTCTGCGTGTTCCCATGGAGTATTTTTTTCAGCGCCGAGTGCGGTTTTTGCAATATCGCTTCGCTCGCGTCCGAATCGGTCAATCGGGTCTGGTGTCGTGCCAACCAGATATATTTTAGAAATCCCGGCTGCATCAGCTGTGCGGAAAATCGAGCCAACGTTATGTGTGCTACGGATATTGTCGAGGATGAGAATCGTCTGCATTGGTGCCCCCGCTAGGGATCGAACCTAGGACCTTCTCCTTAAAAGGGAGCTGCTCTACCAGCTGAGCTACAAGGGCATACGTGCTCCTTGTAGCGAAGCTGGACTGCGTGTCCGCCGAAGCCTTGGCGAAGGCGGAAGCTACAAGGGCGATTGCTCAAAAATATCATAAGCTGGGCGCCTGGTCAATTTAAAACTTACTCGAAGAAAAATCACACCTCGTCTACGGGACCAATTCAAAATTGAGATTTTTCGAAAAGACTGTTCCGTCATTTTGTTTCGTGACCTCGAGCGTCACGGTTTGCGGGCCGTATGACAGGCCATATGCCGGAACAAAGGCGAACAATGTCTGGTAATGCGGGCCGCTCCAAGCCGGAATCGTGGCCGAAGTGTCGGACATGAGGGTGAGCGGCGTGCCGGCAAAGAGAAGTCGGAACGAATATTGTGTCGATGGACAGCGAACACTGTCGTCATTGAAGATGATGAACGTCTTGGCAATGAGAACATTCGAATTGACATCGGTGACATTTCCGGAAAGCTCAGGCAGGGTCGTCGTCGCCTTGAAAGGTGTCCCCGGCCATGCCTGCGGAGCCATCTGCCCGACAAACGCATCGCCCGATTGCGGAGCGTCAAATATCTGTATTGGCCTTGTCGCGCAAGACATATTACTTACTATGGCAGGGCCTGTTGCCACGATTTCGTTATTACCACCCTGATGCTGCCATATGGATATCGCGCGATCGGTATCGGTTATACGGTTCGGGAGTTTTAGTGTCGCGGCAGAAAGTGCGCCTGGCCAATCATTGGCATATTTGCCCGGGGTCACGTCAACCATCGGCATATCCCAGGCAAAAGGATTGGCCGAGAGGGTCGCCCAATCCGTGGCTGAGCGCATGCGGTACATAAAAGCTCCGACAAGATCGGTATTCGGGAACAAGTTCACGGCATCAAAGCCGCTCGAGGTGCGACGCTCGAACATGTACTCCGGCACACCATTTCCGCCATAGTCTACGCCAAGATAAGTCGCGCTTGGCATCTCGGTCGGTGTCAGCGCGTGAGTGCCGGATGCCGTCATGATTATGTCGCTCGCACTCTTCCAACCGATCCTGACCTTGGAAAGCGGACTCATATGCGCGCCAAGCGCGCCGCCGCCCATCAGACTGTAGTTGTTGCCGTATTCTTCGTGAAGGCACGCCGAAGGTGCAGCGACAGAACTTTTATAACAATTCATCAGGCTGTCGTGTCCGGCGCCGAGATTGTGCCCGGTCTCATGAGCATATAAGTATGAAAAATGCGAGAGATTGCCGTTGGCCATGAGTTCGCTCGCGTTGTTTGGATACGAAGCAAATCCGACGCGCGCAACCGCGATCGAGTGCGCATTGCCGCCGGACATGAAAAAGCTTTCGCCGAGTGTCGCAAGTCCGCCGGCCCCATTCGCTCCGCCGGCGACCAAAAAGACCACCTGGTCATATTGGCCTATGTCTATGTTGTTAGCAAAAAGATACTGGTCGACTTCCGGCAATGCCTCCCAAATGGGCACCGACGCGGACGAGACCGCGATCCATTCTGTCACCATACCTTCGTAGTCAAAAGTACCGCCGGATTGTTCGGCTAGGACAGCAGCGATATCTCCGTCCATGATATAGCTTTCAACGTCAGCCGGAGCCGGTAACTGTATTTGATTGTCGGGGGTCGATATAGGAATCACAAGCGCGCAATACGTGCCGCCGCAAGTGGCATTGCGGGAGCCGGCCTGTCGGCGGGGCGCGCGAGCCGCAAGCGGCTCGCGCGCCCACGCCGCCTCCGATACATTGACCAACATTTCCCTATCGCCAGATTTGCGTTCGCCGGAAACGAGCCCGGTGAGCGTAATAGTCGCACCATCAAGCCGCTCCGGCACCGGCGCGCCGATGCTCGTTATACGCTACGCACTGCCTTCGGAGACAAGGTAGGCTGCCATCGGTTCTTCAAGATGATCTTCCCCTTGGCCGGCCTCTTGGTAGACAATAGAAACCGTGCCCGAAACAGTCCGCTCCAGATAGCTCGCACCATAGTTCTGGAGCGACCAAGCGCGAAGTGCCGTTTTGCCGGCAGCGGTGGTTTCGACGGCAGGGTATCTGGTTGCCGGCGCGGCGGCGACGGCCGCCTGAGCAGATTCGCCAAGAGCAAAATGCTCGACCCGGGCCCTCGTGTCGTGCTGGATGACCAAAACCCCGGCAATGGCAAACAAGGCAAGCAATCCGTACAACGGAATGTCTTTTGTGTTCATCCTGTTAGAGATAGCAAATCTGTTCGATTTGCGTACCTTGTTTTAAAGATTGCGAGTAATTAACGACCATAAAATCTTCTCCTAATTCTTAATACTTAACCATAATATCTCTAACAGGATTCATGGCTTTTATTTTATCACGCGCGCCGGTGTCCGAAGCGTCCGTTTGCAAAAATATGGGCAAAACCCTACAATATCCCCATACCAAATAACCAATCATCATGAATCCCGATAGTGACCGCGGTCGCTTACAGAAAAGGGATTGATTATTGGTTGGATTTACAAATTTAGTAGAGATTAATATTTTCAATAGGTTGCGCTAAGACCGCGACCTGTCACTATCTGGATGAACAAAAGCACCATAATTTCCATACTTATCGTCATAGTTGTCGTTATCGTCGGGCTCGTCCTTTTGCAGAACGCGAGCAACAAGCCGAGCAAGTACGCCGACCTGGCTACCTGTTTGGGCGACCAGGGTGCGACGTTCTACGGCGCATTCTGGTGCCCGAACTGCGGAAATCAGAAAAAACTCTTTGGCACCGCGGCAGAACTTTTGCCGTATGTCGAATGCTCCACTCCGGACGGCAAGGGTCAACAGGCGGTCTGTACCGAAAAAGGTATCGCCAGCTACCCGACCTGGGAGTTCGCCGATGGTTCACGTTTGGTAGGCACACAAGACTTGGAAACCTTGGCCGAAAAGGCCATGTGCCCAATGCCGTCTGACGCTGCAGCCCCTGCCACTGAAAATGTAGGCGAAGCTTCGGGAGCCTAGCCATGGAAAGCTTTATTTCCACAATAAATATAATCTTTTCAGCCGGAACGGTCCTATTTTGGGCCGTTTCGCTTGTGCTCATCGTCGGACTCGCAACCCGTGACAAGAGCGCCCTGTACGCCTTTTTGGCCAAGCATGCGCTCGTAATACTGTTTCTGGTTTCTTTCGGCGGACTCCTCGGTAGCTTGGTGTACTCAGAAATGATCGGCTTCACGCCGTGCATGCTCTGCTGGTACCAGCGCATCGCCATGTACCCTATCGCCATCATCTCGGCCGTGGCGCTCATCCGTAAAAAGGCCGACGAGGTCTGGAATTACGCGCTCGTCCTCGCCATCCTCGGCGGCATCGTGGCGATATTCCATAATTACGAGCAAATCCTTGGCGTCGAGCTTGTGCCCTGCCCGGCCGGCACCGTCTCGTGCCTCCAGGAACTCGTCAAAGGCTTTGGGTTTATCGACATCCCGCTCATGTCGCTATCGTTTTTCGTGCTCATGATTTTAGTGATCGTAAACAAAAAACGCTTCAGCTGAATATAGAAGAAAAAGCCCGGGACCGTCAGGTCCCGGGCTTTTTCATTTGCCCTCTTTAGCGAAGCAGAATATGTAAATTTGTAGGCCGAGTACCTCCCTCACCCCTTTTTCCACAGCATGTCTTTTACATCCATGTCCTTTAGATTTACAATATGCACAAGCGAACATCAGATCAGCCCACTGCATGCCGGCTTACGGCGATATAAATACAAACTTTGTTTGTGCGGGCACGATGATCATGATGGGTCACCAAGATGACTATCGCTTACGAACTGCGCCCGTGTTCTTTAGAGAAGTGTAGTTTATAGAAGGTAGGTTTTTGTTCTTTCCTCAACAGAGGCCGAGAGTTTGTTTATGGTCCCCCACGGACGATAGCCAAGCCCTCGGCCTTTTGTTTTTCCGCCGGCCGGCGGATTACTTTGTCTTTTCCCAGATATCTTTGAAGAGCTCGCGGACATTGTGCGCAATAACCGAGTCGTGAATTTCTACCATATAGTACGGCCGCTGTTTGGTCACGAGAAACAAGACATAGTTCCCTCCGACCAACTGGCTCGCGGTGAAGTTTTTTCCCTCGAGGAATCGCAACATTCGCCTATCGCTATACTCTTTCGTTTTCATCTTCTCTTCTATGTCGGATTCGTTCGTGAAGACGCGGAGCTTTATATCCTTGGACGCCTTTTTCCAACCCCAATCGATCCATTTTTCAAACAATTCAACGACGGTGTGATCCTGAAAGCCCCACCACGTGCCATCGACTTCAAGCATGCTCTTGTACCATTTCGGCAACGCCTCATAGAGATAGCCTTCGATGTCTTGCTCCTCAATGAATTTTATCTTCGGGACCGAATACATCTTCGATTCGGGAACATTCTTCAGGAATTCCTGAAGATCTCTCACAGACTTCTCTTTCCGTGAAAGTTTTTCTTTTTCGGATTCGAGAACTTTTTCGAGGTCGGCATTCCGCGCCAGAGAGTAATATGTCGTGCGGCCGCTCGCGTCTTCGAGGATAAGACCTTTTTCTTTCAGCTCTTTGGCAACGCTGTAGACAGTCGTTCGGTTGATCTTGGTCAGGCGCGACAACAAAGCTGGGGCGATTTTCCCATGTTCAAGAATAGCTTTGTAGATGGTTTCTTCCTTATTCCCAAGGCCGAGCTCATGCAGGACTTTTTCTATCATAGGCTTATTTTATATGCTTTGTTGAAAAATTGTCAACACTTTCTATAAGAAATCCAGAAATACCTTGATATATAAGAGTTTAAAGACTAGTATCAGCTCAACAAGAACCTTTAAAATGAGTCAACATGGCAATCGTATATGGCCCATACGGCGCATCACAGTATTACCTTGTCCACACGCCGGAAGTTTGGACAAATGAAGAAGACAGGAAAGATTTCAACAGAATTTCTTCTGTCTTCGAGGAGAAACAGGCACCACGAGCATTCAGGTTAATCCTCAGCTACTGCCACATATTCTTCGGAAACCTACTGGTCGTCTACATTTGTTTCTCGATGATCATGCTATTAATTGTTCTTACTAGCACCATTTTCGAGCTTCGTTGGACTAGTACCTGGATGTTACACCATAATGCCGTCCCGTGGACACTTCTTGCATCTGCAACAATTGTGTTCGTAGTTGCAATTCCATTTACCATCAAGGACAAAAAGAAGTTCGAGAAAGACAAGCTCGCCAACAGTGCTTGGATTAAAGATCTCCATGCGTCTGGCAAAGCGGATGAGCTAGTCCGTAAAGCACTCGAACGGATTGAGAACCTTAAGAGTGTACGAGTAGTTGCTGACGGATTATCCGAAAAGGAGTTGGAAGAGTGGCGATTGGATATTACCAAGATCTACTCGTTCGATATCCTCGACAAGCAAGCAAAGAGTATGCAAGAGATCCAGAAATGGCTCGAAACACTCAACGACTAAACGAAAGCCCCGAGCAATCGGGGCTTCGTTCCAGAAACACAAACCAAAAACCTTGAAACATGAGAAAGTTCCTTCGGATTTGTCTCATCGCGACACTAGTAATGACCTCTTGTTCTCGCACGGTCGAGGACTTGAAAGACGAGGAGTTCATGGAGATACGTGTTCGCACCACGATCGACTACTCGATGTCACCGGAACAGTTGATAGACGCTGGGAGATTAGATTTTGGCATAGTCGCGCCTATCTTCCAGGAACCCAAGGGAGGCGAAGGCAAGATAACCCGAGATGTCATTCTGCTCGATTGCGTCTCTTGTCGCTCCGGATCTGGTCTCTTCTTGAGAAAACCCAGCGATTACTTCGATTTAGAGAAAGTGCTCGAATGGATGAGACAAAACCACTATCGTCCAGGAACAGCACATGAACTACTCGCGTTTGCGACCACCGATGAGTATCGCAAAGAAGGTCGTTCAATTACCGCACTAGGATCGAAGATGACCGACTGGCACAACAAGGATCCTCAATTTTTGGAGATCACTTCAGGACACATCTTTTCTCGGGAAACCGATAAAAGGTTTAGCGGGGGAGATTGGTTCATCGCATTCGAGCAACCGCCAGACACATTCAAGTTCTATCATGAAGAACTGCACCCATAAAAAGCGAAAGCGCCCCAAACGGGCGCTTTCTTCTTATAAAGTTTTCAGGAGAAACAACTCCAGATTCGGCCCCAGGTCGAGCCCGAGATGGCTTTCGTGATAGAGCTTGGCGAGATCGCGAGATATTCCTTCAAGTTCTTTTGCTTCGAAATTATTACTGTATTTCAACGACTTATCATGAACGAACGGCGAAAGTCCTGTCTCCTTCATGCTTTTCGCACCTTTGGCCAATAAGAGATTTTTTACTTGCCAGATAAGGATGTTGAGGATTTCCTCAGCCGAAATATCTTGGCGCAAAGCTTTCTGCATCAAAACCCAAGAGTTTTTCTTGTCTCGTGCACCGAACGCGTCGGTGATTGAAAATATGTTGAACGCATCACTCTTTTTCTTGGCCGCGGCAAATTCGGCAACGTTTTCTGCGACCTCGGCAATCTCCGCGAGCCGCGCTTTCGGGATAGCCGTTTCGATGATGACAAACGTATTCGTCGATTCGGCCAAGCGCTCCAGCTGCCCCATGACGGCCTCGCCAAAGCCGCTATCGAGAATGCTATCAATGACGATGACATACCCGCCGCCAAAAAGATCTCCTCCGCCAATCAGGTCGTGGAGTCGTCCCGGATCATCACCTGTGTCATTGAAACGTATGACTGTTCCGGAAGATTTTCCCAAAAAAGCCGAAACGGCGGCAGAACGTTTTTCTGTGTCAGTGCCGACGAACGCGTAAATCATATTAGAGCCACTTCTTGACTTCTTTCTTGTATTTCTCGAACAAGTCGCCGTGGCGTTCGGCGAGCAGGCGCTCTTCTTTGTGGAGCAAGAAGAAATGAATCACGAGTATCGATGCAAAAGAAGAAAACGTGACGAAAACGGAGTTTAGTATAAACCCAAGCCCAATCAGCAAGATGCCAAGCCCGACGTATTTAGGATTCCTGCTATGAGAATACGGGCCGTTCTTCAAATGATCCACCGCCACGACTTCGCCACGCTTGCGGCGTTCCGAAAACTTCCGTCCGTGCAATTCGGCCATGTAGATGATGTAGGTGCCGAGTCCGACTACCAGAATACCAAAGTACTGATTCCACGGTTCCGGAAAAGGCTTCCACGGAAAAGCGATATCGAGCGTAACCGCCAAGAACAACGCCACCGCAAAGACAATGACCGAGTAAGACCCTAGATGAGAAAGAGAATTTTTGTCCCGATTTACCATGCTTCAATAATATCACAATTCGAGCCAAGTGGAACCGCGAGACACATTGACCGCAATAGGGACGCCGCCCTTGTAGGCAACATATGACTCTTCGAGTACGCGCTCCATGGCTTGGCGGATTATCGGCATAGCCTTTTCAAAAACACCGTCTTTGATCTCGAAAATAAGCTCGTCGTGTATCTGCAAAAGCATTCGTACGTCATCCAAAAGCCCCGCTTCGGCCAAACTTCTGTCGACGCGGATCATGGCAAGTTTCACTATATCCGCCGCCGTACCCTGGAGCGGTGCGTTGATAGCCGTGCGTTCGGCAGTCTTTTGGATGAATGGAATGCTCGAATTTATAGCCGGGAAATAGCGCCGTCGGCCGAAAAGCGTTTCAGTGTAGCCATTTTTCTTGGCAAAGGCGATCGTGTCTTCCAGATACTCGGCCAAACGTTTGAATTTGGCAAAGTAGTCTTCGTAAAACTGCGCGGCTTCTTTTTGTGTCGTGCCTAGATTTTTCTTGAGCGCATTCACGCCCATGCCGTACAAGATGCCGAAGTTGATGACCTTGGCCCGGCGGCGCATTTCTTTGGTGACGTCCGCCATCGGAACGCCGAAGACGCGCGCGGCGACTGCTGCATGAATGTCGTCGCCGCGCGCGAACGCTTCAGCCAGATATTCGTCACCGGAATAAATCGCCGCCAGACGGAATTCAATTTGTGAATAGTCGGCAGAAACCAGTTCGTACCCGGGCGCCGCGACGAAACCTCCGCGTATAGCCTTGCCCATCGGCGTCTTTATCGGAATATTCTGAATATTCGGATCAGCCGAAGCAAAACGCCCCGTCGCGGCGCCGGTCTGAATAAATCGCGGATGCAGCCGGCCGTCAGAGGCGACCAAATCCGGTATGACGTCGATATATGTCGACAAAAGCTTTTGAACCTCGCGATATTCCATGATCGCTGGAATAATGGCATGCGCCTCTTCGAGCTTTTCCAAGACACTGATCTGTGTCGAGTAGGCGCCACCGGCGGATTTTTTGACTCCGGCGGTCGGAAGTTTCAATTCATCAAAAAGTATTTCCGAAAGCTGCTTCGGAGACTTGATGTTAAATTCCCGGCCGGCGAGCTCGAAAATATTTTTCTCCAGGGCATCGAGCTGGTGGTGGTAATCCTTGGATAGTTTGGCGAAATACGGCTTGTCGACGGCGATGCCAAACTTTTCCATCCGCTCGATAACCGGTATGAGCGGCTCCTCTATTTCCTTGTAAACGCGGTCCAGCTTTTCCTTCTGTAATTTGTTCCAAATATCTTTTTTGGCATCATCCCAGTCTCGAGTCTTGGCGAAAGCCAAAATATCTTCGACGCCAGGGTGAGCGTGCTCCGAATCAAGCAGCCACACCGCAATCGAGAGCTTTTTCAATTCTTCCGGCGGGACGACGACCTCTGCCGCAGCCTCCGGTTCGGCTACTGCCGCACCGCTCATCATGTTATTAAAACGCGAAAGAAGCGAGCGGAACTCAAGCCTGTTTAACATACTTGTCGCCGCAGCCATGTCGACACCTTCTTTCCATGAGGTTTCGGAAAGAGTAAATTCAAACGGCACGTCAGTGATTATGCGTGCCAACTCACGCGAAAATTCAGCCTCTTCGCGCCCCTCTTTCAAAAGCCCGATGATGCGCGGCGTGATGCCGACTGCGCGAAAAGCTTCTTCGTCTTTGCCGAGTTTTTTATAGATGTCGTCGATACCGCCGAAGTTTGTGATGAGCGTCGTCGCGGTCTTTTCGCCGATACCGGCGATGCCGGGAATATTGTCCGACGGATCGCCGCGCAAACCCTTGTAGTCGGGGATCAATTTTGGCCCGAAGCCGAACCGTGCTTTGACGGCCGCCTCGTCGTATACGACCGTGTCATTCAGGCCCTTTTTGAGCGTAAAGACTTTGACGCGCGAACCCTGGACAAGCTGCAGAGTATCCATGTCGCCCGAAGCGATGATAATGGTATTGTCTTTGTCTTTCGCAAGCATGGTCGAGAGCGTACCCAAGAGGTCATCGGCTTCGAAACCCTTTTTGTCGCAGACGGGAATACCAAGAGCAGCCAAGACTTCGCGCGCCTCTTCAAGCTGCGCCACCAGCGCGTCATCAGTTTCTTTGCGATGACCCTTGTAACCTTCGAAAAGTGCCGTGCGAAAAGTTCCCCCAGGCAAATCAAAACACGCAATGATGTGATCGGGCTGAAATGTCGTCACTATGGACAGCACCATCGAAACAAGCCCGTACAGCGCACCTGTAGGCTTGCCGGCAGACGTCGCGAAATCCGGCAACGCATGATATGCGCGATGGATGATCGCATGCGAGTCAAGCAAAACTATGGTTCTTTTAGATGATGAGCTCATCGGGCAATGTTATACGGCGTTCGTTTTCCGATATGTGTTCAAAAACTATGACGACGGCCCGCGGATCGATGTCGCCCATATTGCCGGGCCACTCGACGAACGCGATCGTTTCTGGGTCGCTCGCCGTGCGATCCCAGTCGAACGTCGCGCGCTCGCCCGCGTCTTCTATGCGATATGCGTCTACGTGGACGAGGCGGGTCAGGGCGCCGGCGCGGATGGCGTATTCTTTTTGGATGACGAACGTCGGGCTAGCCATCGCGCCCGCGACCCCAAGCTCTGCGCCGGCGCCCTGAACAAACGTCGTCTTGCCGGCGCCCAAGTCTCCTACCAATGGGACAACGACCGGGCCCGGCCGGCTCGCGAGCACACGGGCAACCGCCGCGCCGAGCGCCCTCGTCTCTTCGGCGGAAACTGTCACCCTAGTATTCATAGCGCAATTCTAGCACAACGAAACCCGCCCCGGGCCTTGCGGCCCGGGGCGGGTTTATTAGTTATTTGCTATTCGTTTTATCGAGCGATCTTGAACTCGTTGGTGTCAGTCGGTTTGACCGGCTGCTTCTTCTCTTCCTGCTTTTTCGCCGTCAGACGAGCAAGCAAGATGATGATTATAATCATGCCAATCAAGATGACCCAACCAAACAATCCGAGGTCAAAGAGTCCGCCGGCAAACCACACGCCTGCCGCCTGGTCATTGCCGCGGAGGGCTTTGACGATAGCGTAGTCGAGCGTCGTGACGAGCGTCTCTTCGTCGGCCGGATGCTGGTAAGAGCCTTCGATGACCGAGACAAGGAATTCATGAGTGCGGGCCGAAGAGTTCACCTTGGCTTCTATAGTAAAGTCGCCCTTGGTCTTGCCGGCGAGTGCCGGAATGAATATGGCAATCTCCTGGCCGCTGATGCGGCCGACAGTCGTCGAGACCGGTGTGATACCTTCTGGGAAGTCGATCACGATAGAGATGTTTTCAAGAGTCGTACCGGAGAGGTTTTCATACACCGCGCCGTACATGACGGTCTCGCCGCGAGCGGCTTCTTTGACGCTAGCCACTAAGTCGACATTTAGCTGCGAAACAGTCGAGATATTCGTCGGAGGCTTGGTCGTAGTTCCATTTCCTCCGGTATCTGTAGTCGTGCCGCCAGAAGACTGAGACTTGGTCGTGAAGGTCTTGATATCACCGCGGTCACCGGAATCGGAGACGAGGCGGAAGAAGTACGACTGGCCGGAAGCCAAGCCCGCGAGCTCGACAGAGACCATGTTCTGGTCGCCCGAAACATTGCGGGACGAAGTGACATTTCCAAGTGATGTAGTCGTGCCCCAAGCAAACCAGACCCTCTGACTGCCGCCGTCATTGACGACGACGCCGTTTAGGATAGCCGAACTGGTCGTAATGGCGCTCGCTTCGGTCGTGACAACGCCGGTATTGTCGTTGTTGTCATTGTCAGAATCATTGTCATCGTCATCCGAGTTGTCAGAATCGTCTTCGTCGGTCGTGAAGCTTCGGATAGAACCACAGTCTTCGTCGTTGGAATCGTTTGACTCGGCACACGCACGATAGTAGTACGTACGGTCGTCCGAGAGGCCGCTGATGGACTTGGAGAAGCTGCCTTCGTCATCGGTCGTGCCGGAAACGCTCGCAGTGTTGTCCAAATCGTCATCGTCGGTGCCCCACTCGAACCAGCGATCGTAGTCTTCGGATTCGTCCAAATCGGTGATCTCGCCGCGAAGTGTCGCAGAGTCGTCGTCGACGTTGCTTGCCGAGTTCGTCTGTACGACGAGCTCATCGGAATCGTTGTCGTCATCGTCGTCATCGTTATTGCCGTTACCGCCGTTCGGGTACTGGTAGTCGCCGCAATCAGGATAGACCTGAAAGCCGTTATACCCGTCGTCGTACCAGCCGTAACATGCAGACGCGGTCTTGGCGTGCGGAAGAGCGACGAAAAGCGCCGCGGCGATGAAGACGTATGCGATTGTTTTTGAAATAATATTCATATATTTTTTGGTTATTAATATATCGACTGTGGTCAATATATCTCTCAACCCTCAAGACACTTGAGAACTGAGAGATATGGGCCAGGAGAATCTCCTGGCCCAGACTCTTGTGAGATGACGGACCTTACCAACCACCAACGCTGGCCTGGAACCCAGTGTAGGTATTCCCTACGACCATCTGGCTACCATTACCGCCACCACCATTGGGGTAGCAGTTATTGTTGTTGTAGCCGTTGTTCCAACCAACCTGGTAACCGTAACCGCCGTTCACGATAGTGACGCCGCGATTGGCCTCTTGGATTTCCGATGCCCTGGTCGGAGCGCCGGTAGCAAGATTGTACTTGCCATCCACGAGACGTGCTTGGCGAGCACGCTCATCAAGATCGCGAACCAGCTTGCCTTCGGAGTTCCGGATATAGACAGGCTGATTACGGCGAAGATCTGGGGTGACCAATTCCTCGGCCACCAAATCTTCTTGGATTTCCCATTGTTGACTCATAAGGTTCTTCTTGAATTTCTTGAGTCCACTTGGGTACATCCTTTCGTAATAACCCAGACGCTCCTCTTCAGGGGTCGGGCCATTACTAGTCGACGCTTGTTGCGTGGCTGGGGCCTGCACGGTCGCACTGTAAGGCTGACTGACCGCGGGTCCACTGACAGCGGTCGGTGGAATCAGGATCGGATTGCTCGAGTACAGTATTGTACGCGTCGTCATGTCGAAGGTGGTCAAGTAGCCTAAGCTATCGACAATCGTCATATGACTGTGGCCATCCGGAGCCGGCGAGCTTTTCACGATCGTACCGCCTTTCATTGCGTATGCAACCTGATCCATGAACGCTTGCTGCGCTGGGGTAAGTTGCTGCGCTGGCACTGGTTGCGCCGAAGGCTGCGGGGTCGGAATGGTCGGAGCCTGCTGGGCTTGCGCTACAACGGCACCGGTATCCTCGTACTTGGTGATGAACAAGAACGTTTGCTTGATCTTGTCATGCCCGAACAGGAACACCATGTTGGTGCCGGCGTAGGCCCGTCCCATCAGCTTGTTAGCGTCAGCGAGCACAACGGTCATTGTCGTATCCTTCGGGTTCCCTGCTTTGCTGATCTTGGAACCGCGCGGAACGAACGTGTAGCGACCACTGATGCTGGCGTTTTTAAGGCCATTGGCCTGCGCGAACTGCTGGCTTGCGTCACCGCCTTTCATGGGAGCGAAGTGCTCCGTGGTAAGCGTGCCATTGGTCAAGCCGAGCTGCATGTTCACGGTCGCGACCATGAGTTTCAGGTCGTCTTCGGTGAACGGTCCGTTTTGAGCTTTCGCGCTCATGGCGCTCATGAACACCGCGATAGCGGCGAACACGAAGGAGTGGATGAGGTTTTTCATCGACGTTATGGGATTTGTGGGTTTTCGGTTGTTTTTGGTCCGTCTTTACAACGAACATTTGTTTACGTATATATTAGCATATTAGGTCGTCCGTGTCAAGGGCCTACAGCTCCCCCGCCACGGGCCGTTTCCCCCATGAAAAAAGGGCTTTTTTCAGCCCTTTTTGTATAATAAGACTACTTATATGCTCCATTTTGACGACGAAAAAGAAGAAAAGAAGCTCGAGCTTTTACGCCTCCAAGAAGAGGAGGATTTGGCTAGAACCCTGGCTGAAACCAAATACCATATACCCTACGTTGATTTGACCAAGGTCGTGCTCGAAAACGAGGCCTTGAAAGCGCTCCCCGAAGACAAGGCCCGTGAACTCGAGGTGGCGCCGTTTAATATAGCGGGACGAAAAATCCTCATTGCCGTCCGCGCGCCCGAACACGAGGGCTTGCACGCGCTCGAAGCCGACCTAAAAAGAAATGGCTACATCGTTAGTTGGTTCATGGCTTCGCGCGCGAGCTTGGAAAAAGCGTGGCGCCGCTATGAAGAGATTTCGCAGGCGGAAAAAATAAAAGCTGGCTCGCTAGATATTTCCGGCGACATGTTGGTCAAAACTGCCGAGAAAATAAAACTTCTCGAAGATATAAAAACGATGATCGACAGCACCAACGCCGAAACATCGACTCATCGCGTTTCAAAAATTATCGAAATAATCTTCGCTGGTTCTATCGCGCTCGGTGCATCCGACGTTCACATCGAGCCGGGCGAGAGTGCCGTGCATTTGCGAATACGTCTCGACGGTATCTTGCACCAGATTGTCGATTTGGATTACAAAACTTTCGACTTCATTACTTCTCGATTGAAATTACTCTCTGGGCTCAAGCTCGCCAAGAACAAAGCTCAGGACGGCCGCTTTAGTATCTTTGTCAAAGGCGAAGAGATCTCGATGCGCACAAGCATAGTCCCTGGCGCATTTGGTGAAGGTATCGTCATGCGTATCTTAAATCCAAAATCCATCCAAGTAAAACTAGAAGAAATGGGTATCGAGAAAAAAATGTTCGAGATTATTTCGCGCGAGATCGAAAAACCAAACGGTCTCATCCTTATTACTGGTCCAACAGGAAGCGGTAAGTCGACGAGTCTCTACGCATTTTTGCGCCGCATATATTCTCCAGAAATCAAGATTATTACCATCGAGGAACCTATCGAATATCACCTCGAAGGTATCACTCAAACGCAAACGAATCCAGAGCGCGGCTACGACTTTTTGGACGGCTTGAAGTCTGCGCTCCGCCAAGACCCAGACGTGATCATGGTCGGAGAAATCCGCGATGGCGACACAGCGAAAATTGCCGTCGAGTCGTCGCTTACCGGCCATATGGTCTTCTCTACCCTACACACCAACAACGCCGCCGGTGTCGTACCACGCCTCATTGACCTTGGGGTTAATCCGAAAATTTTGGCCTCGGCGCTGTCACTTTCTATTGCCCAACGCCTAACGCGCAAACTCTGCAACTCCTGCAAAGTCAAAAGGCCAGTAACAAAAGAAGAAGAAGATGTTATACGAAAAACTCTCGAGCGTGCGGAAAAGGTCGGCAAAGATCTGCAAGAATACGGCGTGTCTTCGAAACAAAAAATAGAACTCTACACCGCTCCCGGCTGCCCTGCATGTAACGGTATCGGCTACAAGGGACGTATTGGTGTTTTCGAGGCGATACTCGCCGACGAAGCGCTACAAAATATCATGCCGAAAAATCCTTCCGAGCGTGAGATCAAACAGATAGCCGAAAAACAAAAAATCCTCAACATGGTCGAGGACGGGCTCATAAAATGCATCACCGGCGTGACGTCGATCGAGGAATTGAAGAAGGTGGTAGACATTTACGAATACGCTGGTTTGTAAAATGAGAAAGGCCCCGGATAAATCCGGGGCCCCTTTCTCTGTCGGGAAAGGTTACACCTTTACACCCACAGTATCATTCATGGCAAGCTTAATACCGCTCACCATCCCTTCAAACCACGTCTCGAATTCTTTCGGATCCGCGTGCAGATCTTCGCCCTTGCCAGTTTTCATACAGGCAAAGCTTTGCTCTTGGCGAAACGGTTTCTTATAAAAGAATACGAGCCGGTGCTCTTCGAAGGCCTTACCCTCGTGCTTGGCGAACTCAGTAATCTCAAATACGAAATCTGATTTCGCCTGCATGGATATCAGTCCGTATGACGACACCGAGAGCTCATACTTCTTACCCGCCTTCTTTCCAGACAGACCGTAGCCTATCTTATAGAAAGTAGTTCCGAACAAATCGCTCTTCTTTGATGCATCAAGCATTGTATCCAGGAGCGCGACCAGGTCCTTCAACCGAGTCAGCCGCTTGGTAGCATCACTGTCGCAGAGGAAAGCGTGATTCCCTCTGAAAACAACACACGAGTCGATCGGTTTTTCTTGATCATTCACAGAAGAAACCGTGTCTTGGATCGCAAGCATCGGGGGCGGGTCGACCGGTTTGCTAGTACACGAGAACAACAGGAACAAGGTCAGGATGAGTAGGCTGATGTTCAGGGTCTTCATGGTGGTTGCTATTGGTTTGTTGTTTCAAGGCAGGCTTGATGGTTTGTGCAAAATTTCGATAATATGATAACATATAACAAAATAAATGTCAAGGTTTCGTAAGGTGCCGGATTTGTAGAAATAAAAAAGCCCCATAACCTCTAAGGAATCCTTTTATCCGAAGACAAAAGTAATGACATCGTCAAGGATAGCTTCAGTAACTCCGCCGAAGCGGTAACCAGCGCGTCCTCGTTGAGGCCATATGAACTGTGCCCGATTACTTAGAGGTTATGGGGCTCTTTCGCAGGACACGTACTGTATCATACTCACAATACTTGTAAAGCGTTTTTGCCCTTATTTTTTATCAAAATCCTGTGGAAAACGAGGTGGTACCACTGGCACCAAAAAGTCCTTATTTTTTAACAGAAATGCTATACTGTGTGCGACACATTAAGAACATGTCTTCGTCGCAGATTTATATATAGCATGTTTAAGTAGTCTTGTCAACCCCACAGCACTCATCCCTTGTCGAGACCCTGTGGGGCACGGTCACCATACTTTATGGAACACGATATAAAATTGGACAGCGAGCTTCGCCCTGGAACATGGGACGAATACATTGGCCAAGAGAAAATAAAAAAGAATCTTCGCATCCTTATACAGGCGGCCGAAGAACGCAACCATGTTCCAGAACATATTCTTTTTCATGGGCCGCCAGGTCTTGGCAAGACTACCCTCGCCCACCTTATCGCCCGCGAATCAGGCAGACAAATGAAGTCGACTTCGGGTCCGGCCATCGAAAAAGTTGGAGATCTCGCAAGTATTCTCACCAACCTTTCGCCAGGCGACATATTATTTATCGACGAGATACATCGTTTGAATAAAATGGTTGAAGAGGTTCTCTACCCTGCCATGGAGTCTGGTGTTCTCGACATCATTCTCGGCAAAGGTCCTTCGGCTCGCACCATCCAGCTCGACATTCCGCCGTTTACACTCATCGCCGCGACAACACGACCAGCAGATATCTCGGCGCCGCTTCGTTCGCGTTTCTCGGGCGGGACACACCGACTGGAATTCTACACGCCAAAAGAAATGGAGCAGATACTTGCCCGCTCAAGCCGCATATTGGGAGTCACAACCGACGATGATGCAGTCAAAGAAATAGCCAAGCGTAGCCGTTTCACCCCCCGCACGGCGAACTATTTCCTAAAACGCGCTCGTGACTATGCCCAAGTAAACAAGGGCGACCTATCGTCCGAAAATGTAAAAAAGGCGCTCGAATTGCTTGGTGTAGACGAGGTCGGACTCTTCGAGACGGACCGAAACCTCCTTCGAACACTCATTGAAAAATTCAACGGTGGCCCAGTTGGTGTAGGAACACTAGCTGCAGCTACTAGCGAAGAAGTGGCAACGATTGAAGAAGTAATCGAGCCTTATCTAATACAGCTCGGCTTCATAGAACGCACACCACGCGGAAGAGTAGCGACTGACAAAGCCTACACGCACTTAGGAATAAAAAATTAACATGGGATCAACACACAAAAAACTAGGAAAAATGGCAGACAATAATGCGAAAAAGGCAAAGGCTTTTTCCAAATTGGCAAAACTAATTTCCATGGAAGCAAAAAAGGCTGGTGGCAACGTGAGTTCTCCTGGCCTCAAGGCAGCGATTGAAAAAGCGCGCAAGGAAAATATGCCAAACGATAATATCGAGCGCGCGATCAAAAAAACTGACGGCGCAGATATGGTTCCTATACTTTTCGAATTTTATGGCCCAGGCGGAGTCGGCATCCTTGCGACAGGCCTAACCGACAGTATCAATAGGACGAGCCAGGAGCTGCGACATTTGCTCGACACGCACGGCACAGCACTAGGCGGCACTGGATCGGTCGCTTGGAATTTCACAAAGGGTGCGGATGGAGAATGGGTAGCCAACATGAAAACAGAAATTTCAGAAGAAGACTCAGAAAAGCTTGCTGACCTCGTCGACGCCCTCGAAGAGCGAGACGATATTCAAGACGTTTATACTAGTGCCGAATAAACCATGATAATACTTGGCATCGACCCTGGATACGAACGACTAGGTATTGCAGTCCTCGAAAAGAACCCGGGCGATAGAAAAGAAAGTCTTCTTTACTCGAATTGTTTCAAAACAAACTCCAAACTCCCGTTTCCCGAAAGGCTTCTTCTGATCGGCCAAGAGGTTGAGTCTGTTATAAAAAAATGGAAGCCAAAAATGCTCGCGATTGAAAAGCTTTATTTCGAAAACAATGCAAAAACAGCAATGGGGGTTTCCGAAGCGCGCGGGACTATCATATATGTTGCCAGCTCAAATGGTCTCGCAATTTCAGAGTACACACCACTTCAAATAAAAAGTGCAGTTGCAGGTCACGGCAGAGCAGAGAAAAAAGATGTGCACTCTATGGTCAAAAAATTAATCACGTTGCCAGAGAACATAAAGCAAGACGACGAAATCGACGCTATTGCTATCGGGCTCACCGGCTTTGCTACGTCGCGCCTTTCATAAATCTATTTACTACTTGCCCCCACACCTACTTTTTGATTTTTCATTCAGGCGAACATGTGCCTTTGGCGCGATCAAAAAGTAGGTGTGGGGGCTTGCTTATTTTCGTAATTCACAGTCTTTTAAAAACAAATCTTGCGCGCGAAAAATCGATTTGATACAACTATCGTAACCTTATAAATAGTAATCATGTACACCATGAAAGAGGACGAATTGTATTCATCGGGAATTTTCGTAAGCGAGCTCGACGAGGATGAAAACTTTGATAACGGCGACGCTGGTTACGCCGGCAGCGATGATGACGATCTTGATGACGATGATGATCTAGGAGAAGATGAAGATGAGCCGATTGCCCCTGATTGGGGGAAAGGAGATGACTGGAACTAAGTAAGCTAAAAAATTTGAACGGAAAAGCCCCTCGCGGGGCTTTTCCTATAGCCACATTCCCGCTATAATCTCGACATGAATGACACTCTCCTAGAAACACGTCTACACGAGCTTGGCTTTTCCGAAGCCGAAGCCGCTACCTATCTCTTTCTCGTCAAGAACGGTGCCGCATCGGTGCAGACAATAACCGACGCGGTTTCATTTCCCCGTTCAACTGTAAATTTATCCGTCGATACACTTGTAAACCGCGGACTCGTGTCGTTCTTTGTCCGCGGGAAGCGCAAGAACTATGTGCCTCGTCCACTCGAGAACCTTATGAATTACCTCATCCCCGAAGAAGAGGCTGTGCAAAAGAAAAAGAAGCAGGTTGTCTCTCTTATGCCCGACCTCGAATCACTATTCTATCTAAAGGCCGGCGCGAGCGATGTCGAGTTCCTCGAAGGCGAAGAGGGGTTGAAAAAGCTATACGACATGACCCTTGAAAATTCCGGCAAAGAAATTTTGCGCCTCTCTGTTGCATCAGAAAAATTCAATTTCATTCCCGAATTCTTGAAAGAGTATGTCGCGCAGAAGAACGAGCGCGGTATTAGAACACGTATCATTGTGCCGAAAACTGAATTTTCAAAAACTCTGGCTGACAGTGACGCAAAAGACAACCGCGAAACACGCCTTCTCGATAAAGACGTATTCAATCCAAATATTGCCCTGGCCATTTGGGACGACAATGTCGCCATGACGGCCTGGGACAAGAGTCTAAAAACAACCCTTTGGAAAAGCAAAATTCATGCCGATTTCTTTCGTTCAATCTTTGAAATTCTTTGGAGTTTTGCTAGTAAATAACAATACAAAATGTTATTTCATTTCCTAAAAACCATTATAAAACAAGGGTTTTAAGGAAATTAAAAAAAGAAAATACAAAAACGCTTGACAAATTTATAAGCTTCTGCTAACCTATAGGCATACGAACATTGAGATACGACGAGGAAGTCCGGTCCTGGAGACCAGCACACCCAAGCCGCATCGTCTGATCGTTTCCCTACTACTTGATGAGGTGAAACGACTGACTGGCTTCGGTAAATACGCTCTCAACAGCGGGCTCAGGATTGTTCGAACAATCCTGCAAGCCAAAACTTCAACAAGAGTTTATTGGGCCGTAAGCCCGCTCTTGTTCCAGAATACTTGCAGGTATTCTGGAAGTTAATGTTCGACGGGCACTGCAATGTCCGTCGAAGCTCAATCTCGTCGTTAAAGAAAAGGGTGAGAGGGCCTTCCCTCTCACCCGCTGTCAGCGAATGTGTATTCGCTCTGATGAGTCAGAAATGACGAAACAGTTTGTGATTTGAAAACAATAAAGGACCCCTGAGTTTGAATTTATTACCTCGCGTAATAAGTTCAAACAGCGGCAGTTCTTTCGTGTCCGCCGAATGCAAAACATTCCTCTTACAGTACTGCATCGGTGGACCACCAGCAGGGCGGAAGGGATTTCCCTTTCGCCACTTATTGAGAACTTGAGGCAACTCGAGTTTTCAAAGAGTGTATGTTCTTTAAAAAGTATGGCACGCGGCGCCGGAGTACCGCAGGAGGCGAGTAATCGCCTTTTTCGTCCCCCTGTTCTTGCAACCACAAGAGTACGGACGAGAATAAACGGAGTTGTCAGTGGGACCCACTCGGGCCAAATCCGAGTCGGGGCAACGGTTGTGGTTCAACCAAAAAGCTCACAGGGGCGGGTACGTAAGTATCCGCCCTTACTTTTTTATAACCTCAATCTTAAGAAATCTCTTCTTCCCTATACGCAATGCGCCGCTCTCATCGGCAAGCGAGTTCGGGTCGATGATTCGTCTTTCCTTGATAGTTCCCTTGAATCGGATAGCCCCTTCTTCGACAAGACGTCGAAATTCTGATTTAGAGCTAACAATGCCTTCTTTGATCAATATGTCTACGAGCGGAATCTTGAGTTTAACCTTTACTGTTTTAACATCCGTTGGAATAGCCCCTTCGGAAAAAGTCTTCTGCCACGCATCTTCGGCCACGAGCGCGGCCTTGTCGCCATGATACATGCGCACAATCTCGGCTGCGAGCGCCATTTTTACCTTTTTCGGGTTTTCACCTACCTTCAACCGCTTCTCATACTCGCGGATAGCCTCGCGCGAAGTGCGTGTCATAAGCTCGAAATATCTCATAATAAGATCGTCGCGAACCGACATAACCTTGCCATACATATCAACGGGCGCATCAACGAGGTTAATCGTATTGCCCCACGATGAAGACATTTTCCTGCCGTCGGTTCCTTCGACAAGAGGCCCCATGACTATATTCTGCTCCTTCTGGCCGAACTTTTTCTGAAGATCGCGGCCAGCCAATAGGTTGAACTTTTGGTCCGTACCGCCAAGCTCGACATCGGCTTTCACCATTACAGAGTCGTATCCTTGCATAATCGGGTACAACATTTCGTGAACCCCAACACGTTTTCCAGCAACAAGACGACGCCTGATGATATCGCGTTGACTAAATGAGTTTAGAGAAAAGACTGAGGCTAATTCGGTAATTTCTGTCAGGCTTAATTTAGCTAGCCATTTTGAATTAAAATAAAATTCTGCTTTTGAAAGGTTGATGATTTTGCCGAGCTGGTCTTTGTATGTTTTCAAATTTTGTTTGATTGTTTTCGCATCAAGCATTGGACGTTCGGCGTCTTTGTCTGAAGTGTCTCCGATAAGTCCAGTAAAATCTCCGACGATCAGCACGGCTTTGTGGCCTAGATCCTGAAAATCCTTGAGTTTGAGTATTTGAATAGCGCGACCAAGATGAACATTTGGGCTCGTTGGGTCTATGCCGAGCTTTATTCGTAGCTGTTTGCCTGAACGCAATGCCTTTTCAAGGTCAGCACGATCAATAACTTCTTCGACTCCGCGCGAGAGTAATTCTTCTATCAGCCTTTCGTCTGTATTAATCATAGGACAAATCTAGCATTTTTCTGCTAATATTTGAAGTGATGAAACATCATATACAAAAACATAAACACCATCTGGTTAACGCCGGGCTAATTGCCGTTGTTTCGGGGATAGTTCTCCTCGGTATTATTATAATTTGGATAGCAACACTACGAATTCCAGACTTTAAATCGTTTGATGAACGCCGGGTCGCTAAATCAACTAAAATATACGACCGAGATGGAGAGGTTGTTTTGTACGACATTCACCAGGATATAAAGCGCACAGTTATACCTTTCGAAGAAATGGGAGAATACGTCAAAGAAGCAACTGTTGCTATCGAAGATGAAACTTTCTACCAGCACAATGGTATCCAGGTCCGCTCAATCATTCGCGCAATATTGGTCAACCTAAAATCCGGCAGCTTCAGCCAGGGTGGTTCGACGATAACTCAGCAAATTGTAAAAAATTCACTTTTGACGACCGACAAACTACTCTCGCGCAAACTCAAAGAATGGTTCATCGCGCTCAAAATAGAGAAGGAGCTATCAAAAGAAGAGATTTTGGGTATTTACCTAAACGAATCACCTTATGGCGGCAGCATATACGGCATCCAGGAGGCGTCAGACTCGTTTTTTGGCAAAAACCCATCCGAGCTAACTATTGCCGAAGCGGCGTACTTGGCAGCCATTCCACAAGCTCCGACGCGATACTCGCCCTACGGTCAAAATGTCGACAAGCTAGAGGCCCGCAAGAACACCGTGCTTGCAAAAATGCTCGAGCTTAAATTTATAACACAAGAAGAATACGACGCGGCTCGCGCCGAGGTTGTAGAATTCCAACCACAGGATCGTTGGGGTATCAAAGCTCCTCATTTCGTCTTTTATGTCCGAGAATACTTGGAAGAAAAATATGGAAAAGATGTCGTCGAGTCTGGCGGTTTGAAAGTTACCACAACAATAGACTGGGATCTTCAGGAAAAAGCCGAGGAAATAGTTAAAAAACACGCGCTCGAAAATGAAGAGCTTTGGAACGCTTCAAATGCTGGCCTTGTTGCTGTCGACCCAAACACTGGTCAGATACTAACTATGGTTGGCTCGAGAGATTATTTCGACGAAAACATAGACGGTAAATTCAATATCGCATTAGCGAAACGCCAACCAGGATCGTCGTTCAAGCCGTTTATCTACGCAACCGCAATGCAAAAAGGTTTTACACCGAACACTGTTCTGTTCGACGTCCCAACAGAGTTTCAGTCGACCTGTGACCCGTACGGAAAAGCCAAAACCGGCGGCCAAGACAAGTGCTACAGCCCAGACAATTACGATGGTAAGTTTGTCGGTCCTATAAACCTACGTAACGCGCTGGGACAATCTCGTAACATTCCGGCAGTACAATTACTGTATCTAACAAAGGTTGAGGACGCGTTGAAGGTTGCGAAAAACATGGGTATAAAGACCCTTGGAGAAGCTAACACATACGGACTTACACTCGTGCTCGGAGGCGGCGAAGTAACACTCCTCGACATGACAAGTTCTTATGGAGTCTTTGCAACCGAAGGTATTCGCTTCGAGCCGCAAGCAATACTAAAAGTCGAAGATGCGAATGGAAATGTTCTCGAAGAATTTAAAAAAGTTGGTGGCCAGCGCGTACTCGACGAGAACGCCGCGAGACTCATCTCTGATATTCTCTCTGACAATACTGCCCGCACGCCACTCTTTGGCGCCAACTCATTTATGTACTTTGGCGCGACCGACGTCGCCGGCAAGACTGGTACGACCAACAACAACAAAGACGCATGGATGATGGGTTACACTCCAAACATAGCTGTTGGTGTTTGGAGCGGTAACAACGACAACACACCAATGCAAAAAGGTTCAGCCATATCTGGCAGACTTTGGCGCGAATTTATGGACGTCGCACTCACCCATATCGACAAGGCGTCATTCACCGAACCGTTCATCAACGACGACCCAGAGCTCAAGCCTGTCATTCGCGGTATCTGGCAAGGCGGAGAATCTGTGTTTATAGACACTGTTTCAAAAAAACTCGCAACTGAGTACACGCCAGAGGAAACAAAAAAGGAAGTTGTTATTGGCGAGGTCCACTCAACACTATACTGGATAGACCGAAATGACCCGCTCGGCCCTATTCCTGGTCCACAAACAAACCAACAGTATGTAAATTGGGAAACACGTGTCCAAGAATGGTGGCAAAAAAATAAAAACGACTATGAAGTCATGGACGAAGACGACCTGCCGACAGCTTACGACGACGTGCATGTCCCAGCCCGCATGCCAAAAATCACTATCGAACAACCAGTGATGGGTACGCTTTATGATGCAAGCGAGCCGGTTGATATCGAAGTTGACTACGATGCTCACTACGACGTCGCTGCATTCGATATCTTTATCAACGACACATATATCGGATCGACTGAAAGCCTACCGTTCAATTTTTCCTTCATCCCCCGCGATATTGAAAACATTGGGCCGACGAACGAACTCAAAGTAATAATCCGCGATGAGGTCTACAACAAAGGCGAAGCGGTGGTGAATTTCGAGGTTGATATTTAGCGAGCTTATAGTGGATAACTTATAGCTTCTAGAAAAAGAAACGAGAACAAGAATCCCAAGTAAAAACCCCACGTCAGACGTGGGGGTTTTCGGTTCAGAAGCCACAATCTCTTTCAAAAACAAAGTAAACATCCAAACCCAGACCAGCAAGAACTCCGTCAGTTGTAATTCCCGCCTCGCGAAGAATTTTTTGCCGATAGCGTTTTTCAGTAGGGTGCCTCAGCATTAATGCCCTCTCTGGAAGCAATAGTCGATAGATCTTTTTTACTTCTTTCTCCTCAAACCCTTCAGGGAATCGAAGAAAGTGGTCACTTTGCCGCGCAGGAGCACATAATTCAGGAGCACCCAGTTTTCGAAATCCAAGCTTTTTGGATAGTTCGAGTAGCTGCTCACCAATTAACTGTAGCATCTCCGAAAGATCTGCGTCTTCAGGGACATAGACCTTGAACCATTTAGCTTCCCAACGATCATGAACCCCACCTGTTACCTCATACCTACCTGCGTTATCTCTTGGGTCCGGCCAAGGGCCACGCCATTCACTCATCTTGGTGATTAACAAGACTGAAAGCTTCATGTTTGTGTGTTTTTTAAATGTACATTCCACTCTTTGAAAACTCGAGTTAACTCAAGTCCTCAAAAGTAGGGGCTCGCTCAGCGAGCCCACTGCTTCGTCCCGCAAGCTTTTCAGATTTTGGATTTGTCCCAGGAATGCCAGTTGTAGACCTGGTATTCATTTTCAGAGCAACGCCCCAACACAGCAGCATCAAGTGCTTGTCTCCAGAGTTTCTCCTCCACCTCTTCTACCTCGTGAGTAGGAGAGCCTATCATCACCATACCAAGGTTTCTTACTAATTCATGAACCCATTGGTATTTTTGCCCGTGATGCCAGCCGGCTGTAAGGATAGGGCAACGAACACCTTGTTCCTTACACATCATTGCCAATCCAAGACCAATCGGCATCTCGAGAGGAAATGTCTCGTGGAAAGGCAGAAACAGGTCGGTGATGACGAAGTTATACTGCTTGGCATTACCGCGGCCAAGTTTGTTCATCGCATCACGTCCATTCTGAATATACTCAACCTCATACTCAGGCTTATCCGTAAAGAAAGC
>CAZHCS010000002.1:105071-109075 GCA_964531475.1 uncultured Candidatus Saccharibacteria bacterium | reverse complement strand
TAATAAATTTATGAAATGGATCCTGTTTACCGGGACGTGGAGATTAACGAATCAGTATGTTGAAAATGATGTACGCGCTGCGGCGAGGGAGGTATTGGCGCGCGGTGATGGGATAGTTACTGGCGGAGCTACGGGCGTAGATTATTTTGCCATGGACGAGGCGATGAAAATGTTTCCTGACGCTTCACATTTAAGAGTTATCATACCGGCAGTGTTTAAGAGTTACATACACGATTACAACACTAACTGGTGCATGGATCCGGTAACGAAAGACACTATATTAGAACTCGAGAGACTTTTACAAAAGATCAAGAACGCAGATCCGCTGGCACTGATTGAAATGGATAACGATATCATTACGCAAGATCATTATGACTTGCGACATGACGAAGAAGTCAAAATTTCTGATGAAGTGTACGCGTTCCAAGTAAATGGTAGTACAGGGACGCAGGATACTATCGATAAGGCGATGAGATCCGGCCTCCCGATAACGTTACACAAAAAATACACCATTTAATCATGCTTAACTAATACGTTTGTTACAATGGTTTCATGACCCAAGCCGAGGCTCTGAAAATCATGCAAACGGGCGTGAATGTATATCTCTCCGGAAGTGCGGGGAGCGGTAAGACATATTTGCTCAATCAATACATTTCGTGGCTCCGCGACCATAACGTGAACGTCGCCGTTACTGCCTCGACCGGCATCGCCGCGACGCACATGGGTGGGATGACGATCCACGGTTTCTCGGGTATCGGCATCCGTGACTCTTTGTCTGAATATGATCTCGATGCGCTCGCCCAGAAGCCGCATCTCTCGAAACGGTTCGAAGAAACTCAGGTCCTCATCATCGACGAAGTTTCGATGTTACACGCTCGAACGCTCGACATGGTTGAGCGTGTTGCTAGGACACTGCGACGAAACGACCGACCGTTCGGCGGTATGCAAGTAATTCTTTCTGGAGACTTTTTCCAATTGCCACCGATTACCAAAAGGGGATTCGGCGAAAGCGACAATCAGGATGCTGACGAAGCGCCGAAAGATTTCGTCTTTTATTCCGACGCGTGGATTAACGCGAAATTTGCCGTTTGCTATCTTACCGAACAGCATCGCCAAGAAGATGAGCGTTTCACCAATATTTTAAATACGATACGGACGGGAAATGTAGGAGATGAGCATATTGCGGATATTGCGGACCGACTCGGAGCGGAATTGCCGTACGGACTCAAACCAACGAAACTCTACACGCATAACGTCGATGTCGACGCTATAAATCACACAGAACTTGAGGAGATAAATTCTCCGGAAAAAGTTTTTGGCATGTATGGAAAGGGAAGGCCAGTACTCGTTGAAATCTTGAAGAAAAGTTGTCTTGCACCAGAAACACTACGGCTAAAAGTCGGCGCTGAAGTCATGTTCATAAAAAACGACATGGAAAAAAGATTCGTAAATGGCACGCGTGGCGTCGTTGTAGATTTTGCTCCAAGCGGTCTCCCCATCGTTCGGCTTTTGAACGGCCGCGAGATAGAAGTCGAGACCGATTCGTGGCGGGTGGAGGAGAACGGTAAGATCAAAGCTGAAATCGCCCAACTCCCGCTTCGCTTGGCGTGGGCAATAACCATTCACAAAAGCCAGGGTATGAGTCTCGACTGTGCCGAGATCGACCTTTCGAAAACGTTCACGTACGGCATGGGCTACGTGGCGCTTTCACGTGTGAGGACCCTCGCCGGTATTCGGCTTGTCGGCTTCCAGCCGAGCGCGCTTCTCGTCGACCCGCGGATCCTTGAGCTCGATGAGAAACTTCAGATCGAAAGCGACGAAAATGCGGAGATATTCGGTAAGCTCTCGTCGTCTGAGCACAAAAAACTCGTCGATGATTTTCTCATTCGTACCGGCGGGACTATAGAAGAGGGAAGGAAAGAAAAGTCCGCTAAGATTCCGACAACAGAAATAACAAAAAAGCTTTTAGAAGAAGGGAAAGATTTGGAAGAAATTGCAGAAGAACGCGGACTCACAGTCGGAACGATAATCGGACACTTGGAAGAACTTGCGGGTCTGTATGACGATCTTGATTTGGAATCGTTCCGCCCGAAAGAAAATATCATCAAACTTGTCGCGAAGCACTTGCCGAAGAGTGAAGGAAAACTTTCATACTTAAAGAGCGCCTTGAAACGCGAAGGGGAAGATATTTCGTTCGATGAGATAAAACTCGCAAGAATCTTTGCGCAAAAACTTTGATACAATGGTGGCATGAATTCTGTAGAAGAGAACAAAGAAAAATCAAAGGTTAAATTTTTTACGGTCCTGAAATATTTCTGGCCGCATGCGAAAAACTACAAGTGGCATATCTTGGTGGCCTTCGTGACGGTAGCCATCAGCTCGCTCGCGTCCGGAGTTTTCTCTCCGATTGTGTACCGTAAGCTCATCGATGCGATTACTACGGCCTCCACACCTAATCTCTCTTCAGAAATCGTCTCTTATTTCGAATGGTTCGTAGTCATAGGTGTCTTAAATTTTGCTGCACAGCGTATAACGGTTTCGGTCAATAACTATGCTCAAAGCAAGATTATGGAATCGTTGCAGAATAGTGTATTCCAAAAGTTGGTCATCCATTCCAGGAATTTTTTCGCTAATAACTTCTCTGGCGGTCTCGTCGCCAAATCTGGCAGATTCGTCCGTTCCTACGAATCAATCACTGATTCAATCCTGTTCCAATTCTTTGGCGTACTTATTTCTCTCGCCGGAATCTTTACTGTTGTTTTTAGTGAAAGCTTATTTCTCGGATTTATTTTTCTCGCCTGGTTCGTTATCTTTGCAATTGTAGCCTTCTTGTTTGCTCGCTATAAGGTGAAATTTGATGAAGCTAAAAGTGCCGCTGAAACAAAAACAACAGGAACACTTTCGGATGTCATCGGTAATATTCTAAATGTAAAGGTCTTTTCTGCACTTATTTCCGAATTCAAGAGATATGCCGGCTTTACAACAACTGAGGAGAAGGCACGTTTGAAAACATGGAATATAAGCGTGACGCAGGGCATGTTTTTGAATGCGACCATGGTGCTTCTTAGAATGAGCGCACTATGGTTTGTTCTTAATCTTTGGGCCAAGGGTGAAATTACGGTCGGCTTCGTCGTTCTTATCCAGTTATATAGTTCGCAGCTCTTCGAGATGGTATGGCAATTCAATTTCGCTGTTCGAAATTTTGGCCGTTCTGTAACCGACGCCAAAGAAATGGTAGAAATTTTCGAAACGCCTATTGATATTAAGGATCCCGAGAAGCCGGAGAAGGTAAAAATTAAGAATGGAAATATTTCATTTGAAAATGTCAGTTTCGAATACAAAGACGGTAAAGATGTCTTCAAGAAATTTAATCTGGAGATTCCTGCGGGGCAGAAGGTTGGATTTGTCGGACATTCTGGTTCTGGCAAAACGACAGTAACGAATTTATTACTACGCTTCGAAGACGTCCAGGCTGGTGCGATAAAAATCGACGGACAGGATATTAGAAATATTACTCAGGATGATTTGCGAAAAAATATTTCTTACGTGCCACAAGAACCAGCGCTGTTTCATCGGACGCTTCGCGAAAATATCGCATACGGTAAATTGAATGCGAAAGAAAAAGAGATTGTGGTAGCCGCAAAGAAGGCTCATGCGGATGAATTCATCAAGGAGTTCAAAGATGGTTACGAGACGCTCGTCGGCGAGCGGGGAGTGAAACTCTCTGGCGGCCAGCGTCAGCGCGTAGCTATCGCGCGGGTCATGCTCAAGGGTGCGCCGATACTCGTTCTCGACGAGGCGACATCTTCGCTCGACAGCATTAGTGAAAATCTCATCCAATCAGCCTTTGACGAGGCGATGAAAGGTAGGACGACACTCGTTATCGCCCACAGGCTTTCCACTATTCAGAAAATGGACCGAATAGTTGTGCTCGACAAAGGCAAAATCGTCGAAGACGGCACTCACACCGAACTTTTGGCCAAAGGCGGCTACTATCACGAGCT
>CAZHCS010000002.1:98978-104971 GCA_964531475.1 uncultured Candidatus Saccharibacteria bacterium | reverse complement strand
TCGAAGACGGCACTCACACCGAACTTTTGGCCAAAGGCGGCTACTATCACGAGCTCTGGCAAGCCCAGAAGGGTGGGATGATTTAGTCCGAAGCATCCTGTTTATTTTTTGTTCTTATTGTTGTATATTGTTGTCATGACATATCTTAGAATAATATTTGGATTGATTTTAACCTTCATTTTTGTCTTGACCCCATTTTCTGCCATAGAGGCCACTACTGTGCCTGTGGGAGTTAATCCTAGGACGTCTATAGCCGCTAATGAAAAGGTCTACGCGCTAAATCAGGGAAATGCCACTGTATCTGTTATTAATACTGACACAAACACTGTTATTTCGACATTGAATGTAGGGTCTAATCCCATCTACGCTGTTTTTTTGAACGATAAATTGTATGTGAAAAACAATAGCAGTGGCACTGTTTCTGTAATAAATACACTGACCGATACGGTGTCCTCAACCATTACGCTTGGGGGGGCTTTGTGGGGTATTGCGACAGTTGGGAATAAGGTGTATGTCAGCCGTGTCGCTAGCGATACTGTTTCTGTAATAAATACAGAGACCGACACCGTAGAGGCTAGTATTGCTGTAGGGGATGCTCCGCGTAATTTCTTTGTACTTGGGAACAAGGTGTACGTACATAATAGTAATAGTAATAACGTGTCTGTTATGGATAGTCTTTCCAATACTGTTATTGCTACCATTCCATCGGTACCGAGTAGTGGTAATAGTACCTTATACGGTCTAGGGAATAAGCTTTATGTAAGTGACACAGATTCGGGTGTGGTTACCGTGATTAACACTGTGAGTGACTCGGTTCTCTCCACGATTAACACTGGTGGAGAGCCGGGAGAGTATTCGTTTGCTTTCGGTAAATATATTTATGTGGGCGATCCTGGCAGTTTATTGTTATATGTGATAGATACTGAAACAGATACTTTTCAAACGGTGAATGTCTCAGGGTCTTACTATTCTTATGTTTTGAATGGCAGGGCTTATACGAACAATTACGCAGTAATGAGTATTACTGTGGTCGACTTGAACTCAAATGATGTATCTGACACGATCTCGGTTGGTGTTGGGCCGGCAGGACTGACATCTATAGATGAAAGGTACGTCTATTTTGGAAACTATTTCGATAATAATGTGGAGATAATCGACTCATTGTCTATTGGCAGTGCGCGCCCGGAACTCCTTTCTTTCTCAACAACATCTGGTGGTGGAACTTACAATAATGGAGAGACTATAGTAATCAATGCCAACTTCGGGCGGAATCTCTTGGCTGGCTCGACGATGAATATCATGCTCAATAATGGAGCTAGTGTTGTTCTCGATCAAGTAAGCGGCTCGACACTCTCTGGCGACTACGTGATCACAGGTCGTTCAGACACTCCAGACCTTGCCGTTTCATCTATCGACAGCGCTTCTGTAACAGATTCGACCAACACTTACACTAGAACTAGTTATGACCTGCCGTCGTCTGTTGGTTCCTTTACCGGAGAGAACTCATTAATCACTCGAAATATTGGCGACAACAAGAATATAGAGATCGGCGAATTCGTTAAGATTGATGTGGGGGATAATCCATATCAGATATCTGGAAATATCAGTGGTCATATTTATGTGGCCAACCAAGGAAGCGATGATGTTTCGGTTGTTCGGCTTTCGGACAAAACCGTTGTTGACACGATCGACGTCGGCGAAGAGCCGTACGGTCTCGCCTCGGCCACCATCGGATCAGATGTCTACCTGTATGTCGCGAATATCAACTCTGACGACGTGTCTGTCATCAATACCACAACGAACACCGTTGTTGATACTGTCGATGTAGGAGTAAAACCGTATTATGTCGCGGTGGTCGGAACCGATGTCTATGTGACAAACGGCGCTTCGAACACAGTGTCTGTTATTGATGCCAACACAAATACTGTCACTGACACGATCCCGGTCGGCTCGTATCCACGGGGTATCAAGGCTTACGGCACAGATTTGTATGTAGCTAATTATGGAGACCCTAATTATTCGGGCGGAAATTATATCTCCGTCATTGATTCAAGCACCCAGACGGTTACCGATACGATTATCATGCCGGCAGGTTTTGACGGCCCTCGCGGTGTAAATGTTTTGGGTGATAAGGTATACGTGACTGGTTATCGATCTGACAATGTTGCCGTGATAGACACATCGGATAATTCTGTGGAGGAGGTTATCGATGTTGGTGCTGGTCCACGAGGTTTAGCCGGTACTGGTACGACGCTCTATGTCGAGAATTTCGATGAAGGAACTGTCTCGGTCATCAACACCAACACGAATACTGTTACTACTGAAGTCGAAGTCGGTCATTCACCGTCAGGCATTACTATAGTTGGCACTGATGCGTACATCTCAAGCTTCCAGGACGGATTGGTGCGCGTGCTCGATACGACAACGAATTCGATGAAAGTTATTGTCCCTGACCCAGAGCCGACAGCGACATATGGTAGTTATATAAAAAAACCAGAAGCAAAACTTGAGACCGGACCTGTATTGCCATTCATCCCACCTGTGTCCGAAACTAAAGAAGATGGCGTGTGTGAACAAATACCGGGCTTCATGCTTAAACTCGGTAGCCGTGGCGAAGCCGTAAAGGTCCTTCAGTTGCGACTTAATGAAAACCTGTTTGATTCTGGTATTGCCGACGGCATATTCGGACCGATGACAGATAAGGCTGTGAAGGCGTTCCAGAAAGCCAAGAGTCTCGGTGTCGACGGTATCGTTGGTCCGATCACTCGTGCAGAGCTCGATAAAGCTTGTAAGTACTAAGTTCTAAAGAAAAGCCGGGGTAGCCAATGGCGCCCCGGCTTTTCAGTTTTTATACGACAGAGGCTTTGATACAATAAGACCATGTTTCAAAACTCTTCAAGGCTCGGCATGCTCGCAGACGGCATTTTTGCGATTGTCATGACGTTACTAGTGCTTGAGATAAAAGTTCCGCACATCGGTACTGTGACAGATCACAATATTTTAAAAGCTCTTGCCGGATCATATCCGTTGTTCTTGTCGTATCTTTTGTCGTTCGTAACCCTGTTCACTTACTGGCGCGGCTATCATTCCGTTGCTTCAGATTTTGCCAAGACCTACAATCACAATTTCGAGAATTTATCAGCCGCCTTTCTCTTCTTCGTCGCTCTTGTTCCTTTTTCTTCACATCTTCTTGGATTGTATTCAACTACGCCGGCCGGAGTTATTATTTTCGCTCTCAATATTCTGGTCATCGGCCTCTTTCTCTTCTCTATGCGTGAATATGCTCATCGTTCAAAGGAGATTAAGAACAAGAAGATGACAGATGTCGAACATCGTCATGCACATATGCGTATCGCTATACCTATCATATTCTCGATCATCGCCATTCCGCTTTCTTTCATCAATACGGACCTAGCGTTGGCTGTCCTGACGATCGCCATACTCTTCAACCTATTAAAGAGAAGCACGAGGGCGTTAGAGAAAATCATTGACCCTATTACCCATACGGAGGTACAATAAATATATGGCACTTCACGAAGTAGACACCGCACTCATACGCTTTTTTAGAAAAATTTTCGTTCCATCGGCACGTATTGGGCTCTTCATCGTATTTTTCTGGTTCGGTCTGTTAAAAGTAATCGGACTCTCGCCAGCGAGCGGGGTAGTAGAGAGGCTCTTTGAGAGTACTATACCTTTTATGGGTTTCGATGCTTTCCTTGTTATCTTCGGGATATTCGAATGTCTGATTGGTATTTTGTTTTTGATACGAGGTCTTGAGCGCCTGGTGATTCCTCTTCTTCTCATACATATGGTTACGACATTTGGCCCACTCGTATTCCTACCGGGCGAGACATGGCAATCATTTATGGTTCCGACGCTTGAGGGTCAGTACATCATCAAGAATGTCGTTCTATTTGCTGCTGCGGAAGGTATTGTTGCGCGCATTACGCCGCTTAAAGAGAGGGAATAGGTAGGAATAAATTCCTGAAAATTAAAACGCGCCACCGTTTGTCGGTGGCGCGTTTTGGTGAAAGATCAGGTGGTGACGGGCTGGGGTACGTATTCCTCGAGTCCGAGTTTCCGCAAGGCTTTGATTACAGGGCGGGTAATCACTCCATCTTTTTCGGTTGAAGGGCAGTCGTTCCGATGTGAATCGGGCCACACTAGGGCAACTCGGGCAGGCTGTGTTCCAAGAGCTTCTCTGTCCAGCACTGCGTTGAACGAATTGATCCCCCATAGACCATTGTTCTCGTAAGACCAATCATGCAAGATGACTGTGCATTGGAACCCGTTGCGGTACAGATTGAACCAGCCTTTGTAGCCAAGTCCGACGAAATGCTTCGTCACATCTAGCAATTCCAAGACCGAAAGTGGCCCATCAACTTTCTCCCTTTCGAAATCAAGACTCCGGAATTCGAGAAATTCTGGCAAGCCACCTTTGATGATCCCTGGGAAGTTTGAACCACGATGATCTTTGCGGGCAACCATTTGTGGACTGGCGAGATTAGGTTCGGAGCGAGTGCCACCGTAGCCTATGCTGTATCCCATCCCGGTAACTGTACCAGCAAGTTTTTCTGGAGCGAACAAGGCGCCAGTGAATCCTCCCCAGTAGTTACCTTTGAGAGATTCAGAAATCACATCGATAACCTCGACTTTAGCCGAATTTTCAGTCGGCAATTTAAAGAACACTAAATTGTTCATGCTGTGGTTGCTTTTGCCCACAATCTACGCCCAATTGTCCGGGAATGCAAGACCTACTCGACGAGCGTGAGTGCTGCCATGGCCGCGATGCCGATGAGTATAGCTACAAATTGGATGACTGACGAACGTGCAGTTTTAGTCTTTTGTAGTTCTGGCACGAGGTCGGAAAGCGCGATGTAGATGAATCCGCCCGCCGCGATAGGGAGGATGGCACCGCCCGACATGTCGGAACCGAAGATTATGAAGACGAGCGCACCGATGACAGCACCGAGTGCCGATAGGAAATTTAGGAGGAGTGCCTGCCCGCGCGAGTAGCCGGCGTGGATGAGGACGCCGAAGTCGCCGATCTCCTGTGGGATCTCGTGGAGGATGACGGCAATAGTCGTCGCGATGCCGACGGGAATGCTCACTGCGAAGCTTGCGGCGATTATTAGGCCGTCAAGGAAATTATGCAACCCATCAGAGATGAGGATGAGCTTGCCAACCGGATGGGCGTGATTGTGCGCTGCGTCATTGTCATGGTGATGCCAGTGTAAAAATTTCTCGATGGCGAAAAAGATAATTATGCCGGCGATGATGTAAAGTGATGTGGCCGTCGGCGCGGCACTGTCCGCAAACACTTCCGGGATAATGTGGATGAATGCATCGCCCAAGAGCGCGCCGACGGCGAGCGAGACTAGCACGAAGACATGGCGGCGCAAGCGGTCCTGGTTGATCGACAAGGCAAACACGCCGACAAACGAGAGCAGCGATACGGCGACGACGGAGAGGATGGCGTAGATTTCTGGCATGGAATGATACTATCTGAACTCGTTTCAGAAATCAAACGAGAAAGAGTACAATAAACCCATGCGCAAAATTGGAACCAAAGCCAAAGACTTTACGTTGCTCGATCAAGACAGGAAATCTCACACGCTGTCGGATTATTTCGGTGAGTGGATTCTCATTTATTTTTATCCCAAAGACGACACGCCGGGGTGCACCAAAGAAGCGTGCATGATCGGTGAAGTATTTCCGAAATTTAAAAAGCTGAAAGCAAAAGTGTTTGGTATTAGTGCGGACAGCGTAAAGTCTCACAAAAAATTCGCCGAGAAATTTGATTTGCCGTTCACACTGCTTTCCGACCCTGATAAAAAAGTTTTGGCGCTCTACGACGCGCTTGGTGAGAAAAGTATGTTTGGAAAAAAGTATATTGGCATATTGCGCAATTCATATCTCATATCGCCCGATGGCAGAATCGCCAAAGTCTACGAAAAGGTGAATCCGGAAAAACATGCGGAAGAAGTGTTGGA
>CAZHCS010000002.1:93272-98878 GCA_964531475.1 uncultured Candidatus Saccharibacteria bacterium | reverse complement strand
AAAATTACTCTATATATATGTGCTGGGTTCGAGGATTTATGCCGGGGTGGACACAGCGAAAACCCCGCCAAAGAAATCGCGGCTGACTCGTTCAAACTCGAAAAGCTAGCCGGCGCCTACTGGCGCGGAGATGAAAAGAACAAGATGCTTACCCGTATTTACGGTTTAGCCTTTGAAAACAAGGCTGATTTGGAGGCGCACGTGAAAATGCAGGCCGAGGCTAAAGAGCGTGACCACCGAAAAATCGGTAAAGAACTAGATCTCTTCACTTTTTCTGACCTTATTGGTCCAGGATTACCGCTCTTTACTCCGAAAGGTACGATTTTGCGTGATCTTATTATCGATAAGATTCAAGGAATTCAAAAGAAAATGGGATATCAGAAGGTTGTTATTCCACATATAACTAAGAAAGAACTCTACGAGACGTCTGGTCACTGGGCTAAATTCGGCGACGAGCTATTTAAAGTCAAGGGTGCCGGAGATACTGAATTTGCGATGAAACCTATGAATTGTCCGCACCATACTCAAATTTATGCTTCCAAGCCACGCAGTTACCGTGACCTGCCTATCCGTTATATGGAAACCGGCGTTGTCTACCGCGATGAACAGGCGGGTGAACTCTTGGGCCTCGCTCGCGTTCGTGCTATTTCTCAGGACGATGGCCATATTTTCTGTACCCCAGAACAGATAGAAGCCGAGATTTCTGGTGTCGTATCGGTAATTCAGCAATTTTATACCTCGCTTGGGATGTGGAAGGATGGCGGCTTCTGGGTATCGCTTTCGGTTCGTGACCCTAAAACACCTGAAAAGTACTTGGGCGAGCCTGAAACTTGGGATATTGCCGAAAAAGCCTTAGAGGATATAGCGAAAAAGAATAATTTACCTTATAAGCGTGTTGAAGGAGAGGCAGCCTTTTATGGGCCAAAGCTCGACTTTATGTTCTTCGACGCGCTCGGTCGCGAGCGCCAGCTTGGTACAGCGCAGCTTGATTTCAATATGCCAAAGCGTTTTGGTCTTGAATATACTGACAAAGACGGTATTAGAAAAACCCCAGCCATGATTCATCGGGCTGTTGCAGGGTCACTCGAACGATTTTTAGCTATCGCGATAGAGCATTTCAATGGCGAATTTCCGCTCTGGCTCTCGCCTGTGCAGCTTGCGATTGTGCCTGTAAAAGAGACTCACGAGTCATTTGCGGCCGAAATTCATGCAAAACTCATAGAAAATGGTGTTCGAGCTGATCTTATGGACGCCAAAAATGGACTTGGTAAGAATGTTCGCGAGGCAAAGAGCCAAAAAGTGCCGTTCGTTATGGTGGTCGGAGACAAAGAGATAGAATCTGGTATGTTCAAACTTGAAGGTAGAGAAGAGATAGCTAACATTACACTCGAAGATATTATTAAAAAATTCAAAGACGATAACAAGGTGTAGAAAAACAAAAAGCCGCCGCGCCGAAGGCGCGGCGGCTTTTTGTTTTAAAAAGTTTTGAACACATATAGTGAAAATACGGTGCGCATAAGCTTGATTGTTTTATATAATGATTGCATTACAACGGGGTAAGTTTTTTAATCGTATTTTATGAAATTGCACAGAGCATTTTTTCTAGTCATCGCGCTTGTCTTTCTGGTCTCGTTCACGTCGGCTGTTTCTTCTGTAGACAATAGTCGACAAGCCGCCCAAGTCGCGGGCGCAGGTGACGGCAGCTCTTCTGCCATGTCGGTAATATCGTATACGTTCGTCAATGCTGATACGAACCAGGACATCATGGCGGTTGTCGACGGATCGACAATCGATATTGCGACTTTCGGTACGCCTAACTTTACATTGCGCGCTGACACAACAGCAGGCGACCTTATGCCACAAAGCGTGCGCTTCGCAGTAAACGGCGTCACAAACTATGTGACGAATAACTACTGGCCGTTTACTATCAATCAGTCTGGTGCCAATGATGACTATTTGCCGGCAACGCTTTCGTTGAACCAGACTTATGCTGTAACTGCAACCCCGTTTCCTCAGACCCGTGCAAACGGTACGCCAGGAAATCCTCTTTCGATAAACTTCACCCTCGTAAACAGTGCTGCCGGTGTTCCCGAGCAGCAAGGAGGCACGCCTCCGCCTCAAGGCTTCGTCAATCCTGTAAACGACGTTTTCTTGACTGCGCCTACGGCAGGCACTAATGTCTCGACTGGCCAAGCTTTCCCGATGACCTGCGATATAACTACCGCTCCTGACAATGTTGTTTGGAAACTCTCATACTCATACTTCTATGGTTCGCCGACAGTTTCTGGTAACTTTGAGACACTCGATAACCTGTCTTACACTACTGGTGCATACACAAGAAACGTAACATTGCCGACCTCTGTTCCAACCGGAGAAGTCACGCTTATGTGCGTTGCCTATTTCAAGAATTTGACGGCGCCAATAGTCTATACTCAAGATTTTGCTTCGCAAGCAGTTAACGTCGGTACTACGGCTCCACAAAATGCCACATCTATAAATATTACTGGTCCTTCGGCTTTCTATGTAACAGAGGCGCAACCGTTTACCTTTAGTATCGCAGGTAATCCTGGAGATGGAAATATTACGTCTGTAAAATTCTCTGCGTCTCCAGAGAACGGACCTGGACCAACTGTAGGCTCGACCGTATTTGGTACTGATACGAGTGCGCCGTTTTCTGTACAAGCCATGATTCAGGAACGCGGTGTGTACAACCTTACTGCACGTGCAACTCTTGCCAATGGTCAGATACTTTCTGCGACCAAGGAAATATTTGTCACAGATTATCCGATGGCGGTCAACAGCGGCAATACCCAATTTAAAATAACAACATACTCTTCTTGCAACCCATGTGTCTTTACCGAGGATATACCGCAGACCATAAGCTACACGACTACGATGCCAAGCGGTGTTGTTTTTGCCGGAGCAGATTTCTATGCTTGGGGAGGCAATCTTGAATACGGTGGCACAGGACTTCAATTCTTGGGCACCGTGACAAGTCCAAACGGTAACTTTACCTTTACAATACCAGAACCTGGTTCTTCGCTCGGCCAGGCTGGCGTAAACACGATAATAGTTCCTGTGGCGTTCTTCTCTAATACTGTTATCAAAGAAACTTACAAAGTTCGGGTCAATTCAAATCCTAATGAAAATATGCCTACCGTTTCGGGCTTGTCGCTCGTTGCTGGTAACGGCACTACTCTTGCCTCACTCATCTCTGGTATGACTGTAAACGTCGGTAGTCAAAATGGAGGTTTTGGTTCGGCTATATCCGTCAAGGCAAATCCTGGTAATCTAGCGCCTACCAGCGTCAAGTTTAATTTGACTGGACCTTCTGGATTTACCGCTTACACGCTTTGCGAAAACTCTTCACCGTTCTCTCTCTTTGGAGATAACGGTGGGGTATATACGACATGGCCTGGCACTATGACGCTTGGCGCTTACACTCTTGTCGTGACACCTTACAATTCGGCTAACTGTACGAGTACTGGTGGCGCCGCATTGACTATTCCGTTTATCTTGGCCAACAATGACGACGTTACTGCTCCCGCCGCTCCAACATCAGTTACTATTACTTACCGTGATAATGACGAGATAAGATTATCTTGGACGGCGTCTGCGAGTTCTGACGAGACTGGTTACAAGGTGTATCGAGTTCCTGCGCAGACTACCAGTCTTGGAAACGTAACAACTTTCACAGACACTACTGGCATAACCGCAACAGGTTCTTATAGTTATACCGTCAGCGCGCTCGATGCAGTCGGTAACGAATCAGGTGTCTCGACATCGGCTCCGGCTCCTACGCTTTCGACACTCTTTGCCAACGGTGCAACTGTAGCGGTCAAGGCCGGGCAAACCGCAACCGTCAAGGCGACTCCTGAAAGCGCAGCACCACTAGGTGTGCAAGTTGCTGGCAAGCAGGGAACCATCACTGGTACATCTGCTTATTACATGGGAACGACGTATTGGAATGTAAACTTCACGACCAATCCGACAACACCAGATGGTTGGGTTGACCAGGCTGTACTAGAGGCATATGTTCCACCGAGCACATCGACTGTTCCGACATTCTATGAAACGAAAAAAGCATTCGTGCCTAGTGAAGTTGCGATCATTGTCAATAGCGACAACCCAGTATCTTCTTCGATTGCAAGCTACTACGCTGCTCAGCGCGGTATTCCAACATCGAATATAATTTCGGTTGCCCTTGGTAACTCTAATTTAGTGACTGCGTCGACATTTAATACGGCACGAACAAGCATAATTAACCAATTACCTTCTACAGTGCAGGCCATGGTGTTTGCTGGCGAGAAACCGTTTGCTGTTCGTAACAACACGACTGATACTTGCGGCAATGCCCCTGAAAGCTGTATGTCTATTACAGCGGCACTAGCTATGGGATACTCGACTACTAACACTGGCGGTGGCACTATCACTGCGACTACGTATTTCCAGTCGACCTCGCTTACTCCGCGCACAACGCACAGCTTTATACCAACCGCACTCTTGGCTGGTCGTACACTTGCCGAAGCTCAGGGTTATATAAACCAGGGCGTAGCCTCTGATAACACTTATCCAGCAGCTGGCAAGGTCTACTCTGTTCAGACCGCTGACTCTGCTCGTAGCGCGGCTCGCCGACCCGATATGACAACGGTTATGCCAACGCTCTTTAACACGGGCGAAGCGGTGACAACGCACTTGCAGGATAACCAGGGCGGCACGAACAATCCGTGGCTCCCAGAGAACTACTTGAATGGAATCACCAATTTGCTCGGCTACCACACTGGCAGCTATCTAGTATTTAATATACCAAGTAATACAATTGTTCCAGGCGCGCTCGCCGACCACGTCACGTCGTTCGGCGGCTATCTGGCTGATTCGAGTACGGCGAATGACCAGAGTAACGGTCAGTATACGCCGGTGCGTATCAACGACATCATTCCGCCAGAGTACGCACAGATGCCTTTGCAAGAATGGCTTGACGAAGGTTTTGCTATGGCGGCCGGCACTGTTCAGGAACCATGGTGCTGTGACGGTACTGGTGGACTCAAAGATAAATTCTCTGTCCCAAGCGAGCTTTGGAGGACCTACTATTCGGGCGGCACAGCACTTCAGGCATTTGCGACCTCGATCAAGCGTCCTGGTCAGACACTCATAGCCGGCGAACCACTTGCAAACCCATGGAAGACTTCTCAGGTTACTTATTCAGGTGGCCTACTAACCATCAAAACGACGCACATCCGTCCTGAGGAATCTTGGAACCTACAAAAGTCTACTGACGGCACGACCTGGACCACTGTTCAGAGCGGTATAACAAGCCCGGGCGGCAAGCTTGGTCTTAAGACCATTACTTACCCGACCGCGACAACGAATGAATGTTATCGATTAGTCAACCCATCTGTCACAGCAACTGTAAAAATTCCAGTCACGCTTGGCAGCACCTGGACTCCGACAAACGGTATTACAAATAGTGCAACATGTGTTGGTGCGGGTGCGGCTCCGACTGATACCACCGCGCCGTCGGCTCCTTCTGGTGTTGCGGTTTCTGGATCTCCGACCGAAACTTCCATCACACTCGATTGGGCTGATTCGACAGGTAACCCTGCTGG
>CAZHCS010000002.1:69928-93172 GCA_964531475.1 uncultured Candidatus Saccharibacteria bacterium | reverse complement strand
ATGGTAGGTCCGAGCACGAGTGAGAACGTGACACCGACTGCAAACCCTTATGGTGCGACCGACTACTTCGTCTCGAGCATCAACGGAAATGATAGCAATAACGGTACATCACCTGCGACGGCTTGGAAAACTATCAGCCGCTTGAACCAACTTACAACGCGTCCGGCTGGTACTCGTGTGTTCTTCCACCGAGGTGGCAGGTATAACGGTGCAGTTATGACGTACTCTTCTGGTACGACAAATGCTCCACTAGAATATGGCGCTTATGGTAGCGGCGCGGCGCCAATCATTTCTGGAGCGACGCCTATAACAGGCACATGGACTGTTGATTCTGGTAATGTATGGAAAACAACTATCGCAACAGGACTTAATCCAAAATACCTCGTTGCGAGCGGCACTATCCAGACACTTGCTCGCACACCGAACACTGGTTGGAATTTCACTGATGCTGTTACGGGAACCTCGCTTACTGACTCTTGGGTAGGTACCCAAGCAACAAATTCGCTTGTTGGTGCTGATGTAGTATTTCGATCATCTCCTTGGTCATGGCATAAGTTCCCTATAGCTTCAAATAGCGGCAATGTCATCGGTTTCTCTGGTGACACTGGTAATAGCCCTTCATTTTCTGGCGGCTACTGGGAAGATACAGGTTGGGGCTATCTCGTCCAAGACTACCGTGCCGGTATCGATACTCCGGGCGAGTGGTACTACAACCCGACGACTGGCGTTCTATACTTCCAGGCTCCAGGCAATGTGAACCCAAACACGCTCTCGGTAGAAATATCGACACAGGATAAAGGCTTCGCGTTCTACAGTATAAATACCGATATCAAGGTCAAGAACCTCGTCCTCGAATTCTATAACTACGCGCCGATTTACTCTGAAAACGCGAAGCGTATTGCCGTCGAGAACGTCGAGATTCGCCATGCGCCAGAAGGCATCCACGTCTACAACCAAAATAGCGCTGGTACGAGTCAGGCGAACAGCTTCAAGAACAGCTACGTTCACGATATTTATTCTGACGGTATTTGGAGCGTCTCGACTAGCCGTGACGTCTATGAAAACAATGTTATCGAAAACATAGGTATGAAGCCGGAACTTGGCGCCGATGGCTTGGGCTGGAACTTCTTTGGCACGCGCTTGGCTGGTGATTATATATTCAAGCGAAACATTGTCAAAAATGTCGGTTATATCGGTATCTCGGCTGGCGGCAGCGGCTTAGTAGAAGAGAACTATGTTGAAAATGCTCTCGGAACTTTGGGTGACGGAGCCGGTATCGCATTCGACCACTCCGATGGCCTTATCATAAGGAAGAACATCGTTAAAGACATAGCGGCTGAAATGTCGACAATGCCGACGCTATATCCTGGATACATTCCTCTTGGAAAAGGCATATACTTCGGCGACCAGGATATCTTGAATACGTCGGTCGACCAGAACATCGTTGTTAATGTCGAATCCGACGGTATCTGGATGGATCACGGCCTCGAATATATTGGCAATTCCGTCACGAACAATGTCATTTACGGCTTCACTCGTTCGGGTCTTGGTGCTGGTGACTTCTCGGCCTACCGTGATGTGCCTAACCAGAATTGTTCGCCAAACACGAACAGTCCATGCTTCAAGGTCGGCGGTTACAACGACGTCGTGACTGGCAACAAGGTATATGGTCTTGCCGCCAATCAAAACCCGCTTTACCATCAGTATTCGTACAGTAATGGTACTGGCAACCACACTGACTTTGGTACATACGATAACAACTATTATTACAATCCATTCCGAACGAATAAGATTCAAAAGGTGACGTTCTTTAATGGACAGACTAATAACTACACCCTAGCTCAATGGCAGCCGCTCGCTCCGCTCTACGATCAGAATTCGACTGCTTCAAACTACACGCTATCTGATACAAACTTAGCCGCCGACATCTACTACAATGCGACAACAACCGCTACAACCGTCAATGTCGGAACGGGTGGTTGTACGGCAACTGGTTCGCCAATGACTGCTAACCAGACCATACAGCCATTTAGCGCCGTCGTCGTCGAGCACAGGGTCGGAGGATGTTAGAAGTTAACCCATTATCATTATGAAATACGCACTTATAATCGTTATCGTCCTTGCAGTCATTCTGATAGGTTGGAAATTGCTTTCAAATGGCGGACAAGGCAATATGTTCGCTCCTTCATCGGCCGAGCCAACGAGCACGGTTTCGACCGAAGAGCAGCAGGCAGCCATGCAGACTTTCGAAAAGGATAGTCTGCCACCACAGCCAGGCATGCCGAGGAACTAGGTCTGAAGACAGGAAAGCGCCGCCCCGAAGGGGCGGCGCTTTCGTTACAATCCCCAGATATCACTTCAGATGGGTTGATAGGGGGTGGTATAATAGGGCCATTATAATAAGTCACCCTAATGCCACCATGAAGGATCCTTACAAAAAAGTTTTCGGAGGACTCGTTGCACTACTTTTCGTCGTCACGATCGTCCAGTCGCGGGCGATCATAAAGCTTACCGATAATGCGTCTTCGAACAAGGTCGCGCTTTCAGAGCTTGCGACCATGCAACAAGCCCAAGTGACAGCGACAAAAACAGACTCTTCGGCCAAACGTGCTGATGGTATTGATACCGGTATCTATGCCGACGAAGGCAAGAAGGAAGACGAAACGGTCAAAGAAGTGACAATCACGTGCACGCCGGCAGGGTGCGATAACGGTATCAGTCTACCGTATACATTTCAGTACGACGATACTATAGATGTAAAATATTGCGGCGGTGGTGGAGGAGGTGGTGGAGGAGGTAGGGGTTATGATATACATGATAGTCTCACTAATCTCCCCCACGATCACGGTCAAGGATTTGGTGGTGGAGGAGGCGGAGGAGGATCCTCCGGACAGTGTCGTGACTATTCTTTTATAAATGTTCAAAAGGGTCAGGTCGTCAGCTCGACAATAGGAACTGGAGGTAATGGTGGTTCGGGCTCTGTCTTAACGAGTACCTATAATATTTCTCAGTTGGCGCTAGTTAACCCTGTTCTCTCTGCTATATTTGGAGCCTTCCATGCTTTGCCGGACGCAGAATCACCGGGAGACTTTCAGGGAAGTGAGGGTGCCTTTTCAAACCTTGATTCTACTAATTCTGTCGGTGCGACTAGTGGAGGTTACGGTCTGTCTACAACTCTAAATATTAACGGCGCCGCATATCCTGCGGCTGCCGGGGGAGCAGGAGGAATACACGGAACCAGTGCAGGGGAAACTTTTATTGGTATGGGTGGCGCGGGAGCAAACCCACTTTTACCTAGCTCTTGGCACTCCGGAGCCAATGGACAAATTACAAAGTTTACTGGTTTTCATATCAGAGGCGGAGGAGGCGGTGACGGAGAATCTCCTGCCGCAGGTAGTGCAACTAGTACAACAGGAAGCGCGGGTGGGAATACTGCTACTATTGACGGAGCATTAACGATTGCCAATAATGGATTTGCTGGCAAGCTTTCCTATGGCGGAGGCGGCGGTTCCGGAGGGTACGGCGACTATTGGGAACAATTTGGTTGTGGAAACGGGCCAGACATACAACAGGGATCGTTCCCCATGATGCCGAACCCTCTCCCAGATCCTTTGGATATTCTTCCTGATGAGATTATTGTTCCTGGTAGTGCCCCAGCCCCGGCAGACCTCTACGAAGATCTTTGTCGTATTCTTAAGGGTGGTAATGGCGGCAAAGGCGGCGACGGGTACGTCAAACTTATTGGCGTAAAGATCCCACCGCCGACTGAAGCAAAATTTACAACGGCCGGGACACACACATTTAATTGGAACATGGTTCCAGTCGGTGCTACCGTGACGATCAAGGTTTGGGGAGCAGGTGGTGGAGGTGGTAATGCTTACGAGAATTCTAGTACGACGGTTGAAGATATTGTAGCAGCCGGTGGTGGTGCAGGCGGATACGCAGAACACCAGATGGTCAATCCCGGCAACGGTGTCGTACCTATCATCATCGGCGAGGGTGGTGCACCTGGAAATATGGGCGGCGGTAATGGCATACCCGGCGGTCAGTCAAAGTTTGGAACAAGTATTGTCGCCAATGGAGGCTTGGGAGGCGTCGGTGACGTCGAGGGTAATCAAAACTCTGGAGTTATCGGAGGAGCTGGCGGTGTCGCCTGGGGCGGATCGGTCACAAACACAACAGGTCCGGCTGGACAAAGCGGAACTGCAGGCGGCTTGGGCGGCAATGTCTCGACACCACAAAACGACATTGCCGATGGCGGTCAGGGTGGGATAATCAACAACGCTGCCGGTAACAATTTGACGACCAGGAACGCTCTTGCCGGCAAGCCGGGAAGGGTAGAGATTAGTTGGTAGATACAAATAAAACGAAAGCGCCGCCCCGAAGGGGCGGCGCTTTCCTATGCTAGAATAGTCCAATGCAAAAGGTAAAAAATCATGCAGATTTCAAGGTGTTTCGTTCCAAAGCCGGCTTCGGCCTGCGAGCCTTGCGGCCGTTTCGTAAAGGTGAGCAGGTAATCGAATACATTGGTATCAAAAGAAAGAACGCTGATGTCGAGGAGAACACGACGAAGTACCTCTTTGACCTCGACAATGGCTACACCATAGACGGCAGCCCACGCTGGAACATTGCCCGTTATATTAATCACTCGTGCGTGCCGAACGCTGAATCTGACGTAGTTCGTGGTCGCGTTTTCATTAGTGCCATCAAGCCAATAGCGGCTGGCGATGAGATCACGTATGATTATGGCAAAGAATATTTTGACGAATTTATTACAAAGGAAAAATGTCTCTGTCCTAAACATCATAAATAATTATGAATAATGAACAAACAACGCAAGCAAGCAAGGGCTTAAATCTCCCAACGGCGATAGTTGTCGCAGCGATTGTTATCGGCGGAGCTATTTTCTTGCGGGGAAATGCCGAAAACGCGTCGCCGGCTGTAGCCGGCGACGCGTCGGATAGCCTGGTACCAGCCGTCACCGATAGTGACTTTATTCGCGGCAATGTCGGTGCTCCGATTACCGTCATAGAATACGCTGATTTCTCATGCGGATATTGTGGCGTGTACCATCCGACACTCACTCGGCTCGTGGCAGAATCTGAGGGTCAGGTACGTTGGGTTTATCGCCACTTGCCGATATTTAATATAGAAGCAGCAACTGCCGGACAGTGCGTTGGAACACTTGCGGGCGACGAAGCCTTCTTTAAATTCGCCGATACTTTGTTCGCCAACAAGGATAAATACAGCACAGATTTTTATCGCGAAACAGCAATTACGGCTGGAGCTGACGCAGATGCATACGACACCTGTTTTTCTGACCCGCTTGTATCTGGTCGAATCAAAAACGACTTCACTCGAACGCGTATTTTGCTCGGTTTTTCAGGAACACCACAGACTATAATAATTGACAAGAACGGTAAGGAATTTTCTTTTGCCGGCGCGCTACCGTATGAAGACGTTGCGAGCGTGATCCAGGGCTTGGACTAAGGAAAGATGCTATAATACCCTTGTTATCAGCTAATAAAACAGAATCATGAAGTTAGGTTATTCAATACTTGTCTTAATTATCATCGCTGCCGGCATTTATTTCTTGGCAAAAGAAAAGAAGGATATGTCTTCGGCAGAATATCAAACACAAACATCTATGACGACTGAAACAAATGATACGCAAGCTCCGGCCGCTGGAGAGCAGGGACCTATGATGAAAGTCATGAAAGAGGGAAGCGGCCCTGAATCTGTAACTGGCGACACTGTCTCGGTTCATTACACTGGTTACTTGGAAGACGGTACGGTTTTCGACTCAAGCGTTGACCGTGGCACACCTTTTGAATTTACTCTTGGTGAAGGACGCGTCATCAAAGGTTGGGAAATTGGCGTATTGGGAATGAAGGTTGGCGAAGTCCGCCGTCTTGTAATCCCGGCCGAATATGGATACGGCGCGTACGGTGTTCCTGGTGTCATTCCAGCCAATGCAACGCTTGCATTCGAGGTCGAAGTCTTGGCTATTACCAAGCCAGAATAATATGCATTCCTGGAAAGTTAGCGAAGCGTTATCTTTCGGGTGGCGGCTTGCTAAACAGCATATTTGGTTCTTGTTGCCATTGGAGCTGTTCCTGTTTCTTGTTTCGTTTGCCGGAGGCGACTCGTTTGTCGGCATGCTGGTGAGCATTCTAATAAGCTTCGTGTTTTTGGGTGCAATCTTGAAAATCGGAAGAAGTCAGCCAGTCTCTTTCAAGACATTGTTCCATGATTTTTCGTGGATGCGTCTTGGTCACTTTATATTGGCGCGACTTGTTGCCGGTCTCATAATTATTATCGGACTTGTGCTTCTTGTCGTCCCAGGAATTATCGCCGCTATTGCTACTGCGTTTGCTTCACTCATCGTACTTGATCAGAAAGAATCAGTAGAAGGGAATGCATTCTGGCGAGCTATCAAAAAAAGCGCCGCGCTCACGCGTGGTTCGCGCGGCAAGTTATTCGTGTTCTTCTTGGCGGTGCTAGGCATCAATATATTGGGCGTTATCGCGTTTGGCGTAGGTCTTTTAGTTACCGTTCCTGTATCTTCGCTTGCGCTCGTTTATGTCTATGACAAGCTTCGCTCTGTAAATCCAGTTGAAGCTACTGTCGAAGATGGGCGTAAGACTGACGAAGCTCCTGCGTCTTCAGTGTCGTAACTATTATCGGACGATTATTTCAACGTATGGATCATACATTACAGAAAACTATTAAAAATGCAGTCATCGCTCTTACGGCGGTTTTGGTGCTTGTAGCACTTTTTCTCGTCATGCGGGTAGCTGACCTGGTTGGCGTCTCTAACGAGAACGAATACAACACGATAACTGTCGAAGGAGATCATGAGGTCTTCGCCGCCCCAGATATCGCGACCGTCTCTTTCAGCGTTCGCGCTGAAAATTTGGATCTCGTCAAAGCTCAGGAGCAAGCTGAAACATCGGCTGCTTCAGCTATTGCCGGACTCAAGAATCTTGGTATCGACGAAAAGGATATCCAAACTACGTATTACAATGCGAGTCCTCGCTACGAGTGGGACCAGAAGTGCGGTCAGTATGGCTGCGAGACGGGGGAGCGCAAACTCGTTGGCTATGAGGTCAACGAGACTGTGACTATAAAGATCCGTGATCTTTCTAAAGTCTCTGGTGCTATTGGCGCACTCGGCGGAGCAAAGGTTTCCGATATCCAGGGACCTAATTTCGACATCGAGAATCGCGACGAGCTTGTGCAAGAAGCCCGCGAAGTTGCTATCAAAGAGGCTAAAGAAAAGGCCAAAGTTTTGGCCAAAGAGCTTGGTGTACGTCTTGGCAAGATAGTTAGCTACTACGATGGTGGTTACGGCTACCCAATGCCGTACATGGCCAAGGCCGGCATGGATGCTGACATGGCTGTCCGTGAAGAAATGGCCCAATCATCTCCAGCTGCCAATCCGACGATCTCCGAAGGCGAAAATCGTATCTACTCAAACGTTTCTATCGTCTACAAGATCCGATAATATATATATCTAATGAAAAAGCGGCCGCCCCGGAGGGGCGGCCGCTTTCATTTCTGCGCGGTTGCGGCTTCTTCTGCGCTTATGGTGGCCCATCGTTGATAGAAGTCTTGATCAAGACTGTCACGTGCGGCTTCGATAGCGTAGGTCTCGGCCACAGAGGTTGCCTTTCGCGATAGCTCGTTTAAGCGCGAGCGCTCGGCTATCTGCTTGATGACGAGACTTGTCATCGCCGTGTCGGGACTGTCCGTAATTGCGCTGACATTGAGCGTGATCGGCGGGTGCGGCGACGCCTGGTAAGCCGGTTCGATGCAGCCGGTCGCGAACAACGCGACGAGACAGACGGTTATGAGTATGCGCATGAGGTGCTTTTTCTTTAGCCTACACTATCGGCGCGCATTGTCAAAGTCTTTGATATAATGGCTCGCATGAAAGAAATCATCGTCTTTTCCGACGGATCATCACTTGGCAACCCTGGCCCAGGCGGGTGGGGCGCCATCGTTCACGATAAGGGCAGCAAGAGCGTGACCGAGTTAGGCGGCCGTGATGCGAAAACGACGAATAATCGTATGGAAATGACGGCCGCCCTAGAGGCGATTTTACGCGTTGAATCCGAAGCGGCCGTGACAGTTTTTACCGACTCGCAATATCTTATAAATGGCATCACCAAATGGGTATATGGTTGGCAATCATCTGGCTGGATGACCAAAAACAAGATGCCGGTTTTGAATAAAGATTTGTGGCAGAAACTTGTTGCTGTTTGCGAGGGTAAAGATATTGAATGGCACTATGTCGAAGGCCATGCTGGTATTCCTGGAAATGAGCGTGTTGACGAAATAGCCACTTCTTTTGCATCCGGCAGCGAAACACCGCTCTACCAGGGCCCGCTTGCTGACTATCCGGTCGATATAGGTACACTTGCACCAGCCTATGCAGACAAAAAAGATAGTTCTGTTCGAACGAAAACAGGCAAGGCGTATTCTTATGTATCAATGGTTGATGGAAAAATAGAGGTCCACAAGACTTGGGCTGAATGTGAACGTCGTGTTAAAGGAGTAAAGGCTCGCTTCAAGAAAACTTTGTCAAAAGCCGAAGAAGAGTCTCTCATAAACGAGTGGCTAGGGGCAGCCAGTTAATCATAGGGTCGGATGAACGATAACATTGTCTACTCGATTACATTCGGATTTGCCGGAGGAGTGCTTGCGGCGTCTCTTGCTAGTCTACCCGAGTTTGCGGCAGCTGTACCTGTTATCGCGGGCGTTGCACTCGTGCTACTTGCCGCAGTGTCTGTCGTACCTAAAAAGCCTGCGCTTATAGCTACTCTTGCGTTACTTTCCCTGGGCGGAGGCATTATGCGCTTTGAAGTACGTGATGCGGCGCATCATCCTGAGCTTCTAAGTAAATTTGTTGGCAGCGATGTTTCAATTGTTGGCGTAATAGATACCGAAGTCGAAGACCGCGCATCGTCGCAGCGATTTACAATAACTTCGCGCGAGATAACGCAGAGCGGCGTGAGCTACGACGCTGAAACTCGTGTCCTTGTATCGACTGAGCGCTTCCCGGTGTTTGCTTATGGAGACGAGGTCGAAGTGTCAGGTGAGCTCGCTCGACCAGAGAGTTTTGTCACTGACACGGGACGCGAGTTCGATTATGCCGCATATTTGCGTAAAGACGGTGTTTTCTACACCATGTCGTTTTCCGACGTGACTCTTATTTCGCAGAATAACGGAAGCCTGGTGAAACGCAGTTTGCTGCGTTTTAAAGAAAGTTTTCTATCGTCGATCGAAAGTCTTATCCCAGCTCCACAGTCGAGTTTGCTCTCGGGTCTATTGCTCGGCGTGCGCGAATCTCTTGGGAGCAATCTTGAAGATGCTTTCATTGCAACAGGCCTTATACATATTGTCGTATTATCCGGCTATAACGTGACGATTGTTGCTGAAGCTATTGTCAAAATGCTCTCGTTTGTATCGATTGCGTTTGGGACGTATGCCGGGGCGGCGTCGGTTGCGCTGTTCGCACTTATTGCCGGCGGGGGAGCAAGTATCGTTCGGGCTAGTATCATGGCTACCATTGCGCTCGCGGCCAGAACGCTCGGTCGCGGATACGATGTCGGTCGAGCGCTCATGTTGGCTGGGGTTGGCATGGTTTACCACAACCCGCATATTCTTGCATTTGATATATCTTTTCAGCTCTCGTTCATCGCGACAATTGGCATAGTTTATTTTTCGCCACTTTTCGAGAAAACCTTTTCGTTTTTGCCAGAGCGGTTCGGTATCCGCGAAGTTGCTGTATCGAGCATCGGTGTACAAATATTCGTCTTGCCGTTTTTGTTGTGGAAGATTGGTACTCTTTCAATTATCGCACCGATTTCAAATATATTGGTTCTACCTTTCGTGCCACCAACGATGCTTTTTGGTTTCTTGGCTGGTGCAGCAGGACTTGTACTCGACATTATTGGTATACCGTTAGCTTTTATCGCACACCTTTTATTATCGTATATTATTAGTGCGGTTGAATTGTTTTCGAGCATTCCGCTTGCGAGCGTCATTATCGCACGGTTTCCGTTTACACTCGTCATTATTTCCTATGCAGTATTCGTTTTTCTTATGAAGCGTTTTTATGAGCGCCGCACGCAAACACTTGTATGAGGGCTCACCCGCACAAACGTCTTTCTTTTCTTATTCTTGTCGCCATGAACGTCATAGTTTTCTTTGCTCTTTTAAGTATCCGGGTTGATGACACACTTACAGTTTCTTTTTTAGACGTTGGCCAGGGGGATAGTATTTTTATCGAAGCTCCAAATGGCCGTCAGATGCTGATCGACGGGGGTAGAGACGCGAGCGTCATTGCTGGGCTCGGTCGCTCGATGGGATTTTTTGATCGTTCAATCGATGTTGTCTTGGCGACGCACCCCGACCAAGATCACATAGGTGGGCTACCTCTTGTTTTTGAGAAATATGACGTAGCTAATTTTGTTGACTCAGTCGCAGAATCAGACACTGCTGTGTACCGTGAGCTTTTAATGAGAGGGCGTCTTGAATCATCAAACTATTTTCTTGGAATGCGTGGTCAAATAATAGTACTTGATCAAGACGCGGGCGTGTATTTTCATATTCTGTATCCTATTCCAGACGACGGTGCCGAAGATGAGACAAATGAACTCTCTATTATTGGCAAACTCGTTTATGGAGACACCAGTTTTATGTTGACCGGAGACGCCGGCGTCGTTCCCGAGGGTAAGCTTGTTGCATCTGATGGCGCGTATCTAAAGTCGAGTGTATTGAAGGCCGGACACCATGGGTCGCGCACCTCGAGCTCGGGGCTTTTTGTCCGCGCTGTTGATCCGAAGTATGCGGTTATATCGGCTGGCCGCGATAATAGTTATGGTCATCCGCACAAAGAAGTCATGGAAACATTGAAAGAAGAAGGCATAGAAATTATCAGTACAGCGGAAGAGGGGGCTATTACTTTTGAGTCGAATGGGGTAGATGTGTGGCTCCACAAGTAGCGTGTTTAAAGGCAACAGAACATTTTTCTATAGTCGGAGTTAGGAAAAATTTCCTTGTTAGAAACGTGTCCCGCTTAAACGTTTAAAAAACGAAAACCGCCTCACGGCGGTTTTCGCTAATCACTAAAAGCTAGTCACTCTTATTAGATAACCCCAGCTTTCTTTAGCGTCTTGAACGCGCCATTCTTGGCAATGGTCTTGATACCCTTGGTCGAGAGGGTAAGGCGAAGAGATGTACCAAGTTCTGGTATGTAGATCTTTTTAGTCTGCATGTTCGGCTGCTGGCGGCGGGTACCGCATGGGTTGAACTGGGTAGCACGAACACGGTTGGAATATTTCCCGGCCACATTTACGCGCTTATTCGTTATTGGACATGTTTTCGCCATAAGTCCCTGTATGCTACCATAGGGTTATAAGGAATGCAATCCCGTTAGAGATTTTAAGTTAAAATTCCTTATTTTTCAGGAGAATTTATACCAAAGACGGGATATTTATCAATAATTAAGCTATTTACGCAAACTAACAGTTTGCTATCTCTAACGGGATGCAAGAAGCTGATGCCGTCTTTTATATCGTCGTTCTGATCATGTCCGTCGTGATCCACGAGGTTGCCCACGGCTACGCGGCTTTGCGTTTTGGCGATATGACGGCTAAATATGAGGGAAGACTTACCTTAAACCCCTTGAAACACCTCGATATGTTCGGTTCGGTTATCTTGCCGATACTACTTTTTTTGACTCGGGCACCTTTTCTTATAGGCTGGGCTAAGCCGGTGCCTTATAATCCGAACAATTTCCGTCCAGAAGATAGGCGAGCCGGAACTCTTTGGGTCGCGTCTGCCGGGATCCTGGCGAATCTCGCTATTGCCGCCTTTTTCGGAATCATAATCCGGCTTTCTGCCGTGTTGGGGCTCCCCGAGACGGTGGTGTCGCTTTCTTTGGTCATAGTTCTGCTTAATATAGTCTTGGCAATCTTTAATTTGGTGCCTATTCCTCCGCTCGATGGGTCTAAGATATTGTTCGCCGCCCTTGGTTACAAATCAGCAAAACTGGAAGCTTGGCTTGAGAGATATTCGATATTCGTGCTCCTGATATTCATATTCTTCGTCTGGGAATTCCTGGTGCCGGCCGTTTACTTCTTGATGCGGCTAATTACTGGGCTCCCGTAGTATAATCAAAGACAATCCGTATATGTATTTTTTTTCTCCGTTTAAAAATAAAAAAATACCATCTTACTTTCTGCTTACTGCTGTATTGGTTTTTCTTTTTCATGTGCCGATTTATTTTGCTTCAGCTGCGCTTGTTGAGGTTGTTCAAGCCGGAGGCGCTGCGGCAGATACTCGTTCTTACATGTCTGCAGACGGTCGGTATTTGTCTTATACGTCCGCTAACGCCAATCTTGTCCTGGGAGACACAAACGGTGTTGCAGACGTATTTCTTTTTGATAGAGAACTCGATACTTATGATCGAGTGAGCCTGGCATCAGATGGAACCCAATCAAATGGCGTATCGTCTAATGCCGTTGTTTCAGATGATGGCCGGTATGTAGCCTTCGAATCACAAGCTACAAACCTTGTCCCGGGAGACACAAACGGTGTTGCAGACGTATTCGTTTACGATAGACAAACAGACACTATTGAGCGGGTTAATGTCGATGATGTGGGTAACGAAGCTGACGCTGCAGCCTTCGGGGCTGTAATATCGGGAGACGGACAAAAAGTAGGTTTTGTCTCGGCTGCTACGAATTTAATTTTTGGCGAGGTGGCCAATGGAAATCAACATGCGTATGTTTACAATATTGGCAATAATACTATTAAGAGAATTGACGAAGATGAAAATGGTGTAGAAGGAGATGCGTCCGTATTGCATATGTCTTTGTCGGAAGATGGAAGATACGCAGCTTTCGACTCATTTTCTTCAAATCTTCTCGCTGGTTATGGCAGTGCCTTTAATGTATATATCAAAGATACAAATACAGAAGAAGTCGAAATTGTCAGCGTCACTGATGCTGGAGTAGAAGGTAATAGCACTTCTAGGATTCCTTATATAAGCAGAGACGGACGGTATGTTTCATTTGAGTCGTTTGCGACAAATTTGGTGCCAGCTGATACAAACGGGGATTCTGATATATTTATATACGACCGGCAAACTGACACTATAGAAATGACCAGCGTTTCTTCGGGTGAAGTTCAGGGTAACCTTGGCTCTCAATTCTCGAGCGTTTCCTCAGACGGAAATTACGTAGTCTTTTTTTCTAACGCTACAAATTTGATTAACGGTGATACGAATGGCGTAAACGATGTTTTCTTGCGAGATCGTGTTGCGGGCATTACAACTTTGCTCCAAGAGGGTACCCGATATGGTTTTATTGCTGCCGACGGCGAGTTTGCTTTCTATAATAACGATGTTTCAGGCACGAACGTGTATTCCATTAACCGTGTGCCGACCGATATTACTCTCGCACCGCTTTCAATAGATGAGAATACAGAGGAAAATACCCCCGTAGGAAATTTTACGGCAACTGATGGTAATACCGCTGACACCCACACTTTTTCTCTTACTTGTACAAGTCCTGGCGCTGATGATGGATCATTTAGTGTGGATGGAGACTTATTGATTGTTGAGGACACATTCGATTTTGAAACAAAGTCTTCGTATTCCATTTGCGTTCGTGTCACGGATAGTGAAAGCGCGACGTATGATGAAGTTTTAACTATAACAATTAATGATCTCAATGAATCATCTGGCGGCGGAGGCCCGACTGGTGATACCGGTGATGATGGTGACGAAGACGATCCCCCTCCAGAAGAAGAGCCTGATCCAATAGATCCTCCACCTCCACCGCCTATAGATCCGATTGATCCCCCTCCAGAAGAAGAGCCACCTGTCGAGCCGACTCCAGAAGAAGAACCGGACCCTGTCGATGAGCCAACCCCTACACCCGAAGACCCGTCAGACAATCCTTCAGATGATCTGTCTGAAAATAACGACCCGTCTTTGGAGCGGGATTTTCCAGTTTTTGAAGATATAAAAGAATCCGTTGCAGGAATAGCGACCGAGACTGTTGAATTTATAGAGAAAATTCCAGAAGAGATTAAGGATACCGCGGTTGTGGCCGGTCTTGCAGTTCCGGCTATTGTCGCGATTGTGACGCAGCCAGCCGTGGTGGTGAATGTCTTGTCTGTACCAGCAAGACTTTGGAACTTGATCCCGATCTGGCTCGGCTTTCGGCGCAGGAAGCGTCCATGGGGTACGGTTTACGACTCCGTCACGAAACAGCCGCTTGATCCTGTTTATATAGAGTTACGCGATAAGAGTGGTAAGAGTATTGCGACCACTATAACTGATATCGATGGACGTTTTGGATTTTTGGTCCCTCCCGGGAAATATAATCTGTCGTTAAAAAAAGACGGTTATTCTTTCCCTTCAGCAAAACTAGCTGATAAGCCAAGCGATGAATTGTACGGCAATATCTATCGCGGGGAAGAGGTTGAGATCACCGGGGCAGACAATCTTCTCATAAACAACATTCCGATGGACTCCGTAAATTTCAACTGGAACGAATTCGAAAAATCGAACAATCGAAAGCTTATGAAATTCTATTCCAAGCGAGATGTTTTCTTGGCAAAAATCGCCGAGATATCTTTCTGGGGAGGTCTTCTCTTCTCTCTAGTTTTCTTGTTCGTCGGAAGCGGAACGCTCAACTATATAATTCTTGGAATCTATACGCTTGTCTTCCTCCTACGCCTTCTCGGTGTCCGCCCGAAAAAACCGGGTTATATAATTGAAAAGGAAACCGGTTTCCCTTTGTCTTTCGGCTTGGTGAAGGTATTTTCCGCCAGTCTGCGTCATGAAGTAGCCCACGCCGTTATTAGTAAGACAGGAAAATATTATGTCTTGGTCCCAAAAGGGGAGTATTATCTCTCAATTGAGAAAAAGACAGGAGAAGATTCTTATGAGGAGATCTATATATCAAACGTCTTCAAGACTAGTAAAGGTTTCATAGGAAAGAAATTTAGTGTTTAACTTTCATAAGTTTTGCCAAATCTCTCTATCGCTAAATAAAACTCTAAAAGCATCTAGGATTTTTTCTTTGACGAAAATCATAAAATCTGTTTCAATTGTTTACAAATCGCTCCAACTGTGAAAACGCCCCTTATCACTCTCGTCTTCCTGGCATTTGCCAGCTGCGGAGGCCCATCTATTCCGAGACCCGAAACCTTTCAATCGGTCGATCTTGGGACAGCGCTCGTGGCCCAATCGTCACGAATAGTTGTGTCCGAGCAAGCGCTCGCGTTCTTGGAAAGTCTCCGAGACAAGCGCTTTATCGTTAAGCCTCACCGACTTGAGCCCACGACACGGATGGCTGTGGAGATCGGTGACGATAGCGGGCTCGAGCTTCTTGAGATCTGGCCGATTACCGGCGTGGATGATCTTCCGATCGGGACAGAGATCGCACTACGTCTATCGCCAGACACTTTGACCAAGGGATTCTTCACCTGTGCACGAGGCTTCGATGAGCGCCAATTCTTCGGTGTTATCATCGCTAGCAAGCTCGATTCTGTCTGAGCTATTCTGATCCATATGGGAGCCCCTAAGCGTAAGCGAGGGGCTTTCCTGTTTTCTGGTAGAATCAGTTCAGGTGGTCTTGTATAGATATTGACAATTTAGGTGATTTATGTATAATAAGCTCATGAAAATTAAAAAAATATTCTTTGCGGCAATCCTTATATTTCTAGGGAGTTTTTCTGCCGCTAGTGCTGCTACTATAAACGTTAATGACTCTACGGCTGAAGATGTCGATAACGGAGTTTGTTCTATTGTAGAGGCCATTCTTAATTCCAATAATAACAATCAGTCTGGTTCAACAGACTGCGTATCAGGTAACGGTACGGATACATTGGTTATAAACACAGATATTGTTTTTACAACCTTTTATGCCAATGGCTGGAACAATATGGTTGCCACTCCTTTTATCACTGATTCTTTGATTATAGACGGCCAAGGCAACACTTTTTCGAAATCTTCAGTAGATGATTTTAGATTCTTTCATGCCAGCACTGTTCCGGTGCGTATTACTCTTAAGAACGTCACCTTAGATGGAGGCGAATCTATGGTTGGAGGATTGGTCTATGTTGCGGCAATCAAAAGTCTTATAATTTCTGACTCTAATCTTGTTAATGGAGTAAGCTTGGGAGAAGGCGGAGCGATTTACGCCCACGGTCTTTCAGATGGTGTAGCTATAAAAAACACTACTTTTGAAGGTAATTCTGGAACAATAGGCGGAGCGATATTTTTGGCCGAGGCAGACACTGTTATGAAAAAGGTCAAATTCATAGATAACGATTCCTCTTCGAATTTTGGTGGAGCTATAGGTGTTTCTTACGGGTTGCTAGGTATAAGCGATTCAGCATTTGAAAATAATTCAGGTGTTGCGATATACACATTTGGTGGAAGCGGAATTGTGGCGAATGTCCCAATGACTATAGTCAACTCTACTTTCTCTGGTAATTCGTCAACTGATGGAGCTGCCGCTATAAAAAATCAAAGCACTGTTGATCTAACGATATTAAACTCAACGTTTTCCGGGAATAATTCTTCCTATGGCCCTTCTGTAATCTCTATGTATGATGCCGATTCGAAAATCAACATAGGTTATTCAACATTCGCGCTAAATGATTCTGACAATAGTGAGGGGGTTATAAAAATTACTTTTTTACCCACAGAGGCCAATATTGAAAACAGTATATTCGCTTTAAACATCGGAGGGGAATGTAATGTTGGAACTCTTTCTGTAAACAGGGTCAATAATCTTTCAGGTGACGGCTCATGTGGATCGACTGTCGCTTCTGGAATCAATTCTATTTTGAGTGCAAACGGTGGAATAACAAAAACTCATAAAATTCTTGCTGGTAGTAACGCCATTGATGCCGCTCTTGTCGGACCAAATCTAAAATTTGCATGTCCGTCTGAAGATCAGCGTCATGTCTCTAGACCTCTTGATGGTAACGGTGATGGGGTCTTAAAGTGTGATATAGGAGCCTATGAATCAAACAAGGTTATTCTGCAAGCCCCGATGGTAAAATCCATCTCAAAATCTCTACCTACCCTAAAAGAAATAAAGAAGTAATTACAAAAGCCGCCCCGAGCACAAGTGAGGGGCGGCTTTTGTAATGGGGAAGATGTGGAAAACCTTGACTTTTCATACAAATAATGTTATAAGATATATGACAGCACTTTGTAACTCAAACCACACCAAAAAACAAGATCATGAAATACTTTCTCTTGGCCCTCGCGGCTTGCTTCTTGCTTTCGGCACACGCCCAGCAGACGCTTGTCCAATCAGGGTCAGGCGGGTATCTGATCCTACAGCATATGGACACGATTTCATCGACCGACCAGATTATGGTCGGTCAGGTTTTCGGTCCGCCCTCGTGGCAGATCACAGGAGTTGTCATGCGGCAGAATTCGTCCGGCGTCGTCTGGGCGAAGACGCTTGCGCCCGGCACGAACATTGTTCGGACGCTTCGCGCATCCAATGGCGACATCATCGTCGTCGGCTCTGCCGAGTACATGACCAATGCATTCATTGCCCGGTTCGACCAGAACGGTACGCCGCTTTGGATGCATGTCATATCGACGGCCAACGCTGAAACGTTTTCTGCGGTAGCCGAAGGTCCGACCGGTATTCTGTATGCCGGCGGGGTACACATGCACAATTCTGGATCCGGACTCATGTTTGTCACCAAACTCGATCCGGCCGGCAATGTCATCTGGACCCGCGAAGAAGCGCAGCAAGCGACGAGCTCGTCCATCAGCGACATGTTCGTTTCAAGCGACAGTCTCTTTGTCTTCGGTACCGAGGTCTTCCCCAATAGCAACACCGACATCGGTGTTCGCGTCTTGAACGCGACGTCGGGACAAGAGATTATGCGTCGTTCGTTTGGTCATCCGAGCGAAACCGATGCCGAACCACGAGTCGTGAAGATTCCGGGAGGCTTCGTCGTCTCACGGACCGGTTCTCCGGGCTTGTCGTCGTCGGTCGGGATCTTTCGGATCTCGTCTGATCTTCAACTGCTCGGGTCTGGTACGTCGTACGGTGCGTCGGGGATTGAGGTGGCGCGCGTTTCGCTCGCTGTTTCTGGTTCCCATGCGTATCTAGCCATGCAGGCGGCTTCGCCTGGAGCGACATACACTCACGCGGTCAAGGTAAGTCTCGTGACTTTTGATCTCGTCTGGAACAGTACTATGGTTTCGACTGCGTATCCGATAAGTGCGACCGCTCTTGGCGGCTCCATTACTATCGCGAGCTCACAGACGGATCCTGTACCTTTTTCAGGCGTCGTGTCGGTCGCGCCGCTCACCAGCGGTGTCGTCCCGAATCCGTGCGTTGGCTTGCCTCAGGTTACACTGGAGCCGCAACCGTACGCGATCATCGCGGCAGATCCGGAAGTCGAAACATGGACAATGCTTCCTGTTGCACAAACAGCTAGTTTTGACATGGGAGACCATGATCTTCTTGCCATCCCGTGCGCTGTGCCATTACCGGTCGAGCTCGTTTCTTTTGCGGCGAATGCTGCGAACGATAAGGTAGAGCTCTTCTGGGAGACGGCGACCGAAACAGGAAGTAGTCACTTCCTGGTCGAGCGCTCTTCGGACGGACAGATGTGGACTGCGATCACGCGTGTCGAAGCCGCTGGCGAAAGCCAACTGCTCGTCACATATAGCGTATTCGACAGCTCACCGCTTTCCGGCAGGAGTTTTTACCGGCTGCAAAGTGTCGACAGCGACGGCTCGAGCGAATACTCTGATGCGGTCATTGTCGAACGGGCAGGTGGCCATGCGTACCCCAATCCGGCAGTCGCCGGCGGCGAGATACGTTTTCCTGGACGCTTTACTGTCGTCAATATGCTAGGCCAAGTTGTTCATGCCGACATGGAAGAGTCCGTCACGCTCCAACGCGGGACGTATATCTTTCAAAGTGCATCCAACCCGCCCGAGCGGGTGGTGGTGGAATGAGTTAGGGGCCCCTTCCTTCTGGAAGGGGCCTTTATCGTTTTGGGGCTCGCCCCCACACCTACTTTTTGATGGGCTTCGCCATGCGCCTTCGGCGCGATCAAAAAGTAGGTGTGGGGGCTTGCATTCTTTTCTGCCTCGTAGTAGAGTGTCACCACTAGTCTTTTTCGGGACTAATTTTTAAATGGCAACAATCAACCAACTCATAAAGAAGCCGCGCAAGAAGATTGTCAGGAAGTCAAAGACCCTGGCTCTTACTCGTGGCTTTAATACCATTACAAACCGTCCGACGATGTACAACTCTCCGTTCAAACGTGGTGTTTGCACAAAAGTCTCGACAACCACTCCTAAAAAACCGAACTCGGCTCTTCGTAAGATTGCTCGCGTCCGTTTGACCAACGGTATGGAAGTCACCGCCTACATCCCGGGCGAGGGCCACAACTTGCAGGAGCACTCTGTTGTTATGCTTCGTTCTGGTAGGGTCAAGGACCTTATCGGTGTGCGTTATACTATCGTACGAGGTGTCTTGGATGCGCAGGGTGTCGAAAAACGCCGCAATGCCCGCAGTAAATACGGCAACAAGCGTCCGAAAGCCAAATAGTCCTGATTTCTACTTACTACTCTCTACTTACTAAAAATATGCGAAGGAAAGTCAAAAACCGCAATCAAGTAACTCCAGACAAGGTCTATAATTCCGAGAAGCTTTCTCGTTTTATTAACTACGTCATGTTGGACGGTAAGCGCACGACTGCTCAGCGAGTTGTATACAAGGCCCTCGATAATGCCAAGGAAAAGATCGGCAACCCGAATCCGATTGAAATTTTTGATACTGCTCTTAAAAATGCGTCTCCTTCTATGGAAGTCCGTTCTCGCCGTGTCGGTGGAGCGAACTATCAGGTGCCTAGGGAAGTGCGCGCAGAACGCCGCCTTCAGCTTGCGATGCGCTGGATCATCGAAGCCGCTCGTGCCAAAAAGGGTGTTACTATGGATACAGCCATAGCCGATGAACTTATAGCTGCCTACAATAACGAAGGTTTCGCTATCAAGAAGCGCGACGATACCCACAAGATGGCCGAGGCCAACAAGGCGTTCGCGCATTTTGCGTGGTAATACGCCTAATTGGCGGATTATACCGAGCTTGTCGAGGGGTTTTATAATCGATTAATCATTAATATTTTTATATATGGGTAGGGACTATCCTCTGGAGAAAGTACGAAATTTCGGAATTATCGCGCACATCGACGCCGGCAAGACGACGACGTCGGAGCGCGTCCTTTTTTATACGGGCGTCTCTCACAAGATCGGTGAAGTCCACGAGGGCGAGACTGTCATGGACTGGATGGAACAGGAGCGAGAGCGTGGCATCACCATCACCTCGGCTGCCACGACTTGTTTCTGGAGCCCGACCTACATGCCAAAAGGTGATACGACCAAAAAGACTCGCTTTAACCTCATCGACACACCGGGCCACATCGACTTTACTATTGAAGTTAAGCGATCGCTCCGTGTTCTTGACGGCGCTGTAGTCGTTTTTGACGGTGTAGCCGGCGTCGAACCACAATCCGAAACTAACTGGCGTTACGCTGACGAAGGCAATGTTCCACGTCTTTGTTTCATCAACAAGCTCGACCGTACAGGTGCATCGTTTGAAAAATCATACGAGTCTATCCTTGCACGTCTTACGAAAAAAGCCGTTCGCGTGCAGATTCCAATCGGCCTAGAGGATCAGTTCGAAGGCGTTATCGACCTTTTGAAGATGAAGGCTTACAAGTTCGAAGGTGACAAGGGTAAAGACGTCATCGAGATGGAAATTCCCGAAGCCTACAAGGCCGAAGCCGAAAGATTCCACTTGGAACTTCTCGAAAAAATTGTTGAAAATGACGATGCCATGATGGCGCAATATTTGGATGGCAAAACTGACTTTGCTATCGAAGACCTAAAGAAAGTTTTGCGCAAAGCCGTAATTTCAAATAGCATCTTTCCAGTTTTCGCAGGTTCTGCTCTAAAGAACAAGGGCGTACAGCTTGTTCTCGATGGTGTTATTGACTACTTGCCAAGCCCGCTCGAGATTCCAAAGCCACATGGCCTTGATCCTAATACAGGCGAAACGATCGAGCGTGAAGTCTCTGATACAGCTCCGCTTTCGGCACTTGCTTTCAAGCTTCAGTCCGACCCATATGTTGGCCAGCTCACTTTTATCCGTGTTTATTCTGGTACGCTGACTGCTGGTTCGTATGTGTACAACGTCACAAAAAATACCAAAGAGCGCATCGGTCGCATCTTGCGCATGCATGCCAACGAGCGCGAAGAGGTGAAAGAAGTCTACGCTGGCGAAATTGCCGCAGCGGTTGGCTTGAAAGACACGACAACGTCTGACACGCTTTGCGACGAGAACAATCCGATCATGCTCGAAAAGATCATCGCTCCAGAGCCTGTTATTTCTATGCGTATCGAGCCGAAGACCAAGGCCGACCAGGAAAAAATGGGTCTTGCCCTTAACCGCTTGTCTGCCGAAGATCCGACCTTCCGTGTTTCGTCTGACCCAGAAACTGCCGAAACTATCATCGCTGGTATGGGCGAACTTCACTTGGAGATTCTCGTCGACCGCATGAAGCGAGAATTTTCCGTCGAAGCAAATACGTCTGCACCACAGGTCGCCTTCCGAGAAACGATCACTGGTAACGCTGACGTCGAAAACAAATACATCAAGCAAACGGGTGGTCGCGGTCAATACGGTCACGTTCGCATTCGTCTCTCGCCGATCGACTACAGTGTCGCCGAAGAAGATTTGCCGAAAAATACATATCGTGAAGACGGTCTTGAATTCGTCAACGCTATCAAAGGCGGCGTCATCCCTAACGAATATATCCCAGCCGTCGAAAAGGGTATAAAAGAGTCCATGCAGCGCGGCGTTTTGGCTGGTTACCCAATCACCGACGTGCGTGTCGAGCTCTATGACGGTTCGTACCACGATGTCGACTCGTCTGAAATCGCCTTCAAGATTGCCGGCTCTATGGCCTTCCAGGAAGCTGCAAAGAAAGCAAATCCGGTTATTCTTGAACCGATGATGAAAGTCGAAGTAGTTGCACCGCACGCCAACATGGGTGACATTACAGGCGATATCGCTTCCAAACGCGGACTCGTCGAAGGCACCGAAGATCGTGGAATGGTCCAGGCTATCAAGGCTGTCGTACCGCTTTCTGAAATGTTTGGTTACATCAACAACCTTCGTTCGATGACGGCTGGTCGTGGAAACTTTACGATGGAATTCTTGCGCTACGATATCGTTCCAAAGAATGTCGCTGAAGAAATCATCAAGAAGCGAACTGGTCCAGCAGTAGCTAAATAGAGAGCTTCTAGTTTTACGAAAATGAGAAACCCCGCGAGTGCGGGGTTTTTCTATGACCAGAAGTATCTCCCGATCGGGCTTCGTGCCATCCGGCGCCGATGGTCGCCAAGGGCCTGCTTCGTCTTGCGTATTCCTTTGGCCGTACTTACATAACGGGGCCACTTGATCTTTCGGCGTTTCTTTTCCTTTATCAGTGCGCCCATGAGGTAACCGAAAGCGTCGATGATGTACTGGATACTAGTGAAGATGTATTCCATGGGTAATGTTTTCGGTCAGTATAGCTAAAACTGTCGAACTTGCAAAAGGGGCGGGGGAGGAGTAGGTTTAGGGAAAACAAGTACCATGACACGTTTCAGTATGAACGATGGCGAAAAAATTGGCAGATATTACCTGGAACTCTACGGAGTATTTCTTGCCAAAGACGATCACCGATTTGTCGGCGCGGGAAACCAGGATGGCATATGGGAAGGGCAAGGAAGAGTTCATCTCTACGGCCCCGGGAATATGCATAGCATTTTCTTGTTCAAGGTTCTCGCTCTTCGCAAGGAGAAGCTATTACCCGGACTCGTTCCTGGAATTGGTGAGCAAGAAGAGCTGATGTTCCAAAGCATCTTTCGGATCCCGCGCATTGCCACCATGTTCAAGGTGCCAAAACAGGGTCGTTTCAATAAGGCAATCATCGATGCATGCCTGCGTGGCTACGAAAAAGGTTTGCACTCAGAGACTTTCTTTCCCTTGAAGCAGATCAGGGGGCCTGTCGAAGCGAAGCTCGATTGGCAGCGGCTGATCGGTGAGGGGATCGTAGAGGTTCCGTTGATTGAAGTTGTTGCATAAGACGAAACCCCGCGTGCATGCACGCGGGGTTTTT
>CAZHCS010000002.1:0-69828 GCA_964531475.1 uncultured Candidatus Saccharibacteria bacterium | reverse complement strand
TTGATTGAAGTTGTTGCATAAGACGAAACCCCGCGTGCATGCACGCGGGGTTTTTCGTTTTCTAGAAGTTAATCACTAGCCACTAGAAGCTATTTAGAAGCGAAATATCCTATTGCTATACCAAAAATCGCCATGGCGCCGATGACAGGGCCGAGTATCCAGACAGAATTAGGTGCGAGTATTATGACAAGCCCGGTCATAATGATGCTGGCCGTCGAGACACTGCGCGCAATGCCAAGTTGTGGGTGCTCGGTTACACCAAAGCGTTTCAAAGGCTGTGGCAAAACATTAGACGCGATAGATTTTTTCTTCGCTGGTGCGCGTTTTTTCTTCGAAGGAGTTTTTTCGTTGTCTGTTGGCATAGATATGTGCTGATTGATATATAATCATTATACAGATGACAACAAGAAAGCATACAAAGTTTTACACATCTTTAACGCGCACACTGATTACGTATCGCAAATTTTTTCTATTTATCTTGTTGCTTGCAGCTTGGGTTTCTATTTTTTCATTCATCGACATCGCTGCGATTGCAAAAAGCATACCAGTTGCTGGAGCATACGGCGTCGCATTTTTTGTTGCGCTGATTGGCGGCGTGTCAGTCTTTACATCGAGTTCTTATTTGGCAACTATTGTCGCTCTGTCGCTCGGGCCTGCGAATCCGGTACTACTTGCGCTCTCGGCCGGAACAGCTCTTACACTTGGCGACAACTTGTTCTACTTTTTTGGTACCAAAGGTCGACAATCTTTGCCATTGCCTTTGGTTAAAAGGCTCGATAGGGCAGCGGTATGGCTTGAAGGGCGCTCGCCGACGTTCATCAAGCTCTTTGTATTTGTCTACACCGGTTTTACGCCGCTCCCCGGCGATGCCCTAATGCTCGGTCTTTCGTTTGCTGGGTATCCGATAAGAAAGGTTTTGGCCCCAATTTTCCTTGGAAATATAACACTGGTTCTTTTGGTGGCACTTTTAGTAAAGGGAGGGGCTTGACTTCGGTCCGCGTTTTAGGGTAGTATAGGGATGCCCGGCGGGGCGTTTTTTAGTAAGCCCTCACATCTACTTTTTGATGGGCTCCGCCATGCGCCTTGGGCGCGATCAAAAAGTAGGTGTGAGGGTAAAAATATTACATGAAAAAATTTTTCACATACATCAGCGAGTCAATCGGCGAAGTCCGCCACATTAAGTGGCCAACAAAGCGCGAAACAGCCGTCTTTACGGTGGCTGTTGTTGTGCTCTCTATCGTAACCGCCTATTATCTTGGACTGTTCGACATGATCTTTACCAGCTTGTTGGAGAAGATAATCTAACTTATATGGCAAAGCAAGAACTTTCAGGACAGAGGAATTGGTACGCCATCCACACCTACGCCGGCTATGAACGTGCCGTCGAGAGGAATTTGAAGCAACGCATTGAAAGTCTTGGTATGCAGGACCGCATTTTTGACGTTATCGTCCCGACCGAGAAAAACATCAAGATCAAAGGCAACAAGCGTGTCGAGGTTGAAGAAAAGATTTATCCTGGATACGTTTTGGTAGACATGATAGTGACCGATGACTCGTGGTATGTTGTTCGTAACACTCCGCGCGTAACAGGGTTCGTTGGTGCTGGTGTAAACCCTGTACCGGTATCTCCGGCAGAAATAGACATGCTTCTTGGCCGCATGAAGAAAGATGACGGTGCAAAACATGACATCGATATGGTTATTGGTGAGACGGTCAAGATAGTCGATGGCCCGTTCAAAGACCTAGAAGGCAAGGTCAACCAAATCGACGCCGAACGTGGCAAGATCAACGTCTTGGTGTCTATGTTCGGACGAGAAACGCCGGTCGAATTGGACTTCTTGCAAGTTCGTAAAATTTAAGCTAATCTATCCCCACCTATGGCATCCAAAAAGAAAGTAGTAAAAAACGTTAAATTACAGATCGAGGCTGGCCGCGCGACCCCGGCTCCTCCAGTCGGACCCGCTATTGGTCAGGCCGGTATTCCTATTGCCGCTTTTGTGACCGAATTCAATGATCGCACAAAGGGCATGATGGGTATGGGCAAGGTTTCGGTCAAGCTTCGCGTCTTTGAAGACCGCACTTACGAGTTTGACGCTAAAACCCCGCTTACAGGACCTATGATTCTAAAAGCAGCTGGACTTGAAAAGGGTTCTGGAAAGAACGCCACGAAAAAGGCCGGCAGCATCACTCGCGCCAAGCTTGCCGAGATCGCCGAAGTAAAAATGAATGATTTGTCGGCAAATTCCGTTGACGCTGCCGTGAAGATTTTGGAAGGGCAGTGCAGGTCGATGGGTATAGAAGTAAAGTAGCGCTTCGCAGCCACATCATTAAAAAGGCACGGAATAACCCGCCATTCATAAGGCGGGCTTTCCTCTACCTCGGCGCGTTTGTAAACACGCGCCTGCGGTAAGCCCTTTTTAATGACGTGTCTGCTTCGCTGGGAGGGGGAAGGGGTTTGTCTCCACACCCACTTTTTGATGGGCTCCGCCAAGCGCCTTTGGCGCGATCAAAAAGTAGGTGTGAGGGTTGACACATTTTATTTTAGGCGTAGTATTGAATTTAAACCAAAACCGTACTATCAATGGGAACGAAAACTGCCGGTAAGAAAGCGTCCAAGCAACAAGCAGCCGCCGATGCCATATCTGGACTCATGAGGCGGGGTCACATGCTTGCGGAGATCAAGTTCGCGAACAGCGTGGGTGTCCCAATCGTGGTACCATCGCTGACCTAGCTGGATATCCACTGTTCCCGAAAAAGCTCCACACCACCTCGTGGAGCTTTTTCTTTTGGAATAAGAAAGCGCGGGGGCCATAGGCCCCCGCGCTTGTTTACTCCCTGCGACGATACACAAGTACAGGAATCCTCTCAAAGAATTTCCCTGTGTGGTCGCGCACTCTCTTGAATACGCCTTTCTCCTCTGCCGGCTCGAAGTCGTTCTTCCACTCGTGATTGGGCGCGAAGAACGTATCCGCCACACTATTGTCTTCGCCTTCCGGGTCGTTTACGACAGTTAGTACGACCAGGTCGACAAGTTTTTTTCGCAAGGCTTCTTGGTAGACCTGGCCGCCGCCGATGATGAAGATATTGCCATGCTTTTTCACCGTGGCGAGCCCGATGGCCGCTTCGAGCGTGTTGGCCTTGAAGACTCCTTCGGGGAACCTGGTGTCAATGCGCCGTGATAGGACTATGTTCAAGCGGTCCCTAAGTGGCCGGTATTGCGGCGGGATGGAGTCCCAGTTATTGCGACCCATGATGACAGTGTGACCCGTTGTCCAGTTTACGAAGAACTTCATGTCTTCTTTGATCCGAAACAAGAGTCCGTTATTTCGGCCAATAGCCTGGTCGTGTTTCCTGATACAGGCGATAGCGATGATTTCTGGATGTGGCATGTACTTGGTTTTGTTTGCCCTGTTATAGCCTTTTCCTAACCCTTTGTCCATGGGTTGCGTACTAGGTGTGAAAGGTGTAGGCTCTAGAAAAAACAATAGACTATGATGACAGATTACAGTACCTTGAAAGGCGTTCTGCCTGACACCTATATCCGCGAACTCATTCGCGAAGGTTGTATTGATCGGGCCTGCGCTTCCATGGTTGGGTCGAGTTCACTCGATACCACAGTCTCTACCGAGATATACATGGTGTCGGCCTTACCGATGCCTCGCCAAGGGGAATCGATCCGCAATCTTCTCAAAAGCATTCCTCGTTCGCGTCACAATATCGCCAATCCGCTTCAGCGCGGGCTGACATATGTTGTGCGTTTGAACGAGAGGTTCAAGCTGCCCAAAAACGTCTATGCTTACGGCAATCCGAAGTCAACGACGGGGCGCAGCGGAATGCACGTACGACTTTTGGCTGATGGGGTACCAGCTTACGATACGATACCGCCTGGTTACGAAGGCGATGTTTGGCTCGAGGTAAAGCCGTTCGCGTTCATGACGCTTCTTTACGACGGATTGCCACTCAATCAGATCCGCTTCTTTTCAAGCGATACGCGGATCAGGGATAAGGAAGCCTTGCTCGCCATGGAGAAGTCGGCTGGGTCGATACTCTTCAAACCCGACGGGTCACCGATACCACTTTCTGATGTCGCTGATTACGACGGCTCAGTGTCGCTTGCTATCGATCTTGCGTCTGATATCGTCGGGTACGAGGCCATCGCGACGCATGCGGTACTCGACATGGCAGCCAAGGGTCTCGATCGGACCGTGTTCTGGAGAGCGATACCACTGCCGACTGACGGCCGACTCTTTCTTGAAAGGGATCACTTCTATATCCTCTCGAGCATCGAAGGAGTACGCGTGCCGATCACTCATGCCTGCGAGATGCGGGCCATGGATGACCGCGTTGGTAATTTTCGGAGCCATTTCGCGGGCTATATCGATGACGGGTGGGGAGGCAGTAATGGTTCGACGCTTACGCTCGAAGTCCAGCCGTTCGCACCGATGTATCTGCGAGTCGATCAGCCAGTTGCGCGGATCGTTTACGAAGCGATGGCGGCGCCGGCTGAAAAACCGTACACCGAGAAGAGTTCGAACTATGTAGACCAGGTTGGCCCGAAGCTTGGTAAGCAGTTCAAATAGCGAAAGCCCCCACGCATGCGTGGGGGCTTTGTGCTTTGGAATGTTCATACCGCGACCTTCGCCTCGATCTTCGGATGTGGATCGTAGCCCTCTAGCTTGAAATCTTCGAACTTGAAGCCAAAGATGTCTTTCACTTTAGGATTGATGATCATCCGCGGAAGGGGCCTCGGTTCGCGCGTGAGCTGGAGTCGTGCCTGTTCGACGTGGTCCGCATACAAGTGGAAATCGCCGAATGTGTGGACGAAGTGACCGGGCTTCATGTCACAGACCTGCGCGACCATCATAGTGAGGAGCGCATAGGATGCGATGTTGAAAGGAACGCCGAGGAAGCTGTCGCAGCTCCTTTGATAAAGCTGGCAGGACAGGTTGTTGTCTTTGTCGACAAAGAACTGGAACAGGCAGTGGCATGGCGGCAGTTTCATCTGGTCGATCTCGGCGGGATTCCAGGCACTGACGATGTGACGACGGCCGCGGGGGTTTTTCTTGAGCCCGTCGATGAGGTTCTTGATCTGATCAATAGGCTTATTCCTCCAGCCTGCTGAGCCTGCCATGATATCCTCATCAATTCCTGTCACGTCGGGTCCTTTGAAGACCATATTTGGCCACGACCGCCACTGCGAACCATACACTGGTCCGAGTTCGCCGTTTTCGTCGGCCCACTCATCCCAGATCTTCACACCATTTTCCTGCAAGTACTTGATGTTCGTACTACCCATCAGAAACCATAGGAGTTCATGGATGATACTCTTCATGTGAACTTTCTTCGTGGTCAGGAGCGGGAAGCCGAGCTTGAGGTCAAAGACCATTCGTGCCCCGAAGATGCCATAGGTGCCGGTACCGGTGCGGTTGCCCAAAAGGTTTCCCTCAGGGTCTTCATCATGTATCCGCAGGAGTTCCCGAACCCACGGCAGATATTCGTGATCTGCGTGTCCGCGGTTCGGGTATCCGTCTCTGTTTGGATCGAAAAGAATCGCTTCCATGTTAAAGGTCAGTGTTGGTTTACCTAAACCTACCCGAAGCGGGGGAGGAAGTCAAAGGTGTCAAAAGGCATGAAAAAGCCCCCACGTCATGACGTGGGGGCGTTCTCGAAAGAGCTACTTCATCTGGTCAGCGCCTTCGTCGAGCCGAATGACGCAGAAAACCGCGTAGTTGATCAGGTCGCAATAGTTTTGATCCAGGCCTTCGGAAACCTTGGTCATGCTGTTGCGCTCATGCATGGCTTTCATTCGGACAAGTCGCTGGAGTATCAGGTCGAGCAGAGCACTGATCTCGAAGATGCGAAATGCTTCGCCATAGTCGTGATTCTTCTTGATCATCAGGGCGCGCGCTTTGCTCATCGCGTTGGTCAATAGTTCGTTCTGTCGTTCCTTGGACAGATGGAAGTCATTCGCGACGTTCGGTTCCATGAGAGCCAATCCCATTGCCGCATAGTTCATAATGCCGATGAAATCGCTCCGTATTGAATCCGCGACTTCCTGTTTCCCGGCATCCTGTATGGATCTGATCCTCAATGCTTTTGCAAAGGCCTGAGCGGTTACTGAAGATAGTCTTAGGATTGTCCAAGACGATCCGTAATCGTCATTTTTATCCCGAGCGAGCTTAAGTGCCTCACTCGTGACCTTGTCGTGTTGTTCATTGGTCCTGTTCTGGTCGTAAGCTACGATAGACATGATTGTAGGGTTCAGTGGTTTCGTCGATATTAGCATCTAAAATGCTTACCTGCAATTATGCTAAAATCAGTGTTATGGAACTCCAATGGAAACGCTTAGACGCTCGGGCCAAGATGCCGGCAAAGGGGCACGCGGGCGATGCTGGGATTGATTTCTTTGCTTTGGAAAAAGTCGTGTTTACACCAGGCGGGCAGATGCGGGTCCGGACAGGAATCGCGCTTGAAATCCCGCTTGGCTATGTAGGGCTAGTGTGGGACAAATCGAGTGTCTCGTTTAATCAGGGTTTGAAAATCATGGGCGGCGTCATTGACAGCGGTTTTCGTGGTGAGTTTGTCGCGTCGCTTGTGAATACGTCCGACAAAGAACAAGTCATCGAAGCCGGACAGAAGTTTACCCAGATGATTATCCAAAAATTCGAAGACTGCGATCTTGTCGAAGTGGACGAGCTTTCGGATACGGCGCGTGGCGCGGGTAGGGAAGGCTCGACAGGAAAGAATTGACACTCGTCGGCGTCGGGCGTATGCTGTTTTAAAATAAATAGCACATGATAGCTACACGAATACGGCTTTCTGCCGGCGTCAGGCTTCATCGGCAGCAAATACGAGAGCGTATGAAAAGCCATGGTGGCCCGCCGCGGCCACCTCGGCGCCCAGGACAGGATCCGTGGGGTGATGGCGATGATGAGTCGTCGGGGAAGAAGTACGAGTTTTGGTTCCTGGATGTAGTCCAAGACCTCGCCATCTCATTACTGGTGACAAGCTCAATTTCTTCGGCGCCTTTCATTGGCATGCTTTGTTCTAACGGATTCATTTGGATTAGTGGTGTTTGTACTGAAGCCATCTCCTGGCTCGCATACCGCCCTATACCTTAGGGTACATACGAAAGCCTCGCCTTGCGCGGGGCTTTTGTTTTTGGTCTTGCAAACCTTCTCGATTCGGGTAAAATAAAAAGCGGACACTAAATCGTCCAGCACATGAAGAAACACACGTTCGAATCGCCTCCGACGGTGGCGAATTTCCAGGGTACGTCCCTGATGAACAACAACAAGAAGAACCGCGCCCAGGACTGATCTTATAGCAATGGGTTACTGCACCCATCCAAAGCAGGGCACAACACCAGTCGATAAGTCGATTGGAGCCAACAAGAAGTTTCCTCCGCCTAAAAAGCCAAGAGGAAGAGAGCCCCGACATGTCGGGGCTCTTTTGTTTTTACTTGTTCCAAAAGATTCTTTCTGATATTGTCTCTTCAAACCTTGATTCAATGACAAGCCGAACCATTGCCGACTTAATTCAACCGACTCCACCAGCTGACATGCGAGACGTGTTCCAACGGGTGAGCTATGAGGCTTTCCGTGAAGTGCATGTTCCGGCATACTTATTGGAACGTTATTGCATGGTGGAAACAAAAGATGGCGTCAATTTCATACCAAAGAAGAAAGTCCGATGATCTCGGACTTTTCTTTTTATATATTGACACAATGCCTTGGCACCTGTAATCTCAGAAAAAACACATTGCCATGGATATAGTACTCGGTAAGGATTTCACTGTCTGGGATGATAAGGGGAAAATTCTAAGGAATATTTACCAAGAGGGACACTTCGAACATCTCTTTGCTTCCACAGTTATAGCTTGTCTGGAAGAGCTTACTCAGGAAGACATACCGTACCGTGCTCTTTTTGAGAAGAGCAGAAGAAGGGAGATTTCTCTGGTGAGGGGCTTCTTGATTGTCAGATTTCATCACGCACTCGTAGGGCTCGGTTTCTTCGAAAGAAACTCTGGTCCTGTCGCAAGGGTGACAAATCTTTTTTGCGCGGACAGGTCGACATACCACCATTTCAACTGCAAGGGCGCCGGAGAGAGGGACCACTTGTTTCGTATTGTAGTGAAGTCTGATTTTGCTCTGCGTGTAGAGTGGCATCTGGAGGTCTTGGCCAATAAGTGTCGTCCGGGTTTTGACAGTGCGGATTGTTCCATAAAAAAACCTCAGCGTACTTCCACGGTCAAGTTGCACAGCCTTCTTGTCCGCAAGTCTGATAAAAAGTAAAGGGCCTTCGGGCCCTTTTCTTTTTGTGATAAGATGCGGAGGTAGGGATTATCAGATAATTTTCATCCAATGGAAGCACTATTTTTGATCGGACGATTACTTCTTGGCGGGTACTTCGTCTACAACGCTTACAACCACTTTACAGCCTCCGAAGCCTTGACTGGCTACGCGGCTTCGAAAAAAGTTCCACATCCGAAAATCGCCGTATTTATGACCGGCGTCATGATGCTCATCGGCGGCTTGTCGGTCTTGACCGGTATCGGCATCGTCATCGGTCTCGCGCTCCTGGTCATATTTTTGGTCGGGGTTAGTCTCGTCATGCATCCTTTCTGGAAAGTCGCGGACCCTCTTCACAAGATGTCTGAACGCATAAACTTTACCAAGAATTCTGCACTGGTTGGCGCGCTCATGATGATTATGGCGCTTGCAATGTACTGACGCTCCGCAAAGAGGAAAGAAAACAAACCGCCCAAGGGCGGTTTGTTTTCTTAATACCTAATACTTATTTACTTAATACTCCTACATCTCGTCCTATTTCATCACCGCTTCGAATTCAAGCGTAAACTCGTCCGCGATCACGTTGTCGCCCAAGTCCTGGAAGAATTTTGTCGAACCAAAGCGGACGTCATAGACCGTACGGTCGACAGTAACTGCGCCGGTTGCGAGCAGCGTATCGCCCGCGACGATTACGTCCACAGGGAAGCTAACTGGCGCAGTTTTACCTTTGACAGTCAGGTCGCCGGTTACCAGGTAAGTGGTGTCAGTTTCGCGTGCGGCACTAGTAATGACAAATGTCGCTTCAGGGTAAGTCTCGACAGCGAAGAAGTCGTCGGACTTCAAGTGGCCCGAAAGCCTGTCCATACCGTCGCCTTTGCCGGTCGATGTTGCCGCGATCGTCGTCATGTCAAAAGTGACCATGCCGCCGGTTAGCAAACCGTTTACAAAAGTCGCGCTGCCGGATTTGATGCCGACGGTGCCGTTGTCGTAATAGTCCTTGATGAGAGTTTTTTTGCCGGTCCAGGTGGCCGAACTTGCCGAAGCGTCAAAGGTCTTGGTGCCGTTGATATCGGTGCCGGCTTGCGTGCCTGCATTTTGCGCCTGATCGGCCGGCTGTTCCTGTGTTGGTGCGTCGGCCGGTGAACGCAAGAGCATGAAGCCCACGACAACTACTGCGACTAATATGATAAACGATATTGCTTGTTTCATTATTCTTTTTACTAAACTATTAACCTGATTATTTTAACACACTGGAAAAATGCTAAAATGAGCCTATGAAAAAACGTGTTGTCGTCAATGACCTGATGCAAAAGGGTTACGAATACGAACTGACCGAACCGGCCGGAAAGAATTTCTCGCCGGATTTCCGGCCGGATTTGACTCCAGCCGAGATGCTCGCCATCGGCGTCTTCGGCGGCATCTACATGCGCGACTGCACCAAGGAATTCCCGAAATCGTGGTTCACGAAAGCCAAGTTTGCGCCTGGCAAGCCGGGCGAAGGCAAGCGCGACGCCAAGCTCAATCATTTCAAAGTGAACGCAAGCCAGCCGCTCGCCGAATGGCGCCGAAAGGGCTGGATTTACCGTGACGACCCTCGCGGCTGGTTCCAATGGTATTGCCGCTATTACATGGGCCGCAGGATCCCCAAGGAAGACGCACGGCAGATCAAACGCTGGAATGCCATCCGCCGGCACCTTGGCCAAATCGCGGCCAATTGCCGCCCGGGCGACGCTACGTGCCGTCCCCGCCAACGTCAGGCGTTACTTCACTGGGCGTATGATACGAGGAAGATGTAGCTATTGACAAAATGACTTGTCATATGTTATAATGGACAGGTAAAAATCGTTCTTCAAAACTGAACTATTTGCGAAATTTGGCATAGCTTTGAGGCTTTACATCATTGAAGTTTCAAAGCTATGCCAAACCGCCCATTCGGGAGAGGAGAATAGCACGCTACCCTTCGGGAGTAGATTCAAAAGACCACAAGTCCGATGAAAACCGCATTCACTTCAGGCCAACTGGCCAGCCTCGCCACATTGCTCGAAGCAAAAGGCAAGGACCATCAAGGATTCCAATCCTTGCTCACGAACGGCTCGCTCGCTGACCTCATCGAAGCCGATCCGACGCAGATCGATCGTGAAGCGCTGCGCAAGGTGCTCAACCTCTCGCCGCTCGACATGAAGTTCTTCGTGGACTATGGCATGACGCTCGAGCAGATGATCGCCGCCGGCAACTACGACTGGAAGAACGACGACATCACGGCGAAGCGCTTCCCGCTGTCCGGCACCGGCAAAGTGGGTTTCGAACCCAAACTCTTCCACTTCGACCGCGACATCTCTTCGGAGAACGCGATCAAAGAGATGGAGAAGGACGGGTTCCGGCCAGCCAAGATCGAGGAGCTCCTTGCGTATGGCGCAGCCTTGCCCGAAGAACAGCGGAAGTACCCGATCGTGGCACTCGGCTCCGTGGCCGAGATCGGTGGCGACCGCAGCGTGGCTTGCCTCAGCAGGCGCGGTTCGGAGCGTTTCCTGCTCCTGCATTGGTTCGACGATGACTGGAGTCGCTACTACCGCTTCCTCGGCGGTCGCAAATAGTTCTCTGGTCCTTGAGCCTTGGATTCGTCCTTGGCACTTGGACCCTTGGAACTTGCCGGCGCACTCTGTGCGCCGGCTTTGCGTTTTTGCTACAATAATTTCGACAAATGAGAAATCTAAGGTCACGGCTTTGGGTAATTTGTCCGCATGCCTCTTGGCGAGAGTTTTGAAGGCCACGGTTTTCAAAAGAGTGTCAGGAGGAATTCAGAACAAAAACCAGAGAAAAGTTGGTGTGACATGCTCTGCAACATATAAGGTTGCGAATACGATTCAGCCTTGAGGGTTTTCAGTTTCTCCGACTCGAAGGGTGGTGAACTAGATGGCGCGTCACACATGGCTCCGTGGCCAAGATCAATGGCAACCGCAACGTGGCTTACCTCAACAGGAACGATTCGAAGCGTAACCTGAACCTGAATTGGTTCGACAATGACTGGAATCGCAACTACCGCTTCCTCGGCGTTCGCAACTCCTACGGTTCTCCCGTCGACAATCACGCGGCGGGAGTTTTGTTTGCCAGTTGCCGTTTCCAGCCTCCGAGCATCTTGCCGACTTCGGCTAAGAGTTCGCTCAAATGAATATATTTATTGTTGTCGATCGCCTTCGTTTCCCAAGCCAATTGCAAGAGGAGCTTTAAAAGATCCGTTTTCGTAATAGTGCTCTCAACATGATTCAACTTTACTTGTCCGACGGAATAACTGGCGACAAAAGAAGACTCTATGCTTTCAAGAAATACGGAATCGATCTTGCTTCCAAGCGTGAAGCGATTTGCTTTAGGGAAGTGGGCGCAATATCCTTGCCATACTCCATAAGCATCTTTCAGTTTCAGGATCACCGGCAAAAGCCGTGGGGGGGGGGCGCATTGGTTGAATTTTTATGGCTCGAAATATTTTTATTCATAGGTATAAGGATATCATCTCCACGGAGAATTTGCTTTCCGCGTGGCGTGAGTTCGTGAGAGGAAAACGCGCCAAGAAAGACGTACAGGAATTTCAAGTCCATCTCATGGATAATATTTTGATCCTACACAGAGATTTGGTTGCGAAAAGATATGTTCACGGCGGTTACTATGCCTTCAATATTTCCGATCCGAAGCCTAGAAATATTCACAAAGCGAGTGTCCGTGACCGATTGCTTCACCATGCTATCTACCGGCATCTATATCCTTATTTCGATAAGAAATTTGTTGTTGACTCGTACTCTTGCCGCAAATGGAAGGGGACTCATCGGGCGTTGAAACGATTTCGTTCATTCGTTTACAAGGTAAGCAGAAATAATACGAAAACGCTTTGGGTTTTGAAATGCGATATTAAAAAATTCTTCGCTTCCATCGATCAAGAAACTCTCTTTGAGATTCTGGATAAACATATTGAAGACAAAGATATCATCTGGCTCGTGCGTCAGGTGGTGAAAAGTTTTAACACCTCTCCAGGCAGGGGATTGCCTCTCGGCAATCTCACCTCGCAACTTTTGGTGAATGTTTACATGAATGAGTTTGATCAGTATATGAAAAACGAACTGCGAGTAAAATATTATATTCGCTATGCGGATGATTTTGTGATCTTGTATGAGAATAAGGGATATCTTTCGCAATTGCTTGGAAAGATAGAAGAATTTCTCGATGTTCGTTTACGTCTTACGCTCCATCCTGACAAGATCAGTATACGAACCATCAACTCCGGCGTTGATTTCTTGGGCTGGGTGCATTTCTTCGATCACAGGGTTTTGCGCACGACCACTAAAAATAGGATGTTCAAGAAACTGAAAGATAACCCCAAGGAAGAAGTCATTGTTTCTTACCAAGGCCTGTTGTCACATGGAAATACTTCGAAACTATCTCGAAAAGCGGGGCTAGCCGATTTATGATAAACTAACGCCATGGAGACGATATACCTAGCCGGTGGATGCTTCTGGTGTACCGAGGCTGTATTTCGTTCCCTCCATGGCGTTCTTTCTGTCACTCCCGGATATATGGGCGGGCATTCACCGACCGATGGACGGGCTCCGACGTACGAAGAAGTTTGCTCTGGTATGACCGGTCACGCCGAAGTCGTAAAGGTGGAATACGATCCTGAACACATTTCGACCGAAGCCATCCTCGACGTTTTCTTCGACAGCCACGATCCGACCACGCTCGATCGCCAAGGTGCCGATGTCGGCAACCAATACCGTTCCGCCATTTTCTACACCGAGCACGAACAGAAGGATGTGATAGACGAAAAGATCCGCGAATACGGCGTCCTCGTAGCCGATGCGCAAGCAGGCAAAGCTATCGTGACCGAAGTCTCATTGGCCGACGAGTTCTATCCGGCCGAGGATTATCATCACGACTACTTCGGCAAGAATCCGGACAAGGCGTATTGCCAGCTGGTCGTGGCTCCAAAGATAAAAAAGCTCGAGAAAAACCACAAAGAATTATTGAAATGAATATAGAATCAGAATTAAAGAGGCTCATATCCGAAGCGCTCGCAGCGCTCGGATTTTCGGCTGACCCGGCGCTCGAGCATCCGGAGGTCTTCGCCCATGGCGACTATTCGACGAACGTCGCACTCGCTTTGGCCAAAGAAGCTGGCAAGAATCCGCGCGAACTCGCCGAAGCCATCCGCTCTGCGCTCCCAACCCACGAGTTCGTCACCTCGACCGACGTCGCGGGTCCCGGGTTCATCAATTTCCGCCTTTCACCGGCGTATTTTGCGAACGTCATCCGTGGCATCGACGCACAGTTCGGCATTTCAAACATCCACGCGGGCCAGAAAATCCTCGTCGAGCATTCGAGCCCGAACCTCTTCAAGCCGTTCCACATCGGCCACATGATGAACAACGCTATCGGCGAGTCGTTAGTGCGCCTCATGCGCGCGAGCGGGGCAGAGGTGTCGAGCGTCTCGTTCCCGTCGGATATCTCGCTCGGCGTTGCCAAAGCGATCTTCGTCTTGCTTGAGAAAAATATCGATACGGAGAATCTCGAGATCAGCGCGCTTGGCGATGCGTATGTCGAAGGCACCAAACGCTTCGAAGAAGACGAAAGCATCCAATCGCGTGTCAAAGAGATCGCGGACAATCTCTACGCTGGGGCCGACACGCCCGAATTCCGGCTCTTCAAGGCCTGCAAAGAGTTCAATATTAAATATTTCGAAAGCGTTGTGGCGCGGCTCGGTTCGCACTTCGATAGCTATATTTATGAAAGCGAGGCCGGCGTTGTCGGTAAAGAATTAGTAGAGAAGTATACACCAAAAGTCTTTACCGAAAGTGAAGGCGCGATTGTGTATATCCCTGATACTTCAACACCTTGGTTAAACACAGCTGTATTTATCAATAGCCAGGGAAATCCTACTTATGAAGCAAAAGATCTTGGTTTAATAAAGATGAAGTTTGAAGGATATCATCCAGACTTATCTATATTTGTAACTGACTATCAACAGATTCAGCATTTTGCTTTGGTCATTGATGCTGCGTATAAGATAGATAATGCCTGGGCAAACAATAATCGCCATGTACCCCATGGCCGTATGACGTTCAAGGGGCAAAAGATGTCGAGCCGCCTCGGTGGCGTGCCGCTCGCGACGGATATCCTCGATACGGTGTCCGAAGAAGTCCGCGAACGCTCTGCCGAACGCGCGCTCTCGCAAGAGATGATTGACGCCGTCGCCATCGCCGCGATCAAATTTTCCATCCTCAAATCAAAACCCGGGCAGAATATAAACTTCGACCCAGAAACATCGCTTTCTTTCGAAGGCGACTCTGGTCCGTATTTGCAGTACACGCATGCGCGTATCAATTCGCTGCTCGAAAAGGCGCGCGAGGCGGGCATTACCGAGTCAGGAGAAAAAAGAGAACTTGCTGTGAGCGATGTCGAACGCTTGCTCACGCGTTTTCCAGAGGTCGTCGAAGAATCGATTAACTTTTTGGCGCCGCATCATGTTGCTATTTATCTTTTAGAGCTCGCGCGCGCATTTAATTCTTGGTACGGAAACACAAAGATTATCGATGTTGAAAATGTAAACGCTTCTTATAACATCGCCCTGGCCAAAGCCGTCGGTCAGACTATCCATAACGGTCTCTGGCTCCTTGGCATCAAAGCACCGGAGAGGATGTAAACGAACGATGGCCAGGTCAGAGACCCAGCCATCAATCTTGGACAAAACGTACACCTTGTAGTCTGCCGGGGATAATTTCTTTGCGCATCGCGAGGAGGTGCGATGACAAAGCCTTACCCCGGATTTCAGGTGGAACTAGGTCCCTTACGATCTGTAAGAGTACTTTTCTTACGCGCGGGTCCTTCTTTGTGAAGAACCGACGCACCCGACGCGCCATATTCTTCATAAAGGTGGTTTATTTCCCAATTTATAACCCAAAATTTAAAATTTTACAAACTTCTTTCGTGGCCATTTTTATGGTAAATTCGATAGATGGAAAACGAAAAACCCTCTAAATCCGACGCGGCGCTTCGCGAAGAGCGAATCCTGAAATTTTGGCAGGATAACAAGATTTTCGAAAAAACTCTGACAAAGGAATCTCCGGAGGGCGAATTTGTCTTTTTCGAAGGTCCGCCAACGGCCAATGCCAAGCCCGCGCTCCATCACCTGGAAGCCCGCGCTTTCAAGGACGTAATCCCTCGTTATAAAACGATGCAGGGCTTTCATGTTCGCCGTCAGGGCGGCTGGGACACGCATGGCTTGCCGGTAGAGCTTCAGATTGAAAAGAAGCTTGGACTTAATTCCAAAAAAGCTATCGAAGACTACGGCATCGGCAAATTCAACAAAGAGTGCAAGGACTCTGTTTTCGAATACATAAAAGATTGGGAAGACTTCACCGACCGTATCGGCTATTGGGTCGACAAGAAGAATGCGTACTTCACTTTCAATAACTCGTATATAGAATCGCTTTGGAGTGTGCTTGCACATGTAGAGAAGCGCGGACTTTTGTACAAAGACTACCGTATCGTACCGTGGTGTTCGCGCTGCGGAACACCACTTGCAAGTCATGAACTCGCGCAGGGTTATGAAGACGTCAAAGACCTCTCGATCTTTGCGAAGTTTCCGATCAAAGGTTTCGTCAAAGCATACTTCGTCGCCTGGACGACGACACCGTGGACGCTTCCGGGGAACGTCGCGCTCGCTGTCGGTGCAGATATCGATTATGTTGAAGCCAAAGTGGGCGAAGAAATTTTAGTTGTTGCCAAAGAGCGCCTCTCGGTCATCGCCGAACCGTACGAAATCATCGCCGAACACAAGGGAAGTGAGATGGCTGGAATGGAATACGCGCCGCTCTATGACTTCGTCAAGCCAAACGACAAATCTCACAAAGTTTATGTTGCCGATTTTGTTACAACCGTTGACGGTACGGGCATTGTTCACATTGCGCCGATGTACGGCCAGGATGACTTCGAGCTTGGTACGAAAGCAGGGCTTCCAAAAGAACACGTTGTCGGACTCGATGGTAAATTTCTACCAAACACCGGATTCTTTTCTGGCAGGTTCGCCATGGAAAAAGACGAGAATGGTAAACCGACGCTTGCAGTCGACGTCATCAACGACCTGACTGCGCGCGGACTCTTTTATGCCAAGAAAAATTACGAACACACATACCCGCATTGTTGGCGCTGCAAGACGCCGCTTGTCTACTACGCCCGTGATTCGTGGTACATCCGCATGTCGGAACTTCGCGACGAAATGGTAGAGGAAAATAAATCGATCAATTGGGAGCCGTCTCATATTCGTGATGGCCGTTTCGGCGAGTGGCTCAAAGACATCAAAGACTGGGCAATTTCGCGCGAGCGTTATTGGGGTACGCCGTTGCCGGTCTGGATGAGCGAGGACGGGGAGCGATTGGTTGTTGATTCTGTCGAAACATTGCGGGCCTATTCAAAACAGTCAATCACAAAGATAATTTTTGTTCGTCATGGCGAGGCCGAACACAATGTTATGCGTATGTCGTCTTCTGCTCATGACAAGCATCCGCTGACAGCCCTTGGTCGCAAGCAGGCAGCCGAAGCAGCAGAAAAATTGGCTGACGAGAAACCAGACATTATATTTTCTTCACCGATTCTGCGCTCCCGACAGACAGCAAGCGCTTATGCAGATAGTGCTGATATTGTCATTGATGATCGTCTCGGAGAGATACAGAGTGGTAACTGGGAAGAACAGACACAAGATGATCCGGCAATCAAAGCTTCGCGTGATGCGTACAAGGCATTGCCGACAGATGAAAGATTTTTGGTAAAACGTGGTGACACTGGCGAAAGCTGGGCCGACCTTGAAGCGCGAGTAAAAAATTTCCTCGATGAGGTGTTGGTGAAATACGCTGGCAAAACGATCGTTTGTTTTGCTCATCAGGGGACGAATGAAATAGCGTTCAAGCTTTTACGCGGGCTCGATAATCACGAAGCGATGAAATTGTTCCACCAGATAGATAACGGAAAAATTTTAAAGGCCTACGTTGATAATTCGACAAGTAGAGAGCTCGATCTTCACCGTCCGTTTATCGATGACATTGTGCTCGAAAAGGATGGCAAGGAATTCCGTCGTGTAAAAGAAGTCATGGATGTTTGGTTCGACTCTGGCGCTATGCCATTCGCGCAACATCACTATCCGTTCGAGAACAAGAAGTATATTGATGGCGGATTCCTCTCGAAAGGCAGGGGTTATCCGGCAGACTTTATTTCCGAAGCTGTCGATCAGACGCGTGGCTGGTTCTATACGCTTCACGCCGTGGGCGCGCTCATGGGTAAAGGCAAGGCTTACAAAAACTGCATTTGTCTCGGGCATATTCTCGATGCCAAAGGCAAGAAGATGAGTAAGTCTATCGGTAACATCGTCAACCCGTGGGAGATGATGGATAAGTACGGCGTCGATACGCTGCGCCTCTGGATGTATTCGGTCAATCAACCGGGCGATTCAAAGAATTTCGATGAGAAAACTGTTGCAGAGCTTCGCAACAAAGTATTCAATCTGCTTTATAACGTGCTGGCGTTCTACGAACTCTATCGCGATCGTTCACTAGAAGCTAGTCACTATTCACTAGCCACTCACAACGTGCTCGATATCTGGATCCTTGAGCGGCTCAATGAGCTCACGAACTCCATGACGGAAAGCCTGAACTCATACAAACTCCTCGAGCCAGTTCGTGCGTTGCGTGATTTCATTGACGACTTGTCTACTTGGTACTTGCGACGCTCTCGTGACCGTCTCAAGGATGGTGATACTGATGCCAAGGCGACTCTGTATCATGTCTTAAAAACTATTGCGAGACTCTTGGCCCCATTCGCGCCGTTCGCGGCAGAAGATATTTGGCAAACACTGCGCAACGAACGTGATGAAGAATCGGCGCATCTTGCCAAGTGGCCAGAAGGGAAGAAATCTAATACAGAAATATTAGCGACCATGCAACATGCGAGGAACTTTGTAACAATGGGGCTTGAACAGAGACAAAAATCAGGTATTAAAGTTCGACAACCTCTTTCTAAGCTTTCTATAAAGCATGATTTCGGATCTATTCCTTTTTGGAATGAAGTAACCGAAATCATCGCTGATGAGATAAATGTGAAAAATGTTGTTCTGGAAAATCTAGGAGAAGAAAAACCAGGAGTCTTTCTGGATACGGAAATAACTCCTGAACTCAAACGCGAAGGCGATTTTCGAGAATTCTTGCGGGGTGTGCAGGGTATGCGCAAAGACCAAAATCTTTTGCCAAGTGAAATGGTCAGCCTCACTATCCCAGAGAACCAAAAAGACGTGATTACCGGATTCGAAGACGAACTCAAGAAAACTGCGGGTATCAAAGATATTTCATTTGGTGGGGAAGAAGTGAAGATATCAAAATAATGTCTCACACCATTTATCACACCGAAGCGTTCGTTATGAGGACTCGCTCGAGTGGGGAGGCGGACAAGACTTTTGATTTGTTTACAAAAGATTTCGGTGTGATTCATGCCAAGGCGACCGGAATCAGGAAAATCGAATCGCGCCTCCGGTTCTTCGTTCAGGATTTCAAATATATCGATGTATCGCTTGTTAAAGGCAAGACGTACTGGCGTTTGGTGTCCGCACGACCGATTCACGAACTAAACTCCAAAAAAAGCCTAGCGACACCATCGCGCGTGCGGAGTTTGCAGCTCTTGATGCGGCTCGCCCCAGAGGGCGAGCCGCATCCGGCGCTCTTTGACGACCTGGTTGCCGCTTATGAATTTACTTCACAAGAAAAATTGGGCGGAGCTATCATCGAATCCGTCGAAGCCTTGCTCGCGCTCAAGATTCTTCACACGCTCGGCTATTGGGGAGAACAGGCTGGACATGATTTTGTCACTAGTCCTTTTAACGGCGAAGTCATGGAAAAAGTTGCAGCAACAAAGAAAAACATAATCCGCGAAGTAAACAAGTCACTCGCAGCTACACAACTCATCTGATTTGGTGGTATCATATATCTCATGCCTCCAAAGAAAGGAAAAAGCCATCTCGATCGGCTCAAAGAAAAACTCTACAGCCCGCGCTCTGCGCCGAAACAAAAACCTCGCAGTCCAATATATGAAGACGAACGCGAAGCTCCTTCGGAATGGAAACATGAGCCGGCCGCTGTTATAAAAGAGCAAAAAAGCCTTCTTTCAAATACCATGTTCAAGAAATTCTTCTTGGGCGCTATTGCTTTCTTCTCTTTGGCTGTCATATTTGGAGCCTTTATGTTTTTTGGAGAATCGAATACTGTTTCCGCAGACAATATTGAGATAAATGTTTTGGGTAACGCCTTTGTTTCCGGAGGCGAAGCCTTGCCTTTGAAGATAGAAATAATAAACAAGAACAATGTAAGTTTAGAATATTCCGACCTGCTCCTTGAATACCAGAAAGGCGCAGGTGTTGGCGAAAGTATTGAGCGCGATCGTTTTACTGTCGGTACAGTTCCGGCTGGCGGTGTTTCGGAAAAACTTCTCGACCTGGTGCTTTTCGGACAGCAGGGAACTACACGAGACATAAATATAGTTTTAGAGTACCGTGTTCCAGGCTCTTCGGCTATTTTCGTTAAAGAGGAGCTATATGTCGTAAATATTTCGTCGACTCCGCTCAACCTTTCTGTAAAAGGCCCCGAAGTATCAAACACAAACCAGGAAATTGCCTTTGATATCGTAACTAGCCTTAACACCGAAGAGGCTGCAGAAAATATGATGGTCATTGTCGATTATCCTCCTGGATTTGATTGGAAGCGATCAACTCCAGAGCCAACATTTTCTAACAATATTTGGTTCTTGGGCGATCTCGACAAAGGCGCAGAAAAAACGATTCGCGTCGAAGGTGTTATTGTAGCCGAAGCCGGCGAGAGCCGCGCGTTCAATATTTATGCCGGCACTGCAGACCCAAATGACGAACAAACTATCGGAACACAATTTAATTCCGAAAGCTACAGAATCGCCATCGAGCAGCCATTCTTGGATCTTGCCCTTAGTATAAACGGTAGCGTAGGAGCAGAATCTGTTGCGATAGCTGGGCAGTCTACCGAAGGCTCTATAAATTTCTCTAACTCTCTCGATGCCAAAATAACCGACGTCGAGATAACGGCACAATTTTCTGGTTCTGCTTTTGATCCTGATTCCATAAGTTCCGATGACGGTTTTTACGACTCATCAACTCGCACTATAATTTGGAATAGGGAAACATCTAGTCGTCTTGGGACTATCGATCCAGGTGATCGCGGGGAACTATCATTCTCTTTCCGCCCGCTTTCTCTTTCTGGTTCTTCGACCAAAAATCCTGAAATCGTGATAGATCTTTCGATCAGGGGGCGCAAGCCAGAACTTGGTAATAGTTTTTTGGAGATCGAGAACTTTATAAAAAAGACTGTAAAATTTGGCACACAGCTTTCGATCACTGGTCACGCACTGTATAATTCTGGACCGTTTCAGAATTCTGGACCTATACCGCCAACTTCGGGACAGCCGACGACGTACACGATAGTTTGGAGTATTGCAAACACGATCAATCGCGTCAGTGGGGCGACGGTCAAAGCCACGCTTCCGCTTTATGTCGAATGGGTCGGCGCGACGAGTCCGTCTGGTCAGTCGATAACTTATAACGCGCCGACCCGTGAGGTTACGTGGAATATCGGCACCGTCGAAGCTGGAGTCGGCACATCATCTTCTCCAAGACAGGTCAACTTCCAGGTGCGCCTAAATCCTTCGTCTTCTCAGTCTGGCACGGCTCCAAATCTAGTGTCGGATACGGTATTGACTGCCCGAGATGTTTTCACCAATGTAGACATAGTACGGTCGCTCCAGCCTATAACTACTAGACTAAATCGCGACAGTAACTATAATTCACAGCATGACACCGTCCAATAACCCTACTGACCTTATGCAGAAGATAGTAAGCCTGTGCAAGAGGCGCGGCTTTGTATTTCAGGGTTCTGAAATATATGGAGGCCTTGCTGGTACATGGGATTACGGCCATTTGGGTAATGAGCTCCTTGACAACATCAAGGCTTCTTGGTGGGAAAAGTTTGTAACTTCACGTGAGAACATGTACGGCGTGCGCGCGGCTATTCTAATGAGTTCAAAGGTATGGGAAGCTAGCGGACATGTAGCCGGTTTTTCTGATCCGCTTGTCGAATGTGAAAAGTGTAAACATCGTTTTCGAGCTGATCAAATAGATGACAAGGAATTCTGTCCTGATTGTAAGGGAAAACTTTCTGCTCCACGCCAATTTAATATGATGTTCAAGACGAACGTTGGAGCTGTTGAGGATTCAGCCTCGGTCGCATACCTTCGTCCAGAAACGGCACAAGGAATTTTTGCGAACTTCAAGAATACACTTGATGCGTATCATCCAAAGCTACCATTCGGTATTGCTCAGATAGGTAAGGCGTTTAGGAATGAAATCACTCCTCGTGACTTCTTGTTCCGATCTCGAGAGTTCGAACAGATGGAGATAGAATACTTTGTCAAAGAATCAGAATGGAAAGAAGCATTTACTATGTGGCAAAACGTTATCAAAGAATGGGCCACAAGTATTGGCATCGATCCGAAAACAATCCATGAACTCGAAGTTGCTCCAGAAGATCTGGCGCACTATTCTAAGCGCACAATAGATTTTGAATTTGATTTCCCGTTTGGTAGGAAAGAATTATTCGGTCTGGCGTATCGTACTGACTTTGACCTCAAAGCTCATGGACTTGCTGATTCATATCTAGATGAAGAGGCGGGCGAGAAACTAACCCCTCATGTTATCGAGCCGTCGCTTGGTGCCGACCGTGCTTTTTTGGCCGTTCTCGTTTCTGCTTATACCGAAGACGAAATGAATGGGGAATCGAGGGCGTATCTAAAACTAAGTCCCGCAATCGCTCCTGTACTATGCGCTGTCTCTCCTTTACTTAAAAACAAACCAGAACTTGTCGCCAAAGCTCGCGAAGTTTACGCAGCTCTCAAAAAGAAATTTGGCCGCGTCGCTTGGGATGACAATGGCAACATTGGCAAGCGCTATCGCCGTCAGGATGAAATCGGTACGCCGTTTTGTGTCGTCGTCGACTTCGATACACTCGAGCAAGATGACTCAGTATCTATACGCCACCGCGATGACGGCTCCCAAGAGCGTGTCAAAATCGCTGATTTATCCGACTATTTCGCTCAAAAGCTCGCGTAGCTAATACAGGCCAAACCTGGTATAGTTGGTCGTATGAAAGAAGGTGACAAAATCTACACGGTCAATATAAGCCGCAAGGCCATTTTCAAGGTCCTGATTGCCGGTGTCGTCATAGCCGCACTCTGGAAGCTCAAACACTTGGTTTTTGTTGTTTTGACGTCGGTTGTTTTGGCATCGTTCATCAGGACGGCCGCCGAATATCTAAAAGAAAAGACGCGCATCAACCGTGTTTTGTCTGTCGTTGTCATGTATCTTTTGACAGCACTGGTGGTTGTTGGGATATTTTACTTCTTCGTACCGGTTTTGATTTCAGAATTCGTCAACCTGTTGCCGGTAATAGGGGAATATTTCCCAAAGGGTCTGCCAATATCAAATGTCGACCTTGCTGCGCTGGGCGATGTTAACCCAGGTTCGGTCACATCTAGCAACCTAGATAATCTGGTTTCAAGTGCACAGTCTTTCTTATCTGTCGTTGCATCAGGTTTTGGCAATACGATATCTACATTGTTCGGCGGAGTATTAAACGTCGCTCTTGTCGCCATAATATCTTTTTATCTGTCTGTTTCGCGTGACGGCATAGAGTCGTTTTTGCGTATTGCTTCGCCTATACATAGCGAGGCGTATGTTATAGATCTATGGAAAAGATCACAAAGAAAAATAGCTCTTTGGATGCAGGGACAGGTTATATTGGGAATACTTGTCGGACTGCTCACATTTTTGGGACTTTCTTTGCTTGGAGTAAAAAACGCTGTTCTCTTGGCTGTTGTGGCCGCAATATTTGAACTAATTCCTTTTGGTATTTTCTTGGCGGCGATACCGGCCGTGTCTCTTGCGTTCGCTGGCGGCGGCATTAGTTTGGCTCTTATGGTTGTCGCGCTGTACCTCGTCATCCAGCAGCTCGAAGGCTACCTTATTGCGCCTCTCGTCGTAAACAAAATGACAGGCGTTTCTCCGCTTGTGGTTATCCTATCGGTTTTGATCGGCGTTGGACTCGCCGGTTTTTGGGGACTTATTCTTGCGGTACCGGTCGCAGTGACGGCGCTCGAATATATTGGTGACCTAGAGAAAGAGCGTTTGGCCAAAATGCAGCATGAGTCGTAAGCCTTTTTACATAACAACTACTCTTCCGTATGTGAATGCACCGCTTCATATGGGGCATGCGCTTGAGTTCATACGCGCGGACGTCATAGCAAGACATCATATATTAATTGGTGATGAAGTTTTTTTTAATAGTGGCACTGACGAACATGGTCAGAAGATTTACACGAAAGCCCTAGCGGCGGGGAAGCAGCCGCAACAATTTGTGGACGATGCGTTCGCTGTCTTTCGCGGACAAGTCGATGCATTTGGTATTAATCCAGAAGTTCATTTTATCCGAACGACTGACGAGCATCATTTACATGCCGCTCAGGAATTTTGGAAGAGGGTTGCCGATAATGGATATATTTACAAAAAAACATACCAAACAAAATATTGCGTCGGTTGCGAGAGTGAAAAGACTGACTCTGAGCTCGTAAACGGAGAATGTCCACTTCATCCAGGAACAAATATTGAGCTCATAGACGAAGAGAATTACTTTTTCAAGCTCTCTGCGTTGCAAGACAAACTTCTCGCATTCTACGAGACAAGGCCAGATTTTATTGTGCCCGATTTTCGCTATAACGAAATGAAAGCGTTCGTGTCGCGTGGACTTGAAGACTTTTCTATATCTCGATTGAAAGAGAAAATGTCCTGGGGTGTACCAGTGCCAGGGGACGAAAGCCAGGTCATGTATGTTTGGTTTGACGCGCTTTCTAACTACATCTCGACACTTGGTTGGCCTGAGAACGAAACTAATTTCAAAAAGTTTTGGCAGGATGGTACGCCGACACAGTATTGCGGCAAAGATAATACCCGTTTCCAGGGCGTCATTTGGCAAGCTATGCTTATCGCTGCGGGACTCCCAAATTCATATCAGATAGTAGTAAATGGGTTCATTACTGCCGATGGAGGCGTACGTATGTCAAAGACACTTGGAAATGTTGTTGATCCGCTTGAGATCGCTCGCGAATACGGAACTGACGCCCTTCGCATGTTTCTTCTTTCTGAAATCTCAAGCTTCGAGGATAGTCCTTTTACTGTTGAGCGTTTTAAGGAAAGTTACAATGCTCATCTTGCCAATGGACTTGGAAATCTCGTTAGTCGCACGATGACGCTATCGGAAAAATATTGTGAGCCTCTGGTTGAAATGCCAGTCTACGCTGGCGAGATACAAGGCTTCGATATCCAGGCGTCCATGGAAGCTATTTCAAAAGAAATAACCGAACTTGATCGTTATATTAATGCCGAAAAACCGTTTTCAGTAGTGAAAGATGATTTAGAAAAAGGTAAAGAGATTATTCGAACATGTGTTGAAAGACTTGCGCGTATCGCGGTCGCTCTTGAGCCGTTTTTACCTGAAACGTCATCAGTAATCCAGTTACTCATCAAAGAGAATAAAAAACCAGAAAAGCCACTTTTTTTGCGTAAAGATTAGTATGAAATATTTCGATATTCATTCGCACTTAAATCTCTCGCCACTTGCCGAGCGCAAGGAAGAGATTATTAAAATCCTCGAAGAAAAAGAAATCGGCACTATCACTGTCGGAACCGATTACGAAACTTCAGCCGAAGCTGTACGAATCGCGCCACTAAGTGCAAACCTTTTTGCGTCCGTCGGGTTTCATCCCTGTGCCATGCTTGAGCCTTTGGCGAAAGCATCGAGTGATGCTGGCTCCGCCTACACTGAAAGCTTCGGCGTGACGATGGAGAAATTCCGCGAGCTTGCTGGGAAGGAAAAAGTCGTCGCTATTGGCGAATGTGGGCTTGATTATTTCAGAATTGATGAGAATGATATAGCGACGAAGAATTTGCAGAAAGAAATTTTTATACAACAAATTGATTTGGCAATCGAGAAAAACTTGCCGCTCATACTCCATATCCGTCCGCAAAAGGGAACTATGGATGCGTATGAAGATGTCTTGGAAATCTTGGAATCTACTACACAGGCAAGACCTGTGGGGTTGCGCGGAGACGTGCATTTCTTTGTTGGAACGCCCGCTATTGCCGAGAGGTTTCTGAAACTTGGTTTTTATCTGTCGTTCACAGGCGTTATCACGTTTGCTCGTGACTATGACGAAGTCTTAAAGATTACTCCTATCGACCGAATCCTCTCGGAAACCGACGCGCCGTTCGTCGCACCTGTACCGTATCGTGGAAAAGACTGTGAGCCGTGGATGGTAGAAGAGACGGTAAAGAAAATCGCTGAGATCAAGGACCTCGACACAGAAGAAGTTCGGCTTAAACTACTCAAAAATATGGCTACGCTTTTTGGTATTGACTCAAAATAGTCGGCATGCTATAAATTTTCCGACGTCGGTTGACACAGAAGTCCTGTAAGAAGGGGCCCCGATGGGCCCGATCGATCGTCGTGAAGAATCATTCCCGGCAGGAGAGGAGGGTGGGGACACTCTCCGCCTGCCGTGGGATGAACTGGTTCTTTAGATACAATTTCCCGAAAGGGAATCACGACACCCTGAACCGCAACAGCTCAGTCTGGCGTACTAAGGTACACGAACCGTGTTTTGAACCGGAACGTGCTGGAGCCGCGAATTTTCGCGGCTCTTGTGTTTTTATACATACGTGATAATATCTCAACAACGTTTCGTTCGGCTGCCCTTGAGTGAGGCCGCCGCTAGGTCCGATACGAGCGTTTTTTCTTTGCCCGACTTAGCCTTGGCGAAGGCGGGTTTTGCCAAAATTATCAATTATTAAAATAGGAATTCGTGCGACTTACGACTTTCTACTTATTACTTACTCATAACCATGGAAGATTCAAATAAAAAAATCTACGAACTCGGCTACCATGTCATGCCGACTCTTTCAGAAGAAGAGCTCGCCAAAGTCGTCGAAGGTATCAAGGGTACCTTGACCTCGATGGGCGCCGAAGTTATCGCTGACAAGTATCCCGAGTCTATGAAGCTCGCATACGATGTTGTAAAAGAGATCGACAACAAGAATCGCTCGTTCGATACTGCATACTTCGGATGGGTTAAGTTCGAGCTCGAAGCTGCTTCGCTTGAAGCATTTGCCGCGTCTATCGACAAGAACCCATCTATCTTGCGTTCAATTCTTATCAAGACTGTTCGCGAGAACACCTTTATCGGTACTCGTATGATGCAGTCGCGTGCCGCAGGCCAGCGCCGAACGCAGGCGGACAGCGATGCTGCTCCAATGGATGCCGCTGTTGTCGATCAAAAGATTGACGAGTTGGTAGAAGGAGATACATCCTTGCGAGAAGCTGAGTAGTCGCTTACAATACGAAGAGGATTATCCACTAACCTTACGTTATGTATCCCGTTAGTGACCACGGTCGCTCGATATACAGATGTGGAGATTTGGATAAAATAATTACTACTATAGCAAACAGGTTGTGTTAAGACCGCGACCTGTCACTAACGGGATGTATCTCAACAAGGCTATTGTCATGGGAAACCTGACCCGCGATCCGGAGACGAAAGCTCTCCCATCTGGTATCAAGGTGTGCAATTTCTCTATCGCCACCAATCGCACCTGGAAGGACAAAAATGGTGCAAAACAGGACTCGACTGAATACCATAACTTGGTTGTCTTTGGACGCCAGGCCGAGATTGTTCAGCAGTACATGAAAAAGGGGAGCTCTATATACGTAGAGGGTCGCTTGCAGACGAGAAGTTGGGACGCAGACGGCGGCAAGAAATACCGTACGGAAATTATTGTCGACACGTTCCAGTTCGGTCCAAAGTCATCTGGCGGTGGTTCGTACGGTGGACAGGCTGCAGCTTCTTCTAACGAGCCTGATGCTCCGATGAAAGCCCCAGAACTCGAGACTATCGAATATCCGGAAGATGATATAAACGTCGAAGACATCCCGTTTTAATGAGTGACTAGTGACTAACTTCTAGTGATTAGAAGTGAAGCACTAGCCACTATTCACTAGACACTAATAACTATAAAAATGAACGATTACTACACATCAAACAATATAAAGCACGTTGACTACAAAGACACGGCAATCTTGAAGCAGTTTTTGGACGCTTCTGGCCGCATTATGAACAAGCGAAAGACAAAGCTCTCTTCAAAGAATCAGAAGAAAGTGGCGCTCGCGGTCAAAAGGGCGCGATTAATGGCACTCTTGCCGTTCGTCGCAGAGTAAAGAGGCTTCGCAAAATGCCGATTTTCTCACCCTGCGGGATCGCTATGCTAGGTCCTCGGGATTCGAAAATCGGCATTTTTGCTACGCTGAGTCGGAACGTAAAACCCATACTGTATACCGTATACTAAATACTGTATACTAATCTCATGCAAACCTTTATCTTCATTGGCCGGTCTGGCTGCGGCAAAGGCACCCAAGCGGCGCTTCTTATGGAGCGCCTGCGTGCTGCGAGCGACACGGATATATTTTATCTGGAAACCGGTCAAAAGTTCCGCAACTTCGTCAAAGAGCCAAACTATACGGCCGGACTTGCGTACGAGATCATGAAAACAGGAGAGCGACAGCCTGACTTTTTGGCAGCGCATATTTGGTCGCATCTTCTTATTGAAAGCTTCAATGGGCGCCAGCATATAGTTATCGACGGCACACCACGTTCGAAGGACGAAGCGGTCATGCTAGATACTGCCATGCGTTTTTACAAGCGCGAAAAGCCGTTCATTGTTTATATGAACGTATCGAACGAATGGTCGCGCGCACGACTTGGCGAGCGTGCTCGAGCTGACGATAAAAGTGCCGGCGAAGTAGAAAAACGTCTTTCTTGGTTTGATCGAGATGTCATGCCGGCAGTCGAATGGTATCGCAACAACAGAGACTATCGTTTTATTGAAATAAATGGCGAACAAACAATCGAAGAAGTAGCTAACGAGATTATTTCTAAGACGTCTTTTGGCGCATGACCATCCGTTTAAAAACAGAAGCTGAAATAGCTATTATGCGTGAGGGCGGCGCACGTCATGCAGAAATTTTGCGCGAGGTGGCCAAACTTGTCGTACCTGGCACTTCTGCCACAGCGCTAGACAAACGTGCTCGTGAACTTATCGCCGAGGGTGGCGACGAGGCGGCATTTCTAGGTTACACACCCGAAGGCGTGTCATATCCGTATCCGGCGGCGCTTTGCGTTTCTGTTAACGACGAAGTTGTACACGGTATTCCACTCGACGAGATTGTTCTTCAAGATGGCGATATTGTGTCGCTTGACCTAGGATTGCGTCACAAGGGTTTTATTACCGATAGTGCTATTACCGTGCCGTGTGGCAAAGTGTCCGACGAGGCGGCCGCGCTCATAGATACGACGCGCGAAGCGCTTGAGCGTGCGGTCGCGGCCGCCCAACCGGGTAACCGTGTCGGCGATATCGGCCACGCTATCGAGAGCTTTGTCGGGCCGCTCGGTTACGGTATTGTTAAAATCCTCTCTGGTCACGGTGTTGGCTACGATGTCCATGAAGATCCCTACGTCCCAAACTATGGCAAGCCAAATACTGGCGAGCGACTCGTGCCGGGTATGGTTATTGCAATCGAGCCGATGCTAAACCTTGGTTCCGAAGAAGTTTGCGTGACCGAAGACGAATACACTTACGTCACCGATGACGGCTCACTCTCGGCTCATTTTGAACATACGGTGGCGATTACGGAGAACGGGCCGGTGGTATTGACAAAATAGTATATTTGCGTAGTATACAGAAAAACTACGTACCATGAAAAACATCCGGGTCATGGCTAATTTTGCCATTCTCTCCGACCATTGCTCGAATCCTGGTTTTGGTGAAGTTGCCAGAGTTAGGAAAAAAGATGCACAGTCAACGATTCTACTCCTGCAGTCATCTACTGATGAAAAAGGGAGCTGTCTCTGGCATATGCCGCAGGTAAGCTATTGGAGCGGCGAAGATGATTTCATTCATCAAGTGAATGACATTTATGTTCAAACGTCAGTTACGTGTGATTGGCCTCAAGCGTTTCTAAAAAGCCCGACTGGTGAATTCGAGCCGATTGTGGAGCCGGACCGGGCGAAAGGATGTCGGTTTGAACAGCACTACCATCTTGGCCATTGGGAGACTACTTCTGATGGTGTTGTGGTTCTGAATCAGCCTAATCTGGTTGGCTATGGTTGGTTCACCTACAAAGAAGCGAGAAATTTGCCCATGAGCGAATCGGACCAGCATGCACTGAATCTCCTGAAAGTACAAAACAAACTCTAACTACCATGCACATCGGTTTCGGTCGGATTTACGATCACTACAGTGTTCAGCACGGACCCGAGGGTCCGAAATGCGGATGCTGCAATAAGTTCTTCGGGATGAAGAAAAAACTGCGCAAATCCAAGTCCTTGGAGCGCCGTTTGGTCCGTCATCGCTTGAAGAACGACCTGCGCAAACTGAAGAGCCAGCTCCCGCTGGCTCTTTGCTTTTGCGGGGGAAATAGGTATACTCGCCTCGACACAAACTTCGAACCTTAAAACCATCAACCATGGCGAACATGAAAGACGTCGTGCAAGGGCTGAAATTCCTGATCCGCGGACTCGATTTTAAGCTAACCGGAACTGCCGGCCCCCCCAACGCTAAGAACCGGCTGGCCAAATACAGCTTGCACCATCTCGAGGGTGTCTCGTGCCCACATTGCGAAGGGGTCGGGACCCTGGTCAAGATCATACCTGATCAAAAGCAGGAGGTAGGAAGGTCGCATACACCAGAAGGAATTGAGGGGCGCGATCAGATCGACGCCGATACGTTCGATCTCATTTCGAATCTGACGTATGATTTTCCGACGGGATTGAACTTGCCGCAAGAAGGAAGAACAATGGACGACATTGCTCGCGCTCAGGCGAATCGTGAAGAGCAGGTCAAGGCCCAAAGCCCTGGGTGGATCTGCTTCGAGTGCGCTAAAGGGGTGCAAACCGTCGAATTCATCAGGCAGCTTGAAAATGCCTAGCCATGAGGTGACCAAAGAGCCTGACTTGTCAGGCTCTTTGCTTTTGTTTGCATGCTATAATTTCTTCATATGGAAGGCGGTATTGGCAGGGAAACGACGCAATTCAAATCTCCGGAAGAGGAGCTTGTGTATTTGCGCGAACGCGTGGCCGAGCAGGAGCGTGCGAACGCCGAGCGCGGGCTCGAACGTTCGCGCGCGGAGGTGACGCACGAGACAATTTCTGCCTACAAAAAAGCCGATACCAAAGATGTCTTGCACGAATCATATCGCGCGACACCATCTGAAACCGAAGCCATGACACTTGCGTTGCGGCCCGAAGAGCATGACAGTGCTATAGAAGAACTATACGGCATGCTTTTGGAGCGCGGCATCAAGAACACTCTCGATGTCATTGCTCGAATGAAAAATCCGCATATCGAAGACGATTTCCACCGTTTCCTCGTACAGTTTTTGCATGCCTCTGGTTCGGTGCCGGGGCTTTCCGAACGCAACCCAGAATGGCAGTCGCTTCACTTGTCGCTCTTTGAGATTACGCTCCCGCCCGAGTCGTCAGCCGATGGCAAACAGAAAAGCCTCAAGGAGCTTCTCTCTGGTATGGAGCAGTTTTTTGCCGGCATGCAGAGCATAGGTGTTGTTTCAAACGACCCTTACAAGCAATATTTTACTCTCGAACTTGCCGTTTCGCACGACAGCCCAGAAATTGTTTTTTACGTTTCCGTCCCGACAGAACGTCGCACATTGCTCGAAAAGCAGGTGCTCGCGTTTTATCACGGGGCGAAAGTCCGCCAAGTCTCCGACGACTACAATGTGTTTATTCCAGGCGGTACGGTAGGCGGGGCAACGGCATCATTTGCAAAAGACGACGTTTTTCCACTCTTGACTTACGAAGCATTTGATCATGATCCGCTCCAAGCTCTTCTTGCGGCTCTTGGTAAACTCGACAAGACTCGCGAAGGCGCAGCTATTCAATTCCTCATCATGCCGGCTGGCATGAAGTATGTAGACAAGTTTTCCAAGACGCTCGAGAAAGTTAAAAAAGGCACTTCGCTCAAGAACGCACTCGATGACTACTACGAGACTAAAAAAGAATTAAAGGCGTTTGCTTCGAGCATTTTTTCTTCAAAACCAAAAGACAAGCCCGCCGAGGAAAAGCATATCGATGACGTCGTGGTTGGTGAGATCGGGGAAAAGATCAAGTCTAGTATTGTTGTTGCAAACATCCGCATCGTGGCATCTTCGCCGCGCGCCGAACGTACACGCGAGATCATGAACGATATCGAATCGGCGTTCTCGCAGTTTGCTCGGCCGAACGGTAATGCTTTGGTCTGGAATCGAGCAGGGGAGCGCGAAATCGACCGTTTGCTGCACTCGTTTACATTTCGTTTGCCAGCCGAGACGGCGTTGCCGCTCAACTTGCGTGAGCTTGCAACTCTTGTGCATTTTCCGGCCGGCGCGACAGGTTCTCCAGAGCTTCGCGAAGGCAAATCAGGCGTCGCGCCGGCTCCTCTTGATATCGGTTCTTCGGGTGTGCGTATTGGTATAAACAGTTATCGCGGAACCGAAACGGATATTTTCTTGTCCGAAATAGACCGCATGCGGCATTTCTATGTCATTGGTCAGACTGGTACCGGTAAGACAGGTATTCTCATGAACATGATACGCCAAGACATCGAGCGCGGCGACGGTGTTTGCTACATCGATCCGCACGGTTCTGATATTCAGAAGATTCTTTCTTACATACCGAAAGAGCGCATCGACGACGTCATATATTTTGACCCGGCATCGACGGCGCGTCCGATGGGGCTCAACATGCTCGAATTTGATCCAGAGCGTCCGGAACAAAAGACGCTTGTCATCAACGAACTCCTCGGTATCTTTAGTCAGCTCTTTGACATGAAAACAGCCGGCGGTCCGCTCTTTGAGCAATATTTCAAAAATTCCGCCGGACTAGTTATGTCTGACCCAGCCTCTGGCAATACGATTCTAGAAATCGGACGTGTTCTCTCTGATAAAAAATTCCGCGATATGAAACTCGAACGCTGTACAAATCCGATCATCAAGCAATTCTGGAAGACGGCCGAGGCGACGACAGGCGAGCAAGGCCTCGAGAACTTTGTGCCGTACATCACGTCAAAATTCGACACCTTTATCTCGAACGAAATCATGCGGCCGATCATTGCGCAGGAAAAATCGAGCTTCAACTTCCGCGAAATCCTCGACAAGAAAAAAATCTTGCTCGTAAATCTTTCGAAGGGAAGGCTTGGCGACATAAATGCCAACTTGCTCGGCCTAATCCTAGTCGGCAAGATTCAGATGGCCGCGCTCTCGCGTGCCGACAGTCACGGCGTAGATTTCCCACCGTTCTATCTCTACATAGACGAATTCCAAAACTTCACGACGCCGTCGATTTCGTCCATCCTCTCCGAAGCGCGCAAATACAAGCTCGGCTTGAACGTCGCACACCAATACCTCTCGCAGCTCTCGGATGATATCCGTAACGCTGTCTTGGGGAACGTCGGCTCGATGGCGGTATTTCGCATCTCTTCCGAAGATGCTGAAGTCCTGGTAAAACGTCTCGAGCCAGTCTTTACGACGCAGGATATTTTGAAACTCGATAACCGAAACGCGTATGTCAGCATGCTTATGAACGGCGTTCCGGCCAAGCCTTTCAACATCCGTACGCCGGACCTTCCAGCTGGCAATCCCGACATTGTCGAATCGCTCAAGGAACTTTCTTTCTTGAAATATGGAAGGCCACGCGATGAGGTGGAGAAAGAGGTGATGGATAAGTTTATGAAGATATAGTGCTTCGCAGTCCGGGCAAAATTCTCACCCTGCGGGAGCGTGTCTTTGGCTTCGCCTCGCACTAGGTCCTCGGGATTCGAATTTTGCCCGGTCTGCTTCGTCTGGTTGGAGGGGGGGTACATTGACACCCGCTTTGTCAGGAGTGGGCGTTTTCTCCAGAGTCTTGAGCTTTTGTTTCAAGACAAAAGTAAGAGATAAACTAATTTGATTTTGAGGCACAGAATGCTAATATACGTCTATTAAAATCTAAAAACTATTATGAACACTCACCCGAAAAACGAGAAAGTCTTGATTATCATGAAGCCGGACGCGGTCCAGCGCAATTTGGTCGGCGAGATTATTAGCCGCTTCGAGAAGAAGGGCCTTAAAATCAACGGCTTGAAGATGCTCACGCTCGAAGACGTCTTACTCGAAGACCATTACAAACACATCAAAGATAAGCCGTTCTTTGCCGGCATCAAGGACTTCATGAAATCGGCTCCGGTTGTCGTCATGGCTCTCTCGGGAATTGGCGCGGTCAATGCCGTGCGCATCATTGTCGGCCCAACGAAAGCATATGAGGCTCCTGGCGGCACTATTCGCGGAGACCTTGCCATGAGTATCCAGTCGAACTGCGTCCATGCGTCGGATTCGGTTGAAAATGGTATAGACGAAGTCAACCGCTTCTTTGGCGAAGACGAACTATTCTCATACACAAAGATTGATCAGGAATACGTCTACAAAGATAGCTATCCAGCATAATAGTATAGTTGAAAAGCGAACGCCCCGACTTGTCGGGGCGTTATGCTATGTGGCCGTGCGAGCCTTCGTTCTTTTGTAGGCCCCAAAGAGAAGGACGAAGCCTCCGATCACTGCAAGTCCGAAGCCGGGCCCGGCGACGAGGCCGTTCCAGCCTTCTGTGTTCCAAGAGGCTCCGAACATAGTGAAATTCAAGACAAGCGCTATCAGAGCCAGTACGGCGGAAAAGATGTCAAATCGTTTTCCTCCCATGAGGCCAACTACTAGGGAAATGATGGCGCCTATGATGCTGGTCCAGAAAAAACCGGCGGAGCAGAGGTATGCTACAGTTAGCAGCCAGAGTTCAGTCCACGACGTGCGTTTATCGTTTGATATCGAGAACTCAAGTCCTTTTATTAGCATGAGGACTGCCCCCGTAAATGCGATAGCGTACAGGTAGATGACGCCTTCTTCGTAGTTCATGGTATGTGCAGTGTTTCGATGGATTATACTTTTCAAGAACGAGTTTGTCGAGTCTTGCGTTACTGGAAAATTTGCTAGAATAAAAGCACGGTTATCCCACATTATCTAGAACATGAGTCCTAGGGGAGCGAGCCGTCGGCCTGGGCCGTGGTCTAGGCCGCATCGCACCCACTTTTTTCAAAAAGCTAGGATAATATGGATAGCCGTAAAGAAAAACCCTCCCTCGAGGGTTTTTCTTTATCCCGAGCTTGTCGAGGGTGTGCCCCCACACCTACTTTTTTATGGGCAATGTCCGGCGCCTTTTGGCGCAATGAAAAAGTAGGTGTGGTGGTATGATACAATTATTCCATCATGACACGCAGAGACTTGTTCAAAAAATTCGCCTTCTCCTTGTTTGCATTATTTGTTTTGAATGCACTCGCAAGTTATTTTCATTGGTACCAAGGTTTTGCCCGTTTCGACCAATTCATGCACGCCTTTGGCGGTTTTTGTGGCGGTCTTTTTTTGATTTGGTTTTTTAACGAAAAATATTCCTTTTGGCGCGGGAAAAAAAGATTTCTGACGATAATATTGGTCAATAGTTTTTTGTTGTTGGTGGCTGCATCTTTATGGGAAGTCATGGAATATTCCATGCAAGATTTTTTTGACATAGGAAATGTTTTAGCAGAAAGAAATGATTCAATAAACGACCTGTTTTGCGGGTTAGTGGGAAATTTTGTTGCACTTGGTTATTATTTTTCAAAAGACCATCATGGCAAAAAATAATGATGGAAAAAAGAGGCTAAAGCTGACTTTTGCTGGCGGCGCTGGCTGGGTGACGGGCGCGAATTTCCTCATCGAGACCGAAAGCGGCTTTAAAGTCTTAATTGATTGCGGACTTATCCAAGGAGAGCATTTGGCCGAGCTCGAGAATTGGCACCCGTTTTCGTATGACCCAGCGAGCGTCGATGTGCTCATTGTGACTCATGCCCATACCGACCACATTGGTCGAATACCGAAACTTGTTCACGAAGGTTTCAAGGGCCGCATTATTTCTACAACTGCGACGCGCGATTTGGCGGCTGTCATGTTGCGCGATACGGCAAATATTTTGGCAGGCTCTGATAGTGGCCGAGAGTTTCGCCTCGATGAAATGTACGCCGAGCGTGTTATCGACAAGGCTATTTCACTTTGGGAAGGATTTTCATATCACGAAAAGTTTTCGCTCGGCGGTGAGCTCGATGTTGTCTTTAAAGACGCGGGGCATGTCTTGGGTTCGGCTATGGCAGAAATCGTTTACAACGGGACAAAGATTGTTTTTACTGGCGATCTTGGCAATTCGCCATCGCCGCTCCTTGCTGATACCGAAGCTGTGACCGACGCAACGTATTTGGTCATGGAATCAGTCTATGGCGACCGCAATCACGAAGAGCGCAGCGAACGTGAGGATAAGCTAAAGCAGGCTATACTCGATACCCACAAGAAAAAAAGCGTACTCGTCGTGCCCATATTTTCGCTCGAGCGCACGCAGGAATTTTTGTACGAGATAAATAACTTTGTCGAGAGCAAGCAGGTGCCGAACATGAAAATATTCCTTGATTCTCCGCTCGCTATTCGCGTGACTGATGTCTTTCGGAAGCACACGAAGTATTTGAAAGAAACCGTACGCGAGCAGATCAATTCAGGCGATGACATTTTTAATTTCCCGGGACTTATTGAGACCGAAAAGACCCAGGACTCCATCGCTATTTTGAAAGCGCCTAATCCGAAAATAATCATGGCTGGATCAGGCATGTCGTCTGGCGGTAGGATTTTGCATCACGAGAAGAACTATCTATCCGACCCGAATGCGACACTGCTTCTGACTGGTTACCAAACGCCGGGTACGCTTGGGCGCTTGCTCCAAGAAGGACGTCGCGATGTCATGATTTTCCATGAGCGCATTGACGTGCGAGCAAAAGTTGAAACGATCCAAGGCTTTTCGGGGCACAAAGACTCATTTCACTTGGTACAGTTTGTTGAAAAGACGCGCGAGAGTTTGAAAAAAGCGTTCCTCGTCATGGGCGAGCCGAACGTCTCGATGTTCCTCGCCCAAAAGCTGCGCGATCACTTGGGTGTCAACGCCGTCGTACCGCGTAGCGGTGAGAGTGTTGAGCTTATGTTTTAGGCTACGCGCAGGGGCTTTCAAAAAGACCAGAATAATCCGCCCCCATAGGGCGGATTTTCTTCCGCCTCGGCCCTCTGTAAACTCGGACCTGCGGCGAGCCTTTTTGAAAGCCCCTGCGCTGCGCCACTGTGCTATAATCTTTGCATATGAAATCTCGTCGGTTGAAATTTGCCGTGACGGGCGCCATTGAAACGCATGGCGCGAGTCTCGATGCGCTCGAGCTCGCCAAGCGTCTTGGTCGCGAAGTGGGGAAGGCGGGGCACTTGCTCATTACTGGCGCGCAGCATGGCTTCCCACTCTTTGCGGCTATTGGCGCCAAAGAGCGCCGCGGCGAAACGCTCTATATCTCGCCGGCGGCTAACGAGCGCGAACACCGTGATATATACAGACTCGATGGAGACCATGGCGATATTGTCATTTACACAGGTTTTGGCGGAAGTGGTGCGCAGATATTTGCGACACGGGCGGCCGATGCAGTTATTGTCGGCTGCGGCAAGCTTGACGCGCTCCATGAATTTACACTCGCACTCCAAGAGGGCAAACCTGTCGGCGTCCTTCGCGGTGCGTGGGAAACCGACGAGGTTATCAAGCGCCTTGTCGGCGAACATCCAAAAAGCCATATGGCCGTCGTCTTTGAAGATGATCCTGAGCGCCTGGTCGCAAAGCTCGTCGAACTCATCAAATAATCTCACTACAATAAGCTGCTTAGCGGGTTATTGCCGTAAACGCCTAAATAGCCTTGAAAACAAGGTTTTTTTCGTGATTAGAAAAACAGCTAAGAAAATGCCTGCACACACACCTACTTTTTGATTGCGCCAAAGGCGCATGGCGAAGCCCATCAAAAAGTAGGTGTGTGTGCTTGACAAATATTTTATATATGCTAAGCTTTCAGGGAGTTCTTTGAAGATAGGAGCCTCGAATGAACTCTGGTTAGCCAAGGCATTATGCAAGCTGGGGATGGCGTAGACTATCGTCAAGCTCCCATGCCAACGAGGGAAAGAAGAAAGGGGATCCCGTGTGGTCCAACCCCGTTAGCCCGCTGTCCGATTTTCCAGCATAGATCTTGGTGTCGAGCTGGGAGTATAGTTCTCGTGCGGAGCAGCTTACGCTGCTCCGCCGAGGACCGAAGTTCCTTTGTACAATTTCCCGAAAGGGAATCACAATATTTTACTCCTGTATTACAAACAGGAGCGGTCGGCGAGAAAGCCAACCGAAAGCCCCGCTCACGCGGGGCTTTTTTGATTCTATATCGTCTTCAGTCCGTTCACGACATCTTTCAAGATATCGTTGCGGACTTTTTTGTTTTCCTTTTCTTTGAGGAATTGGCGGGTAGCATCGTAGCCGCGGCCGAGTTTTACTTCCTTGTCCTCCGAAGCCTTGGCGGAGGAGGAGTCACCTCCATTTGGAACGTAGCTGTAAGACGCGCCAGACTTTTTGATGAAGCCCATCTTCTCGCCAAGCGCGAGCATTTCGCCCTCTATGGAGATGCCTTCGCCGTAAATTATGTCGAACTCGGTCTGTTTGAACGGGGCAGCGACCTTGTTTTTCACGACTTTGACGCGCGTACGCGAACCAACAACCTCTTCGCCTTTTTTGATTGACGCTATTCGGCGGATATCAAGGCGCACCGATGAATAGAATTTGAGCGCCTTGCCGCCAGTTGTCGTTTCGGGGTTTCCGAACATGACGCCGATTTGCATGCGGATCTGGTTGATGAAGATGATGATTGTTTTTGAGCGTGACACGAGGGCGGTAAGTTTGCGCATTGCTTGCGACATGAGACGAGCCTGTTTGCCGACTTGGTGCGAACCCATGTCACCTTCGATTTCATCTTTCGGCGTCAGTGCCGCGACTGAGTCAACGACAACAACGTCAATTTTGCCACTTCGTACTAGCGATTCGCAGATCTCGAGCGCCTGTTCACCATTGTCAGGTTGCGAAATGAGGAGTTCGTCGGTGTTGACGCCGAGTTTGCGCGAATAGTCCGGATCCATGGCGTGTTCGGCGTCGATATAGGCGCAGATACCCCCGCGCTTTTGGGCTTCTGAGACGACGTGGAGCGCGAGCGTGGTTTTTCCTGATGATTCAGGGCCGAATATTTCGATGATGCGACCCTTTGGAAGTCCGCCGATACCGAGCGCGGCATCAAGACCGAGCGAGCCAGTCGAGATGGCGCCAATGCTTACTTTTGGCGTGTCGCCCATCTTCATGATGGCACCTTCGCCGAACTTGGTCTGGATGGCCTTGAGAGTGCTTTCGATTCCGGCCATACCGCTCGCGGCTGGCGCCGCTTCGTCTCGTTCCTCGATGGATTTTTCGCTCTTTTCAACCTTTTTCTTTTTTAATGCCATACGTTGTTTTTAAATGTTTATAAATCGTTCGTCTTTGCTTCCGCTTCTTGATACAAGACTCGGTAGACTGTCCGGGTCGTCTGTTCAAAACGGTCGCGAGCCTCTACAGTGATTATATTATAGCCGGGGGAGAGGGCCAATGTCTTGACGAAACGGTTTTCCTCGTCGACTGCAGTTTCGTGGCCGTTGATCAATAGGTGTGTTGCGTGGGCTGCGGTACCAGTGAGCGTTATCAGTTGCTCGTGCGTCTCCCATCCATCAGCAAGCCCTTCGATCACTAGCGCAACACCTTTGGCGACAGCTTGGGTCCGAAAGAATGCATAGCCGATAATAAAGGCGAAAAGACCGACCAAGAGTCCTGCGCGCAGCCAAGTTTTAATATTTGTCGTTCTCGTCATAATCGTTGCTGCTATTTTCATCATCTTCTATCGCGACGACCTCTTCGTCTTCAACCACAGGAGCTGTCTCATCTTCTGTCGCAGTGAAGCCGTCGCCGTCGTCGCTCATATTTTCTTGGTCGCGCCACATGTCGTCGTTGCCCACATCATCGTCTTCGGTTGGAGTCTCATCTTCTTCGTCATCGCGAACTATTGTTACGGTGTGGGGGCGCGGCGCGGCCGGCGCAGGCGACAAGGGAGCCGCCGGCCGCGCCGCGCCTACTGTCGCCGCATCGGCGAATATCTCGCGGGCTTTAGCCCCGTTGGCCGGACCGACGACACCGGCCTGTTCGAGTTCATCCAAGATGCGGGCTGCGCGCGAATAGCCGATCTTGAGACGGCGTTGAATGTACGACGTTGACGCCTTTTTCTCTTCGATGACGAGTTTTTTTGCCTCCGCAAAAAGTTCATCGCGGTCTTCGTCTTCGAGGCTAGATGAAAAGATGCTCGCGTCAGCACTGATCGATCCGTCGCCTAGATTCAAATCATCAGGCAATTCATCACGGTAGCGTGTCTTTAGATAGTGCGTCACGGCTTTGACTTCGTCTTCAGAAATGAATGCGCATTGGATGCGCTGCGGCTGGGCCATTTCGCCTGACGCAAAAAGCATGTCGCCAGCTCCCAAGAGCTTTTCGGCTCCGGCATTGTCGAGAATAGTGCGTGAGTCGATTTGGGATGATACTTGAAGTGCGATACGGCTCGGGACATTGGCTTTGATGAGACCAGTGATGACGTTGACCGAAGGACGCTGGGTCGAGAGGATGAGGTGGATACCAACAGCTCGGGACATTTGGGCCAAACGCACAATACCGGACTCGAGTTCGCGCGGGTAAGTCGTCATGATGTCGGCCAACTCGTCGATGATTATGAGAATATACGGCATACCTTCGGGGCCGTTATCTTCGCGTGAAGCCTTTTTGTATTTTGCGTGATAAGAATCGATATCACGGACGGCACATTTTTCCAAAATGTCGTAACGGCGTTCCATTTCCGAAACAGCCCACTTGAGCGCGAGAATAGCTTTCTTTGGGTTTGTAATAACCGGTGTCAGCAAGTGGGGGATACCATTGTATAAGGTCAACTCGACACGTTTTGGGTCGACCATGATGAAGCGCAAGTCTTCCGGCCCATTCCTATATAGGAGTGAAGTGATCATCGTGTGCACTGTCACGGATTTACCCGAACCAGTTGCTCCGGCAACGAGTAAGTGAGGCATCTTACCGATATTGCCGTATTCTGCCTTGCCGGAGACGCTTCTGCCAAGTGCCGCAAGCAGAGGTTTTGGTGAATCTTTGAACTCTTTTCCGGCCAAAAGGCTTCGCAGGTCGACCATGGCTTTGGTTTGATTTGGTACCTCGATACCGACGAGTGACTTTCCAGGAATAGGGGCCTGGATACGGATCGATGATGCGGCAAGCGCGAGACGAAGCTCGTTCGACAATGCTGTTATGCGTGACAATCGCACACCCTGGGCTGGCTTCAACGCAAAACGAGTAATAGTCGGACCAACAGTCACTTCGTCCATTTCGACATCTATGCCGAAGTTTTCGAGTGTGCGTTTTATAATATTTGAATTGGCTTTGATGTCTCCCGTTACAGCCTTTTGATCATTTTTCTGTAGGAGACTAAGTGGCGGTGCCTTGTATTCGCCGGACGATTTGAAAGACGCGCTAAAAGGCACGGCGCCCTGACGTTCAGGTTCTTCGGCAACAGGCTCTTCTGGAAGTGGGGCAGTGGTCGGAGCAGGTTCGGGAGCAGGCTCTTCCTCTTCTTCGTTTGGCTCTTCTTCAGAAGATGAATCGGCTTCTTCTTCTGTAGGCTCTACATGCGAGCCGAACCATCCGGCCAATCGTTCTTTGAAACGACTCCAGCTTGGCCTCTTGTCGAACATGATTACGAGCGATACGACGAATAGTGCGAATAAAAATATGAATGCCAGATATACATCAAAGAGCTTGACGAATGGCCACGAAGAAATCTTGCCGACAGCACCTGCGGCACCAGCTTTTATAATATGAATGACTCCAAGTCCAGAAAAAAGAAATAGTACGCCAGATACTATATGTGTTACACCAAAAGCAGGTCGTTCAGATTTGTATGAAGATATGCCAAGTAGTATGAAAACCAAAGGCAAGAGTACGTAGCCGACGCCTAAAAGGTTTGATAAGTTGGTATAAATAAAATTTCCGGCAACGCCGCCAAGTCGGAAGCCCGAAAGCGCAAAGACGAGTGCAAAGACAAAGAACAATATAGAAAATATACTGTTCTTGGTTTCAGCGCTCACGCGCATACCAAGCAGTGTTTCAGAATTCTCAATCGGAGCCGCGGAACGAACCGCGGCAGCTTTCTTGCGAGAAGTTTTTTTAGCCATATACGGTGATTATTGTATCACAAAATAGCTTTGCAAAATAAGGTTTTTTCACAGAAATTGCCCATGCACCCTGGCCGGACACTCGACAATGTCTTTTGAAAAAGGTGTCGCGCTCGGCGCATTTGTCTTTCAGTTGGGCTCTTGTATAATGGACACATTCAAAGACAAGATTATGCTAAGTGAGGAGATTAAATCTAATGGACATGAGCAGAATAAAATCTCCGTGTCCAATAAAATCAAGCGTGTCCCTCACGAAGGTGTTTTCATGTCCGTTTCTAAGAAAGCCGAAAAGATAACTACGGCCATATATATGGTAACTGATCTTATTGATACGGCCGATCCTATGCGTAACAGGGTACGCGAGCGGGCCTTGTCGGTTTTATCGGACACTAGAAGCCTTTCATATGCTTTGACGGGCGACCTACATTTTCATATAGCAAGAATAATTTCTAAGTCCTGGGAGATAGTGTCTTTGTTAGAGGTTTCTACAGTTGTCGGTTTTGTATCGGACATGAACTACAGCGTTTTGAAGCATGCGCTAATAGAATTTATCGGAGATTTGCGCAACCGTCAGCGCATAGAAGGCTTTTCGGGTATTCGTGATATGAAGATGGCCGAAGGAGAGGCCTCCAACTTGGTGCTAAGGAGCGATTTTTTCCGGGTCGAGGATTCTGACATGGAAGAATACGCTGCCTCAGTACCAACCAAAGAAACACCAATTTCTAAAAGACATTATGAAAAGCCAATGTCTTTTATAAAAAGGCCGACAAAAATAACGGCGGCTGAAGCTCCTAGTATGGATGAGCGAAAGCAGAAAATCATTACTCTGATTACTGAAAAGAAGGATATCGCCATAAAAGACATCGTTTCGTATTTCAAAGATTATAGCCAAAAGACAGTTCTTCGTGATCTCAATGCTTTAGTGGTTTTGGGCAAGGTTAAAAAGAGTGGCGAAAAGAGGTGGAGCAGGTACTCACTAAACGCATAAGTAAAAGGCTTTTGTCAAACATTGATATTGTAATATAAGGTTTTTCTGGTCGTCTTCATTTGCACGTCGCTCATGACACTCGACTACGCTCACATTGAGTTTTTTTCGAAAACATGAGATGATGTGCGGGTAGCTCCGAGGCGTAAGCCAAAGGGGTTATCCACAAACCATCTCGCGGCTTCGGCTCGAAATGGTTTAAAATTGTTTCGCGCAAAGACTTAGGTCTTTGCGCACGAAGGGAAACCTTCAGGAATACACGATCATTGACAACTTAATTTCGTCCAGATTCTTTTCGAAGAGTCTGGTGTTTTTAGTTTGTCGACGATACTGGTACTCCGCCATGTCGACAAGGCAGATACCTGGCGCGTGATTTCGCGTTCTTATCCTACAAGGCGATGAGTTCGCGAGTTGCCGCCGCTTCTGTCCGCTGCGGAGAGTTTAAAATCTCCGTGGCAAAACTTTCGGTTAACACCGAAAGGTAAGTCGTGTCGCGCGCGTAAGCGCGCGACACGCACGAGACCGTTGCTTCAATAAAAGTTGCAACGTTCTCGAGAATTAATAACGATAATTTGCAGTTATTAAAAAAATGACAAAATCTATAACGAAAACTTTCGCTGTAGCCGCTGCCGTTGCCCTTTTGGCTTTCGGTTTTGCTGCTTCAGTTGATGCTGCATGCTACGCCCACACTGTCACCCTCAAGCAGGGTTCGACTGGTGCTCAGGTCATGGCTATGCAGTCTGTCGTTGGCGCAACGGCTGATGGTAAGTTTGGTCCTATGACCAAGACTTCCGTCATGGCGTTCCAGGCCTCGAAAGGCTTGACTGCTGACGGCGTCGTCGGCCCAATGACGGGTGCTGCATTGGCTGCTGCTTCTTGCGGTAACAATGACAACGGCAACGATGATAACAACAACGATAACGGTGATCTCGAAGGAGATAACGGTACTATCGATGACATGAACACTCTCTCTCAGTACACTAACGAAGAAGTTGGTGAAGGTGAGGAAGAGGTTGTTGTCGCTGGTGTCGAAGTTGAAGCTTCGAACGACGGTGATATCATGCTCCGCTCGGTCAAGGTTGTCTTCGATCCGTCTGGTAACAGCTCTGGGGATTCTGACCACCTCGATGATTACGTAGATCGTGTTTCTGTCTGGTTCGATGGTGAAGAGGTTGGTTCTGCTGATGTCGATGATTTCTCTGAGACTGATGACGATACTTACACTCGAACTATCGCCCTTGATGGTGCTATCGTTCGCGCTGAAGAGACTGAAAAGCTCTTGATCGCAGTTGACGCTGCTGGCAATCTTGATTCCGGTGATATCGATTCTGATTCCTGGACGGTTGCTATCGAGTCTGTCCGCTACGAAGACGGTGACGGCGTTGTTACTACTGAAACTGGTGAAATCCCAACTGACATAGATTGGGATGCAGCTGGCGACGGTATCGGCATGTCGTTTGTTACCTTCTCTGATGCTGCTGACACTGAGCTCAAGCTTTCGACTCATGAAGACAACCCAGAGGCTGGTATCGTAGTTATCTCTGATGCAGGTACAACTGATGATGTTGTCCTCTTGAAGGGCGAACTCGAGCTCGAAGGAGATTCTGACGCTACTTTGGATGAATTCCCAGTAACGTTTGCTCCAGTCACTTCGACCTTCCAGTCGATGGTCTCTACGATCCGACTCGTAATCGACGGTGAAGAATACACCGAATCGGTTCCTTCGATCGCAGCTGGTGCTACTGCTTCTATCACTTTCGACAACCTCGAATTTGATCTAGGAGCTGGTGACACTGTTGACTTCGAAGTCGTAGCTGAAATCGCTGACGCTGATGACTTCACAGCTGGTTCCACTATCACTGCCTCTGTCACTTCGACAAACCGCGGTGCTATGGACATCGAAAATGAAGAAGGCGATCAGCTTGCTGCTAACGAGAAGTCTGGTACTGTCGGCGGCGAAGCCCAGGAATTCCGTGAGAACGGTATCTCTTTGGACCTCGTAAGCGTTGACGCTACTAAGTCTGCTAGCGACACGAACAATGGTGATACAGCAACGTTCACTATCAAGTTCAAGGTTGCAGCTATCGGTGATGATGTCTACGTTTCCTCTGTTGCCTCTACAGCTGGCTCTGCAAACAACACGTTCGCAGTTGACTACTCTGGAACAACTACGGTAACTGATGTCTCTGGTGTCCTTGCAAACAATACAGACTCTACTCTCACGGGTGGTCTCTACATGGTTGACGAGGGTGAATCAGAAACCTTCACTATGACAATCCTCAGGAGTCCTTCTGACACTGATGACTTGTTCCGCGCAGCTCTAACGTCTATCAAGTGGAACACTACTGGTAGCACGACGAGCTTTAACAGCTACACGAGCGACCTCGACGAATTCAAGACCGACTACGTCTCTCTTGACTAACGTTTAGGCTCGACAGTGTAAACTGTTAACAAAAACAAAACCGCCCCGAAAGGGGCGGTTTTGTTTTTGCCTGATTTCTGTTAAGCTCTTATCAAACCAAAATCGCAAACATGAAGAACTTGATTTTCTTTGCGGTCATTATTATGATCGCCGCGCTTGCTCCTTGCAAAGTAGTATCTCAAGTGGACGAGCATGTGTTAGCTGAATGGCTTTTTGAGCCACCGACAAATCCAGGCACATTGAACCCTACTTATTTTGACACCGTAGTCGTGACAGGGTTAACGGTCGTTACTCCAAACATTTTTCCGGTTGGTAACGGGTTCACTAGTGGTACGTCTGGGCAGGCTGCTGATAGGGCGTTGATCCGCCGTGGCTGGCCGACCTCTCTCTCGTTTGATGTCGGAGATCACTGTGCTTTTGCGTTAACAGTGAACCCCGGAAACATTATTATGGTTGAGGGTATAAGTCTTTGGATTTCTCGTTCGGGAAGTGGGCCAACAATATTTCACTTACGATCAAGTCTTGATGGATTCGTAACAAGTCTTGATTCTCTTGTGCTGACATCAGAGGGTACCTGGACTAATTGGGATTTTCAGTTAGTGTCGCCTGGTTATGTCGATGGGGTGACGGACCTGGTTTTCAGACTGTATGGAAATGGCAGTTCAGGTAGTGCCGGCACAGTCTCAATCGACAGCGTCAGGGTTTACGGCACCAAGATCACAGACTTTATGTTGTCCGCAAAAGCCTTCCTCTCTGGCCCGTTCGAAAATGACGGCATAATGAATGATAGCCTGCGCGCACAGGGGCTAGTTCCGCTAAACGATCCTTACATAGGTGGTGACTCCATACATGCCTCAGTACTAGCAACTGCCGGCACCGATGCGATTGTCGATTGGATACGTGTGGAGTTACGTGATGCGCTTGATCCGGTAATCGTCTCAGCCGTAAGAAGTTTACTGCTCCAAAGAGATGGCGACATTGTCGATCTAGATGGTAGTTCAGTGCCACACTTTCTGACTTCGGACACGAGCCATCATGTCGTTGTGCGCCACCGTAATCATCTTGGCGCCATGACTGCAACCCCGATTATATCGGGAAGCATGGTCGATTTTACCTCACCATTGACTGCTATGTGGGGTAACGAAGCCATGAAAAACGATGGGGGAGTGATGATGCTCTGGCCTGGTAACACTGAGACACTCGAGCCCAGTAAGGTTAGTTACACTGGAACCAATAATGATCGTGATCCGATCTTGGTAGCCATCGGCGGACTTGTTCCGACGAATATGGTTGTCGGTTATATGCCCGAAGACGTGAATCTTGATGGTGCCGTAAAATACACGGGGACAGGCAACGACCGCGACTTAGTGTTACAGACGATAGGAGGTAATGTTCCTACACTGATTAGGCATGAGCAGGTTCCTTGATACAAAAATTGAAACGCCCCCGTCAAGGGGGTGTTTTCATAGCCAATTGAAAGCCCCGTGGAAATCGGCTATACTTGGCCCATGTTTATAGACACCAGGAGCGCGACTTTGAACAAATTTCTCGAATGGACACTTTATGCATTTATTGCCTTGTTTCCATTCGTGTTTTATATCGAACATCTTTTTTACGGAACTACGTCACGAGCGGTAAATCTTATCGTTATTGTCGAGATCCTAACCCTTGTTTTTGGTCTTGCAATGCTATCTGGCAAGGCACGCATAAGCGTGGCTAAATCGCCAATAACTATAGCTTTGGTCTTACTTCTTGTTCTTACGGTAGTTTCCGGGTTCATGGGAGTTGATATGCACACATCGTTTTGGTCGCGCATGACTCGAATGTCCGGAATTTTTTATCTTATCCATTTGGGACTTTTCTACATGTTTCTCATGTCTGTATTTTCAGACTTGGAAAAGCGCCGTAGGTTCATAAAGGTTTTTCTTGTTTCTTCAGCAATATTTTCAATCGGCGCACTTCTTGGCCGAGACGGCTTTAGCATAATTTTTTCCAAGACCGAATGGGAAGGTTTTACATTTGGTAACTCTTCATTCGCGGCCATGTATGTCTACGCTGCATTTGCGCTTTCTTTTTATTACGTCTATGCCGAAATTAGCAACAGGCGATGGTGGCACTGGCTTTTGCCTATAGTATTTATTATTAACCCTTTTTTCATAAACAAAAACGTCTGGCTTGGTGATGTTAATGTTTTGAAAGAACCACTCACTGTTATCGGTGGTGCACAGGCCTCGGCCATGACAGCTCTTATTACTGTGCTTGGGCTCGCAGTGATTCTAGGTATTTCTCGCATTAAATCATCGCAAATCCGCAAAGGTTTAGCTGTAGGGCTTACCGTTTCCGGAGTGGTAATTTTGGCTATTGCCATAAGATCCTTTACTGTACCAGGGGGTTTTTTGAACGAAGCATATCTCTCGCAAGAAACTCCAGCGCGACCAATAGTTTGGGAGCTATCACGCAAAGCGGCCCTCGATCGTCCAGTTTGGGGCTGGGGAACTGACAACTTCGATCGCGGGTTTGAAAAATATTACGACAACCGTTTGCTCGAAAAGAAGAATGGTGCTGAGCCGTGGTTTGATCGCGCTCACAACATAATTATAGATCAGCGTGTCGAGACTGGAATAGTCGGCGTTTCTGTATATGTTCTTGTTTATATCGTCATAATTGTCGGTATGTTGTATGTCGTACTTGTTTCAGGGGATAAAAAAAGGCAGGCTTTGGCGGCGGTTTTGGCTGTGTATTTCACAGGACACTTTTTGGAGCTGCAGACTGCTTTCGATACCACAATTTCTTATATCGCTGTAGTTGTCATGGCCGCTCTTGCTGCTTCCGTCTTGCACGATACGTATAAAGAGCGTACAAGTAAGAGTGGCGCGGTAGTTTTTGGAGCGCTAGCTTCAAGGGTGACCGGCATAGTGCTCGTGGCTGGATGCGCGTATTTGTTTGTGATAGGCACATCACCGATAATCAGGGCCCAGAAGGCAAACGGATTTGTGCACACTGTAGGCTCGAGCGTGCGACGTCTTGAAAGATACCCAGACCTTTTCTCTTCTCCTGTCGATCCAGCAACAATTCTTTGGAAATCAATATCAGACTTTCAGCGTGGTATATCGGCAAAACCTGAAATACTAAATGATCCGCAAAAGGTTGCCGATTTTGCGAAAGAGACTGAATTCTTTGCGGCAGAAGCTGAGAAATATTTGCTTGGTCGGCCCGATGACTACCGCATGCATTTAACGTTGGCTAACCTATACATATACCAAAGATTGTTTGAGGTGAATAATCTCGACAAGGCTCACGAAACGTTGGACAAGGCTGCGCTCTTGGTTCCACAGGCTCCCCAGACATACTGGATGAAGGCGGTAGCATATCTATACCAGGCCAAGTTTTTAGATGCGAGAAAGGCGGCTAGGCAAGCATATGATTTAAATCCAGGGGTAGAGCAAAGTCGCGTGATGATAGATTACATAGAACGCTCTATGGATGAATTCCCAAATATCACGCTCTATAATTTCTGGCAGGTTTAAATCATGAAGACAAAAGATATAACGCTCGCACTTCTTTTCACTCGCGGCATTTCTCTTGCAACATGGAAAAAAGTTGGTAATTTTGATCGTGAAGTCAAACTTTACTCAGAACTAGCTGGTCACTGTAAAAAAATATATTTCTTTACTTATGGTGATAAATCAGAAAGATCTCTTTCCTCTTGTTTGCCAAAAAATATAATAATTGTTCCTCGACCATCATGGATACCGTCCAATCTTTACGTTTTCCTGATACCATTTATTTATGCAAGGGTATTTCGTAGTGTGGATATTATAAAGACGAACCAGATGGACGGATCATGGGCTGGCGTCATTGCGAAAAAAATCTTTAACAAAAAATTTTTGGTGCGTTGTGGTTATGAATGGTATGACTTTGCCACAAGAAATGGTCTTAGTCCGATTAAAATCTGGATCGCCAAAACCGTCGAACGTATTTCATACCGCGCAGCCGACAAGATCATCATTACGTCCGAAGCCGACAAGAAATTTATTTCAGAAACATTTCACATTACATCGGATAAGATTACGGTCATTCCGAACTATATCGACATCGAGCGATTCAAGCCGATCCCTGTCACACCGGAGCCGGGACGTGTCTTGTTTGTCGGACGTCTTGAGCCGCAGAAAAATATCGCAACACTCGTCGAGTCACTCGAAGGTCTGCCGGCGCATTTGGTTGTTGCAGGGTCGGGGAGCCTCAAGGCCGATGCGGTAGAGGCTGCCGAGCGGACAAGAGTTTCTGTTACATTTCTTGGCAATATTCCGCAAAGTCGTTTGATCGAAGAGTTTGGGAAGACCGAAGTTTACGCGCTCCCATCACTTCACGAAGGTAATCCAAAATCGCTTCTAGAGGCTATGGCAGTAGGGCTTGCGTGCGTCGGTGCTGATGCGAAGGGTATTCGTGAAGTTATTGCGCATAATGAAACAGGGTTGCTGGCGGAACCGACACCAGAGGGATTTCATTTGGCTATTAAAGTACTTCTTGAAAATCCAGAGCTCCGTGCTAGACTTGGTCATAACGCTCGGGAATATATCGCAACTCGGCAGAGCCTGCCGGTGACTATAGAACGAGAGCTTCAGGTTTATAAAACACTTTTTCATGAAGAAAATATATAAAATCTTTCTAATACTCGCCCTTAAACTACACAGCTTTTCTTACAAGCTCATATCATTTCTTGCTATAAAAGTCGAAGGTGGTGAGCATCCAAAGCATCGCCTAATCGGCTATCATGAATTTTTTACCAGAAATGTCAGCCAAAACGATCGGGTTTTGGATATAGGTTGTGGAAGCGGGTCTCTTGCTAAAGACGTAGCCGCGTCTGCTAAAAGCGTTCTTGGTATCGATATCGAAGAAAAAAATATTGAGAAAGCCAAACGGAAAGCCTCGGCTCCGAATCTCGAATACCGTGTCGCTGATGCAACAAAAGATCTGTCCAATGAGAAATTTGACATAATTATTATGTCAAACGTTTTAGAGCATATCGATGACCGTGTAAATTTTCTTAAAAGCATCAGGCCGCTTGCTGACAAATTTCTTTTCCGTGTCCCGATGATCGACAGGGAATGGGTGACTCTCTACAAAAAAGAGCTTGGTCTCGACCATCGTCTCGATACCACACACTTCACCGAGTATACATTTGCGCAGTTCAAGAACGAGTTCGAGCAGGCGGGGTATCGCATTGATCATCACACGGTGCAGTTTGGCGAGATCTGGGCCGTCATTTATCCTGCATGAACCCCGTTAGAAACTGCGGTCAATATATAAAATAATTTTTCTATGAATCGAATTATTAGAAAAAATATAATCGTTACAGAAAGCGGAATGACCGCGACCTGTTTCTAATGGGATGAAATTCGTCATCAACACAAACTATAACGCCGCAGGAACACTCGTCTTAAACGGTCTCGCTAGGCGTTTGGCCGAAGTTGTCAAAAATGATTGGGACAATTACGAAGCCTATGATGTCGCGCTTTTTATGGCGCCGGATTCCCGCGTACGGGATGCGAAAAAGAAGAACCCAAATATGCTTGTCGGTATATTTGATCCAAAAGTCACAACTCGTCATCAGCGCAAAGAGTCTCGCGCTGCAGATTTTTTGATTGTAAGTTCAATAGAGCAACGTGACTTTTTCTTGAAATACAATAAAAACATTTTTATTTACTACATGTTTCCAGATGTGCCGGCGTCAGAAAAGGTCCACACGAACAATGGCCGGGTTATTATCGGTTACCATGGCAACAAACAGCATCTTGATGGTATGGCGGACGTTTCGTGGGCACTCGACGAGATCGCAAAATCGCGCGATATCGAGCTTCGCGCGATTTACAATATCAAGAAGCTCGGTACCTGGAGACAGAATCATCCATCTGTTTGCCCGGTTACGCATGTGCAGTGGGAGGAGGGTAAATTCTTGGAAGACCTAAAGAATTGTGATATTGGTATCGCGCCGTCAGCCTTGCCAACACCCAAACTTCTAGCGCGACCATTTAAAAGCTTCTTCAGAAATTTGGTAAATTACGTGAAGAATGATTATGTCTTGCGGTTTAAAATGTCGAACAATCCGGGCAGACTCTACGTCTTCTCGCAGCTTGGCCTACCGGTCGTGACCGACTTTACGCCGTCAGCCTGTCAGATGATTACTGATGGTAAGTCTGGCGCGCTCGTCGGTACGCGCGAGGGTTGGAGGGCCGCTTTGGAAAACTTGATTTTAGACGTTGAAAAGAGAAAAGAATATTCTCGGAATTTGCGCGCGTATATCGCCGAGAACTATTCGGTCGAGAAAAACTTTGATGCGTTTATGAATTTCTTGAGCAATATTCATGCAAGAAAATAAAAATCTCTATGAGTCAGATCAAGTCGTTGCCAAATATGCGGCAAATTCAACACGCCTGCGGAGTCTTAATAATCCAGAAAAGTATTTAATTGATCGATACGACATCAAGGCGAAGCATGTCTTGGTCATAGGTGGGGGAGCCGGGCGACTCCCAGCGAATCTTCTTTTGTATGGAAATAGTGTTGTCTCGGTTGATCGTTCTCGGAAACTCACTGACGCGGCTACACAGAATTTCCCGCCTCAAGATTTTCCAAAAGTTTCTTTTGTTCTTGGTGATGCTTGCGACCTTTCAAATATTGGAGGAGATTTTGATGCTGTCATTTTCCCCATGAACTCGATCGACTACATCGAGACCAAAGAATTGCGCGAAAAGGCTTTACGTGAAGCAATTTCAAAATTAAAGCCGGGCGGCACACTTGCATTTTCGTCGCACAACAAGCTTGGTTATTTCTTTTCTCCGAAAGTGCGGATGAAGGACAGGAGTCTGCGGAATTTTTTCGGCGACTACCGCTTCGCTCGCGAGTCCGTCGTTGGTGGGGGGACGATCTTCAAAGGCAATCCCGCCTTCATCATTTCCGATACACAAAAGATCACTGGCGCGCATTACCTCGGCTTCCTTGTCGATTCCCGCAATAAGCTCGAGCGGTTTCTCTCTCGCTCGCTCTTCGCTTCGAAATTTTATTTTCCGTATCTTTTGTACGTGTTCAAGAAATAATATGATCTGCTCGGCCCATCAAGTCCATTTCCTACCATATCTTGGATTATTCGATAAGCTTATTAAGTCAGACGTTTTCATCCTCGTCGACGATTTCCAGTATGTGAAGCAGGGCCATCAGAACAGAAACCTCATCAAGACGGCGAACGGACCGCTCTGGCTCACCATTCCCGTTGCCTACGAACATCAGACGGATCTCATTAAAGATATAAAAATTGCCAATCAGGATTACATCAAGCAGCATTTAGGTGCGATCAAAGGCGCATATGCCGGCGCAAAATATTTCGACGAGTATTTCCCACGCATCGAAACAATATACGAATCCTGTAGAGAGGATACAGGCCTTGCCGATGTCAGTTTGAAATTCTTCCACTTCGTTTTAGGCGTACTCGAATCAAAGACGAAGATCGTTCATATCCGTGATCTCAAGGTTCCGACAGGTGGGGAGCCAACTGCACGGATCGCTGCAATGTGTCGCGCCGTCGGCGCTGACACCTACTTGAGTGGAGATGGTGCCCGGGATTATTTGTTGGAAAATGTCCTAAAAGAAAACAATATCGATCTTATCTGGCAAAATTTCAAGCATCCTGTCTACGAACAGAAGTGGGGTGAGTTCATACCGAATATGTGTGTCTTGGATGCGCTCTTCAATATCGGCCCCGAGCTCAAGAACATCATAGGGAGGTAGGTAGTTGACATTAGCAGCAAAGTATGCTAGTGTGTCGTCAAACCTTAAAACCAAAAGACATGAGGATCCTGTCCGTTACTGCCCACCCCGATGACATGGAGACCGGCTTCGGCGGCACATTGAAGCGTCTCGTTGACGCTGGCCACGATATCGTTTCGCTCGTGACGACGCTCACGACGGACGAAAGCGTCCGCAAGGTCCGTGAAGAAGAAAGCCGCAAGAGCCATGCTCTGATCGGCCTCGAACCGACGTTCTGGAAGCTTGAAGAACTGAACCCGGTGATGACGGCCGAGGTCCGCCGCGAATTCGGCGAGCTGGTGAAGAGTTACCAGCCCGACCTCGTCTTCACTCATTGGCCGGTTGATGTGAATCCCGATCATCGGCTACTCTCTGCGCTCACCATCGAGCCGTTCCTCCAGAAGGGCGTGAATACCGAGCTGTTCGCCTTCGAGGTCTTCTCGATCGGCCCGCGTCCGCAGAACCTCGCTTTCTATCCGACCCACTACGTCGACATTACCGACGTTCTGGAGACGAAGGAAAAGATGGTCCGCTGCATGACGAGCCAGGACGCAGATGCACTGTGGGCAGGGAATCTCGAGATGCAGGAAACGCGTGCCTTCGAGATGACAAGTCCTACTGTCATGAACGCTGAGGCTTTCGTCCGGATCACGCGCTATGGCGATCTCCATCCGGAGCTTGCACAGATCATGCGTCCTACCCGGTACATGCTGCCGGCTGGCATGGGCATCAAGGTTGTTCCGGAAAGGATCGGCCTCTCGGTCTCGGCCTGAACCACGTTCTTTGCGAAGGTCCCGACAATGTCGGGACCTTTTGCTTTTTCCGGGAATCTGTTGTAAATTGTGAGCACTTGAATCGTATGAATATTTTAGCCATCGGAGCCCATTTGGATGATATCGAACTCGCCTGCGGCGGCATTTTGGCCAAGGCTGTCAAAGAAGGTCACAAGGTCAAAATGGTCGTCATGACCGATTCCTCGTATCAGAATTTTGACGGTACGGTTTTGCGGACAGTCGACGAAGCTATGACCGAAGGCCGGGCCGCCGCGGCCAAGCTCGGCGTGACCGATCTCGTAGTCCTGAACTTCCCGAACAAGAACGTCCCGTATAATGGCTCGACCGTCGAAGCCCTTGATGCCATTATGAGCGAATTCAAGCCGGATTATATATTCACTCACTGGATATTCGACACTCACCAGGATCACAAGAATACTGCCCAGTCGACGATTTCGGCCGCGCGCTACATGTACAATATCTTTATGTACGAACCTATTCCACCATCTGGTCGCTCATATCATCCGTTTCGCGCCCAGGTTTATTTCGATATTTCTGACACTATTGATCAGAAGCTTGAGTCGCTCAAAGAGCACCGCAGTCAGCATGCGAAATACGGCGAGCGCTGGATTGAAGCCGTAGAAGGCCGAGCCAAGATTCGCGGCTTTGAGAACGGCTGCAAATACGCCGAAGCATTCGAAGCTGTCCGCGTCAGCTTAAAGATCTAAAGACATGATCGTCGCTATCCATCAACCCGAAGCCTTTCCGTGGCTCGGCTTTTTCCATAAGATGCATCTTGCTGACGTCTTCGTTATTCTTGATACTGTTCAGTTCGAAAAGAACGGCGTACAGAACAGGAACAAATTACTCGTTTCGGGAAAACCGACGTGGATAACTCTGCCGCTTGCGGGTCTCTCATCTAATGCCAAGATTCACGAGGTCCGGATTAACTGGGAAAGTCCTGATATCAAGAAACACCTACCGACCCTCAAGCAGAATTATGGCAAGCATCCGCACGCCAAAGACGTTCTCCATTTTCTTGAAAATCATTACGCAAAAAAACACGAGCGGCTCGCTGATTTTAATATCGACCTAATACTTTTCTTGAAAGAAAAACTTGGTATCGACACAAAGATCGTTCGCGCTTCTGACCTACCCCTTTCAGGTACGACCAAAGGCGGCACAGAAGTGACGCTTGAAATATGCAAAGTTCTCGGCGCAAAGACATATCTTTCAGGTAGTGGCGCAAAGGCGTATTTGAAAACCCACATGTATGATGAGGCCGGGATCAAGGTAATCTTCCAAGAATTCAAGCATCCAGAATATTTGCAACATAAGAGCAAAGAATTCGCTGCATATTTATCTGCGCTCGATTTGTATATGAACCATGGCCCAGAGAGTCTTCGGCATATTTTGAAAGGGAATTGGGATAAAATAGTCTGATATGGAAAACATACGACCAAAACTCGAAGAGTTAAAGAATATCCTGGCGGTCTCGCCCAAGGAAAAGATTGTCGGTGTGGCAACGACAGCCGACATCAATAACCCACCTATAATCTTTGGCTCCGTCCGAGAGACCAATTCGACTATCGCGATCACAATCATCCTACGGGACGTTTCGTGCGTTGATGATATCGTAAGCGCGTTTGACGGTGTCGCCGATTATTTCTTTATCGATTCGGAAATAAAAAACGAAGCGGACAATCTCGAGGCCGTTCTACTTTCAAAGATCAAGAAAAGTAAATGGCTCGTTTACAAGCCAAATGATTTCACGGTCGACTCGCTCGACATGTTCGTGGCGCTCCTTACAGGGTCTCTTGCCGGAAAAAAAGTCTTTGTTGTCGGCGCCGGGAACATTGGTTCGAAAATAACACTCAAACTCTGCGAGCGTGGCGCAGGCGTATTTCTTTTTGACAAGGATTTTGTGAAAACTCAGAAAATTATTGAAGGACTAAATCTGATAAAACGGGGCAAGGGCTCGATTTTCGCCGTCGAGACATTCGAAGCTGGTGCGCACGATGCTGACATTGTCATTGGAGCAACGCCGGGAATTCCAGTGATTAACCTGGATATTGCGAAGATGATGAAGGCCGGCGGCAAGATCATCGACGCCGGGAACCGGACTGTTATGCCGGAAACGCTTGCGGCTGCTCGTGCTCGCGGTATTGAAATCCTCTCGCTTTCGAGTCTCGGTGGCTATACCGGCATGGTCGAGAATTTTTTGTTCCAGAGGAATATTTTGAATAAGCCAAGAGTGAGAACTTTTCAAGATTTTTCACTCATAACACCTGGCACCCTTGGGGCTCGTGGCGACATATTGGTAGATGACGTCGATTTGCCAACCCGTATTTTTGGTGTTTGTGATGGGCTTGGGACGCTTCTTCCAAAAGATGAAGGGGTAGTTATAATCCGTGATTTTGTTGCGAAAACTCCCGAAATTAGTAAGATAGGGGAGCTTTATCATTAAATAATTCTCCATGATCAAGAACAAGAAAATACTTGTGACCGGCGGTACAGGGTCTCTTGGCAAGGCGCTCGTCCAAGAGCTTGGCCGCGATAATCAGGTCGTGATCTATAGTAGGAACGAAGAGAGGCAGTATGAGATGAAGAAGGAGTTTAATAATCCGAACCTCACATTTCGGATCGGAGATGTGCGTGATATAGAGACTCTTAAGTACGCGCTTCGAGGTTGTGATATAGCTATTCATGCCGCGGCTATGAAGGATCTTATTATGGTTGAAGAGCAGCCAACCCAAGGATACCTCAACAATATCATCGGCTCGAAATCTTTTATCGAAGCAGTGATCGCTACGCCTTCTGTTAAAACAGCTATCGGTATTTCGACTGACAAAGCAGCCTCTCCTTCAAACGCATACGGCATGACGAAATATATCATGGAGAAATTGTTCATCGAGGCTGACCACAATTCAGACACAACGTTCGCATGCACACGTTTTGGTAATATTATCGACTCTCATGGTTCTCTCATCACGTTCTGGAAAGAGCATCCTGACATTGAAGTGAAGCTTCATCATGCAGACATGCGCCGATACTTTTTCAAGCTGACAGATGCTGTAAAAGTGGTGACCGACGCTATTGAAAAAGCTGAAGGCGGAGAAATATTTATCCCAAAGATGAAGGCTGCCGGTATCTATGACATTCTTCGTACAATATTCAAAAGAGATTCATTCGATATAGTTGGTATATCTCCTGGAGAAAAAATAGATGAAGACTTGATAGGTGAAAGCGAGCGATATTTTACTTTTGACGAAGGTGATTATTATGTAGTTCGCTCTGGTACGGCCAACACTAATCCGCCTGAAGCATATTCGACCAAGAATGCAGAGAGGTATAACGACGCCGAGCTCTCAAAATTAATTTACGGCTAATGAATAAACTATTCAAGCGAATTCTCTACAAGATAGCTCGCCGAAAATTTGTCCGCGGTTTTGATCGATTTCTCTCAGAGAAACGTGGCCGTGCGTTGCTATACTACAAGACTGAAGAATTTTTCTTGCGCGGTATGATGAGTGACTTGTCGCACCCTAATAATTGGGAAAGCTTCCAGATGGCGCGTATACTGAACGAGCTTGGCTTTATCGTCGATATAATCGACCGCACCGCAGAGATGCAGGACGTTAAAAAATTGAAAGACGAATACGATATATTCATCGGTCTTGGCGTAGGTGATTCTGGTAAATATTTTGCAGACATATGTGAACGAGTGCCAAAGGCGGTTAAAATACTATTTGCCATGGGGCCGGAGCCGGAATTATCTAATCGAATTACCGCGAAACGTCATGATGAATTCTTGGAACGATTTCCTGGAAATGAAATTGTCTATCGACGCATGATTCATGATATCGACATTGAACGATTCATGAAGTATGCCGACGCGGTTATGACTTGTTGTAATGATTGGGGAATAGAGGGCTACAAAAAATTCGGCAAGCAGATAGAGCGTATATGGTTGTCCAGCTATCCGGGGTTATCGACTACAGAAGAAGAGATCCGACAAAAAGATCAGAAGAAATTTCTATATTTCGGTGGCAATGGTAATATAATGAAGGGCCTACCTCTTACTATAGAAGTATTCCATAATCTTCCAGAACTTACGCTCTATATTGGAGGCCCTACCGGAGAAGAGGACTTTAACAAGATAATGAAGCCAATGCTAGACTCTTCTCCTAATATAAATTTTATAGGATTTATGGACGTTAAGGGCGATACTTTCCGGGATATTTCCAGCGAATCCGGGTATGTTATACTACCGTCATCTTCGGAAGGCTGTGCAACCTCGGTCACAACCTGTATGCGTCGGGGACTGGTTCCAGTTGTCACAATCGAAGACGGAGTTGATGTCGGCGATTTCGGGCATATGTTGGAATCAGTAGACATGCGATACCTAATCGAAAAAGTAAAATCGATTTCGGAGACGCCGCGTGAGGAATTTATTAGACGAAGTCTTGCAACGTATGCCGAATCAGAAAAGTATACGCAAGAGAATTTTACCAATACGTTCACACAGGCTTTACGAAAAATAATGAGCGCTAAAGGAATACACATATGAAACGACTATCTAATCTCAAAAACACAGTATTAAAGACGAATGAAAACCTTTTTATAAAAGGAGTGCGTGTTTTAAAAGAACATGGCCCTATCGCGTTTGCAGCAAAGACGTTTGCGGTTATCGGTAGAATAATTTATCGATTTTTTAGAGAATATATTCCGCTTAAATTCCTCTATATTTTCTTCAAAGACGGCAAGATTATGAAAAAGGTCCAGGGGTCGCGCATGATTCTCGATCTGAATGATCTTGGTATTTCTCGCGAGTTGGCTCTTTATGGTGTCCACGAGAAGAACTCGACTGCGGAGGTTAAAACCGTTATAACTCCTGGTATGAAGATTCTCGAAGTTGGCGCCAATATCGGTTATTATGCGCTCATCGAGACCAAGCTCGCCGGTCCTTCTGGACACTTGTATGCAATCGAGCCGGCACCACATAATTTTGCTGCTCTTAAGAAAAATTTAGAATTGAACGGTATTAGAAACGCCGATATTCACCAAGCAGCATTTGGCGAAAAGCGCGACAAAGCAAAGTTCTATGTTTACGATCGCGGCAACCTCTCGAGCTTTTTGAAGCGCGAGGACATGGGCATGAAATATGAAGAGGTGGAAGTTGAGATCATGACCCTTGATGATTTCTTGAAGTTCAAGAAAGTCGACTTTATCCGCATGGATGTCGAAGGATACGAGAAAGAAATATTGAAGGGATCAGAAAAAGCGTTAGCCGAGGGTAATCGTCCAAAATATTTCTTCATCGAGATTCATTCCGAGCTTCTTCACAAGAAAGGCTCGTCTGCTAGAGAAATAGTGGAATTCCTCCGTAATCACGGATACGAGATCAGGAAAAGTTTCTGGCGCGGTTCTGACCTCTGTGTCACTAGTATGGGCGCGCAGCTGGCGCATCCTAAACTCGAAGTCGGATACTGGGAGACATTCTTCGAGCTCGTCTAGTCCCTCATGCTGGCTGTCACGACAGGAATATCCTCGATACTCACGATAGTCGTGGCGGTTTATGCTTTTGTCGCTTTCTTTGCGACACTCAAGGATCCGCGTATTGGCTTCTATCTTCTAATTCCAATCATCGGTCTTGGCTTCGAAGAAACGGCGCTTTTGAAGGGCGGTATGATCGCGCTTGTGGCCTTAGGGTCGATAATCCACGGATTGGCGTCAGGTAAATCATTTACTCTTTCTAGAGAGACGCTCTCTTTTTTGCTGATCGTTCTTGTTTTCATCTCTTGGGTTTTGATACGTGGGGCTCTTGCGGGTGAAGAATTTCGCTATTGGGTTGAGTGGATAGGCAAGCGCCTTTTTGTTCCGGGAATGCTCGTGCCGTTGGCGGTATTTATTCTTAGGGATGAACAAAGTATTGTTCGGGCACTGCGAGTCATGGTATTTTTTGCCGTTGTTACGGCTTTTTTCGGAATCATGCAATACTTTTTTCCCGAAGGATTTTTCTGGAAAGCACGAGAAGTATTGGGGGTGCCTGGGCCGATCGCGTATCAGATAATTGATCGCATCCGCATTTCTGGTTTGAGTTCTTACGTAATACCTCTTTCGTATCAGCTTGGGTCGTTGGTGCCAGTTGCTCTAGCTTTTTTCTTTATGAAAAAAACATTGACTCGTCGCGCGATTTCATTTGGCGTGATGGTCATAATATCTCTTGCTCTCGTTCTTACGTTCGTTAAATCGGCCATAGGCGGCGCCTTCTTTGGAGCCGTTTTGGTTTTTGTCATGGCATACCGTTCTGGCAGACTAAAACCTTGGGCCCCAATACCCGCACTCATCTTCGTATGTATTGTGTTTGCGGTTATGACTACTCATCCAAAAATTCGCTCCGAGGTGTTTTCGATAGGGACACCATCTCTCGAACGTATTCCAATCGCCCTTTCTGCTGTAAATGTAATCACAAGTCATCCACTTGGCGTTGGTTATAATTATCCGAATTATGTTCGAGAAAGCTACGCTGACGTCGCTGGTTATTTTGGAGCGAGTATAGTCACAAGACATTTTCCTCATAACATAGTGCTTAATATTGCTGCCATACTGGGAATACCTGCGCTTGTTCTTGGAATTTTTGCCTACTTTGTTTTGTTTAGGGGCCTATTTCGGTTATCAGAGGATATGGGTAATCTTGGCATGATTGCGACAGGGCTTGTAGGTAGTTTTGTCGCGTACATTGTTAATGCCATGTTCCACAACAACAATCCGTTTTTCGGTGACACCTTTAATTGGATAATAATAGGTGTTTCTTTTGCGGCCATGCAAGTGTGGGTTGTGTCAAGAAAGCAATCCCTGGTAGAATAGCCTTCGCTTATGAACAACCAAGAACAGAACCTAGATTTTGCAAAAGTTATATTAAGACGAAAGGGCCTCATTGCCTTTTTCGTCATGATAGCTTTGGTGGTAGGGACTGTTTTCGCTTTCTTGGCCCCAAAGTCATACGTTGTCGATACTCTCATAGAAATAGGTACGTATCCAGGTTTTGAAGGTGCTCTCGTTCCTATAGAGAACGCTCATCAGCTTACCGAAAAGATCTCTTCTGGAAGTTACGATGAGTTAGTAAAAGAAAAACTAGGAATCCCAGCGTCAAAAGTTTTGGGGATTAAGGCCGTCAACCCAGATAACACCAATTTGGTCCGGGTGTATATTCATTCGTCTCGCCCCGAGGAAGCTTTGCCGGTATTGCGCGAAGTAGGAATTTTTGTAGTTGCTGATCACTTAGAGCTTGCCGAAGCCCGCGGAACTAACGACGTATCTGGCTTTGTTTTGACAAGCATTGCCAAAGAGCCAACTATAGGCGTTAAACCACTTAACGATAAACCTGTTCTCATCCTCGTCTTTGCCGCATTCGTTGGCGGGATCTTCGCTCTCCTCGCGGCTTTTGGAAAAGAGTGGTGGAGAAGGAGCCTAGATTCGTAGTGGCTAAGGAAGCTATTGACTTTTCTCATTTTCTGTGTAAAGTAATCATAGAAACAAAACTAACGCACCATGCAAAGTAGCTGCAACTGTGATCACTCATTGAGTGGATTTTTTGCCCTTGGATTGCTCCTTTTCTTCGCGTTCCTGTTCATTCGGGGATACATCCGTTCTCGAAGGGTATTTTGTACGACAAGTGATAAGGCCATGAGACGGCTTTTCCGAAGATTCGATCACAGGAATGAATTGAATATCGAAACATCGAAGCATGGTTGCTGGATCGCCGACGGTCATCGTGGCATTGGTGGCCGGACCTTCTATGTTGAGAGGCCTAGAGAGCTCGGCGTGAAAGTGGTGGAGTTCCTACGCTCTAAGGGTTTTAATCCGACCGAACCAGACTGGGGTAATTCGGGGGATCATATGACCATCAGAGTCAAAGGTCTATGCTTCATGGACGACAACCTTGCCTTTAGTCCCAAGAGATAAGTTCTCTGGGACCACAAGAAGACAGCCGGAACCTACGGGTTCCGGCTTTTTCCTTAGGATGATATGATGGGGCCATTATGCCGAAAGTCTCGGTTATTATGGCGGTCAAAAATGGCGAGCGTTTCCTTCGGGAAGCGGTCGAGAGTATTTTGGTGCAAACATTTACTGATTTTGAATTCATCATCATTGACGACGGATCTGCCGATAAGACGGCAGATATGTTAAAGGCGTTTTCTTACAAGGACCCGCGAGTGAAAATTATCACGAACGCACACAATGTAGGGCTCACGAAATCACTGAACATTGGCCTGCGGGTCGCGCGCGGCGAATATATTGCGCGTATGGACGCGGACGATGTCGCGATGCCGGAGCGGTTTGAGAAGCAGGTGAAGTTTCTTGATGAGCATGCCGATATTGGAGTCGTCGGAACGTGGGCGAAAGTGGTTGACGATAGCGGTGTTGAAGTTGACCGGTTCGACTGGGAAACCGACGCCAGGATAGTCAAAAAGAATCTAATCAAATGGAACAATATTATTCATCCGCTTGCGATGATGCGCAGGAGCGTTATTGATAAGGTTGGCGGTTATGATGAAAGTTTTCAATACGCCCAAGATTATGATTTGTGGCTTCGAATCGCTGTGGCGAACAAGCTCTGCAATCTGCCAGAATTTCTCTTGTACTATCGCATGTCGAATGTTTCGATTACGGCTAATAAAAATAATAAACAGGCATTATGTGCCTTGCGAGCTCGCTGGAATGCTATTAAGCGTGGACAGTATTCACCATTTGCGATCGTTTATTTATTGCGTCCGATTGCGAGTATTGTTTTTTCAAGGAAGCTTAAAGATTTCTACAAATGAAAATCCTTTACGTCATAACCAAATCTGAAATCGGCGGGGCGCAGACGCATGTGCGAGACTTGGCGGCGCACATGAAAACTATGGGCAATGCCGTCGCCATTATGGCGGCCCCCGACGGCTGGCTCGAAAACGAGGCGACCAAGCTCGGCATCCGTTTTTATCCGAACCAATATTTCGGCAACTCGTTCAATCCGCTTCGTTTACTAAAGGCGAACACCATTCTTCGAAAGACTTTGTTTGATTTCCAGCCAGACCTAGTCCACGCTCACAGCTCATTCGCTGGATTCTTGGCGCGCTTCGTCATTCGTGGAAGCATCCCGACAATTTTTACTGCGCACAGTTTTGCCTTCACTGACGGTGCGAAATGGACGAGAAAAATCATCGCACCGATTGCCGAGCGTATTGCCGCGAAATGGACGAGCAAGATCATCTGCGTTTCCGAATACGACAGAGGACTTGCGCTTCGTTACAAGATTGCGCCTGCAGAAAAACTCGTCGTCATTCATAATGGTGTTGCTGATGCAAAAATCGAAACCATTTGTGAAGAAAAAATAATTTCCGTTGGACGTTTGGCGTATCCGAAAGAATTTGTACTCTTGCTCCAGGCCTACAAAGCGTCTGGCGTTACGATGACTATCGAAATCATTGGTGATGGGCCTGACAGAGAAAAGATAGAACAGGAAATTAAACGACTCGATCTTGGCTCACGGGTCACGCTCCTTGGCAGTCTCGAGTCGGACGAAGTGCGAAGAGAACTTGCGAAGTCTTGCGCATTTATTCTCATCTCAAAGCACGAGGGCTTGCCCATGACGATCCTGGAGGCCATGGCTGCTGGGCTGCCAATTATCGCATCGCGCGTCGGCGGCGTCCCGGAAGAAGTCAATCCTGATTGCGGAATCCTTGTCGAAAATAACATCGGCGAGATTGCGAATGCACTGAAAAGCATTTCAAACGAACAAGCGCGGCGGCGCTGTGGCGCCGCCGCGCGAGCGCGTTACGAACGGGAATTCACGCTCGAACTTTTTTTGAAAAAGACAGAAGATGTCTACCGCGAACTTTTTAGTGTCTGAAGAACTTCTATAAGTAGTTTGTCTCGCAAAAGGAAAAGCATAGAGATGTAGACTATGACGCCAGACGCAATGACAAACAAACTGTTCCAGCCAGCGTGAAGAAGTCCATACACTGCGCCGCCCATGACGATACTCGAGATAACTATGCTCGGCAATCCACCGACGACGGAGAGCGGCATAAGTTTTCGCGTTTCAGTGTAGAAAATATAACTCATTGATATCTGAGCGATGAGTGTCGCTATGGCTGAGCCGGCAAGGCCGAATCGCGGGATGAGGATTAGATCAAGTACGACATTGACCACGAGCCCCGTAACAGATGCTTTTATGGGTGCCCTACGTGTGTCTTTTGAAAATAGTACGTGTCCTAGGATCATGTTCCCAAACACAGGCACTACTGTCATTATGAGGATTTTGAATGGTAGCGTAGCCCCGGCATACTCGGCGCCGAAGATATTGTGGACGAAGCTTCCACCAGCTACAAGACCTCCGATCGAGATTGGGATTGCGAGCGCGCATGCCGCGATGAGGCCGCGTTCAACAAGGCTTCGCAAGGCCCCATTATTTCCCGTCGCGACGTAGGTGTTCATTTGGGGAAATACAGCGATGGTCAGGAATGTCGGCAAGAGATATATGAGCATTACAGGACGTAGGGCGGCTGCGTAGAGACCAACTGCATTTGCGTCCATAAAGCGTCCGAGAAAAAATATGTCGATGTTGGTCATGAGGCCGCCGAGGATTCCGATAGCCGAGTAGGGCAGAGCGCCACGGAGCGCCACGAGCGCATGTTTTCTACTAATACTTACGAAGAGCCCGCGGAAATAATTCCGGAGGCCCATGAACATGACTATTGCTCCTGCGCCACTACCTACAAGATAAGCAAGCACGAGATTTGTGACGCTCGGAGCGAAAACTAGAACTAAAACGCCGAGTATCGCTGTCGCTATCTCAGTTCCAAAAGAAAGACGGGCTTCGCGCTCCATCCGGTTTTCGCTTCTGATTATGGCGTTACCAAAACTTCGCAGCGCGTCGAATGTTACGAGTAGTGCGACGAGCGGTAGAAGCGGATTGGCAGCAGGAATATCCGAGGCAAACGGAGCGAATACAATCACGGCCAGAAACGAAAGGGCAAGAAGAGCGAACTTGGTCCCGATGATCGAAGCTGCATACGCGCGCCCTTCTGGTATTTTTTTAGCGAGCTCGCGCGTCAGAAGCGGTGATAGTCCAAGATCAGCAAATACGGAAAAAATTGATACTAGGCCAAGAGCATAGGAGAAGATACCATAATCTCCTGTGCCGAGCATGCGTGCGGCCCAGATGACCATGACAGCCCGGATGATTTTACTGGCAGTCGTTCCGACGGCAAGCCAAAAAGTATTTTTTACTATCGTCTGGCGGACGCTCGTGTTCTTGAATAAAAAATCTTGGAAGCGCCTGATCATACTAGATGAAAAGCTTCAACACGGTCCTCATAATAATACCAGCGTCCATAAAGAGGTTTTGGTTTTTGGCGTAGTACATGTCGTATTCAAATTTTTGATACGACTCGAGGACGGTCCCGGCGTATTTAAACTTGACCTGGGCCCAACCAGTCACGCCGGGACGGACGACGTGGCGCAGATCGAAATACGGAACTTCTTTCTCGAGAGCAGCGACGAACTCAGGCCGCTCTGGCCTTGGACCGACGAGCGAAAGATCTCCGCGCAATACGTTCCAGATCTGTGGCAATTCGTCGAGGTGGGTTTTGCGCAAGAACTTGCCAAAGCGCGTGATACGCGGATCGTTTTCTTGAGACCATTCTGCACCGTTTCGTTCGGCGTTGGCGATGTAGCTTTGGAATTTGTATAGATAGAATGGCTTTTTGTAGAGCCCGAGTCGTTTCTGGCGATAGAATACTCCGCGACCGTCTTCGAGTTTTATGCCGATAGCGATGAGCGCCATGAATGGCAATGCGATGATAGCTACGATGGAGATAATGGCTAGATCGAGTGCGCGCTTGGTAGAGTAATAAAATTCTTTGCGCGAGTTTTTGATGTTTTTTATGAACCAATCAACGCTTATGAATTCGATCGGGACTTTTAGGAAGATTCGCTCATATGCTTCGACAATGTCCATGATCTCGGTCCGGGCTGACATTAACTGGTGCAGCGTGTTCGAGTCGAAAGAAAAAGTTTTTGCGACAATGACTGCACCGGCGGCTTCGATACGCGCAGTGTCAGTAATATCTTCGATGAATCCGGCGAAGCGATATCCAATGTGAGGGTTCTGGCGGATCTCATTGGCTAAGTCGCGTGAAGCCTCGTTCTCACCAAGTACGAGTACGTCTTTGCCGAAATAGCGAGCGAAGATTCCAAAGAAGAGCCGGCGCCAGCCGATGAATAGCCCGCCGAAGACTATTACGTTGATAAGAAGGTTCATCTTTGGCGAGATACCAAAGATCGGGAACGAGTAGAAGAATATCGCACCGACAGCCAGCATGGTTATGAGCGCAACGGAAATATTTCTGATTGTGCCGATGGTCGGTTTGACCGAGTCGTGGTCGTAGAGTCGGCCGACGTAGAGGATGATGAGCCATGCACCGTAGAGTATGAGAAATGGCGGCAAGTGGGTCGAGATCGTTGTCGCGTCGAAAGAGCCCCAATAACCGATGAGGAGGGTTAGGTAAAAGCTCGCGGCCAGGGCGATGATATCGCCGGCCAACAAGATGATTTTGCGCTTATGCATCATTACTTATGAATATTATCGGAAACTACAGTTTTTACAAGGGTTGTCAAAAACAAGAAAGAGCGAGAGAATTGGTGTATGAAAATGAAAATCTATAAGTCTGTCGCAGAGTACATAACCAATGCCGACAAAGGAGCGCAGAAGTTTTTGCGGGAATTTCGCGCACTTGTCCGCGAGCTCGCGCCAAAGGGGGAAGAGGCGATCCGCTACGGCATGCCGACATTGCGACTAAACGACTCAAACGTCCTCCACTATGCCGCCATGAAGCGTCACTTTGGTTTTTATCCTGCGCCGTCCGGCATCAAGCCTTTCCAGGCAGATCTCGACAAGCTGGGGCTAGACTATTCCAAAGGCTGCATCCGGTTCCCGTACACGAAACCACTCCCCGTTGCGCTCATCAAAAAGATCATGAAGTTTCGGGTGAAGGAAGTAGTCTAGCTATATGCATATAAAAGTCGCAGTATTTCCGGAGCACACCAAAGACCACGTAGAGAAAATGAGTGATGACTCTTATCGTGTTTTTGTGAGGGCGCCGGCAATGGACAACATGGCCAACAAGGCGGTTATCGAGCTCCTGCAGAAATATTTCGGTCGCGGCGTAAAGCTTGTTTCTGGTGGGACCAAACCGCACAAGATTTTTGAGCTGAGGTAGAAGAGTTTGCAAAAAAGCTTGGTCCGCGTAAGATAAGTTCAGACTTTTTGTTCTATTCGGGACACAATGCAAAGACGGCAATGTATGCGGCTAAGCACAGGCGCATGACTCGATCGTGCCGGGGGAGATTAGATACCTCTTTCGGAAAATACCCAGGGAACTGCAACAGCGTAGTACCTAGAGAGTCCACGGACAAAACGTTCATGGATGGCGGCCATCAGCTAGTTGGTAAAGGTAAAAGCTTGACCAAGGCCACGACGGACCCACTGCGGTAGTGGCGAGCGAAACAGTCGGGAAAAATCCGGCCATCCGGCCCCCGCTTAGCGGGGGTTTTTCTTTTGCAAAAAACTTTGGAACGAGTATGATTATGGACAAGACACTCGATCCATACCCAAGGGAAACCAAGTCCTAACCCGGCGTTTAAATGGGAGAAGATCGACATTGTTCCTAGGATGATAATGCCGGACTGTCCGGCGTCGGATCTGGGTGACGACCCTCTATGTAGCCATGAGCATCTCATGCTCCGGTATTTCCGACCATCCGAAAAGGCCCGGGCGCTAGGTAACACTAGCCCCGGGTTTTTCGTTTCTTGTAAAAAATCGGGAGAGGTGTAGAATGCATGAAAACTGAACACGATGAAAGAGACGTTTCGCATTTTTGGGTTTGCGAACCTGTGGCCGGGCAAGACATGTGTTCCTCTGCAGATAGTACTCATCGACGGCTCAAAGAATTTCTATTTTGTTGCGCCTGCTGATGGATTGCCATATCGGTTGGTTGAAAATGACGGCACCAACCCAAAACCGCACAATATACGATCGAGAGATTCGTTCATTTCGGCCGAGGGTACTATGCACGAGTTGAAGCTTTGGCGTGAAAAGGAGGTCGCTTACCTTGACCATCGGGGCAACCCTCAAGTCGGCGTATGGGAGACGCTTGTGCCGATGATCAAGTCTGATATTTCGCACGTCACAGACAACGCACATCGCAAGATGCTCACAGAGATGCTGGGACAACCAGCCTGAAGCAAAAGCCCCCGTACCTCGGGGGCTTTTCCTATCCCTTGCAAAGACGGGGAAAGAGGTAGAGAATTGGGGTACTAATATTAGATATGGAAAAAATTGGCTTTATAAAAAATAGAAGGCTGCTCGACGAAACCCATGAAGTTGAAGATCTTTTAGATTTTTCGTCAGTAAAGAGGGATTTAAAGTTAAAACTAAATCGGATAGATAAAAGTAATATTTTTGCTCTAGTGGGCCAGTATGGTACAGGCAAAAGTACACTCTTGCATCAGTTGGCAATTGAAGATACTGAAAATAAATGGTTAGTTTTTGATGCATGGAAATTCCCAGAGAGAAGTAATCTATGGGAAGGTTTTGTATTGGAGTTTATAAAAAATACTCAGCCGGAGTTGTTTAAAAAATATGTGAAGAAGATAGATGGCAGAAAACACACTGGATGGAAAATATTCTTTTCAAGTATTTTTAAAGTAGCCTCCATTCTTAAGCCAGGTACGGATATCAGCTCTGTTATTAATGGTTTATTTAATTCATCACCGATTAGAAGAGTATATGAGTTTTTCGAGCTACTAGAGGGATTCATAAACGAACATACAGATGAATATAAGTCTATTTATGTTGTTATAGAAGACATTGATCGTTCTGGAGATAAAGGTGTCTTTTTTCTTGAGACGTTAAAACAATTCATTAGAACATCTAATCTTAGTAAAAAAGTTACATGTATAGTTCCTGTAAGTAATGTTAATTTTGAAGGTCCGGCAAGAGAGGCATATATCAAGACAGTCGATTATAAGTATAAATTTAATCCAAGAGATATAGACTTTTCAAAATTTATTTCTAGAACCTTTAAAGATGTACCAGAAGAGAAAAATTATCATCAGCACTTAAATATCTTATTTAAGAACCTTCTTTCTTATGCGAATATTAGAGAACTAAAAAGTATAATTAGAAATGCAGATCTGAGCTTCGCAGTCTTGTCTCAAGAAGATAGAGTTAATTACGACATAAGACTCTTCTTGCTGTTTTTTGCTCTCGCATATCTCTTTTTGCCGCTTCGCCTCATACAGACAAATAATCTTTCTAAATTACATTCAGATATGCAATGGCTGCTGAATTTTATTATCCTCCTAGCCGTAGATAAGGTTGATATTAAGGGTTACAAAACTGACATCCCAATCTATTTTATCGATAATAAGGAGCAAGTTAAACCTGCGCTATCAGAGTCATTCAGGAATTTTGAAGGGATAGATATGTACGTTTTATCTAATATATACCTAGGTATATCAGAGGGTTAAAAGTAGGCTTTATTTTTAGATTTAAGAGTACTTGACTTTCATTTCGCCCCGACTATAATACTCCCTACATCTCTTTTAGCTGAGGAGGTGCCGAAGAAAATCAAATATATGACACTTGTATAAACAATTGAGTTCGGCCTAGGCCCTACAGTCATATGTCTGCTTTCTTCGGCAGGCTTTTTCTTTAGAAGAGATCCGCCTCGCGCTCGACGAGAGAATCGCGAGTCGAGGCCGGGAGACCCTTGTCAACTGAATACAGAAGAAACAATCAGTTATGCAAAACAAATACGAGAGCCCCAAGTGCTCTCGTATATATAGTCAAATCCAGTAAAATCTGAGTCAGAAAGAATCATAGCGAGGCAAGTAGAGGTCTTATCTTCTATTTTGCCTCATTCCAAAAAACCGTTCAAAGGTTTTTTTAAGTAGAGTTTGATCCTAGCTCAGGATGAACGCTGGCGGTGTGGATAAGGCATGCAAG
>CAZHCS010000001.1:186557-239145 GCA_964531475.1 uncultured Candidatus Saccharibacteria bacterium | reverse complement strand
ATTTTCCCGAACATGTTCGAATCTTATCTCGGCGATTCTATTTTGGCGCGGGCGATCAAAGAGAAGAAGATAAAAGTGAAATTTTATAATCCACGGGATTTTGTGCGTGGGAAACTAAAGAAGGTCTGGCCGGACGGCAATATTTCGAGCAAGGTAGATGATAGGCCATACGGCGGCGGGCCAGGCATGGTCATGATTGCCGACCCTATAATCCGCGCGTGGGATAAGGCTAGTAAGAATTTAAAGAAAGCAAAAACTATCATCTTTGCGCCAGGGGGAAGGAAACTTGATACCGATTACGCTAAAACTTCGGCCAAGAAATATTCCGATTTGATTTTGATTTGTGGCCGTTACGAAGGTATCGATGCACGCGTGAAAAAAATTACCAAAGCCGAGGAGATTTCAGTGGGTGACTATGTCCTAACCGGCGGGGAAATCCCAGCTATGATCGTTATCGATACGATCTCGCGCCAGCTACCAGGAGTGCTCGGCAAAATAGAATCCCTCGAAGAATCTCGCGTTGGCGGCACGGAAATCTATACACGACCAGAGGTCTACGAGTTCAAAAAGAAAAAATACAAAGTGCCTGCCGTCTTCCTTTCCGGTGATCACAAAAAACTTCTCGAGCACAAAGAGGCAAAAAAGAAATAGCCAGAAAAGAAAAAGCGGCGCCCGCAGGGCGCCGCTTTTCGTCAGTTCTGCCTATGATCGAAGACTTTTTGGGCCAAGTGCTTGTCACGCACTTCCTTCCAGAATCCTTCCCAAAAGCCGTTCCAGTGGACACTGTCTCCATCAGTGCGATCCGCCTTTGCAACATCCGAAAGAAGAAAGTCTTCGAGCTCATCTCTGTCCAGCTTCTCGAGAACACTATTCATCTTGAACATGAGATCGCCGCTGTACGTCATCCTGGGCTCGTATAGCGCGGGGTCAAAGGTCGAGAAGTACGTCTCGGTATACTCGAACAAGAGTTCTTTCTCGCCGAGACCGAACAGTTTGAGCGGTGTCTCTTCCAAGAGCCCGAGATTGTACAAGAGGCTCTTTTTGGCCTCGCCGCGAGCACTAAGGACGACGTTAAAGACCCGATCACTTTCCGTGAGTGGCACGCTGTCATCTTTTGTAAAAGCCAGCGCACAGAATTCTCGGATGAATTTCTTTGAACTGCACGCATCCTTTGCTTTGCGGGTAATGAGCGGTCCCCACGGACTGTTTTCCGGATAGTCGACAATGAATCTCATCGCTGACTGTGCGTCGAACGGATATTCACTGTTGATGAATCGGAGCGGCTCGTCCTTTTTCTTCAGCAAGAGAATGGCGACGACCATTGTAATTGTGAACATGCCGAGAGTCGTCAAAGAAAGGCTTATCTGTAGCATTGGTCTCATGGGGATGAGGAACGCTTGCGAGAATAGCATGAGTGTTGTCGTTATGATGAGCGCGGCAAGCAGCACGCGCAATCTTGTTTCGCTTTTCATGACGATGTGCTTTGGTTTTGATTTTAGGATACGTGACGGAGTAGGGAAGTCAAGCTTGGAAAATGCTATAATTTACCCGTCATATTTAATATTTTCTACTTACTTATCAAAACATGTTCGGAATTTTCAAAATATACAGAGACGTCAAAAAGGGTATTGCGAGCCCGACTGGCTTTGGCAAAGAGCTCGCACTCGATGTAATAAAAGGCCCGCTCGTTCTCGTGACATTTTTGGGCGGGCTCGTTCTCGCGCTTGTCTTTATTGCTGGCTTTACTGGACTGTTCGGCGGGCCGTATCTCGTGGGTCGCATCTTCTTTTTTGTCGGCCTAGTTCCGTTTTTGCTGTTTGAGCTTATCGCCTGGACGGTTTATAGGAAAATCGAACGTCTTCTCGAGTCAGCCCGCAAGCGTGCCGCTACAGTCATAGAGACAAGGCCAGAGTAGCGCTATCACAGCTTATCCCCACAGCCAAGTGGAAAACTATTTGACATTAAAACGAATATCCGTATACTGTAAAAACTATTGCGCGATTGAGTTATGGCCGCAAAAAGCAATTGTATTAGTAGGGGGGAGACCCGTCTCGCGTCGGCGAGTAGAGGCGGACTAAATACATAGGCTTTGTCTAGGAAAACCACATAAAATTTTAAACAAATAGACGGCATGTCTTGCAGATGTGTTGTCTTTGCGTTTTTCCGACGGCGGCCAAAAAACATTATTAATAGGGGCTTTATTAGAAAAGAAGATTATGCCAAAAACAAAAACAGGGCAGAGGGAAAAGAAGTATTTCGCAAAATACAAAGAGCCATTGGTACCGTTTCCGAGCATGCTCGAGACACAGCTCAATTCTTTCAAGTGGCTCATAACAGACGGCTTGAAAGAGGTTTTTAAAGAGTTTTCTCCTATAGAAGACTATTCCGGAAAGAAATTCGAACTTCGCTTCGAGTCTTTCGAGTTGGGTGAGCCGAAAGTTGATCCTTGGTATGCCAAGGAGAACAAGCTTTCATACGAATCTCCTCTCAAGGTTCGTGCAAAACTCCTCAACAAGATGAACGGTACAAAGAAAGAGCAAGAAATTTTCATGACGGATTTCCCGCTCATGACCTCTAACGGTACTTTCATCATCAATGGTGTCGAACGTGTCATCGTTGCGCAGCTCGCTCGCTCCCCGGGCGTCTTCTTCACCGAGCTCGATTTGAAAGGCCGCCGCAAATTTGGCGCCAAAGTCATCCCAAATAGGGGTGTTTGGATCGAGCTTGAAACCGACAAAGACGATGTTGTTTTTGGCCGTATCGACAAGAAGCGCAAATTTCCGATAACTAGCCTATTGCGAGTCATGGGTCTTGGTTCCGACGCCGATATCCGCAAGGCTTTTTCGGGCAACGAACGCCACGAAAAGCTTATCTCGTTCATCCTTGAAAAAGATCATGCGAAAACGGTCGACGAAGCATATATAGATATTTACAAGCGTTTGCGTGACGGCGATATGGCTACCGCTGACAACGCTCGCGAATTCGTCGATGGCATATTTACGTCTGATCGTTACGACTTCTCCAAGGTCGGACGTCACCGCTTCAATCAGCGCTTTGACAAATCGATGGAAAAGGGCGAACTCGACCGAAAAACGCTTTCGGCTGATGACGTTGTAACTATCGTCAAAAAGATTTTTGACCTAAACGCTGACAAACATGCGAAAGCAGACGATGTCGACCACTTGGGTAGCCGCCGCGTACGCTATGTCGGCGAACTATTGCAGCAAAAGTTCCGTGTCGGTATGACGCAGATCAAGCGCAATATTCAGGACCGCATGTCGACCATCGAGTCCGATGCCGCCATGCCTGTTACTGTCATCAACCAGCGCCCGCTCCAGGCTCGCGTCAAAGAATTTTTCACGACCAACCAGCTTTCGCAGTTTATGGATCAGGAAAACGTCTTGTCCGAGATCGAGCACCTTCGCATCCTCTCGGCGCTTGGACCTGGCGGTCTTACTCGCGAACGTGCCGGGCTTGAAGTCCGCGACGTACACACGTCGCACTACGGTCGCGTTTGTCCGATCCACACTCCAGAAGGTCCGAACATCGGTCTCGTGCTTCACTTGTCGACGTATGCCAAAGTCAACGACTTCGGTATTATCGAAACTCCTTATGTCCGCGTCAAAAACGGCGTCATCACTGGTGAGGTCGTATATATGAATGCGCTAGAAGAAGAAAAGTATGTTATTGCTCACGCTGGTACTCCACGCGACGAAAAGGGCAAAATAACTGTCGACGAAGTCGAAGCTCGCATCAGGACATCTCCTGGTATCATCCCAAAGAGCGAAGTCGATTTTATTGACGTTGCGACCAATCAGGCGTTTTCGCTCGGTACTTCGATGATTCCGTTCCTCGAACACAATGACGCTAACCGTGCATTGATGGGTAGCAACATGCAAAAGCAGGCTGTTCCGTGTGTCGTTCCTATGGCACCGCTTGTCGCAACTGGCATTGAAGACGTCATTGCTCGCGACTCTGGTCGCATGGTGCTTGCGGAAGAAGCGGGTACTGTTACTTATGTCGACGCGAAAAAGATTAAAGTCGAAAATTCCGCCGGCAAAGAAAAAACATATCAGCTTATTGATACCGTTCGCACGAACAAATTCTCGCTCATGCGCCAGCGTCCGTCGGTGTCGATGGGTGACAAGATCAAAAAAGGCGATGTCTTGGCCGACGCTCCGTCTACTGACGGCGGTCAAGCAGCTCTTGGTCAGAACGTTTTGGTTGCTTTCATGGCATGGAATGGTCAGAACTACGAAGATGCCATCATCTTGTCCGAACGCTTGGTCAAAAATTCCGTCTTTACGTCGATTTATGTCGAAGAATTTACTTGCGTTGTTCGTGACACCAAACTCGGACCAGAACAGACAACTCCAGATATCCCGAACGTCGGCGAGAACAAGTTGAAAGACCTCGACCAGGAAGGCGTAGTTCGCATTGGTGCCGAAGTCCGAGAAAACGATATTCTAGTTGGAAAAATTACCCCAAAGGGTGAAACCGAGCTTACTCCAGAAGAGCGCTTGCTTCGATCGATCTTTGCCGAAAAGGCTCGTGACGTCAAAGACACATCTATGCGCGTTTCTCCTGGCAACGAAGGCCGCGTCGTCGGCGTGAAAGTCTTTTCGCGCGACAAGGGTCACCAGCTCGAATCTGGAATCATCAAAAAAATTGTCGTCGAAGTCGCACAGGTCCGCAATATTTCCGTCGGTGACAAGTTGGCCGGCCGCCACGGTAACAAGGGCGTCATCTCGACGATCTTGCCCGAAGAAGAGATGCCATACATGGCTGACGGTACGCCGATCGACGTCATCTTGACTCCGCTTGGTGTTCCGTCTCGCATGAACTTGGGACAAATCCTTGAAATGCATCTTGGTATGGCTGCCAATACTCTCAATTACCAGGCCGTAGTACCGCTCTTTGGAGGCGCCTCAAGTGACGAGATCAAAGGCGAACTCAAAAAAGCTGGTCTTCCAGACACTGGTACGATGAAGCTATTTGATGGACGCACTGGAGAAGCCTTTGAACAGGAAGTTGCCGTTGGTTACATGTACATATTGAAGCTTCACCACATGGTCGAAGACAAGGTTCACGCTCGTGCCATCGGACCATACTCTCTCATCACTCAGCAGCCACTTGGCGGTAAGGCACAGTCTGGCGGTCAGCGCTTCGGTGAAATGGAAGTCTGGGCTTTGGAAGGCTACGGTGCTGCGCACACGCTTCGCGAAATGCTCACTATCAAATCTGACGACATAATGGGTCGTTCGTCGGCATTCGATTCGATTATCAAGGGCCAAAAGATTCGCGAGCCGAATCTTCCGGCATCGTTCAAGGTCATGCTCAACTACTTGCGCGGACTTTCGCTTGATATCGACTTAAAGGAAGGCAATTACTAACACTCATCCATATATCTCTATGAAAATTTTGGAATCACGAGACTTCAATAGGATCCAGATCATGTTGGCGAGCCCGGAAAAGGTCGCCGAATGGTCATACGGCGAGATCCAGAAACCAGAAACCATCAACTACCGTACTGGCCGTAGCGAGCGCGGAGGACTCTTCGATGAACGTATCTTTGGACCAGAAAAGGATTTCGAGTGTTACTGCAAGAAATATCGTGGTGTAAAGTACAAAGGTATCATCTGCGAAAAGTGCGGAGTTGAAATCACCAAAGCCATAGTTCGCCGTGACCGTATGGGCCACATCGAGCTTGCAACACCTGTTGCACACATTTGGTTCTTGCGCGGCGTGCCGTCTCGCATGAGTGTCCTTCTTAATATGACGCTTACAGATCTCGAAAAGGTCGTCTATTTTGCCGGTTACATCATTCACAAAGTAAACGAAGAAGAAAAGAAGCGTATCATCAAGGATTTGGAAAGCGAATACAAGTCCAAAGTTAAGTCGGCTCAGGACGAAGAGACACGTGAACGTTTGAAGGAAATGTTCGCTAATACCAAGCGTGAACTCGGCGAGATTGTTGTCGGCAAAGTGTTGTCCGAAGTCGAATACCATCACTACGGTTTGCGTTACGGCGCAGCATTCGAATCTTCTATTGGTGCTGAAGCTATCTACAATATCTTCAAGAACATGGACTTGGAGAAGGTGCGTGCTGAAACCGAGCTTCTCATCGAGAACGCCGGTGCGCTCGACAAGGTCAAATACAAAAAGCGCCTAGGTATCATCCGTTCGATGATCACTTCAAAGGTCCGCCCTGAATGGATGTTCATCAAAAATCTACCAGTCATTCCGCCAGGCTTGCGACCAATGGTTGCGCTCGAAGGCGGCCGTCACGCGACATCTGATATCAATGACTTGTACCGCCGTGTCATCAACCGTAATAATCGTTTGAAAAAACTCGTCGAGATCAATGCGCCTGACGTTATCTTGCGCAATGAAAAACGCATCCTTCAAGAAGCTATCGATGCTCTCGTCGACAACTCGATCGCCAAATCCGATGCGGCGATGAACCAGACACAGAAGCGCGCGCTCAAGTCGCTGTCGGATAACTTGAAATCAAAACAAGGACTCTTCCGCCAGAACTTGCTCGGTAAGCGTGTTGACTACTCTGGTCGCTCTGTCATCGTTGTTGGTCCGACCCTTAAGCTCAATCAGTGCGGTTTGCCAAAGAAGATGGCGCTCGAGCTCTTCAAGCCATTCGTCATTTCGAAGATCTTGGAACGCGAACTCGCATTCAATATTCGCGGCGCGAACAAATTGATCGAAGAAGGTATCGCCGAAGTCTGGGCCATCCTCGAAGAGGTTATTCAGGGCAAATACGTGCTCCTAAACCGCGCACCGACGCTTCACCGTCTTGGTATCCAGGCGTTCAACCCAGTCTTGATCGAAGGTAAAGCTATCCAGGTACATCCACTTGTTTGTTCGGCTTTCAACGCTGACTTCGACGGTGACCAGATGGCCGTTTACTTGCCGTTGACTGACGCTGCACAAGCCGAAGCTCGCGACTTAATGGCGTCGAACAAAAACCTCTTGAAACCACAGGATGGTAACCCGATCGTGCACCCTCGCATGGACATAGTCTTGGGCGCATACTGGATGACCAAATCTGTTGAAGGTGAAAAGGGCGAAGGTAAATACTTTGCTTCACCGAACGAGGCTATGACTGCCTATGACTACGGCGAAGTTTCATTCCGCGCGAAGATAAAGGTGTTGCCGACCGATTCGGCTCGCTACAACAAATTTGGCGGCAATCTCTTCGAGACGACTGTCGGACGCCTCATGTTCAACTCGTCGCTCCCGAAAGATTTCCCATTCGTCAATGAAGAAATGACACAGAAGCGCCTCTCGCGCCTTGTCGACGAAGTCATCGTTAAATACGGTGTCGATGAGACGCCTCATGTGTTGGACGCTATCAAGGCTTTCGGTTACAAATACGTGACCAAGTCAGGTATTAGCTGGAGTATCGACAACGTTGTTGTTCCAGAAGGAAAGCCAAAGATTATCGAGGGCGCTCGAAAGAAAGTCGCCGAAATCCAGGGACAGTGGACAGAGGGCTTGCTTTCCGAAGAAGAAAAAACGCAGAAGACAATTGCTGTCTGGGAAGCTGCCAAGGGAGATATCAATAAACTCTTGCCTGATACTCTCAAGAAAAATGGCCCGACAAAAGACATGCTCGATTCACAGGCTCGCGGTACGATCGCTCAGCTTTCTCAGATGGCCGGCATGAAGGGTCTTATCGTTAACACAGCAGGACGCACAATCGACTTCCCAGTTATTCCGTCATACAAAGAAGGTTTGTCTCCGCTTGAATACTTCATTACAACCCACGGTTCCAGAAAAGGTCTCGCTGACACCGCGCTTAAGACTGCTCAGGCCGGTTACCTAACCCGCAGGCTCGTCGATGTCTCGCAAGACGTCGTGATTCGCGAAGAAGATTGCGGTACCAAGAACTTCAAGATCGCTCGCGCTGAGAATATTTCTGGACTTGAGATTCCGCTCGCTAAAAACGTTTTCGGCCGTACGCTTGTCGAAGACGTCAAAGATGCGACTGGCGCTGTAATCGGCAAGCGCGGTGCGCTCGTCGACAAAGACATGGCTGCCGCTATCGATGCTGCTGGCGTCAAAGAAGTCAAAGTCCGCTCGGTTTTGACTTGCGAGACTGCCCACGGTGTTTGTCAGAAATGTTACGGACTTGATCTTGGTCGTTCGGCCGGAGTCAAGCAGGGTGAAGCTGTCGGTATTATTGCCGCACAGGCTATCGGTGAACCTGGTACGCAGCTCACTCTTCGTACCTTCCACGCCGGAGGCGTCGCCGGAACCGACATTACCCAAGGTTTGCCTCGTGTTGAAGAAATCTTCGAACGCCGCAACCCGAAAAATCCTGCTGTCGTTTCTGAAACGGACGGCGAGGTTTTGGAGATTCGCGAAGAGGGCAAGGACCGCTTCATCAAAGTCTTGTCAGACTCAAAAGGTGATCGCAAGACCAACGAAATAGAATATCCGGTACCATTCCGACGCTTGCCGCTCGTCAAAGCTGGAGACAAAGTCAAAAAAGGTGAACTCTTGACCGACGGTTCGGCCAAGATCGGCGAGATCTTCAAGCATGGTGGCAAGGAATTGGCTGAAAATTACATTATCGATGAGATCAACAAGGTCTACGAGCTTCAGGGTGCTCCGATCGCGCGTAAACACCTAGAGGTCATCGTTCGCCAAATGTTCTCACGTCTCAAAGTTGTTGATCCTGGTGATAGCATGTTCTCGCCGAACGAAGTCGTCGAACGCGTTGAATTTGAAATCGAGAACAAGGCGGTCATTACAGCTGGTGGTAAAGGTGCCATCGCTGAACCGATTGTTCGTGGTATTACCGACGTTTCGCTCACGACCAAGTCATGGCTCTCGGCCGCGTCGTTCCAGAACACAAACCGTGTTCTCATCAACAATGCGATCAAGGGCGGCATCGACAATCTTCGTGGCCTCAAGGAAAATGTCATCATCGGACGTCTCATACCGGCTGGTACAGGATTCCGTGGCGAGTACAAACACCTCGACCAATACGAAGACACGCCGATGGATTTGCCGTCGTACAAAGACTAAGCGACGCTTCGCACATAGTGCTGCAAAAAGACGCGCGTTCCGGCTGTAAACGCCGGCCGCTATGCTCGGAAAAAACCGCCTTGATGGGCGGTTTTTTCCTGCGCAGTGCCTTTTTGCAGCACTACGTGCTCCGCTCGAAGTGGCGGCTTTACTTTTCCCGCCTTGCGTGATAATTTCGGGAAAACAAAACAGAACAAAAATGGCTAAACTGAAAGTCAAATTCATCGATAGCGACAGGCCGAAAGATCAGCCACGCGGAAGTAATTACGCTGTTTTCATCACGAGGATCATCGACCAGACTCCATGGGAGGGGAATCCTCTCGATGTTGCACCATTGCATACTGTTACGAGTGCATTGCCTGGCCATAGGGAGTACACAATCTTCTTGTGGCGCTCAACAAAGATCTCGTTTACAGAAGTTATGCAAGAGCTTCTTGGGCGCGCTTCGCTAAAACATGTTCAGACGATGACCATAGTCTTGCCGCCCAGCATCGAAGAAGAGTTCGATGACGACGTGTGCCCCGGAGTGATCAAGCAGGGCGCGATCGAAAGGTCCGTCGAGCTTATCAAGGCATCAGGCCTTGAAAGCGTCACATTCGCCTTTGCCGCGCCATCCACACTGAGCCAAGGGTTTGGTCTGTTCTCGGATCCGTAAAAAGGGCCCCAATCTGGGGCCCTTTTCGTTTGTCAGTAAATCACATAGAATGGGTGACATGACCCCTGTCGAACAGATCAAGGATCGGCTAAATATCTTGGACGTGGTTTCTGCGTACGTGAAATTGACGCCGGCCGGCAAGAGCTACAAAGGGAAGTCTCCTTTTACGAGCGAAAAGACACCGTCGTTTTTTGTCTCGCCGGACAAGGGTTTGTACCACTGCTTCTCGACAGGCAAGGGCGGCGATATGTTCACGTTTGTCCAAGAAATGGAAGGCGTAGATTTCCGCGGCGCGTTGAAGGTGTTGGCCGACCGGGCTGGGGTGCAGCTCACCCGCGTCGATCCAAAAGTTTCCGAGGAGCGCGACAGGCTGCTCGAAGCGATGGAAGACGCCTGCGCGTTTTTCGAAAAATCACTCGAAGCGAATGCCGAAGCAAAAAAATATTTAATTGATCGCGGACTCGAAGAAAAAACAATCAAAGAATTTCGTATCGGTTTTGCGCCGTCGGGTTGGAGAAATTTATACGAAGTCTTGTCAAAAAAATTTTCTGACAAGGATATTGTCGTTGCCGGTCTTGGCAAAAAAACAGAGAAGGGAATCTATGACACATTTCGTGACAGAATTATGTTTCCGATCTGCGATACTGCTGGGCGGGTCATAGCTTTCTCTGGCAGAATATTGCATCCAGATGAAAAGTCCGCCAAATATGTTAATTCTCCCGACACGCCGCTCTTTCGAAAGAGTGAAGTTTTGTTTGCGCTTGATAAGGCCAAACATCATGTCAGAAAATACGACTTTACTATTTTGGCCGAAGGTCAGTTTGACGTTGTTATGTTGCATCAGGCAGGATTTCGCAATTCTGTCGGTGTGTCGGGCACAGCTTTATCCGACACAACCGAAGGTGCGAATGGTGTCAACAATCTAGGACTCATAAAAAGACTTTCTGACAAATTGGTCCTATGTTTCGATAGCGATGATGCTGGTGTTCGAGCCGCAAGACGGTCGGCCGACATAGCGCTCGGGCTTGGTATGGATGTTAAAGTCATTTCCATACCACCCGAGTCGGGCAAAGACCCAGCCGACATAATCCGCTCTGGCGGCAAGGAGGCGTTCGCTGCTTTGCTTCGCGGGGCGACACATTTTATCGAATTTTTGGCTAGCAAGGCTGCTAGCGCCGCCAAAGACGAACGGTCGCTTGGCATTGCGGTTACGCGAGATATTTTGCCAAGTGTCGCCACGCTTGCAACCGAAACCGAAAAAGCTTTTTTCATAAAACGTATAGCCGAGATAACATCGCTTCCCGAGGCGCCGCTTTGGCGTGATCTCGGGCAAATTCGTCCAATACAAAAGTCTACTTTGGAGGTTGGACCTCCAAAGGAAGTGAAAAGGCGTCGTGAGGAGATCGAGCGGAAATTATTCGCGCTGTTTTATGGCAGCTCCGAGGACCCGGTCATCAAGGCCGAACTCGCAGGCATGATGGGCGAAGAGAAATTCGCCGAGCTTGGTGCAAAATTCGCACCGCTTCGCCACGAACTCTCGTTTGAACTGGTGGCTCTTGGCGAGGACGGCGTACCATATGACGCTCGCCGCGAAATGCTAGTCAATTTGGAAGAAGAATATCTGCGTGAGAAAATTGATGACACTATGAAGCGTTTGGCTGCCGCCGAGCGTGCTGGTCACGACACAGAGGCAGAAAATTGCGCGCTTGACTATCAAAAACTCTCCGAACGCTTGGCTGCGATCAAGAATAGCCGCCATCTTCACAAATTTTAAAAATAGCGTATACTAAGCGACATGTCCAAGAAAAAAATCTCCAAGAAGGTCGTAAAAAAAGCTGCGAAGAAGGTCGTAAAAAAAGCCAATAAAGCCGTTAAAAAATCGCCTAAAAAGGTGGCAAAAAAGCCTGTTAAGGCGTTAAAAAAGACTGGCGTTGCCGCCAAGGCTCCCGTCAAAAAAGCAGCCACAAAGCCAGCGGCAAAAGAGACCACAAAGGCGGCTGCTATCCGTGAAAAAATAGAGGGTTTGGTCGTCAAAGGCAAAAAGCGTGGCTTCATTACCTACGATGAAATTTTGAAAACTTTCCCGGATATCGAGACCGACGTCATCTTGCTCGACGATTTGTATGCAAAATTCATGGAGTCGTCCATTGACGTCATAGAAAGCGGCAATCTGCTTGATATTGATGCGAATGATAAAAAAGCCGTCGATCGTTACGCCAAGGATAAAAAGGGTCGAGACTCTATCCAAATGTATCTAAAGGAGATCGGGCAGTATTCGCTCATCAAGGCTTCTGAAGAAAAAGATTTGGCAAAGCGTATCGAAGCTGGTGACGACGAAGCAAAAAATTTGCTCGCGCGCGCCAACCTACGTCTCGTAGTTTCTATTGCCAAAAAATATGCCGGTCGTTCCTCTGACTTAACACTTCTTGACCTTATCCAAGAGGGAAATCTTGGCCTCTTCAAGGCCGTTGAAAAATTCGACTGGTCAAAAGGTTTCAAATTCTCGACATACGCAACATGGTGGATCCGCCAATCCATTACGCGCGCCTTGGCCGACCAATCCCGAACTATTCGTATTCCTGTTCACATGGTCGAGACTATTTCAAAATACAAACAGGTTTATCGAAGGCTTTTCCAAGATCTTGGTCGTGAGCCGCTTGCCGAAGAGATTGCGACTGAAATGGGTGTTGAAGTCGACAAAGTCCATGTCATCGAAAAGATCAGTCAGACAACGGCTTCACTTGAAAAGCCGATTGGTGACGACGAAGACAAATCAACGCTCGGCGAATTTATTGCCGACGACAAAATCATGCGCCCTGATCAAGAATCCGCTCAGCGCATTCTCTCTGATCAGATTCGCGAAGTACTAAACGAGCTCTCGCCGAAAGAAAAGAAAATCCTCGAGATGCGCTATGGACTCGAAGACGGTATTCAGCACACGCTCGAAGAAGTCGGCCACGAGTTTGGTGTCACGCGTGAGCGTATTCGTCAGATCGAAGCCAAGGTCCACGAGAAGCTTCGTCAGAACGAAAAGATCATCCGATTGAGGAATCATTTTGATTAGTTTTTAACAGTTCATGTTACACTTTGACTAAGCTACTGCTCAAAAGTTAATCCTTCGCACTTATGATTATTTTTGGTTGGGGTTTTGTAACAAAAAAAGTTTTCAAAATAAGTTTCCCAGTTACCTGTAGTCATTGCCACAATGAAGGTTTTTGGACGCCATTAAGAACTATAACTTGGTTTACTCTATTTTTTATACCCATCATACCTTACTCAATCAAATATTTTTTAACTTGTCCGATTTGTGAATATGGTATTAGGCTAAAGAGTGATCAAATAAAGGAAGTCAAATTACTTGTAAAAGAAAATGAACAGTTGCCATCCGGGAAGGATTTAAATAATAGTGAACCCATGCAAGTTGATAATGTATTGCCTGAGGTATTAGATAATAAAGAAAAGGAAAAACCGCCTGGTGAACCAAATAAAAATAATTTTTGTTCATTTTGTGGTATTAATGTATCGGTAGAATCTAAGTATTGCGGTAGTTGTGGGTATAAATTAGTTTGATTAATATGTTTTGTAGGAATTGCGGAAATAAATTAGATGGAGGTGAAAAATTCTGTAAAGGGTGCGGTAATAGTATTGGAAATTATAACGAAATACCAAAAGGTGTAAAAGGATGGAGTTGGGGTGCGTTTGCATTTGCTCCACTGTGGGGCATAAGTCATAAGCTTTGGTTTTCATTGTTGGCTTTTATTCCTTATGTAAATTTTATTATTGCAATAATACTTGGAATTAAGGGTCGGGAGTGGGCATGGAAAAAATTTAAATCTAAAGATGTTGAAAAGTTTAAGCGGAAACAAAGAGGTTGGAACATCGCAGCCCTGGTAGTATTCATTATTTCTTTAATAGGAATATTTTCTTCAATTATTTTAGTTTCACTTGATTCTGCCCGAGAAAAGGCAACTAACGCGGTTGATAGTGCGGAAAGTACATTTACTAGCGATTTAACTAATAAAATTGCGTCATCTGTAGTCAATATTTCATGCGAGGATGTAACTACCGAAGAAGTGTTTGGCGGATCCGGAACAATCTTGACCGCTGAGGGAATTATTATTACAAACTCGCATGTGATACCACAGTCAGAGGAATATCTAAATGTTCCAGATGAAGGATGTATAATCATTCTCCCAGACCCTATATCTGGACAACCAAGTGAATTTTATCTCGCACAACCTATAGTTATTCCGGGGCTAAGTGATGATTACGATATCGCTTATCTTGAAATATACGATGCTTTGTTGGATGACGATGGTTTTACTAAATTAGGAGACTACCCTAGAGAATTTCCAGTATTTGATGATTCTCTGAGATGCGAATTGGAAGATGTAAAACTTGGTGAGCCTATTAGAGTTTTTGGATATCCGCAAATAAGCGGAGGTTACTCATTAACAATTACTGACGGTGTGGTCAGCAGTTTCTCTGAAGATTTTGATCTAATATACACCTCGGCCAAAATTAGTAATGGAAATTCAGGTGGCCTCGCTGTGGATGATAAAGGATGTATGCTGGGTATACCTACAATGGTAAGTTCAGATGAGAATGAAAGTTTAGGGATCATACTTTCTATGAACCTAGTTTACAGATTTTCGGAAGAAGTTGATAAATTTCTCGCAGAATAATACTAATCGGAACAAAAAAGCGCCCTTTACGGGGCGCTTTTCGCATCGGGGTACTTTTGGATGAACTCGAAGAGTGAGAAGAGTCCAGTCAGAAGGGTCAGTTGCATCTCCGGAGCCCAGACGTTGTGGCTGCTGATCATACCTTGCTCGTTCGGGTATGTTCCGGCACTTGCCGCATTTCCCGGACACCGGAATGAGAAGAGCTGGTCTTCTCGGATATGCGCACCGACTCCCTCGCTCCAAAGCGCTCTGTCAAAGAGTTTCCTACAGGCGAGAGTCAGGGCCTCGATAAAGCTGTGCGGCAGGCGAGTGATTACCGGTGCGAATATGTCTCTTCCAGCCTTGACCTTCGGATGGCTCTCGAAATAATCGTCGAGCCACTTCTTAAACCGCGGGGACGAGTATCCTGTCACGGCATGAGAATAGTGGTCGCTGCCGAGATAGCTTGTCGAGAGTATGAATAGTTGCTGATCCTCGTCGACGACTCGATAGTGGTCCTCCAATTGTATAGAAAGGCAGAAGAGAAGGTTCGAGATCGTGGCTGTCGTTTCTCGCATGGTCTTCCTCGCGAGCCGAAAGACGAATCGGATCTTCTCATTGTCCGTTTCGATAGTGCCGCACTTTCCGTGACCAAAGCCGTTTTCGAGGTTGAAGGGGAGAGAGGATTCTTTCAGATATCTCTCCTTCTTTTCGCCCGGCTCGCGCTGGGTCATGTTCCGGAGGATCTCCATGAACTTGTGTCCTTGTTCTCGCTTGATGCTTATAATGAGCGTAGGGACAGGCCTTGCGCCCCTCGTTTCAAATGAAAGGCCATACAGCGTGTCCATGTGGTTTGTTATTTCCTAAGAATCTATATTTTCTCCACACACTTGTCAACAAATAATGCTTGTCATGCCTTTAGCGGTGGTATAATAACCCTAAAGGTCTGTAGTTTTATTAATTAAGTTAAATTTAGATACATGAAAAAATTAGCTTGGGTGTTGCTTATCGTCGGCGGTTTGAATTGGGGCCTCGTCGGTCTTGGGTGGCTCTTCGGTGGCATGAATTGGAATGTCGTCAATCTAATTTTCGGAAATTGGATGGTTCTCGAAGGTGTTATCTATCTCCTTGTGGGTATTTCGGCAGCAGTTGTCGCTTTTGGCTCTTGCGGATGCAAAACTTGCACCACGTCTGGTCAAAAGATGTAATCTGGTAAATAGAATTTCTATGAAAGCGCCGCCCCGCAGGGGCGGCGCTTTCCGTTGTATTTTGACCCCCAAAATGCTAGTATAGTCATACCAATGGGGACCATATCTGAAATAATCCTTTATTTTCTAGCCTTTATTTCGACCTACGTCCAGGTCGTATTTCTCATAACATTCCTAGAGAAAAGGAAAGAAATCAAGAAAAGAGAAGGCGTCACGCCCTTGTCTGCCTTTCCAGGTGTAACAATTATGGTTCCAGCCTGGAACGAAGAGACAACACTTCGCGGTACCGTCGAGTCACTTCTTGCCCTCGACTATCCTGCCGAGTCGCTAAAAATATTTTTAGTCGACGACGGTTCGACCGACAATACTTGGGCTATCATGCAAGAATTTGCTTCGCATCCGCAGATTACCGCAATCCACAAGGAAAACGGCGGCAAACACACTGCCGTTAACTATGGCCTAGAACGCGCCACAACACCATTTGTCGGCTGCCTTGACTCCGACTCGTTTGTCGACCCTCAAGCACTGCGCCGCATCATGACTTATTTCGAACGCGATGCTTCAAACATGGCCGTTTGTCCGTCGATCATCGTGCATCATCCCCGCGGGCTTATGCAGATAGTTCAGCGTGTTGAATACGACTGGGCAGTTTTCAGGAAGAAAATATTGGGATTGCTCAATGCAAACTATGTTACGCCAGGGCCGTTTTCGATATATCGCCGCGAAGTTTTCGAGAAAATAGGTTACTTCCGCGCCGCACACAATACCGAAGACATGGAAATCGCTTTCCGCATGCAGTCGAACCATATGAAAATCGACCAGTGCGAGGACGCCTTTGTCTATACGACTGTCCCAAATACCGTCAAGAAATTATACAAACAGCGTTTGCGCTGGATATACGGCTTTATAATGAATGCCTGGGATTATCGCGGCATCATGTTCAAGAAAAAGTATGGCGCGTTTTCGTTGTTTTCTGTGCCGGCTGGTGTTATATCTATAGTTGCCGCCCCGTACGTCTTGTCACTCTTTTTGTACCAGACAGCTATGGCGGCAGGAAAAAACATAGAACGTATAGGAGCGACAGGTTTTGACTTTTCGTTCGGGACGTTCGACCCATTCTTCGTCTCGACCAGCAGTAATACGTTTGTTCTTATTATCATGTATTCGATTCTCGTTGTTGCCATGGTAATAGGTCGCAAGATGGTGACGGGTAAGTACGGGCTCGATCGTTATACCGTACCTTTCATGATAGTATTCTCGGTCGTCGCGCCTTTCTGGATCATGAAGGCCATTTATAATTCGCTCATCAGAAAGAGCGTTGCTTGGAGATAACTAAGTTAAGCATATGCAGAATCAATCAAAAGAGTGGAAGCGTTACGTTGTAGCATTTTTTATCACCGCGTTTTTGTTCGGCTCGGCTTTTTACCTGTCGAACTTCTTCAACAATAAGAAAATAGAAGAGATAAGGCGCATTGAAAACACAATCGCTATCGATATCCTTTCGTCTGAAACACAGTATGACTTGCTCGCCGAACTGTCCTGTACAAATGTCGACGACAGCATACTTTCGCAAGAGCTCAATGACTTGGCGGCAAAGATAGAATTTTCTGAAAACCAATCAATAGGTTCCGAGCAGGAGCGTTTAAGTCTTCGCAAATATTACTCGCTCTTGCAGATCAAAGACTACTTGCTCATGAAAAAGGCCGAAGACAAGTGCGACCTGCAAACTACCAACATAATATATTTCTATTCCAACAAGGAAGACTGTCGCGAGTGCGAGAAACAGGGCTACATACTGACAGATATTCGCCAAGACTATCCGGACGTGCGCGTTTACGCTTTTGACTACAATCTAGATCTCTCGGCTATGGATGCTCTCATCAATATATATAAAGTCAAAGAACCTGAGCGCTTGCCGGCTCTTATCGTCAACGGCCAGGTCTACTACGGCTTGCAGGAATTTGAAGACATTCAGGCTATAGTGCCTGACGTGTTTGTAGTCGCCGAAGAAGAGACCGAGGACGCTACTGCAACAACCGCAGCTAAATCATCTCCTATCAAAAATACCGCAACTACGAGCGAATAGGAGAGTGCAAAAAAGAGAGCGGCCCTAATAATTTAGGGCCGCTCTCTTTTTTCTTGGAGCCGGAAACAGGACTCGAACCTGCAACCTACTGTTTACAAAACAGTTGCTCTACCATTGAGCTATTCCGGCGTACCTTCCGAAGAAGGTTCTTCTATAGTACTTATCTGTGCCTTGTCGTCAATATTTGACGCCTCTCCTCTTGGTCGTGGCAATTCTTCTTCGGCGCGGCCTTGGAGCTTTTTGATCTCGTGCTTGTATGTCTTGATCGTTGTCAAAAAGACCGATTGACTGCGACGCTCGCCGGTTGCCGCCGAGCGTTCTGCCTGCATTATGCGATCTTCTATCTTTTTCAAGCCCTTTTTGAGTGTCGCGCTAGTGTAGTGCGTCGTTCGGGCCCAGGCGCGGGTACCGATGACTGCTGTACCATGAAGCGCTATCAACCACAAGCGCGAAAGCTTTTTACCGAATGTCTTGAATGTCTCGTACGAAAGCGCACGCGGCTCGGTTCCGTCGAGACCGCCAGAGGCCTTGAGCTTGCGGTATTGGAATACAAGCATGCCGATGATACCGATGAGCGATCCGAGAAATATTATAATCGAGACATCCATATGGTTTTTATATCTGCGCGAGCTTGAAGCTTTCGATAGACGTTTTGTTTTCTGACAAGAGGGCGCTTATAGTCTTTGACGGATCTTTGATGAATGCCTGTGTTAACAAGACCTGTTCCTTGAAATAAGCATTTAACTTGCCTTCCAATATTTTTGCCTTCATCTCTTCTGGCTTACCAGCGGCCTGTTCCTCGACCTCTTTGGCAAATATTTCTTTGGCTGCGGTCTTTGCTTCCTCAGAAATGTCGGCCTCAGAGAGATATGCTGGACGCATAGCTGTAGTGTGCATGGCAATATCGCGAGCGAGCTCGTCGTTCTTGTCCTTCAGGACGACGATGGCCGCAAATTGTCCGTTGTGATTGTACGTACCGGCGTTTTCGGACGTGACAACTGTCACTTCGCCAACCTTTATATTTTCGCCAAGCTTTTGAACAGCGACACCAATGAGTTCCGGTGCGGCTGCGCGCATGGCGTCTTCGCCGTCATTCATTGCCATGTCTGCAAGCTGCTTAGCGAGAGCTACGAAGTCGGCATTTTTTGCTACGAAGTCGGTTTCGCACAGAAGTGTTAGCATGGCCGTGCTTGTGCCGTTTTGGGCGGTGACTATAAGTCCTGCTCCAAGTTCGCGATCAGCTTTTTTGGCAGCGGCATCACCCGACTTTTTCTTTAGGATGACACGGGCCTTTTCCATATCGCCGCCGGCTTCTTCGAGGGCTTTTTTGCATTGCATGACTGACACTCCAGTCTCGTCGCGCAACACCTTCAATTGTTCGGTAGTTATCATAATGAACGTCTAAATACTAAGAGGCTCTTATTATATCAGACGCACGATTACCCGCGATACGCTTTGACAATTTCTCCAACAAAGAATGCAATGCTTGTCTTGGCGGCGTCGTTGCCGACGATCGGGTAGTCGATGCCTGTCATGTCGCAGTCGGTGTTCGAGAGCGTGATAACCGGCGTGTGTGTCATGGCGCTTTCTGAAAGTGCAATCTTTTCCTTGCGGACGTCTACAATAAAGACAGCGTCAGGCTTTTTGGTCATCGTAGTAATACCGCCGAAATTGCGGGTCATTTTTTCGATCTGGCGGGCAAAGTCAGACTGTTCCTTTTTTGTATATTTTGCGAGCTCGCCTTTTTCTTTCTTCATCTTCAAATCGAGCAAGACGTCGATGCGGCGCTTGATCTCTTTCCAGTTGGTCAGCGTGCCGCCGATCCAGCGGTTTTCTACATACGGCATGCCAAGAGCGATAGCCGCATCCTCGACGATTTTTTTAGATTCCGGCTTTGTTGAAACAAAGAGAATCGTCTTTTTTTCTTCACCGAGCGTTTTTACAAACGCGAGTGCTTTTTGCATCATCGTTTCGGTTTTCGAAAGGTCGATGATGTCGGTGTTATTTTTGGTAGTAAATACGTACTGCTTGGCGGACGGGTGGCGTCGGGTTTTTGAATAACCGACATGCGCGCCGGCGGCTAGCAGGGCTTCCATTGTATTGGACATATAAAAGTGTCGTCTGCACGGGGGCCGGTTATATAAGTGGCTCCCGTTTGACTCAGGCTCGTTTCCGGGCCAGAGCATCCAGTGACTAGCTAGATTTGTTACAGACCAACACATATTACACGAAAATGCCTGTTTGACAAGGGCGGCGTGGGGGAGTAGAGTCGGGGTAAATACCGTCCAATTCCGGCCGGTAAAAAACGAATGTTCCATGAAAACGAGCGTCAATACGTTCGCAAAAGGCCTAGTCGCAGCCAAAGAGCTCGGGAGGCCGTTCAGTGCCGTAGTCACGGCCCTCAACATCAAGATCCCTGAGAAATCAGAGGTCGAAAAATTGCTCCAGGAGACAAGAGATCTTGCGACCTTGGCTTCGATCCGAGGTGGATTGCAAGCCCTTTCAGAAAGGGACAAGGAATTCGGTCTCGGCAGATCGAATGATATCAGCGCTATGAACGAAATGACTGATCAGAGGACCAGGGAAGTTTTTCTTGAAGCTATTGCAGCTTCGGGCGACGACCTTGGTGGCCAAGTGTCACTTTTGAAGTCATGCAATAACTCTCGCCAAAGACAACTTGGCACGGAGCGAGCTGTAATCCAGCAGATAAAGGGCACGGTTAATGAAAAGAGAAGGGATGCCAGTTCGAACGTGCTGCGGGAGATGCTCGAGAAGCTACCAGACCATCATGGGCTTGAGCACTTGAAAGAGAGTCTCAAGCAGCAGCTTCACTCAACGCTCTGGACCGATGTCGAGAACGAAAGAAACATGGGTAAGTTATGGCAGATCCATTATGCCAAGGACGCGAGTCCTGAGGTCAAACGAAAGGCGTTCGAGAAGATCCTTGCTGACAATGAGACCGCTGAAGAGCTGGCCAAGATTCTCACAGGCAGGATGACTGACCCCGAATATGTGGCACTGCGCAAGAAGTACGTGTCGCTGTCGCATGATAGCGATATGTTCATCAGTATGCTGAGCGCGCTCAAAGGGGAGGCTTGTTACGCTGATCTGCCGGTCGTTGATGAGATGGTTTTCAAACTCGTGAGTTGCAAAACCTATGCCGGTGAAAATGCACTCTGGCACGTAGATCAAGTCCTTGGGATGGTGAAAGAAGCCGTAGCTAAACTTCAGGAGCGCAATGATCCCTTCTTCCCGTTCACGCGCTACGAAACTATCCAAACGATCGCCGGATTCTTTCAACGAGTGCTGGGTACGAATCCTGACCCGAAAGTTGCTCTTCAAGTGTTCGACGTCATTCAGAAGTACAAGGGCTGGCACTCTTACATTGCCAAGGTTCAGTCCGACGCAATGCGCCTCGTGATTGCGCTCAAGTACCCTGTGCGAGAAGTCGCGTAGAGAGAGCCGCCCCGTATTCTCGGGGCGGCTTTTTGTTTTCATTAAATCTGACAAACCCATGCTATCGCGTAAAAGTGTCAGATTTAAAATTCAAAATGTGACAGATTCTAGCGATCGCAGAAAAGTGTTATGTTTTTAATTACCCCATAGGCCTGGCCTATGGGGTGGAGTAGAGGTCGAACCTCCACTCACTTTTTATTTGTACCCGCCTTGGCCAAGGCTTCGGCGAGGCGAGAAAGCGAAAGCCCCGGAACTGGTCCGGGGCCTCTGGCTTTCAGATTACCATGCTCTGTGTCACCTCGCTTCTGGTTCGACGAATCGGCTCAGGACGAACCAAAAAAAGAGTCCACACCCCCCGAAGACGGCAGCAAAGTCGATGAAGGTTTCTGCGGCCGTTTCGCTAAGGTTCACGATGAACTCGTGTTGATTCATCGAGATCAATATGGTGAGGATGGTACAGATGACAAGAAGTACTATTCCAACTTTTTTCATGATCTGGGCGTTTTTGATTCTGCTTGTATAATACCATAAACATATATATAAGTCAAGCATAGGAAAAAGCCTCAAATTTGAGTATTATAGACCCCATGAGTCCCGTTAGAAACCGCGGTCGCAGACTACTGTATCGGGACTAGAACAAATTCGAATGGAAATTATAAAGAATAACCAAAGAGGTAGCGCCAAGACCGCGACCTGTTTCTAACAGGATGAGACAATCCAAACTCTTCACCAAGACCCGCAAGGAAGCTCCGGCCGACGAGGCTTCGCGAAATGCCGAACTTTTGATCCGCGGCGGTTTCGTCCACAAAGAAATGGCCGGCGTCTATGCGTATTTGCCGCTCGGCTTGCGCGTCATGAATAAGATTTCGAATATCATCCGTGAAGAGATGAATAGGCTTGGCGCACTCGAAGTCAAATTGACCGTGCTTCAGGATCCAGAAGTCTGGAAGCCGGCTGGCCGCTGGAGCGATGACGTTGTTGATAACTGGTTCAAGACGAAATTAAAAAACGATTCTGAGCTCGGTCTTGGCTTTACGCACGAAGAACCACTGACGGATATTTTGAAGAATCATATTTCGTCGTACAAAGATTTACCTGTGGCGGCGTACCAGATTCAGGCGAAGTTTCGCAATGAACTACGCGCCAAGTCCGGCGTCATGCGCGGCCGTGAGTTTTTGATGAAAGACATGTATTCTTTTGCCAAAAACGAAGAAGAGCACAATGCATTCTACAAAGAAGTCCAAAAAGCATACAAGCGCGTGTATGATAGGCTCGGCATTGGTCACCTCACGTATATGACATTTGCTTCTGGTGGTACGTTTGCCAAATACTCTCACGAATTTCAAACTCTTACATCTGCGGGCGAAGATGTTATATATGTCGATGAAGAAACAGGTCTTGCGGTGAATCACGAGGTCTTAAATGACGAAGTGTTGTCGAGCCTTGGACTTTCGCGCGAGAAATTGGTCGAACACAAAGCGGTCGAAGTCGGCAATATCTTTACGCTTGGACACAAATATTCCGAACCTCTCGGTCTTACTTACACGGACGAAAATGGTGCGAAGCAAAACGTGTTCATGGGTTCGTACGGCATCGGTCCGTCGCGCATCATGGGGACTATCGCTGAAGTACTTTCCGACGATAAAGGCCTCATCTGGCCAAAAGAAGTCGCGCCGTTTGCGGTGCACTTGATTGCGGCCGGTGATGATACCGAGGTACGCGCAAGGTCAGAAGAGCTATACGAAGCATTTACATCGGCAGGTCTAGAGGTTTTGTTTGACGATCGTGATATTTCCGCCGGTATGAAATTTGCCGACTCCGATTTGCTCGGCATCCCGCTTCGTATTGTAGTTGGTAAGCGTTCCCTCGAAGCTGGCGAGGTGGAATTAAAAGAGCGTCGCAGCGACAAGGCCGAAATGATCCGCCTTGATACCGCAGTAGAAAAAGTACGATCTTATGTTTGAAAGATTATATAAATTATTTTCGAACGATATTGGCATAGACTTGGGTACGGCGAATACCCTTGTTTATTTGAAAGGCAAGGGAATTGTTATTTCAGAGCCGTCTGTTGTGGCGGTCAACAAAAAGACCGGACAGATAGTCGCGGTCGGAGCCGAGGCAAAGCAGATGCTTGGTCGCACGCCGCCGCACATCAAGGCAGTCCGGCCGCTCATCGACGGCGTTATTTCAGACTTTGAAGTGACCGAAGAGATGCTAGCGTATCTCATAAATAAAATAGAAAAGATGTCGCCGAAATTCTTTCGCCCGCGCGTCGTGATTGGCGTACCTTCGGGAATTACGAGCGTTGAGACGCGCGCCGTCTATGATGCGGCGAAAAATGCCGGCGCGCGCGAAGTCTACATTGTAGAAGAGCCGACAGCCGCCGCCGTCGGGATACGGCTACCCATCCACGATCCGGTGGGTTCTATGATCATGGATATCGGCGGCGGCACGACAGATATCGCAGTCATCTCGCTCGGGGGTATTGTTCAGTCGAAAAATCTTACTATTGCAGGCGATCGTTTGAATGCCGATATCAGCGCTTATTTCAAAGACCAGTTCAAGCTCTTGATTGGTGAAAAGACGGCCGAGAATATTAAAATAGCTATCGGTTCGGCTTTGCCGACGGATGAATCTATTGAAATCGAAGTCCGTGGTCGCGACTTGGTGACAGGGCTTCCTCGCGCCGTTATAGTTAATGACGAAGATATACGTGAAGCCATGGCGCCGTCTATCAATGCGCTTATTGATGGGGTTCGAGAGGTTTTGGAAAATACGCCGCCGGAAATTTTGGCTGACATTATGCATCGCGGTATTGTTTTGGTTGGTGGCGGCGCATTAATCAAGGGTTTTGACAAACTGCTTCAGAAAAAGGTCAAGATGCCTGTGCATATTGCCGAAGATCCTATCACTGCCGTCGCTCGTGGAACCGGTGTTATATTGGAAAATTTGCCGGCGTACAAAGACATAGTCATAGATACGCAGTATGAATCACCACCTCGCTAAAACATATCGTCGCCGTCGATCGGTTGTCGTGCTCATAATTCTTGTAATCGTTTTTTTCATTTTGCTTCAAAAAGGTTTTCTGGCTCGACTTTCGCCTTTAGCGTTGCGCATTGCCGCACCAATCTGGCAAGCCGAACATTTTGCTGAAGATTATTTGTCTTACACATTTTCTTCGAAGCGTGAGCTTTTTCGTCAGAATACTATGCTCAAAGAGGCGCTCAAAGAGCTCGAGATTGAGCTTGAATCCACGCGCGCTCTCGAGAACGAAAATGCGTCGCTCAAAGCCCTCATGAACCGCATACCAGAAGGCCGCACAGTCATACTTGCTGGTATTTTATCCAAGCCAAATCAGACGCCATACGACACGCTTATCATAGATCGTGGTGCGAGCGACGGTGTGGCGATTGAGCAGCTGGTATTTGCGAACGGCGATATCTTGATTGGCGAGATCGACTCTACAGAAAATGCGACATCAAAGGTCCTCATGTATTCGACGCCGGGTAATATCACGCAGGTTCTGTATGGTAATACTGGGCGGTTTTTCAATGCGCGCGGACTCGGTAATGGCTCGTTCGAAGTTGAAGTCGCGCGCGATGTCGACGTTGTCGAAGGTGATATGTTTTTCTATCCGGGGCTCGATAACACACTCGTCGGCGTCGCTCGAAAAGTTGAATTCGATGCGCGTGATTCGTTCAAACGCGTACTTATGAAAAGCCCGGTGAATATCCAGGAAGAGAGATGGGTGGAGGTGAGAATCTAATCTATGAAAAAATTCGGTTTTGAAATAATTAAAAAACTCTCTGGCTCGCCTTCGTCAGAGACTACGTCGGAGCGAAGCAAGCTCGGACGAGCGGGTGTGATTACGACGCCGCATGGACAGATTGAGACGCCGGCGTATGTGACAGTGGGGACGAAAGCGACGGTAAAGAGTCTGACTCCAGAGATGCTCGACGCAATCGGCGCGCAGGTAGTACTTGCGAACACGTATCACTTGTATTTGCAACCGGGGAGTGAACTCGTGAAGCGTGCAGGCGGTTTTGCCAAGTTCATGAACTGGCAGGGTCCCACTATGACCGACTCGGGAGGATTCCAAGTCTTCTCGCTCGGAGCCGCTTTTGGCGAACGCGTTTCAAAAGTTGCCAAGGGTGACGTCGAGACGAAACCTGTCGAAGACGGCGGTACGAACAACCACGGCAAGCTTGCGATCATTGACGAAGACGGCGTCACCTTCAAATCGCACTTAGATGGCAGTACACATCGCTTTACGCCTGAAAGTTCGATGCAAATCCAGTGGGATTTGGGTGCGGACATGATTTTTGCCTTTGACGAATGTACGAGCCCGCAAGCAAGCTACGACTACCAACGCGAGGCGATGGAGCGGACGCATAGGTGGGCGCTCCGAAGTCTCGAAGCGCACGAGAAACTCGATCCGGAAAATATTCAGGCGCTGTTCGCCGTTGTACAGGGCGGACGACACGAGGATTTGCGCAAAGAGTCGGCAGAGACGTTAGCGAACATGCGAACGGAGCAGGGGAATGAGTTCGACGGCTTCGGCATTGGCGGCTCATTCGACAAAGACGATATTGGCACGGCGGTCGCGTGGGTGAATGAATCTTTACCAGAAGGCAAGCCGCGGCATTTGCTTGGCATCGGCGAGCCGCTTGATATCCTGGGCGCTGTTGAAAATGGCTGTGACCTCTTTGACTGTGTTACCGCAACGCGCATCGCACGAAATGGTAGCTTGTATACTGCGAGCGGAAAAATAAATATTATGAACAGACAATTCCGTGAAGACTTCACGCCGATTGAACAGGGTTGCGAGTGCTATACGTGCAAGAATTTCACCAAAGCATATCTGGCACACCTTTTCCACGGCAAAGAAATCCTCGCCAACAGTCTTGCCTCGATTCACAACCTCTTTTTCATCAATACGTTTGTGAAAAATATCCGTGCGGCGATGCTTGAAGACCGCTTCGACGAATTCAGGAAAGAATTCACAAAAAATTACGGCAGTTAAAACCCTCCTTCGCTAAAGCTACGGACGGGCAAGCAGAAAGAGCCCCGTGAGGGGCTCTTCGTTTTCACATGTTGTCGTAGCGCATCTCGTCGATTGTGTAGATGCCGTGCGACCAAAGGCAGCCTTGGATGAATCCAAGCCAACGGAAGGCCTTCTCCATCTTTCCAGCTTCTACGTGCTTACGGAGGTCTTCGAGCATACCGTGACAGTGTCTCAGGTTTACATCCGTCATGTCTTTCGTGATGTATTGATCGAGTTCGCAGGGAATAGGGAGAACATCGAGTTCTTGGAATTTCTTTGCGTACTTATCCAAGGCTAGAAGAACCTTCTTTTTGTCCATTGTTCGGTTGTTTTTCGCCATACTATAATTACTTGAACAAGTTGTCAAGTTCTGTCTTAATGGCTATAATCAGTCTGTGAAATTCAAGATCAAATCCTCATACGAACCCGCGGGCGACCAACCGAAAGCGATCGAGTCGCTTGTTTCGGGTTTGAAAAAAGGTCTCCGGAAACAGACGCTTTTGGGTGTGACAGGCTCGGGCAAGACGTTCACGATGGCCAATGTTATCGAGCGTGTCCAAAAACCGACGCTCGTGATTGCTCACAACAAGACGCTCGCCGCGCAGCTCGCCCAAGAGTTCAAGGAATTTTTCCCCGACAACGCCGTGCATTATTTCGTTTCTTATTACGACTACTACCAGCCGGAGGCATATATCCCGCATTCGGACACATATATAGAAAAAGATGCGAGTATCAACGAGGAGATCGATCGCTTGCGTCACGCTTCGACACAGTCATTGCTTACGCGTGACGATGTGATCATTGTCGCGTCGGTGTCGTGTATTTACGGATTGGGAAGTCCAGAAGAATACAAAGCGAGCAATCTATTCTTGCGGCCTGGTGACAAGGTTTCGCGCACGGAACTTTTGCAAAAACTTATTACGATTCATTACGAACGTACGAATGCCGATCTTAATTCTGGTCAGTTCAGGAGCATCGGCAGCATGATCGAAGTCATGCCAATATCCGAGAATTTTGTTTACCGAATTATGCTCGAAGGCGATACTATCTCTGACATAATTCTTATCGATCCTGTCAGTTCAAAAATCCTCGAGCATCCGCCGCAGATTTTTATTTTCCCAGCCAAACACTTTTTAACAGATGGCGCCAAGAAAGAAGCCGCAATCAAATCAATCAAACAAGAACTCACTGATCAGTTAAAGGTTTTGGAGAAAAATGGTTTGGTTCTCGAAGCTGAACGCTTGAAGCGCCGTACAAACTATGACTTGGCTCTCATTCGCGAAGTCGGTTATTGCTCTGGCATCGAAAACTATTCGAGGCATCTTTCGGGTAAGCTCGCTGGTGATCCGCCAGAGACACTACTTTCGTATTTTCCTCATTCGCCCGATGGCAAGCCAGAATTTTTGACGTTTATCGACGAATCACACGTAACATTGCCGCAACTTCATGCTATGCATGCTGGCGACAAGTCGCGCAAGGATACCCTCATCGAACACGGCTTTCGCTTGCCGAGTGCGCGGGATAATCGACCGCTCAAGTTTCCAGAATTCGAGGAGCGAGTAGGCGAGACTGTATATGTTTCTGCGACACCCGGAGAAACTGAGCTCAAAGAGAGTCAGAATGTTGCCGAGCAGATTGTCCGTCCAACGGGACTGATTGACCCGGCAATTATTGTTAAGCCGATCCTTGAAAACCTTGATGCGGATTTCCCTGGCCAAGTGCAGGATTTCATCAATATGGCCGAGGCTGAGATCGAGAATGGGGGACGAGTACTCGCGACGACGCTCACGAAAAAGATGGCCGAAGATTTGGCGGCGTATTTGAAAGATCGAAAAATAAAATCAGAATATTTGCATAGCGACATTAAAACTATCGAGCGCATCCAGATCCTAACGAAATTTAGAAAAGGCGAGTTTGATATCCTGGTCGGTGTTAACTTGTTGCGAGAAGGACTCGATCTTCCCGAAGTTTCACTCATTGGAATTTTGGACGCCGACAAAGAAGGTTTCTTGCGTTCAGAGACGTCGCTCATACAGACTATCGGACGTGCGGCGCGAAATGTAAATGGTCGCGTAGTTCTCTATGCTGACAGAATCACTGGCTCGATGGAGCGCGCCATGGCCGAGACTGAACGTCGTCGCGAGAAGCAACTTGAGTACAATAAAAAACATGGCATCACGCCGAAGAGTATTTCAAAAGCAATCAAAGATATTACCGAAGGAATGGAGTCCGAACATGACAAGGCGGTCATGCGAGAGCTTGCCGTCGACCGCCAAGTATTCGAGATTGCTGATCCGAAAAAGCGTCGCTCTCAAAAAGCCAAGCTTATAAAATTGAAAGAGCGTCAGATGAGCGAAGCGGTGAAGGTTCTTGATTTCGAGACAGCGGCTATTCTGCGTGATGAGATAAAGGTGCTTCAGAGTATATAAAAAAAAGAAAAAGGGGGCATCTCTCCCGAGACGCCCCCTTAGGTCCGAAGGCTTCAAGCCCCCGGTCCATCCATCCGCGCTAGGCGGGTGGACGAAAACTCTTTACCTGACGAGATACGTGACGATCTCTCGTGCTCTACCTGCGAAGCGGTAGTATGTATTTCGTATCCCTACGATATACAACTGCAGTTTACCCTCGCGGTATAGCCAGAAGAGTCCGAATGCTCCCAGGAAGTTCAAGACATAGAGTACGACGCTTGTGTTGCAGTACTCTTCCCACAATGAAGCTACAGTATTCATGCCTCCTCGGATTGTGGGGTTTTTACTTCACTCGTTCTCCACGCCACGAAGCTGCAGCATATTGCAAACAGCGCGAGGCTTACCAACAGTTCGTCTAGCATGTGCGGTCAATTTTCTCTGTCTTGTGTAAGTGTTTTCTGGACCTTTTGGTTTACGGCAGTATCCTTTACCGTTTAATGTTTGATGATTGCATATTTTGGCGCAGCGGCACGGCGCACTCATCAGCATGTGAAAAGAACCTTGCCCGCATATTAATACACCACAAAACCTTTGTCAACTGGGGAAAAGGTGCTACAATCGTCATACAAAATGACAAAAAAAGGAGACAACAAGCCGGATTATGGCGAAATAGTTGTTACGGGCGCACGGACACATAATTTGAAAAATGTGTCTGTTTCTATGCCACGTAACAAGATGGTGGTTTTCACCGGCCTTTCGGGATCGGGCAAGTCTTCGCTTGCTTTCGATACGATTTTCGCCGAAGGTCAGCGTCGTTATGTTGAATCGCTTTCTTCCTACGCTCGCCAATTCCTCTCGCAAATGCCAAAGCCTGACGTCGATGAGATTACGGGACTTTCGCCAGCCATCTCTATCGACCAGAAGTCGCGTTCGAACAATCCGCGCTCGACGGTTGCAACTATTACCGAGATTTACGACTACTTGCGCGTCCTCTACGCTCGCGTCGGCCGGCCGTATAGTCCGATCTCTGGACTCGAAATCAAGAAGCTCTCTAACCAAGAGATTTCTGAGGTCGTAAAAAACAAAGTCCGCGAACTTTCCAAAAAAGGCGGCACTAAAAAAATCCTTGGAAAAGAATATAACGATACGCAAATACATATTTTCTCGCCGGTCGTTCGCGGTAGGAAGGGTGAATACTATCAGTATCTCTACGATCTCCTCGGCAAAGGGTATACAAAAATCCGCATAGACGGCGTCATGAAAAGCTTGCGAGAGTCTATTGAGCTCTCTAAGAACAAGAAGCATGAAATCGATTTGCTTGTCGACAGTTTTGCCGTGCATGAATTCGCTGACAAGCCAGAGGATTTCGAGATGCGTTTAGGGGAAGCTGTCGAGCGCGCAATCGATGAATCGGAAGGCTTTGTGCGTATTGTTGTTGGAGAGCCAGACAAGGCCAAGGCAGAAAAAAATAAATTGGAATTCGAGGACACTCTTCTTTCGGCCAAGCTCATTTGTCCCGAAGACGGTTATGTTTTTCCTGAAATTGAACCAAGACTTTTTTCATTTAACTCTCCGTACGGTGCGTGTCCGGCATGTAATGGACTTGGAACGAAATATGTTTTTGGTACTGATCCGTGTGAGACGTGCCACGGCGCCAGACTTCGCGAAGAAGCGCTCAACGTTTTCCTCGGCGGGAAAAAGTCCGGTGTAAACATTGTCACATTTACCGGCATGACGATCCGCGAAGCATATGACTTTATGCAAGGCGTGACTCTCACACCCAAAGAGCGTGAAATCGCGAGCGCGGTGTTGAAAGAAATCGAAGACCGCCTCAAGTTTATGCTAAACGTCGGTCTCGACTATTTGTCGCTTAGCCGTCGCGCCAATACACTATCGGGCGGAGAGGCGCAGCGCATTCGTTTGGCTTCGCAGCTCGGTTCGCGTCTCGTTGGTGCGCTTTATGTGCTTGACGAGCCAACGATCGGACTTCATCAGCGCGATAACGACCGCTTGATTAAAACGTTGGTCGAGCTTCGCGATCTTGGCAACACTATTATTGTCGTCGAGCACGACGAAGATACTATCTATGCGTCGGATTACATCATCGATATCGGCCCCAAGGCCGGCGTACACGGTGGCGAAATCGTCGTCGCCGACTATCTCGAGGATTTGCTTACGGCAAAAACAAACAAAAGTAAATCGCGCACAATCGCGTATCTGCGTGACGAAGAATTTATTCCGATCCCCGAAAAACGCCGCGAGGCTGACAAGGGCTGGCTCAAAGTTCGCGGCGGCAATGTTTTTAATATAAAAAATCTTAACGTCGATGTGCCGCTCGGCCGTATGACTGTCATCACCGGCGTGTCTGGTTCTGGCAAGTCATCTTTCATGTATGAAATCCTCGATCAAAATCTGAAGGCACGGTTCGATAGGAAATACAGGAGCGCAAAAACGTTCAATTGCTCGGAATTTCTTGGTGCGGAATCTGTTTCTAGGAGCATTCTTATTGATCAGTCGCCGATCGGCCGTACGCCACGCTCGAATGTTGCGACCTACACCGGCGCCTGGGGCCCGATCCGCGACATGTTTGCCGAGAGTGAAGATGCACGTCTGCGCGGCTGGAAAGCGAACCGGTTTTCATTCAATGTCAAAGGTGGCCGCTGTGAAGCCTGTGAAGGCCGCGGACTTGTGGCTGTCGAAATGCACTTCCTGCCGACGGTCTATGTAAAATGCGACGTTTGTGACGGAAAGCGTTTTGACAAGGAGACGCTCAAGGTGAAATATAAGGGCAAGAATATCTACGAAGTCTTAAAGATGACCGTCGAAGAAGGTTTGAAGTTTTTCGAAGATATACCGGCGATTTCGGACAGGCTCGAGACGCTCGGAGATGTGGGACTCGGATACCTGGAAATCGGCCAACCAGCGACGACGCTCTCTGGCGGGGAAGCTCAGCGTGTCAAAATCTCGAGCGAGCTGTATCGCCCGATGACACAGCGCACGATATATCTGCTCGACGAACCGACGGTCGGGCTCCACTATGACGACGTGGCGAAACTCATCGAAGTCTTGGATAAGCTTGTTGTGCGCGGTAACTCGGTAATCATAATCGAACACAATCTCGACCTTATTAAGGTCTGTGATTATATTATCGACCTTGGGCCCGAAGGCGGTGAAAACGGCGGCAAGCTTGTAGCCAAAGGCACGCCCGAAGAAGTAGCGAACAATGATAAGTCTCATACGGGGAAGTATCTGAGGAAGGTGTTGCTTAAGACGAAGAAAGCGCAGAAGGCACGCTCCGCATAAAGGGTAGCTTCGCAGGACGCAATTTTTTGATCTGCGGGAGCGTGTCTGCACACTAGGTCCTCGGACCAAAAAATTGCGTCCTGCTTCGCTTTGAGTGGATTGAAAAGCGAAAGCCCCGCACGTTATAGTGCGGGGCAGATGCTTGGATAAGGAGCGGGGCGCTATTCTTGGCTTTGTCGACGAGTGCGACGAAATATCAACAAGCATGCGACACCCCAAGCCAAGGGTAGGCTGATCATTCCGAGGATTATCTTCATGGTTTCCATTGTGTGCAGGTAAGAGGTTCTTCCGAACTATAAATTTTTTCGTCGGACTGGTCAAACTGTGGAAAACGGGTAATATTACTGTATGCAGAGAAAAGATCTCCCAAAGCTTCCGGACGGCGCCGGTGTTTACCTTTTTAAAAAAGGTGCAAAGATCCTATATATCGGAAGGGCAACATCGCTCAAATCTCGCGTTGCGAGCTATTTCCGCAATGACCTCTTGGATACGCGTGGTACGCGGCTCGTTGATATGGTGGCATTGTCGACAAAAGTGGATTTCTTCGAGACCGATTCGGTATTGGAGGCCATCATCCTCGAGGCGAATCTCATTAAGAAACATCAGCCACATTACAATACGCTCGAAAAGGACGACAAGAGTTTTAATTATGTTGTCGTGACCGATGAAGAATTTCCGAAAGTTCTCGTTCTCCGTGAACGTGAACTAGAAGCTAGCCACTATCCACTAGAAGCTACGTTTGGTCCATTCCCGCACGGAGGAATCATTCGCGAAGGTTTGCGCATCATCCGAAAAATTTTTCCATTCCACGACGGCAGTTCGATAAAAAAAGACCAAATAGAATTCTATCGCCAAATTGGACTTACGCCAGACCTATCTAAAGACAAGGCCCACAAGAGCTACAAGAATAACATCGAAAACGTCATTCTTTTCTTTCAGGGCAAGAAGGATAGGATTATCAAAAACTTGGAGAAGGATATGAAGGCGTATGCTAAACGGCGTGAATTCGAAGCGGCTCGCGTCATTCGCGATCGGATTTTTGCCCTGAAGCATATACACGACGTTTCGCTCATAAAACGTGAGGAGCTTTTGTCCAAGGCCGGCAGGTTCCGGATCGAGGCGTATGATATCTCGCACATTTCTGGCACGAACATGGTTGGCGTCATGACGGTTGTAACTGACGGCGTTGCCGATAAGAACGAGTATCGCAAGTTTCGTATCCGCGGCTACGATCGCTCGAACGATGTCGGCGCGCTCGAAGAAGTCATGAAGCGAAGACTTGCTCATCCTGAATGGGTGTATCCAAACCTGGTTGTCGTCGATGGATCGGTGGCCCAGAAGCGGCGCATAGAAAACCTGTTCAATGAGCTCGGTGTTCAGATACCAGTCGTTGCTGTGGTAAAAAATGAGCGGCACAAACCAAAAGCTATCCTTGGCAACAAAAAGACTGTGCTCGACCACGAAAAAGCCATCATCCTTGCCAATGCCGAATCCCACCGCTTTGCGGTGGTATACCATCAAAACAAGAGGCGGAAAGGCTTTTTAGGTAAGCATTGACTTTCTCTATAAAGCGTGATAATATTTCGTTCAAACCCACGTTCGCAGGGTACGTTGCGAACACGTTCACAACCCAAAACGAGACAGTCATGAATGACAAACTCACAGCCAAGGGTGCAGAAGCTCCCACAGTATTACAGCTTCTTGGCCTCGCTAACGACGTTGGCACAGAGGTCGCCCGCTACATTGTTGGTGGCGGTATGACAAAAGACCGGCTTCAGGCGCTTCCTCTGGAAGACCGAAAGCGGATCGCTCGCGAGATCGCCCATCAGTATTTGCAGCTCGTACCTGAACCAGTACAAGCCGCCAAAGAACTTCTCGCGAAGTTCTTCCAAGAACTATTTGGCATGAAGATCGATCTCGGAAAAATCCATTTCCCGACTCGCGAAGGCTTCAACGCCTTCATGGCGGTCCCGCCGAAACTTTCGGAGGACCAGATCATGGACGCCTACCGCGGCAAGTGGGGCATCAACCTCTACAAGTGGATGGACCCGGCGGCCAAGAAGATCGATCGCAGTACCGAGCAAGAACGGCCAAAGGGTCTCTACGTCTTCGCTCACCGCGGAGGCGACGAGCCCGATCAGGAGCATCTCGGCAAGTCCTACGACGATGCTATGGCCGCGAAGATGCTTTTCCTGAACCCGAAAGAGTATCTCTTGGTGACCGGTTTCCACCGCTTTACCAAGGACTACTTCATGGACAGGAAGGGTTGGACGCGTACGTCCTCGCTGTGGTCCGGTGGCAGCTTGATGGGCGGCTACTGGGGCGGCGGCACCTCGGAGCTCGGGCTCGACTGTGGCGCTCGCGACTCTCGGGGCTCGGACTACGGTCCTCGTGAGCTCGTTTTCTCTTGAACCTTCGTTCTTTTTCTCTTCTTGCGACAGCGCCATGGGCAACCATGGCGCTTTTGCTATATAATAAAAAAGTAATTGTGAAATCGATCGCGTGAGCGACAGCGATTTATTACCAAAAGAAATTGCCTGCACTCTGTTTTGCATTTTGATGCAGCACATTGCTCCCTTGGAGGAGAAACGCAGAGAGTCCGGTAACGGACAATCGGTGAGATGGATGATGGCGTGCAGGAAGACTGTGGTCCGATGGCAACTTGATGAACGGCTACTGGAACGACGACACCTCGAAGCTCAAGCTCGACAATGGCAATCGCGACAATCGGGACTCGGACAACGGTCCTCGTGAGAAATTTCTACATAAAGCTCTGCTGTTTGGCAGGGCTTTGTGTTTTCAGATATTTGATCCAGCCATTCGTCATCTTTGATGTCTCTATGACCAGAAGCTCCGTTCTGACATATATTTTTTCTTCTATGATGCCCAAATCTTTCTCTAGTCTGACTAGGTGTTTTAAGACTTCCAAGGACAGGTTCGCTCTTTCTAAAGCCTCCAATTTCTTGATTTTCGACAGCAATGCTGCGCTTATGATGTCTCTCAAAGTCTCGAGGGTGATTCTCTCCAGGTGAGTATGAATGCCGAGTTTGTCACGTTTGGTCAGCTTGTTGCCAATTTTATAGATATTCGAGTACAATTTCTTGGCATTATGAACGATCGAAATATCAGCAGAGCTTCTATTGGGGGGGGTCGAGATAGTGGGAATATTTTCCATACGATCATAAGTCTATCAAATATACTCTCGGCCTGGAAAGAGTTTTCGCGCGGCAAGAAAAAGAAAAAAGACGTAGCTTCATTCGAATTCAATTTCGAAGACCATCTTTTGGGGCTTCATGAACAGTTAAGTTCCAAGACCTATGCGCATGACCCATATACAGATTTTTTCGTCTGCGATCCTAAGAAACGCCATATTCACAAGGCAAGCGTCAGAGATCGGGTTTTGTACCAGGCAATCTACAGGGTACTCTATCCCGTCTTTGACCGACATTTCATATTTGATGTTTTTTCTTCGAGAAATCAGAAGGGTTTGCATCTGGGAGTCAACAGATTAACCCGAGGTTGCAGGAAATTAAGTCACAACTGGAGAAGACCGATTTTTGCCTTGAAGTGCGATGTCAGAAAATTTTTCGATTCGATAGATCATGAGATATTAAAGAATCAAATCTTTCAACAAGTGAAAGGAGATAATGAGGCGTGGCTCATCGAGTCTATTCTCGGAAGTTTTGAAAAAGGTCCCGGTAGAGGGTTACCGCTCGGCAATGTCACCAGTCAGCTTTTTGCTAATGTCTATCTGAATGATTTCGATCAATTTATTAAGCATAAGCTTAAGGAAAAATATTATTTCAGATATTGTGACGATTTTATCATCTTAAGTGTAGATAAATTACGCTTGGAAAACATTATTTTTCATATTCGGGATTTTCTCTCGACTACACTTAACCTCGAGTTGCATCCGAATAAAATCGAAATAAGAACGTTACGACAGGGGATAGATTTTCTGGGCTATGTAGTTTTGCCGAACGCCATGATTATGAGGACATCTACCCAAAACCGGATTATTAATAAAGTGATGAGCGGTGCCGATAAAAACTCCTTGGAATCTTATCTCGGCATCCTTTCTCATTGTAGAGCTAAAAAGACGAGAGACATTCTATTGAAAATAAAATCCACACTTGAACGGCCTGAAAAGTGTTAGAATAATCCCATGGAATCCCTGCAGAAGATCCGCGTTGGTGTCGTGCGCGGCGGTGTCGGCCATGAATACAATGTCTCACTCGAGACTGGTGCGTATGTTTTGAATCATATTCCAAAGGGGGAATATGCGCCTGTTGATATACTAATTGATCGTGCGGGCGTGTGGCATCGAAACGGCGTCCCGATGGCGCCCGAAGAACTGCCTCAGTATGTCGACGTTGTCTTCAATGCGCTTCATGGCATCGATGGCGAAGACGGCCGCTTCCAGGCGCTGCTAGAAAAGCTCGGTTTACCATTCGTTGGCTCGTCTTCGCTTTCTTCCGCGCTTTCTGGCCACAAAGGCGCAGCCAAAGAACGCCTATCCGCCATCGGCTACCAGACGCCGAAATACATGCTGCTCAAAGACTTGTCTAAATATGCTGATGATGCCGAGCGCCACAATCATATGCGCCGCAAGGCCATGGAAGTCTTCAAAAAAATGCATGGTCCGTGGATTGTTAAACCGATTCTCGGTAGCGCCTCGACTCATACATATCTCGTGACGACATTCGCAGAGCTTATTTCTATTTTTGATTTCTTGTCCGACCTATTCGACGAAATTTTAGTTGAAGAGTATGTCGAAGGCAAAGAAGTTGTGGCTGCCGTACTCGAGGGCTATCGCGGACAGGAGCACTACGTTACGCCGCCGCGCGAGATAGTGAAGCCAAACAAAATACTAGACGAGGGTATTCGTCGACATGGTCTGCACAAGATATATGTTGTTGGAAAAGATATGAATGAGCATAAAGACGCGCTTGAAAGTATGACTCGCGATATCCATAAAGAATTCGGTTTGTCGGACATGTCACTTGTCGAATATATCGTGAATCCTAAACGGGGGATTTTCGTTATTGAAATAGATTCGGTGCCTATTCTTGCTCGTGGTGAAGCCATCCACGATATATTAGCTTCTGTCGGTATGTCCGAAGCGCAATTCATCGACCACCTCATCAAGAGAAATTTGAAATAAAAAAGCCCCGCCGAGAATACGGCGGGGCTTTGGTTATGCGATACGGATGTTGAGCATCCTCGATCCTCGCCCCTGATACATCTCAAGCGACACGGTCGAACGCGTATCGAAGAACGAAAAGTAAATAGGTAGCGGGACCTTTCCGATCTTGACGATACACATGACGGTTGTCTTGTTATCGCTTGGTCGACCGAGAGAGGACTCACCCTTGGTGAGCATGTCCCGTACGATACGCATGACGTCGAGGGGGCCTTTCTTGCCGGCAGGCATCATGTCATCGTGCGAAGCCACCCAATGCTCATTTCCGCTAGGGCCAGACGGGTACGTATAGTATGCGATTGGCCGCAAGTCGCTTTCTTGGTTGAGAATGGCTTGCCAGATTTCTGGTTTGTGGATCATTTTGTGTGCGTTTTGACTATTTTTAACAACGAGGAAGGGCGAAGTCAAGCTTTTGAAAAACATAAAATCCCGAGCAGTCGGGATGTTTGTGCTTTTGTGGACTACGATTTCATAAAGTGGAATCAGTTTGCTAATGAATTACTGAAATTAAAGGAGATTTTGATATCTTAGTTCTTGAAGTCAGATTTCCTCATATTTTTAAAATCCTACTATGTTTAAAATTTTAAAAGCCCTATAATTGAGAGCATGGAAAAGACAGAAGATATTTTGAGGATGAAGTTTGATGGACAACTTCATCAAGTAGATTCTAATACTTTTATATCCTCTTTAATTGGGTTAACAGAAGTCATAAAACAGGTTAATTCCGAACTGAATCCTGGCACAGTTGTAAATATAAAAATAAATGCTCTTGAAAAAGGTTCTTTTATAGCAGAAATCGCTACTGCAATTTTAGTAACCGCTCCTGCTCTTCCACAAATATTAGATACTACCTGTAACACTTTTGATGTAGTTAAAGGTATTTATCAATTGAGAAAATTTCTTAAGGGCGGAAAACCGGAAGCTGTTACCACCGAGGGTAATAAAATCGTAATAAAAGATAATCATGGCAATATAACAATTACAGATAGTGTTACTTACAATATTTACGAAAGTAACCCAACGATCCATAAGGCCATAACTGGTCAATTTGTGGCTCTTCAAGAGGATCCGTCTGTTGAGGGTTTTCACCTTTTAGATAAAGAAAATAAAGAAATATTTTCTGCAGAGAAAACAGACTTTAATGATTTGGCCGTATTAAAGGATGCAATAAGTCAGGACAGAAAAATAGAGCAGGTTGTGGCGGAGCTTACTATCAGTAAACTAATTTTTGAAAACAGTCAAACGAGGAAATGGGAATTTTACTACAAAGGTATAAAAATTAGTGCAAATATAATTGATAACGATTTTTTTAAGAGGATTGATGGTGGTGAAGCCTTTGCAAAAGGCGATAGACTACGAGTAGAGCTAACTATACAAAAAACATTAGATAAATCTGTTAATGTATATGCGATTGAGTCTTATACCGTAACTAAAATTCTTGAACATGTAAGTAGACCAGAAGAGCCAAGCCTTTTTGAATCAAAAGCAGAGTAAAGATCTAATTAACTGCCTTTAGGGCATCTATAAGCGGGAGTAAGATGTAGTGATGGTGTTCATCAGATGTGGATCAACTCGAGCTATTAAACAATGAAAAAATTGACCTGGGGGCAAATTTGGAGGTTTTAGAGAGGTCAGAAATTGATATCGAAGATGTTTTTAGATTCGTGGAGGGGTATTTAAAGGGACCAGGAATGTTTTGGGAGAAATCATATTGGCAAACGAAATTAAAGCTTCAGTGGTTCCAATTTCCATCAGGAGTTACTTTTGATGGTCAGAATTTTGGAACCACTGAATTATGTTGTGTTTTCAAGACAAAAGAGGCATTTCTGCCTCTTAAGTCTGATCTAGTGGACCCTAGCGGATTCGAACCGCTGACCTCCTCTTTGCAAAAGAGGCGCTCTACCAACTAAGCTAAGGGCCCAATTTCTACGGCATCCATTCTACACAATTAATTTACTTTCGCAAAGCCGCCATCGCCTCTATTTGATATTTGTTTGACAGGGCCCCGCGCCGTTCGCCAGTTGGCGGAGCGCGGGGCTTTTTCATTACCACTGTTCGTATTCGTCTTGTACTGCAAAGTCTTTTTGACACTAGGGGAGAAAGGAGTAGAATAGATGCCGAGCATAAAAAGACATGGGATACTTGACAAAGTTATCGGTTTATGCATAATAAGTTACAACTAACCTGTACTGCGAATGCGACAGGAGTAGGGTCAGAAGGCTATTTAAAAGACATAGTAATGGACAAATAATGTCCATTATGAATAAGTTTGTCTTTTAAATAACAATCTTCTGGGAGCGGTTATTAAAAACATTATAAACATTTTTATAAAAGACATTATTATGAAGAGCACAATAAAGAACGCATCAAAGACAATCTTGTCTTCGCTCGTGATCTTCCAGATGGTATTCACGACGGCTGCCATGCCGGTCGTGACATTTGCATTTGAGGAAGAGGTTCAGGCGGCTCAAGAAGAGATCGCAACTGAAGCGAAAGAAGAAGCGTCTGAAGAATCGAAAGTCGAAGTTTCGGAAACGACAGACGAAACCAATCCTGTCAAAGAGGAAGGTTCCGCAGACGATACTTCGGTTGCAATCGAAGATCCTGCCACTGATACTTCTGGCGACGCGACCGAGGTAGCGTCCGATGAAGAGGGCGCTGACACGCTTGCTAAAGAAGAGGCTGCTCCTGAAGTTGCCCCTCTTGCAAAGGGTCTAGACCCTCGCGATCCTCCAAAGGATGGCGGAGTCTGTGACACGAACGGCAATATTCTCGTGAACGGCAGTTTCGAAGATCCGGCAGTCGAGAACTCGAGCTGGAACATCTACACTTCTGTCCCAGGCTGGTCCATCGAATGGATGCCAGGATCGGGAGAGGGCTACGAAGCTCAAGCCGAGATTCATCGAGGCTTGTGGTCTGCGTATGACGGAGAGCAATACATAGAGCTCGATTCCGATTTTGACGGCCCAGAAGGTGCGATATTCGACGAGGCAGGTTCTACAAAGATCAGCCAGGTTATCGATACTGTTCCTGGCGTCACCTACACGATCAAGTTTGCCTTCTCCGCTCGACCTGGAACTCCGGCAAGCGATAACCACATGGCTCTATATATCGACGACGTCGTTTGGGATGATTCTATCAATACCGACGGCTCATCGAACTCAAACACTGAATGGTTCGTTTTCACTCGCGAATTTACTGCGGTTGATTATACGACCAAGATTTCGTTCGCAGATATCGGCGACGCTGATTCCTACGGTACGTTTATCGACAAGGTTTCCGTTTCGTGCGGCGACGACGAGCCTGAAAATCCCGAAGAATGTCCTGCCGGCGTCATCTCTGCTCGCATCAACTTCTCTAAGGTTGCAAAGGGGGCACAAGTGAATGGTTGGAGGAATTGGGGTGAGGGCGATTTCGCCCCTCAGGTCTTCGTCGGTGGCAACACGCCAGCTCATCAATACGACGACGAAGAATGGTTCCCGCTCACGAACCCTGATGGCTCATACATTAACGATCCTGATATTGCATCGTATCGCGACGTGAAAGGTCTCGCTGTCCAGCGCATGGAAGGCAAGATCCGTGTCGTTCTCTACGGTTTCCACCCTACACATAATTCTGGCTCAAAGGCCGCAAAGCCTGTTGACGCTGGAAAAGATAAGCCAGAATCCAAGATTGAATTCGACGAAGTCGTCTCTGAAGTTCAGAGCAAAGAATTCACTCAGTTCGCTATCCAGCTTTCACACGCAGGATTCGGGGGAGAGAATTCTCAGATTTCTCCAATGCCATGGGCTGGCGACATGAGCCCAATGGGCGGATGGAGCAATGTTGGTGCAAACCCTCGTAATCATAATCCTGCCATTAACGACGTAGCTAATCCTATGGACGGACGCGGTGACTACGGTGCGTACATCAACCAGTACAATCCTCGCTTTGACCGTATGCGAACATTTGATCCGTTCCGAGTCCATTCTGTACTCGTTGTTACGACAGGAAGTGATGGATTCTATGCCTCATACGATATCACTCCTGATTCTGAAAAGGATTGTGGTTCCGAAGATGATGATCCTGTAATCACACTTCCTGAAATCGGTTGTGTTGAAACAAGTGTTACTTCATACGACTTCATGAACCTCCCAGGCGTTAGCGTTTCGGGCGGTGTTGGCACGGTTACGCTTTCTGTCGACCAATCTGGCGTACAGTTCGGAACTCCTGGTCTGTACACCATCACTTACACGGCTATCGACGCACAAGGTAATATTGATGAAGAGATGATGCTTATTACGATCGGTGATTGTGATAACGGAAACGGTGGCGATGAGCCAGGCATCCAGATTAACGACTTCTGCGTTCTCTTTGGTACTGACTTCCCAATGAGTGCTGTAACAGTTACGGGTGATGCAGAAGGTCTCACGCTTGAAATCTTTGACCTCAATACCTTCAATGCTAGCGTTCCAGGTGTTTATCCTTTGACGTTTACACTCGAAGATTCCGAAGGTAATGTCGTTGTCGGCCCGTTTGTCTACAACTTCGAAGTTGCAGAGCAGGGAGACAATGATTGTGATAACGGAACTGGCGGAGGAGACGATGATAATCCGGTCCTCACTATTCCTGCAGATGCATGTTATGAAACAGGCTTCGAAGGATTCAATCAGGTTGACGGAGTTTCGGCGGTAGATTTTGCCGGCGACCCTATCGTCCTTGTCCTTGGTACCAATCTTGAAATTACCGGTACTCCTGATTTCAGTGGCGATGTCGCATCGTTCCAGCTCACTTACAAAGTAACTGACCCGTTCGGTTCTGATACTGAAACTCGCACTATTACAGTCTCTGATGATTGTGATAACGGCGGAAATGGTGGCGATGGAGACGGTGACGGTAACGGCGGAAACGGGGGAGGAGGTTCTTCTTCCGGAAGCCGAGGTGGACGCAACCGAGGTGAAGTCTTGGGCGCTGAAACAGGCCCTGCATGTATCCGATTTACGGAATACTATGACACAGGCGACACTGGCGGCGAAATCCGAGCTCTCCAGATATTCTTGAATGAATACTTGGGAACGAATCTTGTGGTCAATGGCATCTACGATGTTGCAACGACACAGGCTGTCCACGACTTCCAGGCAATGCACTGGGATGACATCATTGACCCATGGACGCCACCGCTCTCTCCTAACACGACTGGACGCTTCTACAAGACGACTCGCGCTACTGTAAACGCGATCATCGATTGTCCTGAAGCTGCTGTCTACTTGGAAGATCCACAGACAATGTTCGAAATCACGTCTGTTGCTGATCAGAAAGAGTTCGATGCTGATGCGATCGCGAAGGTCACTGAAGCTCTCGCAGGCGAAGTCCTCGGAGTAGTCGAAGGCAAATAATTCTAATTACTAAAAACCAAAAGTGGCCCCGTTAGACGGGGCCGCTTTTGGTTTATGTTGAAAACTCTGTTTGCATTCGTATGCACTTGCTATACTTTATACAGCTTCATTATCTATGGAAGAAAAAAAATATAGCAAAAGTAAATTCAACATCGCCTGGATTTCTGTCCTAGTTATTTTTCTCGGTACGATTATCTACCCAATGATGCTTGAGCGCGTCAGTCGTCACGTCCGCACGAGGTCGTACGTTATTATCGAGCCGCGCGTCACTCCAGTCACCCCGATTACGGAGGAACCTGTAGCTGATACGTCTACACCCGCCGCGCCTACTGAAGACACCTTCATTTTCACGAAGAACTTGCAGATGGGAGACAAGAGTCCTGACGTTAAAAAGCTCCAAGAGTACTTAAATAGCCGAGGATTCGTCATCGCCGAATCTGGTCCTGGTTCACCGGGGCAGGAGAGTGAGCTTTTCGGCAAGGGTACGAAAGCCGCTCTCATCAAGTTCCAGGAAACTTACGCTGATATCTTGCTCAAGCCATACGGCCTCACGACCGGCACCGGCTACTTCGGCGAAGCTACCCGTAACTTCGTTAATTCGTAGTATAATGGGTACGTCTGGAGGCCCTTGCTTTTTTTGAAAAGCATGGTATAATAGGGCCAATGAAATCCGTGAAAAAAACGCTGAAAAAATATTTCATTCCACATCCGGAAAATGACCACAAGCCTCACTTTCTTCGTGAAGGTGCTGTTTCCGTTACGGCTGCGATCGTAGTCATACTTTTTTTCGCATCTATTTTTGGTAATTACGCTGTAAAAAACAATAAGCATTTAGCGGCGATACAGGCGGCGTTTCTTGTCGACCTGACCAACGAAGATCGCGCCGACCAGGGTCTACAGAAGCTCGCGATTAACGACAAGCTCGTTAGCGCTGCTAGCATGAAGGCTGGCGATATGGCCGAGAAGAGTTATTTTGCGCACGTATCTCCAGATGGTAAGACGCCGTGGTATTGGATCGATCAGGCTGGCTATCCGTATCTTTATGCTGGTGAAAATTTGGCAGTCAACTTTTATGATTCCGAAGACGTAGAAGAGGCTTGGATGGATTCTCCGACCCACAAGGCCAATATCATGAGCCGCAACTTCACCGAAATCGGTATCGCCACCGCTCGCGGCAAATACAAAGGCGACACAACAACGTTCGTTGTTCAAATGTTCGGTAGTCCAAAGAAATCTAGTACCGCAAATCTAGAGATGGTAGATTCTCTTGCAAACGAAGTCGCGCTCGCGACAGAACCTTCTCGTCAATCAGAAGATTCTTCTCGTGATAGTGACGTTCTTGGTTCCGAGATTGAACCGGCTCCGCAAGTCCCAGAAGATTCTTCATCTGAAGCGACGCCAAAGCCCGAGCCTGTCGTCACAGCTGTTGAACCGGTGACCAAAACCGAAGAATCTTTCATGACGTTTACAAATCCTGACGCGGCTCCGCAGGAGTTAGATCAGGTGTCTTCTGTCGCTCCAGCCGAAGAGGTCCCTGCTTATACTAATTGGTTTGAGCGCGTTATCGTAAACCCTGTTCGTACTGTTGACGGGCTGTATTCAGTTATAGCGGCTATTGTCATTTTCTCTCTTATCTTGAAAATTTTCATCGAAATACGCCTTCAGCATCCTAGGAATATCGCGTACGGAGTTTTGCTCTTAGCTATTGTGGTGGTCTGTATGCATTTAAACGGCAGTCTCCTTGCCGAACCGACACTTGTAGTGTCGTTCTAAATTAGTCGACATTTGCACCCCATTGATTCGTCTCTATATAAGGAGTAGAATACGTCTTGTGAACGAGCACCTTTTTGCTTGGTTTTATTATTTAATATTGAATATTATGAAAAACGCATTATCAAAAATCGCAGGCGTCATGACGATGTTCGCCATGACATTCAGTGTTGCTTTTGCAACCGCGATACCAAATCAAAATGTTTGCCCTGAGGGTAACCTGCTTGCAAACGGTGGTTTCGAAGCACCTGTCGCGCCACTTGGCGGATGGGACGAGTACGATAGCGGAACACCAGGGCTTGGATGGACTGTTGCTTGGAACGGAGCTTTTGCTGGCGCACCAGCGACCGCGAAGCTTGAGCTCCACAATGGTGTTAACGGTTGGCTTCCTTATGCCGGATCTCAGCACGCAGAACTTGATGCTGACTGGGGTTACAACAATAACGAACAGGCATCAGTTGCCATCTCTCAGGATGTTGTGACTATTCCAGGAGCAACGTACGAGCTTAGCTATGCGTTTTCTCCTCGACCAGGAACAGCTGCCGGAGAAAATATTCTAGAGGTTTTGGTTGAAGGAAGCCTTGTTCAAACACAAGGTCCTGTCGCAGGCGCTGGAAACACGTCTTGGAATACTTACTCTTACGAGTTTGTTGCGGCGGATGCTTTGACGACCATCGCTTTCAGAGACGCTGGAACACCTAACACTCTTGGAACATTCATCGACAATGTAAGCCTTAACTGCGAACAGATGCCAGAAGAAGAAACTTGCCCAGCGTATGAGCAAGTCATGGCGCGTATCAATTTCGCCAAAGTCGCCAAGGGTGCACAGGTCAACGGTTGGAGGAACTGGCCTGCGCTCGGCGGAGGCGCTGATATGGCGCCAAAGGTCTATGTCGGTGGCAACACCCTCGCTCATCAGTACGATGACGAAGAATGGTTCCCCCTCACAAATCCAGACGGGACATACATAAATGATCTCGACTTCTCATTTGACGTTCCTGGTATTGCGGTACAAAGATATGAAGGCAAGGTCCGAGTCGTTCTCTTCGGTTCTCATACTTTAGAGAATGGCGAGCTTGGCAACAAGGAGTTTACACAGGGTGTGCTTGAGATCGGAACGAATGCAGCCTTTGAAGCGGGCCTTATGTCTCCGCTTGACCAAAGCAACTTGAACACGAATCCAAGGACTCATGATCCGTATGTAAACGATGCGCAAAATCCAATGGATGGCCGGGGTAAATACAAAGGCGGTATCGATCAATATGATCCTCGCTTCGACAAGATGCGAACTTTGAATTCCCAAAAGATCGCCTTCCACTTGGTGGTGACTACGGGTAATGACGGCTTCTATGGCCATTACGATACAGATATTGATTGTATAGAGGACCAAGTTCCTCAGTAATCAAGTCCGTTATAAGTCAAAGCAAAATCCGCCTTCGGGCGGATTTTGCTTTACACCGAGCGCTTTTAATAGTAGACTTTTTACATTAAGGAAAATCTTTAGGTTTTATAAATTTAGATTTTATGATTAAAAAGTTTTTAATGAAAAGCCTTGGTCTTTTGACCATATTCGTCCTGGTCTTCACATCGAATATCTCCTCGGTGTTTTCTCAGGTCCAAGTCCCTATCGAAGAGGCGGTAGATGAATTTCCGGAGATTTTTGTAAACATGAATCACGGATACTGCATCTCTCTCTTGGCCGATGAAAATTATAATTTCATGGGCACGGTTGGAGCTATTGATGCCGAGGACGGCAATATTACAGAGTCCGTAGTCGTTGATTTTTCTGCTGTTAAGTTCGGTATTCCTGGAGACTACGAAGTGGCATATTCGGTAACTGATTCATTTGGAAATAAAACAGTAGTTATAAAAACTTTCACCGTTGGTGAATGTCACGAAGAGCCGACCACTGACGAAGAAATTTTAGTGCCAGCTGGAGATATAGTTGTTCCTGAAGAAACCTGTCCGGTTATTTATGCTCGGGTAAATTTCTCGGAAATCGAAGATGGCGCTCAGGCTGACGGTTGGAGGAATTGGGTGCCAGGAGGGGATCTAGAGCCCCAGGTCTTCGTCGGCGCGGCTGATGCACAATTTGATGACGAAGAATGGTTCCCGTTGACCGAAGTTGATGGTACGACTGTGCTTACCGACGGTGATGTTTCTGGGTATGCCGATGTCCCGGGTCTTGCGATAGAGCGACAGGATGGCAAAATCCGCCTTGTTCTCTATGGATTCCATAATGAAGAAAACGGAGAACTCGGTGGCAAAGAATATGCTGCTGGCGTTCTAGAGCTTCAGGGTGCTACGTGGGAAACCATGCAGTCACCGCTTGATTGGGGGAATGACAACACTAACCCTCGTATACACGACCCTGCCATAAATGACGGTGTTCATCCGATGGAATCACGCGGTAACTATAACGGCAGCATTGATCAATATGATGCCCGCTTTGATCGCATGAAGACTGTTAGTCCGACGAAGGTTTCATTCACGCTTGTTGTTACAACCGGAGCTGACGGCTTCTATGCGTCGTACGATATTCCTGATTGCGGCGAAGAACCTCCTTGTACCGACTGCAATCCTGTAGTTATTCTCGGCTGTACTGATATTGATGCTATTAATTACGACCCTGAAGCGACAGAGGACAATCAGTCGTGCCAGTATCCGAACGATATTGACGATAGTGATGGCGATGAAAACGGCGGAGGCGGAAGTTCTTCGGGTGGCTCTCGCCGCTCGTCTGGTGGTGGCAGTGGGGGAGGAGAAGTCTTGGGTGCCACAACCATGTGTAATTGGGATGTTAATACGTACATGCGCCGGGGGTACAAAAATGACCCAACGCAAGTTATGATTTTGCAAAGAGATCTATTGAATGGATACATGAATGCTGGTGTAACAGTTGACGGTATTTATGGACCAGAAACAGAGGCGGCCGTCATGGCGTTCCAGATGGCTAAACAAGAAAAGGTTCTTCGTCCTTGGTTCAATCTCTTTCGTCCAACAGGAATTTTCTACAAGACGACTTTAGTTGAGGCGAAGAATACTATTTGTCCAGACGAAATTTTACCGATACCAACGGATCTAATAGACTGGAGTAAAAATCCTGGAGAAGTTCCAACAAAAATCTAATATAGAAATAATAAAACCAAAGACTCGCCAAATGCATGGCGAGTCTTTGGTTTTGAAAAGGCCTTATTTTGCGGTATCATTGAGCCTATGGCTGGCGTCTACGACCCCAAAAATATAGAGAAAAAATGGCAAGAAACCTGGGAAAAAGAGGGGATTTACCGTACCTTGGATTCATTACAAGGTAAAGAGAATTTCTACACACTTGTCGAATTTGCCTACCCATCGGGAAATCTCCACGTCGGACATTGGTACGCTTTTTCTGTACCGGACATTTACGCGCGCTATCAGCGCATGCGCGGTAAGAACGTTTTGTATCCCATCGGCTTCGATTCGTTCGGACTCCCAGCAGAAAATGCTGCCATCAAGCGCGGTCTAGACCCGAAGGCCTGGACTTACGAAAACATGGAAACTATGCGCGCGCAGCTGCGCAGTATGGGCGCGATGTTCGACTGGGATCGCGCCATTGCGACGTCAGATCCAGAATACTACAAGTGGACGCAGGACATGTTCACAAAATTTTTTGAAAAAGATTTGGTGTACCGCGCAACAACAAAAGTGAATTGGTGTCCGAAAGACCAGACGATCCTTGCCAATGAGCAAGTCGTCGATGGTAAATGCGAACGCTGCGATACAGAAGTTGTGCAGAAAGACCAGGATCAGTGGAGCTTTCGTATCACCAAATATGCTGACAGGCTTCACGATGATTTGGAAAATTTAGACTGGCCGGAATCGATCAAAGATTCGCAGCGTTCATGGATTGGTCGCTCTGAGGGCGCTGAGATTGAATTCAAGATTAAAGATTATTCCGAAAAAATAAAAGTATTTACGACGCGTCCTGACACGCTTTTTGGTGTCACCTATGTCACGCTTTCGCCGGAACATTCATTGCTTGAAGTGTTGCCAATAGAAAATCGTGAAGAAGTTTTTGCATATACAAAAAATGCGAAGAATAAATCTGATCTCGAACGTCAGCAGTCGAAAGAAAAAACCGGAGTTGAATTGAAAGGAGTCAAAGCCATAAACCCTGCAAATGGAGAAGAGATTTCTGTTTGGGTCTCTGATTACGTCCTTTCTGGTTACGGTACCGGTGCCGTTATGGCGGTGCCGGCTCACGATGAGAGGGATTTCGAATTTGCGAAGAAATATGATTTACCTCTTAAGAAAGTCTTGTCGGTAAATATGGCCGATGAGACCTTACAAGCCCCACCGAAAATCGCAACCGGAACTTACTATCACGCTCAAGTTAACAACCTGGAATACGATTGCTGGCCTGGAGAGGGTGAGCTTATTAATTCGGGAGATTTTAACGGACTTACATCACAGCAGGCAAAACAAAAAATCACGGCTTTCGTCGGCGGAGAGGTGAAAAAGACCTATCGCTTGCGAGATTGGGGGATTTCACGTCAGCGTTATTGGGGCGTGCCGATTCCGATTGTTTATGATCCAGAAGGCAAGCCACACTCAGTGCCGACAGAACATTTGCCGTGGCTTCTTCCAACTGATGTTGATCATACACCGGATGGGACAGCGCCGCTTGCACGATCGAAAGAATTGTTCGAGCGTACAGAAAAGATTTTTGGAAAAGGTTGGAAACCAGAAGTTGAGACGATGGATACGTTCGTCGATTCCTCATGGTATTTCTATCGATATTTGGATGCAAAAAACGATAAAGAATTTTGCTCAAAAGATAAACAAGAGAATTGGATGCCGATCGATATGTATTTCGGTGGCGCAGAGCATACGACTATGCACCTTTTGTATTCGCGCTTCTGGAACAAGGCTTTGTTCGACCTAGGTCTTGTGAAGGATAGCGAGCCGTATGCGCGACGTCGTAATCGTGGGCTCATCTTGGGTCCTGATGGTAATAAGATGTCGAAGTCTAAGGGGAACGTTATCGATCCAGACGAAGTCGTCTCACGTGTTGGCGCGGATACCGTCAGGATGTATCTCGCTTTCATGGGCCCGTATGGCGTCACCGATCATTATCCGTGGGATCCGAACGGAGTAGTCGGTGTTAGGAGGTTTTTGGAGCGTGTCTGGGATTTGAAAAACAGGATTGCCGAAGGATCATCGCATCCACTTGTTCATAAGACGATAAAGAAATTCAAAGACGATATTGAACGTTTGAAATTCAACACAGCTATATCTGCGGGGATGATTCTTATTAACGAATTAGAAACAATTTCAAAAGAAGATTACCTAAAGTTTCTTCAAATTCTAGCTCCGTTTGCCCCGCATATGACCGAGGAACTTTGGCGAGAAATGGGGGAGACTAGCTCTATCCACCTTTCCAAATGGCCGGAATATGACGAATCAAAAATCAAAGATGAAAAGATAACCATCGCTATCCAGATCAACGGCAAGGTACGCGATGAGATGGAAATTGACCCAGATATGTCCGAAGAAGACATACGTTCTCATGTACTAGTACGCGAGAAGATTGTCGAAAAACTTGCCGGACAGGCGCCGAAAAAGGTCTTTTACGTTAAAGGCCGGCTTATCAATATCGTCGTCTAATTATGGTCAGCCGCATCATCAATCTCCTTAATAGGGAGTTCAAGAATATCAACCAGGCGGCCATAATTCTCGGGTTTTTTACGCTGGTTTCGCAAGTTTTGGCGCTCTTTCGTGATCGTGCTTTTGCGCATTATCTCGGGCCCTCGGCAACTCTTGACGTTTATTATGCATCCTTCAAGATCCCTGACCTTTTGTTTGTATCGGTTGCGTCGCTTGCTTCGATCACAGTGCTTCTGCCGTTTCTGGTAGAAAAAATCGGGGTCAACGAAAAAGGTGAATTAAATGGTGGAAGCGATAGTGCGAGGAAATTGATGAATGATATATTCACCGTGTTCCTGCTTGTCATGATCGGGGTTTCGGTTATCGCGTTTATATTTATGCCAAAGCTGGTAACCTTGATCGCTCCTGGGTTCACCGGGGTAGAGCTAAGAGAATTATCGAGTATCAGCCGTATCATGCTTTTGTCACCGATATTGCTCGGGCTTTCAAATCTCGTCGGCTCGGTGACGCAGATGTTCAAGAAGTTTTTTGTCTTCGCGCTTTCGCCGGTCTTTTACAATATCGGAATAATCTTGGGGCTGGTAGTACTGTATCCTCGTTACGGGCTCGACGGACTTGCCGTGGGCGTCGTTTTAGGGGCAGCACTTCATCTTTTGATACAATTCCCAGTTTTGGCTCGACAGAGATTCTTGCCGAGATTATCTTTTTCTATCGATTGGGGCGAGATAAAGAGGGTTGCGACGTTGTCGTTGCCGCGAACGCTTGGGCTCGCGCTCAACAGCATTGCGCTTGTTGTTATTGTTGCCATCGCTTCCAAGATGGGTGAAGGCGCGATTTCCGTCTTTCAGTTTTCGTTGAACTTTCAGAATGTGCCGCTTGGCATAATAGGAGTTTCGTACTCGGTCGCAGCCTTTCCGACGCTGGCACGGTTCTTTTCCGGGGCGAATATGAAAGACTTTGTCGCCTATATAGCTGTTGCGGCTCGTCAGATCGTTTTTTGGTCGATGCCGGTCATGCTTCTTTTCATCGTCTTACGCGCCCAGATAGTCCGCGTTATTCTCGGAACCGGATCTTTCTCTTGGGACGATACGCGTCTGACGGCTGCGGCTTTGGCCCTCTTTAGTATATCGATCGTGGGCCAAAGCCTGATCCTTCTTTTCACTCGCGGATTTTATGCGGCGGGCAATACTCGAAGACCACTCCTCATCAACCTTGCTTCAGCTGGTGTCACTATTGGTCTGTCATTTCTTTTTGTTCATCTTTTCAATACATACGACGGCATTCGGCTTTTCTTCGAATCTCTCTTGCGGATCGAAGACATTGCTCATACCGAGCTTATCATGTTGCCGCTCGCGTATTCGTGCGGTTCTCTCGTGAATACGTTTCTTTTGTGGAGGTCGTTTCGTAGCGATTTCAAGGTCACCGAACCGTTTTTGTTGCGGTCAATATTTGAAAGTTTTGCCGGAGCGTTTTTCATGGGCTATGTAGCTTATATTGGCCTAAATATTTTCGACAATATTTTCGATATCAATACATTTTGGGGCATTTTTGGTCAAGGAATACTTTCGGGCATTCTCGGTATTGTCGCCGGCATTGTAGTTTTGCGTCTTATCAAAAATCAGGAGCTCGAAAACGTTTGGAAGAGCCTAAAGTCAAAGAATCTTTTCAAGACAACCGACGTCGTTTCTTCTGGACAGGGGGAGGTTCAATCAGGGCAATAAAATTTAGCAATTCTTTGCTTTTTAAAAGCGGTCTGGCGAGGGTACAAAAATATAAAAGTTTGTCTATATTTTAAAGCAGATATATAATATCTTCGTATGTATAGCTATAAAAAGATGCGGTGGATTGGTATTTTGCCTTTACCTATTTTATTTTTTTTACTTTTATCCGCAAAAACGTATTCACAAGAAATACCCCAATTGGAAACAGCAATTGAGCTAGATCAAGACGGTACTCTAGATTCCATAGATTTATCTGCGTTGGAAGATGAGACTGGGGGTGTTTTTACTCAGATAGGTACAGAAGGTATCCAACAAGAAGACGGCGTTATTGAAATAGGGGGCCAAGTAGATTCCGTTGAAACAATCATACTAGAATCAGGGGCTGATACGGAAGAGGGTATTGCGACTGAACACGAGCAAGAGATTTTTAAAGAAGTTAATTCAGAGATAAGTGATTTCTTAAATGTGCCAGTTAAGCTATTGGTTAGGCCGCCAAAAGGTAGAGAGTATAAAAAATCTATAATCCTGGATGGAGCCGCAAGACATTCGTGCGAGGCTGAATCATTCGTTGTAGATGTATCATATTCAAACAGTGTCGTGGCCGCCATTCGTATTAATCGGGGGGACACGGTTGTTGATGGAACTTATAGTATAGAAATCGGTAGTTTGCCCGGAGGTATAGATATTTCCTTAATGAATTCTTCGGATAAATACTCTCTCAATTCGATTGTGTCAGAGAGAGTATCCTTGTCTATAACGAAAGAAAATATTTCTCAGAAAGGGTCTTTTAATATACCAATAATATTTAGTTTTGAATCCGGCGGAACCAAATCAACCTCTGTTTGTCAGATAAATATAATAAATACTCCATAATGAAATCGGGACTAGGCAAAAAAACAAGATACTTGGTCGGATTAATAATTCCTGTATTAGTTATCGCGACTGTCTTGTTATTCCCGTTCGTTCCTTACTTTGCAAATGAGGCTCTTGCCGTTGATACT
>CAZHCS010000001.1:0-186547 GCA_964531475.1 uncultured Candidatus Saccharibacteria bacterium | reverse complement strand
CCCACCAACAACTTGGTATGCCGCCGGAAACGTAAACCCAGCTGTACCCTATCCAGACCCCAGAAGCGGAGACCTCCTTGTTGCCGCTATTGCTGTTCGTCCATCAACTATAACGTATACGACCCCGTCTGGTTGGACGTCTTTGGGTGCTTGGACAGGTACGGATGGTGCGGCAGAAAACGTCGATGCCGGTTCAGTGAAAATTGGGTTTTGGTATAAAGTGGCTGATGGTACTGAGGGGCTTGGAACTCAGTCTTTTACAAAATCTGGCACCGTCTCCGTTCAAATAGGAAGAATGTTCAAGTTGAGGTCTGCTACGGGAACATACGACGTAACCGCCGGCGGGTATTCTATAAATGGAGATGCGACAGATTGGAGCGGTACTCTTGATACCGATATTGGTCTTACTGCCGAAGACGTCACTCTTACATTTGGGGCAACAAATGGTGACCTGTCTGCTCACTCGGCTCAAGCAGTCGCTGCCACAAGTGTAAGTTCTTGGAGTACTTTTCGCGAGCACCTAGAGGCCGGATCAACAACTGGAAACGATATTGAAGCAGCGATTACGACCGGACAGGTTTGGTCTGGAACAAATTCAGCAACACCAACTGTTACTTACACACAGTCTGTGGCAAGCTCTGGCGCCGTTGCTGTAGTGCGCGTTCGTCAGGGGGCTGGTACTAATAGAACCGACACGTGGGTTAGGTCTGCCGGTGATCAGGTCGCGGGTACTACTTCTGTTGCAGTGCCATATCCAGAGCATAGTATCGGAGATAGAATTATTTTACTTATAGGAAGCCGCTACGCGACAACCCCCACGACTCCTACCAACTGGACGCTTATAGATAACGGTGTAAATGGTGGCGCAGGAACAAACACGATCGATTCGGGTGTAGCAAGGATATCTGCGTACTATCGAGACGTTACAGCTCGTCTTTCTGGTACGCAGTCGGTAACGCATACCTCTGGTAACGCTACAATTGGTCAAATGCTTGTTGTACATAAAGATGAAGTGACAGATTGGAGTTATGATTACGATGGGGGTGTCGATAGTACTGTTGGAACCGGTTGGTCTGTGTCCGGAAGCGGTCTTGATTTTAGAGATGATTTTGGTGGAGACGTTTTATTGGCGGGTTCTGCGATCAATACTGATGCTTATACTTATACTGGGCAAGCTTTCTCTGCAACAGGTATAACCTTTGGCGAAGTCACGCAAGCGTCATTTTTCGGAACTACTAATGGCGGAGACATGTCACTGGAAGCAGTCTTGGGTCGAGTAAGTTCCGGTTCTGGAACTGGTGTCGTACCAACATATACAAGTACCGCAAGCAGCAGTTCAGCTACAGCCCCAGCTGGCGTTAGCTTGTTTCTTACAATGCTTGGGTTAAAGCCTGCCTTTGATCAATCTGCTTACAGATTTTTTGCAAACGATAACAGTACTAATGTAGGCTCAGCAATTGCACCCCAAGATACAACCGCAACATTGTCTACTGACGGCGAGGCATTCCGGTTACGTATGCTGGTTAATGTCTCTGACGCTCTATTGCCTCAAAATGGAGAAACCTTCAAGCTTCAATTTGCAGAAAAATCTGGCACTTGCGATTCTTCTTTTACCGGGGAGACTTACGCTGATGTTACAACAGGGACAGCAATTGCTTTCAGTGGTAACGCCACTCCAGCAGACGGTGATAATTTGACATCGAACGCAGGAGATCCTACAAACGGAGGAAATACTATCGTCAATCAGGATTATGAGGAGGCAAACAACTTCACGAACTCTGTTGCTCTTGTTGATGTTGGGCAAGACGGTAAGTGGGATTTTTCTTTGATTGACAATACTGCTCCAGATGGGACATCTTATTGCTTCAGAGTCGTGCTTTCTGATAATACGGCGCTGGATAGCTATTCTGTCATTCCTGAGGTGACTACAGCAAGCTCTACCTCTCAATCGATAACATTTTCTTTGTCTGATAATACTATTGGGTTTGGCGAGATAAATAGTTCTGCTACCAGGTATGCTTCAGGTGATCTAAACGGATCAGGAAGCGAAACTGTGGCGCACACTTTCGATGTCACCACGAACGCTACTGGAGGGTATACGGTACTTGTGCAGGGTGATACTCTTGAAAATGGTTCCTATGATATTAATTCTTGCGGGCCATCATGCACTCTTTCTGCGGGTAGCGAGCAATTCGGTTTGCGGATAACTGCATCTGGCGGGACCGGTACAGTATCTTCTCCGTATAATCATGCCTCGAACTATGCTTATGAGGCCTCTTCTAGTACACTGGACGAAATTGCAACCGCTGCTACTGGTGACGGAGATGTAACTACGTACTCTGTTAGGTATGGTGTAAACGTATCTCCAACAACCGCTTCGGGAACATACTCAGGAACATATACTTACACAGTCGTTCCAAGTTTTTAACACAATCCACAGGTTATATATTAATTAAGTAAATTTAAAATGTTATGATTTTAGGTATGAATTTGAAAACATTCACTAATATTTGGATAGTAGTACTGGTCGGGGCCATAATTTATGCGCCTTTTCAAGGTCCAGGATTGGTTTATGCCGCTTCCTTAACCAGTCTTTCCGACACGATGTCTTCGCTCAAGGCGTCAACGGCATCTAATCACGAAATTAAATTTGTGACTCCTTCAGGTGTTGATGCAGGAGAAACAATTATTCTTACGTTTGATGCTGATTTTACAGGTGTCACAAACATTGTTCATACTGATATAGATTTTGCCGAAGGCGATTCGTCTAACTGTACGACAGCAACGTTTACTGAAAAAACACTAGGAGCATCGGCTTCTGGCGCTACGTGGGGGGCGGATGGCGACTCTGCGACAACGGTTACTCTGACTTCCGGAACGGGTACAGTTACTGCTAGCAGGTGTGTTCGTATCAGAATAGGTACAAACGCGACAAACCAGGCGACTGGTTCCAATCAGATCTCTAATGGCGTTGCGGCCAACGACCACTCTGTTTCTATTACTGGAACGTTTGGAGACACAGGAACAATAACAATGGATATCGTAGCCGATGATCAGGTGTCTGTTTCTGCAACCGTTACGCAATCAATCTCTTTTGCTATATCAGACAATACTATCGGCTTCGGCAACCTAACATCTGCAAATGCACGTTTTGCCACAGGAGATGCTTCAGGTTCTGATTCTGATTCCTCGGCGGCACATAACTTACAGGTCGGAACAAATGCGTCAACAGGATATACGGTTACTTATAACGGAGCGACTTTGACTTCGGGAGGTAATACTATAAATGTCGCTTCAATATCAAACGATGAAAATGGAACGGCGGGCACAGAGCAATTTGCGTTGGCGGTTGATACTGATGGAGACGCAAACATTGCTACGGGCTACGATCATAATGTTACTGCCGGCAATAGAGATTGGACTTTTGTTGCCTCTACGACATCAGCTATCGCGTCAGAGACTGTTCCGACCGCAACAGAAACGCTTGGCGTGTATTATTTGGCAAATGTCTCCGCTTTAACTGAAGCAGGATCATACACGACGGCCATTACTTACAACGCTACGGCTAACTTTTAAACAATATGAAGAATGCGTTGCGACTGATTGCAAAACTATCATTTGCGGTGGCTTTTTTTGTCCTTTTCTGTCATAACGCGTATGCTTTAACTCTCTCGCCCGCACGACTCGAGATAGTTGTAAATCCAGGCGACGTTTATATTGGTGAGATAAGGCTTTTAAATGAGCAGTCAGAGACTAAGACATTCTATGCTTCGTTTGAAAATTTTGAAGCAAGTGGTGATACTGGTACACCAAATTTTATAAAAGCAACTGAGGGGCTTGCTACGTGGATAAGTTCACAAAACGAGATAACCCTGTCTCCTCAAGAAGAAAGAATAATTAATTTTACGATCAACGTTCCACAAAATGCAAGACCCGGCGGCCACTTTGCTGCAATTTTTTGGGGCACATCTCCTGTAAGTCAGAATGAGTCAGGGGATATATCTATTGGCGCAAGGATTGGCGCTCTTGTTCTCCTGAAAGTAAATGGACAGATATCCGAGGGCGGTGGTGTGTCTAATATGTCGACAGAAGATGGCGGAGTCATATTTTCTAAACTTCCTGTAGCTTTTGTTTACCAATTCAATAACACGGGTGACGATAGATTAAATCCTAGTGGAAGTATTGAGATACGAAATATATTTGGCATCAAGGTTTCAACCCTCGATGCTAATGAATCAAAAGGCAACATTTTGCCTTCCAGTAGTAGAAAATTTAAAGTTATTTGGGGCGAAAGCGGCAACAGATCTGGATTTTTCCCTACCGCTATACAGCAGTTTAAACACTTGTCGATTGGTCCGTATAAGGCTACGGTAAGTGTTGTCTATGGTGAATCAAATACTGAATCTCGAGATTCGACCATGGTCTTTATTTTTCCTTGGCAGGCCTTGGTTTCCATTTTCGTCGCTATATTGATTGCCTGGATTATTTTTGTCAGAATAGTTAAACAGAGAAGAAGGCTTTTGAAAAAGCAGGCCGAGCTCGAACGAAAAATAAAAGAACTCCAAGACCTTTCCGCGAAAAAAAGTAATAAATCAGATAATTCCTTGGATACAGTAACCAAGAATGCTGTAAATAAAAAACGGCGGAGAGTAACTTGATATTATGAAAAAAACGATACTATTAATAATCCTTTGTGCGTTCGCTATAAATTCGTATGCCCAGAGCGAATCAGTAATCGTTAATGTTTCAGCAAATGTTCCAGTGCCAAGTTCTGGTGGTGGAGGAGGGGGCGGCGGAGGCGGCTCCTCTTCCTCTAATACCTCTGTTTCTTTTGAAGGTAGGGCATATCCACTGAGTAAGGTGGTAGTTCTAAAAGATGGACAGGTGGCTACAGAGACCATTGCTGGACCAAGTGGGCGGTTTAGTGTTTCTATCGGTAACCTTTCTTCTGGTAATTACAATTTTTCTGTTTATGGAGAAGATGAAGATGGCCGGAAATCTAGTCTTTTTTCTTTTCCTATATTTATTACATCGGGGGCGAATACAGAAGTAACCGATATATATGTTTCTCCGACAATTGGTCTTGATAAAAAGCAGGTAAAACAAGGCGATAATATCGCTATTTTCGGGAAAGCTTCTCCGAACTCTAATATTACAATTTCAGTTAACTCTCCGGTTGAATTCTTTAAATATACTGAAGCTGATGAAGATGGAGTGTATCTTTTTAATTTTGATTCATCTCCGCTTGAAATGGGGCAACACTCGACAAAATCAAAGTCAGCGCTCGACAATCTTGTTAGTTCTTATGGTCGAGTTCTGGGATTTTCCGTCGGTAGTGAAAATATTTTTGCAGGAGATGATGAAATTTTCATGATTGGTGATTTAAATAACGATGGGAGGGTGAACCTGATAGATTTTTCGGTGGCTGCTTTCTGGTATAAGAAAACCTTAAGTGATGACATGATACAAAAAGACATAGATCATTTGAACTCTGATGCCAAGGTGGACCTCGTAGACTTTTCCATAATGGCTTTTCATTGGACAGGATAATTATGAAAAAATATATTCTTACAACAATATTTCTGGGGTCTATGTTGGCGGCGTTTGCTGGAACTGTAGAGGCGGCTAAATTCTATACGGGTTATCAAACCTCTTCTTTTAACATCGGCCAGGATTTTGAGCTGATGGTAAAAGTCGATACGGAAAATGAACTCGTGAATACCGTCAGTTCTGTCATCTACTACGAGCCCGAGAGCCTAGAGCTTGTTGATATTGACGATGGAGATTCTATCGTAAATTTTTGGATAGAGAAAAATTCCGAACCTGGACGCATCACTTTGTCTGGACTCATACCTGGTGGGCACAACGGTTCGCGAAGCGAGGTTTTAAGGCTCATGTTTAGAACGGTTCGTTCTGGGCAAGGGCAAATATCTGTAACAGAGAACAAGGTGTTTTTAAATGATGGGTTCGGAACTGTTCGGAGCGTTGGAGACACGACTTTTGAGTACAATGTTTCCAGTAGTTTTTATGATGGTGTTGCAATACAAAAAATCGTAGATACAGATCCGCCAGAGTCTTTTGACCCACAAGTCGCCGAGTCTCCACTACTTTTTGATAACAAGTGGTTCGTTGTATTTGACGCCAAAGACAAGGGCTCGGGAATATCTCATTTTCTAGTAAAAGAGTCGAGATATAGAGCGTTGATGTTCTTTCAGAGCTGGAAAGAGGCTGAAAGTCCATACGTGTTAAAAGATCAGGACAGAAAAAGCTTGTTGGTAATAAAAGCTTTGGATAAATCTGGAAATAGCACTACGGAGATCGTATATCCAAAAGTTCCACCAAGCCTATTCGCCAGGATAGTAGTGTCGGTCTCGCTCGTTATAACGGCTGTTGCTGCGGCCATGCTCGTGTTTTATCTTTTTTACAAGACAAGACTTGTATTTAAGAATGATAACGATTTGAAAAATCCCGACTAAAGTGAGACAATATAACAATAACGAAAGCGTCTGATGAAAAGAACCCTATCCTCAGCAATTATTATTTTCGTGGTGCTTTTCAGCACTGGTGTTGCGCACGCCGCAACTCTTTCTTTTACCCCGGCGACAGGATCGCATAGCAAAGATGTCACATTTTCTGTCGGGGTATATGTGGGTTCTATAGATAAATCTATGAATGCCGCTTCTGCCACTGTCACGTTTCCTACAGACAAGCTCCAGGTCGTCTCTCTTTCAAAAGCCGGGACTATCGTCGACTTTTGGGCCGTTGAGCCGTCTTTTTCGAACACTGCTGGCACAGTTAAATTCGAAGGAGTAGTCTTACCTCCTGGATTTCAGGGAATTAGTGGCAAGATAATTACGATCAATTTCAAGGGAAAGGCGACAGGCGTGGCTGACGTAAAGGTCTCTGGCCAGGCCCTCGCCAATGATGGCGCCGGAACACCTCTTCCTACGACGGTTTCTGGGGCGACTTTTACTATAAAAGCTGCTGAAGCTCCAGTGCCTACTCCAATAGATCTTGACGAAGAGCAGCCAGTAGAAGAGTCAGAGCCGGTACCTGAAGCGGTCTGTGAGAGTGATTCGCTTATATATTCGACGACTCATCCTGGAGTTATCTGGCGAAAAGAGAATACGGCGGTGTTTAGTTGGGACGTAGCGGACGATATAGTCGCGAGTCGTATAGCTTTTGATAAGAATCCTTCGACGAATCCAAATACTTTGTCTACGCCAGCCCTTTCACAGAAAAAATATGAAAATCTCGCTGACGGTGTTTGGTATTTCCACTTGAGTCTGCAGGATAACGATGGCTGGAGCGAGCCAGAACATTTCAAGATAAAGATCGACTCGACTGCGCCCGAGATAGAGCTCGCAGAAGTTCCTCGTACTGACCTCACTAATCCGAAAATCGTTCTTCAGCTTTCCTTCAAAGACAACATGTCGTGCGTCAAAGATTTCGCTATAACGGTCGACGGTGTAGAGGTTGATTACAACGAATTGCCGAACGGAAATATAGAACTCGAAACTATTGAGCCTGGCGAACACGAGCTTGCTGTTGTTGTATACGACAGGGCTGGCAATCAGAACGAAAGCTATATAGATGTAAAAGTGACCGCTCTTGATGCGCCGGTCGTAAAGGAATACCAGACTAGTGTTTTGCGAGCATCTGACCTTGTCGTTAAAGGCGAGACAATAAAGAATTCTAATATTACAGCAAAGATCACAAGTCGCCGAAACAGTTTCCTTGCACGTGAAGACTTCCAGTCAGGCTCGGGCAAGTTCACTTGGACGCCGGGCACCAAACTTCGCGGTGGCAATTACTTCATCTCATTCAAGGTAACCGACGCTCGTGGTGCAAGCTCCAACTGGTCTGAACCTATCTCTGTCAAAATTGGCGGCGGTGTATCGCTAAACATTCGCGGGTTTATTGACCGTATTCCACCAGAAGCGGCTATGGTAGGACTCGGGCTTGTCGGTATATTCCTCATTGTCATACTCACGCGAGCGCTGACGATACGGAGGATTAAGAGGGAACACGAAGATTGGGAGTAAAGGGCGCTTCGCAAACACATCATTTAAAAAGACCGGAATAACCCGCCATTCAGAAGGCGGGTTTTCCTCTGCCTCGGTTTTCCTGTAAACGGAAAACCTCCGGCAAGCCTTTTCAAAACGTATATTTGCTTCGCTAAAAAAGAAGGGGGTGTCCAAAAACCCTTTAAAATTAAGGTGAAAAATTGCTTGACAAACCATCTTTTAAAACTAATATTGGTTTAAACCAAAACCAACGAGAGATGAACATTCTGAAGACTTTCGCAATGTTTTCCGTGTTGCTCACAGCACAAACGGCAAATGCACAATTTTGCGGTACGATCTTGAGTAACGGCCAGCCCGAGAAAGAACTAAGCATTGACCCCATAACAACATCTCAACTAAAGGAAATGGTCACGGCTGTTTACAGGAGGATTGTTGAAGACAGTCTGGGTTGGGGTGAGTTTGTGGGCACTCAGGGGCCGCGAGGCCTTACGCAATTCCCCCCAGGGATTATGAGTTTGGCATCAAACCAAGACCGAAGGCTTCAGGTCTGCCTTGGTCCAAAGCCTTGGGAAAGTGACAGTGGTTGGATACGGGTTGACCTATTCATTCTTGGATCAGATACTGCACTGTCACCAAAGCGGCAAAGAGTCGAGTTCCAATGGAAGGAAAACCTAGTGGAACTAGCGATTGAAGGATCCGTATATATGCATACTGAGATGAAGCGCGAAGGATCCAAATTCTGGGTTAAGTCCGAGTCCGACTCGCAGCGCGTGATCAATGTTCTCCTCGTGTGCCTGAGCGACATTCACGCAACTATTGATCGTTGGCACCTTGAGAGAAGTCCCAGATAGTGAGTAGCAAGAACTGTTCTTGCTAACGAGTGGGCCCCAGCAGCGCTGGGGCCTTCGTGTTTCTATTTTTTCTTTTTATCTTCGAGTTTGTGCGGATTATGATTCGGACAGGCTTTGCTTGAGCAACTTTCAGGGATTGTTTTAGGTCACAAGTAAAATTCCTGACGGAATTTTCTCGCGACCCCGGCTCGCGCTTTTTGCCTTTCGTCCGCCAGCTGGCGGACTCAAACAAAAACATCGCTCCGCCCGACAAAGACAATTTGCGCATGCAACGCGGGTTGCATGCTTCCACATTACTTTTTGAGTTTATGCGGGTTGTGCATTGCACAAGTCTTGTTGGAACATCTCTCTGGTATGGTTTTTGTGCCTTCCATCATGAGTTTGCCGCACATTGGGCAGAGTTCGCCTGTTGGCTTGGCTTTGATGGCGTTCTTGCAGTCGGGGTAGTTGGTGCAGCTGTAGAAAATACCGAAGCGTCCGCGGCGTTCCATCATCTCGCCGTCTTTGCAGTCGGTGCATTTGACTCCAGTTTTCTTTTTCTTAGCTTCTTCCTCGTCTTCTTTTATGAATTTACATTTAGGGTAGCGTGAGCAGGAAATAAACATACCGAAGCGGCCTTCACGCTGAACAAGTTTACCGCCGTGCTTTTCGCCGCAGTCGGGACACATCTCGCCGATCTCTTTCGGTCCTTCCATGATCTTGCCCTCGGCTGTGCGGGCACCGACACAGTTAGGGAAATCAGAGCAGCTCATGAACTTGCCGTTCTTTGAGAGTTTGTACACCATCGGCTTGCCACAAGTTGGGCAAGGGAATTCTTTTGGTGCATCGCCGATATTGGTGAGCTTTTCTATTTTTTCTTTTGACTTCAATTCTTTAGTGAATGGGCCGTAGAAGTCGGTCAGCGTTTTGACGTACGTGTGTTCGCCGGTCGCAATCTGGTCGAGCTTTCCTTCCATTTCAGCTGTAAACGAGTCAGAAATATATTCGCCGAAATTATTCTCGATGAATGTCGACACGACGTCTCCGGTTTCGGTCGGGAAAAGAGTGCGGCCCTGTTTGGTCACATAACCACGCTCTTCGATAGTGCGTATGATTGAAGCATACGTCGAAGGTCTACCGATATCGCGCTTTTCGAGCTCTTTGACTAACCCCGCTTCGGTATAGCGGCTCGGTGGCTCGGTTTGCTTTTCCTCAGAATCCATCTTTGTGAGATCGAGCTCATCGCCTTCGTTTAATTTCGGCACTTCAGTGTCTTCGCCACGAGCTCGGGTGTCGACAGCTAGCCAGCCGGGGAAGAGAACGCGTGATCCGTTGATCGAGAAATTTGGAATTGATTCATCTTTTATATTTGCCGAGACTTTCGTCTTCAAGACTTTGGCTGGGACCATTTGAGACGCGATCGCGCGTTCCCAAATGAGTCGGTATAGTTTTTGCTCGTCGTCGGTGCCGTTGATAGAGCGCTCCAAAGGGTGTGTTGGACGGATGGCCTCGTGGGCTTCTTGGGCGTTCTTGGATTTTTTAGCGTATACATTCGCCTGTGCGTATTCTTTGCCTAGATTCTTTTGAACCCACGAAAGCATTTCGGCCTGGGCGCCCTTGGAAAGATTTTGACTATCAGTACGCATGTAGGTGATGAAGCCATTTTCGTAGAGCTTTTGTGCGACACCCATGGTGCGCGATGGGGCGAACCCAAGTCGAGTCGAAGCGACCTGTTGAAGTGTCGAAGTCGTAAACGGAGGACGCGCCTGGCGCTGCTGTTCGCTTTCTTTTATGGACACGACTGACCACGAACCGGCATTACCTTTTTTAAGGATATCTTCTGCTTCAGTCTTGTCCCAAATCTCTTTGTCGCAGGTAAAGAGCATCTCCTCGCCCTTTTTGAGAAGCGCAGTCAATATATAGTATGTTTCTGGTTTGAAGGCGCGGATTTCGCGTTCGCGTTCCATGATGATGCGCAGCGCTGGCGACTGGACTCGCCCAGCCGAGAGACCGTAGCGGACTTTTTTCCAAATCAGGCCGGAGAGATCGTAGCCAAAGAGTCGATCGAGAACACGGCGCGCCTCTTGTGCCTGCACCAAGTTGTCATCTATTTGACGAGGGTGCTTTACGGCTTCTTGGATAGTTTCTTTGGTTATTTCGTTAAAGGTTATGCGCTTCGGCTTTTTGAGGTCGAGTGCTTCGGAAAGGTGCCATGCAATAGCTTCGCCTTCGCGGTCGAGGTCGGTCGCGAGAATGACCTCGTCGGCTTTCTTTGCCGCGGCTTTAAGCTCGGAAACAACCTTCTTTTTTACAGGAGAGATTTCGTAGTGGGGGACAAAGCCGGCCTCGATATCGACGGCTTTTTTATTTGATTTCGGAAGGTCGCGAATGTGTCCGACAGAGGCCATGACGCGGTAGTCATCGCCGAGATATTTCTCGATTGTTTTGGCTTTTGCGGGTGATTCGACGATAAGGAGTTTCGTCATGCCCATCAGTAAACTATAAAAAAAGTTTTTCTGCAACTTTTGAGTTGATAATCAGTTGATGTTTAGAAAATCTGGTGATGATCAGTAGGTAGTTAATCTATAGTTTTATTATTTATTGTTACCAATATGAAAAAGTTGGTGGAAGTGAAAAGTTGAAGGAATATTTTGATCTTTAAACCTTCCTTATTTCTCCCATCGTTTCTTTGATGTGTCCTTTCAATTCAAGCAAAGAAAGCGCCATATTGAAGTCCGTTGCCGAGCCGTCGTAGCGGAGTAAGAGTGATTCTTTTGGTGCTGGTTCGTATAGAAGATCGAGTAGTTTCTTTTCAATGTCTGTGCAATCATCATACGTCTTTTCAATTTTTTCTTGTTCTTTGAAACCAAGCATTTCCAAAACTTCTTTGGCCCCAAGACACGGATGGGCGCCATCTTTCAAGAGCTTGTTCGTACCTTTTGACGTTTCAGAAAAAATTTCCCCCGGTACTACGAGAACATCACGATTATATTCCATTGCGAGTCTGGCTGTGATGAGTGTTCCAGATTTTTCTTTCGCTTCAATCAGAAGTACTGCGTCACAAAGTCCGGCCATTAGACGATTACGACGAGGAAATGTCCAATTTGCTCCGGACATCTCGGGCTCTAGCTCTGAAATTATGCACCCGCCTCTTTTTAGTATTTCGCGCGAAAGGAGATAGTTTGTGCGCGGTGAGATGACTTTTTCCGCTATGCCCGAGCCCGGCATGGCTATCGTTATCAATTTATTTCTTAGTGCTGATTCATGAGCGATAGCATCTATCCCAAGTGCGAGCCCCGAAACAATGACGATGGGGTATCCGGCTAGGCCATCAATTATCCGCTCACAAGCGAGTTTTCCATATGTCGTAAAATTGCGAGATCCAACAACGGCAAGATATTTTAGATTGGTATCCTTGGGAAGCTCCCCTTCAATATATAGCTTTTTCGGGGGATCGTTTATTTCCTTTAGTTTCTCGGGAATGTTCGAAATTATTTTGATGATCTGTGGCATTCCCTAAATCATAACATTTTTGTATAATGCCCTCATGCTAGATATCAAATTCATTCGGGAAAACTTCGATATTGTCGAAATGGCCGCCAAGAAAAAGCGCGTCAAAATAGACCTTAAGGAGCTTTTAAAGGTCGACGACGAGCGCCTCATTATTCTTGGCGAAGTAGAGTCAATGCGCGCAGAGCAGAACGCCGTCTCCGACCGTATACCACAGATAACTGATCAGGCCGCCAAAGCCGAGCTTATCCGCAACATGCAGCTCGTAAAAGAAGAGCTAAGACTAAAAGAAGAGAAGCTCAAGACCGTCATGGAGGTATGGCGTGATTTTATGTTACGTGTCCCGAACGTTCCTGATATGTCAGTACCAGAAGGTGATTCTGATGCAGAAAACAAAGAAGTAAAAGTTTGGGGCGAAAAAACAAAGTTTGATTTTGTACCCAAAGATCATATCGAGATCATGAAGGCCCTCGACATGGCTGATTTTGAGCGCGGGGCAAAGGTTCACGGCTTTCGTGGTTATTTCCTCAAAAATGACGGCGCGCTCTTGTCCATGGCTATTTGGCAATATGCGATGGATTTCTTTGGGGCAAAAGGCTTTACTCCAGTACTCGCACCAGCAATAGTTCGTAAAGAACATTTTTATGGTACCGGGCATTTGCCTAACGATGCCGAAGATTTGTTCGAGACCCAGGATAACGATTATCTTTCTGGTACCGCCGAAGTTCCAATAATGGGCTACTATTCGAATGAAGTGCTTTCTGCAGCAGAACTGCCGATCAAGTTTCTTGGATTTTCGCCATGCTACCGTCGCGAGGCGGGAAGTCATGGAAAGGACGTAAAGGGATTGATCCGCGTGCACGAATTTTACAAAGTCGAACAGGTTATGTTGTGCGAAGCTTCGCATGAAGATTCGGTAAAATTCCATGAATGGCTTAACAGGAATACCGAAGAATTCATCGAGTCGCTTGGGATACCGTATCACACTGTCATGAATTGCGGCGGCGACTTGGGGCTTGGTCAGGTCAAGAAATACGACATCGAGCTTTGGGTTCCGGGCGAAGAGAAGTATCGAGAGATTTCATCTGCGTCGTATTTCCACGACTTTCAAACACGCCGCTTTAATATTCGCTACAAGGACGCCGAAGGCAAGTTGCGATTTGCACACTCGCTAAACTGTACAGCAATCCCGACGCCGCGCATCCTTGTTTCGCTTATCGAAAACTTCCAGCAGGCCGATGGCTCCGTCCGAGTCCCGGCCGCTCTTCGGAAATATTTTCCAAAAGAGATAATCGGCGCTTAGCCTATGAGGCATGTCGCTCCTAGTCCGTCAGCAGTCAAGGTAGAAGTGCGCCGCAGGGCGTTAGGTAGATTCACTCTCGGTATTTTTTTGCTTGCCGCACTTTTTTTTGGACTGGGCGCGTTGTCGCATTTGCCAAAACTTTTGATCACCGATGTTTTGGTAGAAGGCACGCGCATTGTTTCTCCGGAAGAAGTTTCTGCTCGTATTCGTGAATATTTGAATGGTAATCAGGCGCTCGTTTACGCGCGCGGTAATATATTTTTGTTTTCCAAAGAACGAATATCTTCTAAAGTCTCCGAACTTTTTCCTAGAATAGAATCTGTCACGTCTATCGAGCGTAACGGCTCTAGTCTAATCATAGAAATAAAAGAGCGTACCGCAGCCTATGCTTGGTGCGGCTCTGACGCGCCTCTCTATGAAGAAAGATTTAAATCAAACCCTTGTTACTTTATAGATCATGGAGGTTTTATTTTCGATAGGGCTCCTTTTTTTACCGATGGAGTTTATCTTGTGTTTTATGGCGGTATTTCAGATCCGACACAGCCTATTGGAACAACTCTGGCTACTACGAGCAGTATGGCGCAGTTTTCTGATTTTGTTGAAGGCTTAGCGGACATAGGGCTACCAGCACACTCTGTAGTTATCGGGCTTGATGGACAACATACGCTTCTTCTTGACCATCCTTCTTTGACAGGCAAATTCGCAACTCTTTTGTTCAACGAAGACGAGTCTTTGATTTCGACGCTACGCAAGGTAGAAGCCGCTGTTGGCGAGGCAGATTTCAAAGCTGTGTTTGCTGAACGCCCTCTGTACTTGGAATACATTGACACGCGATTCCAGGGCAGGGTATTGTACAGGTTCGAAGAAACAAGTATTAAGCAGTAAGTATAAAGTATCAAGTTTGGGCTCTATTCTTTGATACCTACTACTTGATACTTATCACTAAACTTATGCAAGAAATTAATTTCGGCTTCTGGAAAAATCTAAAGGACCGGCGTCCGTTTTTCGTCTTGGCCCCTATGGCTGACGTAACCGACCGTGCATTTCGTAAGCTCATAGCTGACCACCAGGCTCCCGATGCAACATGGACAGAGTTTGTTTCGGCTGACGGGCTCGCATCCGACAAAGGGCGCGAAGCTTTGTCTATAGATCTTTTGTATACCGAAGCTGAACGACCTATTATTGCGCAGCTATTTGGCGGTAATCCAGCGAACATGGAATTTGCGGCGCGGTTGTGTGCCGAACTTGGTTTTGACGGCATCGATATAAATATGGGATGCCCGGATCGTTCTATAGAAAAGTCCAAATCCGGCGCGTATTCGATGCGCGATCCAGAGCTCGCAAAAAGCATTCTTGAAGCAGCTCGTCGAGGCGTCGAGTCTGCCGGTCGAGAAATCCCAGTTACTATAAAAACTCGCATCGGGTATAACTCGCTTGAATGGAATTGGGTCAAAGAAGTTTTGTCATGGAAATTGCCTGCAGTAACTTTTCATTTGCGCACCAGAAAAGAAATGTCGTTAGTTCCGGCCCACTGGGAACTTATGCCAGAAATCTTGCGACTTCGTGACCAAATATCTCCGGAAACACTAGTAATTGGTAACGGTGACGCAAGAGATATCTCTGATGCCAGAGACAAGGCGCAGGTAAGTGGTTGCGATGGTGTCATGCTTGGACGGGCTATTTTCGGAAGACCTTGGCTTTTTGATGAATCCAAGGGGGAGGTCGGTATGGTAGAGCGTCTTGAAACCATGCTTAAACACACGAAACTTTTTATTGAGCTTATTGGCGAGAAGAAAAATTTTGCTCTCATGAAAAAGCATTACAAAGCCTATGTGAACGGTTTTCATGGTGCAAAAGAATTGCGCATCGAACTCATGGAAGCTAGTGATTATGAAACTATCGAGAGATTAACAAGGGAATTTTTGGCAAATTTTAATCCTTCCGAGTCCGAATTCACGGTGTGATACAATACCTTCATGTCAAAAGAAGCGTTATATAGAAAATACCGCCCAACTGTTTGGGGCGAAGTCGTCGGTCAAGATCATATAGTTTCGGTCATTGCTCAATCTATCAAGCAGGGCACCGTAGCGCATAGTTATTTGCTACACGGTTCACGCGGTACCGGAAAGACTACCGTTGCGCGTATTATTGCCAAAGAACTAGAGACGGCGCCCGAAGATATATACGAAATAGATGCTGCCTCGAACAGAGGTATCGATGATATCCGTGCTTTGCGTGACGGTGTTTCTACTTTGCCTTTTCGTTCGCGATACAAAGTTTATATTATCGACGAAGTTCACATGCTTACCAAGGAAGCTTGGAACGCACTTTTAAAAACCCTTGAAGAGCCGCCGGCGCACGTTATTTTTATCTTGGCTACGACCGAACTTGAGAAAGTTCCGGAAACTATCATTTCCCGTTGCCAAGTTTTTACTTTCAAAAAACCGAACGTGCGTCTTTTGGCTGAATTGGTTATGTCGGTCGGGAAACAAGAGGGTTTTTCCATAGATGCGGCTGGGGCGGAACTCATTGCACTTGTTGGCGACGGATCTTTCCGCGACACTCACGGTATTTTACAAAAAGTAATAGCGTCGTCTTCTGGTAAAAAGATTTCGCGCGAAGATGTCGAGCTTGTGACCGGTGCGCCCAAGGGCGAACTGGTCAATGCCGCTCTCTCTGGCATCGGCACGCGTGATGCGGCCGCGGCTCTTGCCGCCATCGCCGCGGCCGCCCGTGACAACGTAGATATGGAGCTTTTTCTAAAACTTATTCTTGAGAAAGCTCGTCTCGCACTCTTGATTCGTTATGGCGGGGACCAAGACACGCTACTTGCTCATGTTTCCGATGACGAACGCTCATTTATTACTGAACTTTCGGGGGCGTCATCAAAACATTTGAATTCAAAATCTCTCATTGCTCTTATCGAGGCGGGGGAGCGGATGAAGTACGCATCGGTTAAGGCACTACCGCTTGAGATTGCTGTCATGAATCTCGTAGAAGATGATAAATAGAAAAAGCCCCGCGCCGTAGCGCGGGGCTTCCTCGTAAAGTGCTAGTTACTTGACGTATGTCTCAGTACCTTGTTGCGTTTTCCCGACTTTCTGAGCCGACTACAGGCTCGCTGTCTGATCAGGCTTACGTGTCTCCTGGTGAGTCCGAGCTTTCGACCGATCTCTTCATATGTTTCTGGATGCTTACCCTTGAGTCCATAAAAGCGAATAAGCACATCAGCTTCACGTTCGGGCAAGGTATCCAAAACGCTTATGATAGTACTCTTTCGGTCTTCGTCAATGAGAATTTCCTCGGCGCTTACGGCAGCAGGGTCTTTGTATACCTCATGCATGCTGCTCTCGGAATATGAACCCGGTAACGGTGCATCCATACTGACGTGACGTCTGGCATCCAAGAGTAGGAGTCGTACGTCGTCGACAGTCATATCGAGTACCTCGGCCAGCTCTAATTCGTTCGGTGTTCGTTCATTCTCCTGCTCGAGCTTAGCGATGGCCTTGCCGATTCGGTTAATGGATCCGATTCTATTGAGTGGCAAGCGTACGAAGCGGGCTTGTTCGGCCAGGCTCTGCAGGATCTGCTGGCGGATCCACCACACGGCATAGCTGATGAACTTGAAGCCGCGCGTCTCGTCGAAGCGGGTGGCTGCTTTGATGAGGCCGAGGTTGCCTTCGCTGATGAGGTCGGGCAATGTAAGGCCATGGCCTTGGTACTGCTTGGCTACCGATACCACGAAACGGAGGTTGGCTTTCGTGAGCGCTTCCAAGGCGGTGTGATCACCGCGTTTGATGCGTTGCGCCAATTCCACTTCCTCGGCAGCCGTGATCAACTTCACCTTGCCTATCTCCGTCAGGTACTTGTCGAGCGACGGTGTGTCGCGGTTCGTGACCTGCTTCGCAATCTTTAACTGCCTCATTCGTCGTGTCATGTCAATGTCGTTTTTTGCAACATTAACATGCGTAGAGACATGTGTCAATATTATGAGTGGAAAAGTTATCTAAGCTGCTTGGCGAGGATCTTCGGTGATATCAACGTTGTGCAGCCGCAGGAATTCAACTGCGTTGCTAATGTGAGATTCGTCGATCCAGACAGTACCAGTTAACGTGCGGTCTTTTTCAGTTCGGACTTCTAGTGGGTAGGGCAGGTCATTGTCGAGGAGTGCAACGAGCGTATCCTCGTCAGCGTTAAAGGAAACAGAAAGTCCGGGAAGCGTGTCGTCTCTGCGTTCGCGCACGTAGGTGTCGTTGTATAAAATACCTTTTTCTATATTGCGTAAATCCGCATGTATCGAATCAGCAAGAGGCAACCGCATCATTTCGTGGCTAGATTCAGAACGGGATTCTTCACGTTTGTTGTCGTGTCCGCCGTTGAATATTGATTCAAAAAGTGACATAAACCTAGTATAGCAAAAATTTGCCTTTTATTAGGCATGGACTCTCGATTACCGTCGTAGGAAATTTTGTTTGTTGCCGGGCAGGGACTCGAACCCCGATACTCAGGACCAAAACCTGATGTCCTACCATTAGACGACCCGGCACTGTCCATCTATAGTGCCTCAAGTCCGTCTTAAAATCAAGAAATTCGCACCCGTTCTTTTTGTTCTTGGAAGTGCTAGAATGACCCCATGAAGAAACAGTCTGCCCATCAAGAAGAATACGGATATTTTCTGCCGAATGATCGCGATATAGACGAATTCGGCATCTATGAAGCCATGTCCGATGGTGACGCGGCTTCCGTGTGGTTTCTCGATTTAGCCTCTGGCGATGTTGTAGACATTTGTCTGCCGCGTGATCAAGAGTTGTACGAAAACATGAAGCGAGAGATTTTTGCTTATGCCGAGATTCCGAAGTTTGGTCCAGGCAAGAGCGAAAGCGAATTATCGATAGAGCTTCTTCGTTTCATTCACGACCTACCGGTTAGAGTTGAACGTGACTTGGCCGAACCGATAAAGCCCGACGAAGATTGCGGATGTCCAATGTGTGAACTCGAACTTTTATGCGAACGCGAAGACCGCTCGCCGACGACTGACGAGATTCGTGACGCCATGCGGCGCTCGCGCGATATCGGCGGTGTTGTCGGAGGGTTTGATGATATATAAAGAAGATGGGCCGGCGCTCAGCGCCGGCCCATTTCGTTTCGTCATATTCACGCATTCTCCAGACTCCCGACAGGATCCGCTTCTTCGAGCGGGCCTGTTGTCTGCCCGGTCCAGTTGAGATACTGATAGTAGCGTTTTCGGCGATCAACGATCTCTTCGAGCGGAGGCATCGTCTCTGGGTCGTATACCTTTTGACCGTCTACGATCGATGCGAGCTTGCGATGGATAAAGGCATAGTGTCCGCGACGTCGGTACAGAGATTCTCTTCGAAGCGCCGATAGAAGTACCCAGAAAATCGTTGCAAAGAGAAGCGCCAGGGTGACGGCCGTCAAGACGGTACCATCTCGGCTTACAACTACAAGAAAGACGGTTATGAATGCCAAGAAGCCAGCGATCCAAGGCCCGGCTCCTATCCAACCTCTGTTTATGTGTTTGCGCCTCCATGGTTCACTGAGCGTTAGCTCGAACGGGGTTATCTCAAATGCCATGACGTTTTGTTTTTGGTGAAGGTACAGTGCAGGCATCTTTTATTCACCCGAATAATCTGCGAGTCAAAGCCCGGACTTCACAAACCTGTGAAAATAGGATATAGTGTTGGCCTTATGCAAATCCGCAACATCGCCATCATTGCCCACGTCGACCACGGTAAAACTACCTTGACTGACGCTATAATGCGCCAGGCTGGGGCCGTCAAAGACGAGGGCTCGTCTATGGACTCGAACGCTCTTGAAAAAGAACGTGGCATTACTATTTATGCAAAGAATGCTAGTGTCGAGTACAAGGGTACAAAGATAAACATCGTTGACACACCAGGACACGCCGACTTCGGTTCCGAAGTAGAACGTGTTTTGCGTTCGATCGATTGCGTTTTGCTCGTTGTCGATGCCCACGAAGGTCCGATGCCGCAGACGCGTTTCGTTCTCAAAAAATCTCTCGAGATCGGACACAAGCCTATTGTGATCATCAACAAAATAGATAAACCTGCCGCTGACCCGAAGCGTGCTCACGACGAAGTGTTTGAGCTTTTCTTTGAGCTAGGCGCAACAGAAGAGCAGTTAAACTTTACGACTGTTTACGCAATCGGCAAGCAGGGGGTTGCCATGCGCGAGCTTGCAGATGAACAGAAAGACATTACGCCTTTGCTTGACGTCATACTCGAGAAAGTTCCAGTAGCAAACCGAGACGCAAATGCACCACTTGTCGCTCAGCCGTTTAATCTCGCATACGACAATTTCTTTGGCCGTATGGCAGTCGGTCGTATCTACGAAGGCACAATTCGTACCAACCAGACAGTAATAGTTAAAAAGCATGACGGGTCCGATGCGTCAGGTCGTATCACCAAGCTTTTTATTTTCGAAGGAACAAATAGAAAGGACACCGAATCCGTAGAAGCCGGAGATATTTTCATGATGGCCGGTCTTCCAGATATCTATATCGGTGACACTATTTGCGATTCAAAAGAAACACCCGCGCTTCCAACTATCAAAGTCGATGAGCCTACTATCGCGCTCAATTTTCTCGTTAACAATTCTCCGTTTGGCGGCAGGGAAGGCAAGTTTGTTACATCACGTCAGATCCGCGAACGGCTTCTCAAAGAGCTCGAGGTGAACGTCGGTCTACGCGTAGACTTCGAAGGCGATACCATGAAAGTATTTGGCCGTGGTGAGCTTCACATTGCGATCCTTCTTGAGAATATGCGCCGTGAAGGCTATGAAATGCAGGTGAGTCAGCCTCAAGTAATTATTCGTGAAGAAAATGGTCAAAAGTTTGAACCGTACGAAGAGGTCACAATCGAAATCCCGGCCGATGCACAAGGCGCTGTTATCGACAAGCTCTCACGACGCGCGGTGCATATTACAAATATCAAACCTGAAGGCGATCGCGTGCGACTCCTTCTCGAAGGTCCGACGCGCGGACTTCTCGGGTACCGTGGCCAATTCGTTGTTGATACAAAAGGCGAGGGTATCTTTGCTTCGCGTGTTATTGGTTTCAAGCCTTATGCCGGCGAAATAGAAAAACGCCAAGTCGGTTCGATGGTTTCTATGGCAACTGGCAAAGCGCTCGGCTATTCGCTCTGGAATTTGCAGGATCGCGGTGTTCTCTATATTGGCCCCGCGACGGAAGTTTACGAAGGTATGGTGCTTGGTAATACTTCAAAAGGCGAGGAGATGGTCGTCAATCCAACGAAGGGCAAGAACCTTACGAACGTACGTTCATCAGGCAATGACGAAGCGATCACGCTCATCCCACCTCTTGAGCTTTCGATCGAACGCGGACTCGAGATCATGAGTGATGACGAATATCTGGAAATCACGCCAAAATCGGTACGCCTGCGGAAGCAGCATCTTACCGAAAACGACCGCGTCCGAGCGAAGCGATAAATACAAAATGAAAAAGCCCCGCTCACGCGGGGCTTTTTCATGTGCTACAATACATATACGGGTGCCATGATGTACTCGTCTCGAAATATGAAAAAATTCATCTCAACTATTCTCATCATTCTCGTCGCTCTTGTGGTCTGGATGATTGTAAAAACTGACAAAACCGCTAATGGGCCAGCGGTCAATGACGGCGGCGCTTCTGGTCAGTTTGCCAGATTGGCACCTGATGCCTTAGTAGTGCAAGATCAGCTCCCGGGTGACGTCGTAGTTCTTGGTGCTGTAAATCTTTCCAGGGCTGGATTTGTAATCGTTAGGCGTGATGATGCTGGAAAACATGGCGCAATCATCGGAGTTTCAGAATTTCTTGTAGCTGGTGCGCATTCGAAAATTGATGTCGGTACTACTGAAAATCTTTTAGACGGTATGAGATATTATGCCGAGCCTTATCACGATAGTGGTGACGGGATATTCGATCCAAAGCAGGACAAGATCGTGCGTTGGAATGGGGAAGATATGTTTGCTGTTTTTAAAATCGACAAAGACGCGACTGATCCACGAAATTTAGAGATTAATTACTAGTAATTAAAATAAATATGCAAATCAAACAAATTTTCGAAAAGCAAAATGCGACAGCGGCGGCCGTGCTCGGTGCAGCACTTATTGTTGTCGCCGTAATAGGAGGTATTATCGTCGGAAGTGTTCGCGGTGCGGGAAACACTCTCACCTCTACTGGCTCGGCCAAAATGAGCGTCGTCTCGGACTCGGCCAAACTCTCCGGTTCAGTGCTTGCATATGCGAGCGAATTTGATCTGGCGAGCGGCTACGCGAAGATCGATCGCGACACGGCACGTGTCAAAGAATTCCTTGTAAAAGCAGGTGTTGCCGAAGAAGAAATAACCATTTCTCCAGTCATTCTTAACGAGCAATACAACTACAACAATAACGAATCGGCTCCAAAGCGTTATGAGCTCCGCGCGACAGTTAGCATCGACTCTAAAGATGTTGCAAAGGTGACAAAGATAGGGAACGACATTGACGGGCTGGCAGCGTCGGGTGTTCTCTTTCAGACTTACGGCGCGCAGTACTTCTATTCGGGACTTGCCGAAGCGCGCGTGGCGCTTTTGGGTGATGCAGTCAAAGATGCCAAAGCTCGCGCTAAAGAGATAGCCAATGCATCAGGCGGACGTGTCGGTAAACTAAAGACCGCAACGTCTGGTGTCGTCCAGGTTTTGCCTCCGAATTCTATAGATGTTTCTGATTACGGCAGCTATGACACATCGACTGTCGACAAAGAAGTATCAGTCACTGTCCGCGCGACGTTCGTTATTCGCTAATCTATGCATCCCGTTAGAGACCGCGGTCGCTAAATTCTGGAAAATCTGCAATGATTAATAATATAAAAATTATAAACATTATCAAGGCATATCGCGGGATCACCGCGACCTGTCTCTAACGGGATGCAGTGGAATCTTATGAAAAATATACTTATCGTAATAGTCGGAGCGATCTTGGTTGTTGTTGTGTTGAATAAGATAAATCATCCTACCGAAACACCAGTCGTCTTGGATCCGTCGCCAACCGTTCCTGCGGCTCCAGTTGAAACCGAGCTAACGAGTATTCGCGGGATCAAGATATATGTCGAAAACTTGAAAGATGGCGACAGTATCGAAAATCCGCTCGTTATTCGCGGACGCGCGCCGGGTAATTGGTTCTTCGAAGCTTCTGCGCCGGTTACGCTGACCGACTGGGACGGTCTCATTATTGCCGAAGGATATGTGATGGCAGAGGGCGAATGGATGACGACAGATTACGTGCCGTTCTCGGGGACTCTTACATTTGTAAAACCGGCCTATGGCGAACGCGGTACGCTTATCTTTCAGAAGGACAATCCATCCGGCGAATCCCAGTTCGATGATGCGGCAGAAATGACTATTATGTTCAAATAGGGCAGGTCATCGTATAATACCCGTATTACCAGAGTTACATATTTTGTATGACATTATTTGGAAAAGTACTTCTCGGACTTATCTTGGTGACCGGCGCTGTGCTCATAATCAAAGGTGAACCGAAAGACGAAGTTGTTGTCGAAGATACGCAGACAACCGAAGCTGAAACTCCGGCGCCTGCTGAAAATAAAAAATTTGAAGGCTCGACGGCCGAACTTATTGCTCGCGGCGGCGACCATGTTTGTACGTTTGATCAAACGGTCGAAAACAGCCGCTCAACCGGCACAGTCTATATCTCAAATGGCAAGATGCGTGGCGATTTCAAGTCCGACGTTTCTGCTAGTGGTACGAACATGTCTGTCGAAAGTCACATGGTATCTGACGGGGAATTCATGTACACATGGTCATCGATGATGCCGACAGGATTCAAAATGGCAGTGGTCCAAAATACGACTGCTGACGGTACGACCCCTACGAGCCAGCAGATGTTCGATGCGAACATGAAGCTTTCGTACGACTGCGATCCGTGGACTGCCGATGCGTCGAAGTTTACGTTGCCGAGCGCGGTGACGTTTACGGAGATTAAAATTTAGGCAGTTAATAGGAGAAAAAGCCACAAAACCCCTTTGAAATCAAAGGGGTTTTGTATATTGACAACTAATAATAAATATGTTATCTTTCCGAAAAAGCAACTTACATGAAAAGCATGAAGCAGGATCTCGAATATGAAAAGGCTGTGTCATTCCTCACGGGCCTGCTGACGAAGGTTACCGGTCAAGCAGTAGAAGGTTCTGGTCATGAGCTAAGGGGCAAGATACAGACTCTTGCAGACCCTTGTGTGGACGTCGGTGGCAAGTTCCTACTGAATTCCATGGACACCTTGGATAACATGACTATGATCAAGTTTCGTCTCACCGCTCATTTTCCCGACAGAAATGATGAGCGCTGGGCAACAGTCACGCTCGAGGTAAGGGAAGAGGACTGCGTATATGTCGAAACCGAGCATGACGGTCCGGGGATGAGGCAAGTGCTTTCGAGCTGGCGCCAGGCAGTGAAGGTGCTGGAAAGATGGAAATGGATGCCCGTAGTTATGGGTGTTCGTTAACAAGATGATGCAAGGAGAAACGCCGTCCCACGAGGGGCGGCGTTCTTGTTTTAATTGAAAAAACAGTCTTCTAAATCGGACGTTTTCATGTTATTATGTTGCCATGAATCCCGTTAGTGACCGTGGTCGCTCGGGATATTACAAATCTAAATTATCAGGCACGTGAGAGCGCGACCTGTCACTAACGGGATGAAAGCATTTTGGACCAAACACAAAAAGAAATTGATCATTGGCGCAGTCGCGCTTATTCTTATTCTTCTCATTGCCGGTGGCAAGAAAGACGACCAGACTTCGACGTTTACTGTCGAGCGCGGCGATGTCGTAGACATGTTGGTACTAAACGGCGAAGCGCAGCCGGTGCAAGGCGCTGATATGGCATTTTCCGAATCTGGCACTGTGGCTCGCATCTACAAGAAAGCCGGCGACACAGTTGTTGCTGGGGGAAAAATCGTCGAACTCGACAATGCAACATTGTATGCCGAGCTACAGGATGCACAGGCGACACTTGACCTTGCTCGCGCCGAGGCGAAAGTTTCTGATGCAGAAACCGATACAGATGTTGCAAGTGCCCGTGCCAAACTTCTCTCTGAAGGATTGGAAGCCTATTCGCGCGACACAGACAACGACAATGAGCCTCCTACTGTTTCAGGTAGTTATCGCGGTGCAGACGAGGGTCAATACCGCATAGAAATAGAGTCTTCCGGTGGCGCTTCACGTCTAAAGATAAGATACACCGGTCTTGAAACTGGTTTCGCCGAGATAAATTTTTATAAGCCGATAGCTCTTGGAACCAAAGGGCTCTATCTGTCTTTTACCAAAGAAGACACTTCGCTCACGGATGTTTGGTTGATAGATATACCTAATGTCGAATCAGAATTCTACGTCGAAAACTTAAACGCATACGAAAAGGCTCTTGCTAGTCGTGATGCCGCGGACCAGGGCAATATCTCTCGTGAAATATCCATGGCTCGAATAAAACAAGCAGAGGCCGGCGTTGCTCGCATAATGGCGCGACTCAACGAACGCACGATAAGAGCGCCTTTTGCTGGTACGGTTTCTAGGCTCGACATTAAAATCGGTGAACAGGCAGAAATAGGCACAGTTGTCACTGGCGTCATAGCCTCTGGCGGATACGAGGTTTCTGTAGAGGTTCCGGAGTCTGATATTGTGAACTTGATCCCTGGTCTTCCTGCGTCAATAACTCTAGACGCATATGGCGAAACCATTTTCCCGGGCACTCTTGCTTCTATCGATCCTGGAGAGACAGAAGTCGATGGTGTATCTATGTATCGTGCCAAAGTATTATTCTCGCAAGAAGACGAACGTATTCGTTCTGGCATGACGGCCGCTGTTTCTATAGAAAAATCAAAAGTGATTAATACTCTTCGCGTGCCACAGCGCTTTATCACAACAGATGACTCTGGTTCGTCTGTTACTATTTTGCGTGACGACGAAGAAACAAATGTCCCGGTTGTTGTCGGTCTCAAGGGTTCGGATGGTATGGTCGAGGTAGTAACGGGTGTCTCCGAAGGTGACACGCTCGTCGGGCGCTTCGTCGAATAATTATGGGATCAGTATTGCGTGTAGCTTTTCTTCTTGGGCTTCGCCAGATAAAGCGCGCCAATGTATGGACTACGGCGCTTATCATCTTTATCATGATGCTGACCTTTTTGAATCTGGTCGGCGTCTCGGGTATTTTGGTCGGACTTATCGAAGGTTCGGTCAAAGCAAACCGAGAACAGTATACAGGCAATGTTTTATTGTCTACGCCAAAAGGCGAAAACTATATCGAAGGAAGCCAAGATATATTGGCGACGCTCGGAACTATTTCGGAAGTTAAAAATTTTTCGGCACGTTTTTTGGACTCGGCAAATGTCGAAGCCAACTACCGTGACCGCCGCGACCCGACAGCTCTTCGCGATTCGGTAGGCGCTCAGGTCGCGGGAATCGATGTCGGTCGTGAAAATGACGTGGTGAATCTTGCCGAGTATGTAAAAGAAGGCGAATATCTAGAGCCAGGCGACGATCAGTATATATTGATGGGCAAGAATATGATTCAGCGCTATACGTCTGAATTTGGCGAAGGTTTCGATACTCTCGACGATATTTTTCCAGGCACACGCGTACGCCTATCCGCCAACGGCAAGGTCAAAGAGTACACTGTCAAAGGAATTATCGACAGCAAAGTTGACCAGACCTCGTTTCGTATTTTTATGACTGACAGCGAATTTATCCGATTCTTCGGACGAGACAGTCTTAATATCAACGAAGTTTCGGTTGTTGCAAGCGCTGGTGTTTCCGAAGAGCGACTCAAAGACATAATCGTAAAGAGTGGTCTTGGTACTCATGCTAAAGTCCAGACATCCGCAGAAGCCATACCGCAATTCTTGGTCGATATCAAGCTTGCCTTTGCTCTCCTTGGGAACATTATCGGGTCGGTCGGTATTATCGTCGCCTCGATCACTATTTTCATCATCATCTTCATCAATGCCGTGACGCGCCGAAAATATATCGGCATTTTGAAGGCTATTGGTATCGAAGCTCGGGCTATCAAGCTTGCTTATATCTTCCAGTCTATTTTTTACGCCGTTTCGGGTGCGCTCCTTGGGCTTCTTGTCGTCTATGGCGTCATGGTGCCAGGGTTTAACAAACACCCGATCGATTTCCCATTCTCGGACGGCATCTTGGTCGCGCCTATCGAGTCGACAATGATGAAGTTCGTGCTTCTACTCATCGTCACGCTCATTGCCGGCTATATCCCAGCATCACTTATTATCAGGAAAAATACGCTCGATTCAATTTTGGGTAGATAAATTTATGATCGAAGTCAAAAACATAACCAAAATATTCGCAAACGGAAAAGTCGAGACGCATGTCTTGAAGGGCATCGACCTCACCGTCAAATCAGGTGAGTTTGTGGCGATCATGGGCAAATCCGGCGCCGGCAAGTCGACTCTCATGTATCAAATGAGTCTGCTCGACGAGCCGACAGGCGGAGAGATTACCATAGACGGTATCGACGTCCGCGCGCTTTCGAACAAGGAAAAGACAAAGTTTCGCCTCGACCAGCTTGGTTACGTTTTCCAGGACTACGCGCTCGTGCCGGAACTCAATGCGCTCGAAAATGTTATGGTGCCGCTCATGATGCGCGGCTATTCCGACTCAGTGTGTCGCGCAAAGGCTATTAAATCCCTCGAAGAAGTGGGGCTCGGTCATCGTCTGCAGAATCGCCCAAACCAGCTCTCTGGCGGGGAGCAGCAGCGCGTATCGATCGCTCGCGCACTTGCACTAGAACCAAAGATTCTGTTTGCCGACGAGCCGACGGCGAACCTAGATTCCGCATCGGGCAATCACATTATCGAAGTCATGCGCGATATCAACAAGCGCGGTCAGACCATCGTCATGGTCACCCACGAAAGGGAATATACACTCTTTTGCGATAGGATCGTCTATCTAGAGGATGGGAGGGTAACGAGGGAAGAGAAACTAAAGTAGCGCTCCGCAAAACATATTTTTCCTCACCCTGCGGGAGTGTGTCTTCGCACTAAGTCCTCGGGATTCGGAAAAAATATGTTATAGCTTCGCTTAGCGGCAAAAAGCCCTTTATTCAAGGGCTTTTTGGTATTGACTTTATATATATTATGTGCTACTATCTATTCTAAACAAACAGAACCCACACAAATGGCACACAAGCTCACCATAAGGATCACCTATTCTCATAAACAGGTGATTCAAAAGCTTTTTGCAACACTGATACGAGGTGGCGAGACGAAAAGCTATACGTCGTCAGGCGCTAGTATAGATGTCATGTTCGACATGGACTACGTCGACATCGATCGAGACCTTAGGCCATTCCTTGATGAGAAAAAGGATGGAAAGTGCACGGATGTCAAGTTGTTCAGTGAAGGAGAAGACGTCTTCTTGAAGAAGATTTCTGATCTCAACCTCGATCTGGATCCTCGTATCAGAAAAGTTCTGACAATGAAGCCGGATCTTACGGTAGGCGAACTGGTTGCAAAACCGATGCATCACTACTACCGCACAGGTGATTTCAAGGGTTTGGGAAAGAAAGGTCTTTTGCAGATCCAGGATCAATTAAGTGCTGTGCTGGGCCTGGCCTGGGATGCAAGTCATTGATCAACTGATCGAACTGGTACCCGATGATGGCGAGGGTAATCGCATCAAGCAGATACTTGCTTCGTTCAAGTGATACGTTCAATAACGAAGGGAAGGCGCTCCACACGGGGCGCCTTTTTCGTTTCAAACACGTAGTCCCCAGTATTCAAGGTCGAACCTTGGATACTGGGGTATAATGGTCGGATGGGATTTCGAGAACCATTTATAACTGGTGAAAGATATCACGTTTATAATCGCGGGACCGATAAGAGAAAAACATTTCTGGACAAACATGACTACGAAAGGTTCTTGTTCATTCTCGAATATTTGAATAGAGGAATCCGGGGAAACGTGAAAAAGAATCTCGACATACGACTTTCTGGAAAGTCTCGTGGTCCGCGCAAGGAGGCCGAGCAGCTAGTTGATATATTGGACTATTGCCTCATGCCTAATCATTACCATCTCATCCTTGAGCAAAAGGTTGATGGCGGTATTTCAAAATTCTTGCAGCGCGTGATGACGAGCTATACCATGTATTTCAATAAGAGGCATCAACGGAGCGGTGTCTTGTTTCAAGGTAAGACTAAATCAAAATTTATAACATCGGATCTGCATTATAAGCAGGTGAAAACATACCTTCTTCTCAATCCGGTAGACCTGTATGAAAAGGGTTGGCGAGAAAGGGGAAGGGTGATTTCGCTTGAAAAGACGAAGAAATTCCTGAAGACTTTTCAATGGTCAAGCTGTGATAACTATGATCCATATATAAAGTACTTAAGTGGTGCTGAAAGGCTTGGGTTGCTTGATGATGAAGATTAGTCAATATTCAAGGTTCGACCTTGAATATTGGAGGATCTTTTGTCTAGAGGGTGGGAAGGTGGCGAGGGAAGAGGGGCTGCGCGGCTAAATCAGTTCGCCAGAAGAGAAAGGGATTTTTTGCTATACTTTTTATATGGATATTAATATTCTCACCGCCTTCATTGCCGGAATCGTCATGTTTTTGGCGCCGTGTACTTTGCCGCTTGTGCCGGGGTTTGTGGCATATTTGTCTCATGGCGAACGCGAACGAATGATGAAGAGTGCGCTTTTGTTCTGCGCGGGGTTCCTGGCGACATTTCTTATCTTTGGAATATTGGCCGGACTACTCGGTCATGTTCTCGCACCGGCGAAACAGGTCTTGCAGACCATCGGTGCGATATTTGTCATCGTGCTTGGGGTTTCGATGCTCGGGGTTTTTCATCTACCATTCTTTCGCGGGCAATTGTTTGGAGCGGATCTCCGTGAAATATTTAGGGGGAGGTTTTCTGCATTTATCTTCGGCGTCTCGATCGCGCTCGGTTGGAGTCCGTGTGTCGGGCCTATTCTGGCAGGGATATTTTTCTATGCAGCATTTGCAACGAGCGTTGCGAAAGCACTCTACTTGTTTTTATTTTTCGCACTCGGGTTTATCTTGCCGTTTCTTCTCATTGCGTATTTTATGAAAAAGGGAAAGCGCGTGCGTCTCGGCTCATCAAAAATCTTTTCTATAATCGCCGGACTTATACTCATCTTCATCGGCGTCTTGCTTCTCGTCGACGACTTTAGCCGTATCACCACATGGGCGTACGAGCTTTTTGGATTTTTGAATTATGCGGGTATAGAGAAGAGCCTCTAGTTCCTCTTTTTCTTTGTCGGTTCTTCAGGTTCTTTCATTTCGAGGCCTGGGATGATAGTTGGCATGTAATCGCCAATCATGCGCATCCACTTGATAAAATTCTTTTGAATGAATCGCAACACTACGATTGTTGCTATGACGATAACTATAGTTATGAAATAGTGCGAAAATTGCGCCACACCTTCAGAGATACCCTGAATCTGTTTGTGGAAATAGTTTCCAAGTCCAAGAAATATATTGACGTAGATTACGAGCGCGAGAAAATCGTAAGTGAGGAAAAGTTTTCGTGGGACACGGTTTGACCCGGCTACGACTGGTCCAATAAATCGTAGATATACGAGGAATCGAGAGAAGAAAATTATTTTCTTCATGTGCCTTTTGACGTATGTTTTGCTCTTCAAGAGACCGCGCTTTTCCATCTTGGCTTGGAGACTTTTGACTAGCTTGCTGCCATGAAAGGCAAGTGAGTAGACCATGTAGTCCGATAGCAGCATTCCCAATATGAAGATGGCCATTATGATGGGGTACATGAAAGCGCCGATGCCAGTCAGATAACCAATGACTAGCAAGATTATTTCTTCAGGAACTGGGATAAACATGTTTGACAGGAACGCGAGTATAAACATGCCTCCGTACGAGAGGCCTCCCAACGAATTTGCGATGATATCCGTCTCAGGCATTGATGAAATATATTATACCAAGGAACAAATAATACGCATCGTGAATTGTGATATACTATTTGTATTACCATTAAAGAAAAAAACCATGGAAACTAATAATACATTCAAGACGCTAATGTGGGTTCTGTTCGCGATAGCGGTGGTGGTAATCGGAATCGTGTTGATAACTCGTGCCAAAGACAAAGACTTGTCGGATGAAAATGTTGTTATTGGGGAAGCAGTTGTCGAAGATATCGATATTATGATGCTCGAATCGTTTCCTGTAGAGGTTAGCGTGAGGGCCCGAGGCTATACTCCTGATGGCTGTACGCTTGTCGGTGATATCACGCAGAATTATGCCGAAAAGACATTTATGGTAACTGTTAAGTCCAAGCGACCGCTTGATGCCGAAAACTGCACGCAGGCATTGGTTCCGTTTGAAAAGACAATCCGCCTTTCCGGCGTTGTTGGTTTGCCAAAGGGTACTTACACGGTCGACGTCAATGGTATCATCGGCACATTTACTCTTGATATCGACAACTTCATCAGCGAAAACGATCCTATAAAATAGTCTATGAAGCTCAAGTTACTGTGCCTACTAATAGTGTTTGCGTTGACTCCTGGATCGGTTGCCCTGGCGCAAGAAAATGAAAAGAATGAAAAGACTTCCGGTAATTTTTTCACTCGACTTTCGTTCGAAGAGTCGACATTTGTCGGCAAAATAGATGCCTCGGTTGTTTCGTTTGCCGCTTCTATTGAAGATTGGCGTGGTGATCGTGCCGAAAAATATTCCGCGACGATCGATAAGGTTGCAAATGAACGCATCGAATCAAAAGATGATAGCAAGCCTGCAACCAAGATAATGTCGTTCTTGCACCTGGTTCTCCTGTCGGTCCTTATATTTTTCTTCTCGGTAAAGACGGTTTTTTACGCAGTCATTGTAATAGTGGCGCTGTCAATAGTAAGGCGCGTTCTTGGCAAGCTTTTTTCTCTCTTTGGAAGGCATCCAGATTAAGGCGTTGATTGTTTTGCTCTGGCCGTTATAATGGCGTTATGGAGCAAACTAGTCGGACATATTTTTGGCTCTACACGATACTACTCGCCGTTTCGGCGTTGTGGTGGCCGTTTCTAGTTTCTTGCGTTATCTTCGTAGCGGGATGCTTCTTTTTTCGTCGTTTTACGGCCGGGCTCATAATTATGATATTTATGGACGCATTGTATGCTCTAGAAGGCGTCGATCTTATGCCATTTTCTGGAGTTATTTCTGTGGGAGCAATCGCTGTGTTTTTTGCAGCACGTTTTTTGCGGGAAAGACTTTTTCATTTCGGTAAATAAAATATGTTCTGGAAACGCCGCCGAAATTTACACAATACGGGAATAGATTTTGACGAGATCTTGATGGACTCGAAAAATATCCAAGCCTTTGATACACAGCAGTTCGAGGGTCGTATTGAACATCCTATTAGGAAAAGCGCGCTTGTGACCCTGGCCTCTTTTTTCGTACTTGCTCTTGTGGTGTTTGCTGTTAGGCTGCACGCTTTGCAACTAAAAGAGGGCGAGACATATTTTGATTTGTCAGAGCGTAACAGTCTCGACGGAGAGATTATTTTTGCTGATCGTGGAGTTATTTTTGATAGAAATGGTGTCGAGCTTGCCTGGAATGAGCGCACAGAGGATATGGCCGAATTTGATTTCTCGCATAGAACATATATTACTTCGCCGGGACATAGTTTGTTGCTCGGTTATATCGCTTATCCGCAAAAAGATAAAAAAGGTTTTTATTGGAAGACTTATTTCGAAGGACTCGACGGTATCGAAAAGCGTTATGATGATACATTAAACGGTATCAATGGTTCGAAACTTGTCGAAGAAAACGTAATGGGCGAAATTATTTCGCAAAATATTGTCAATGAACCTGATCATGGAGCCAATCTAAAGCTGTCGATTGATTCGCGTTTGCAAACTAGCATGTTCACGTCCATAAAGACGCTTGCCGAAGAGATAGGATATGTTGGTGGAGCTGGGGCAATGATGGATATAAAAACGGGCGAGCTTATTGTTGCGACTAGTTATCCAGAATACGACTCTAAAGTGTTGTCCGAAGGTGACAACCGAGAGCTCATCAACGGTTTTATTAGCGATCCTAAAAAGCCATTTTTGAATCGTCTTGTTGGGGGATTGTATTCTCCTGGTTCGACTATAAAGCCTTTTGTTGCGCTTGGAGCTCTGCACGAGGGACTCATAAACGCGACGACGCATATTTACAGTTCTGGTGAGATTCGTGTCCCTAATCCTTATAACAAAGAGCTGTTTACTGTTTTTCGTGATTGGAAAGAGGGTGGCCACGGCTATGCTGACGTCACAAAGGCTATTGCCGAATCTGTAAATACATTTTTTTATGCCATCGGAGGCGGGTATGAGGATCAGGAGGGTCTAGGTATTTCGCGCATCGAGAAATACGTAAAATTGTTCGCCATCGATCAACCAACCGGTGTTGATATTTTGAGCGAGACACGAGGTGTTGTTCCTGGCCCTGATTGGAAAAAGAAAACTTTTGAAGACGGGGTTTGGCGTTTGGGTGACACCTACAACACGTCCATCGGTCAGTACGGTTTTCAGGCGACACCAATTGAAATGCTGCGTGGTATTGCAGCGATAGGTAACGGTGGTACGCTTTTGGTTCCGCATGTCGCAATTGATATTTCGCCATCAGCCGCTACTGTCGCCGAGCATTTTGACTTGTCAGACTACGAGCTTGTTCGCGAAGGCATGCGGGAAGTCGTGACCAGTGGTACAGGACAAGTCTTGAATGTCGGTTATATAGATATCGCCGCCAAGACAGGTTCCGCGCAGACGGGGCGTGACAATCAATACATCAACTCATGGGTGGTTGGATTCTTCCCGTACGAGGAGCCGAAATATGCGTTCGTTGTGCTTATGGAACGAGGCCCGTCGGAGGCGACCAGAAGCGCCTCGTTCGCGGCCCGAGGATTTTTTGATGCCATAAATCAGAGTGCTCCGGAATACTTTGGTGGGGAGCCCATCGTGCCTGTTGAATCAGAGGCGGTAATACCAATTAAGGTAGAGGAGAATATCGAAGCAAGTTCTTGACAAAATCATACATAAAGAGTATTTTGTAGCCAAACCAAAACGATCTTTTCCATGGGAACAAAAGAAACGTGGCCCTCAATACGGGCCGCAGCACTCGGCGCATTCGTCGGGACGTTCACGCTTTACAGCGCGCTCGGAGACATTTCTTGGATCTATTCGATCCTCGGGACATTTATCGGAGCTTTCGTGGGCTACCACGCCCCTTCGATCATTTCAGGTGTCCGAAAAACGGCATCTGAAGCGAAGCGTGAAAACGTTTCAGTACTTCAGTACATACGGTTGCAGCTGCGAGCGGTCTCGGACAGCTGGAGTAAAAACCCAGCATATGTCCGCTTGCAGGAGATTTTTACCTTGAGTAAAAAGACGCGACAAGAGCTCCTGGTTAATTCTGCAGTCATTCTTGGCTTCGGACTTGCGTGGACCGCTCTGTATGTCGGTATTGTCGAATACTGGATAGGGGGCTTTCAAGAATTCCAGAAACTTGTTTCCGTTAGCGAGCGCGATATAGTGGGGCTTACCGTCATCGCGGCGTCCGTTCACCTCTGCATCGCGTTCGCCCTCAGATCCATGGATGATTTTTGGAAGTCTGAACTTTATGACTGGCTCACAAGGTTCGGCCTGGTCTTTTCTGCAGTGATATGGGGACCTCTTGTTGTTGCCTTACTGTTCGGAATCGTGATTGTTTGGGCGATCTTTAGAGGTGTTATCTACACTCTTGCGGGTGTTGTATCTGTCGTCTGGGGGACGATATATTTCGTCTTGACGATGGCGTACAAGCTCTCGCTACTCGCCGCTACTTCGCGAGGATACGGTTTACCTGCTCTAGTTGCGACCACTGTTGTCTTCCTGTCGGCGTGGCTTTGGCCCACCGATGCTGCGAGCAAGCCGCAGACCGTCATGGCCGCATGCGTGAACGCATTAGTTGCTGGAATCTTTACGATACCTGTGCGACTCTTGGTCGCTCGCGCGGTCGCACACTTCAACCTGACGACCCAGGGCATAAAGCCGCTGCGTTGGTTTGTCCAGCCGTTTCGCACCGTGGCTCCGTGGTGGCAAGAATTATTGCCCTCATAAGCCGCTCGTTCCTCTGCTCATTCCAAAGGCCCGCCACTTGGCGGGCCTTTCGGTTGACTCAAAGACAAAAAAAGGTAGAATTAGGCTCATCATGATCAACAAAGAACTGATAACCAAAGAGCGCAAGGCCGAGCTCGAGGCCGAGCTCCACCGGTTGGAATCGATCGAGCGCAAAGAAATAATTGAAGCACTAGAGTTCGCCAAATCCCTTGGCGACCTTTCTGAAAATGCCGAATATCACCAGGCTCGCGAAGCTCAGGGCAAACTCGAAGACAGAGTATCTGATATCAAACGTATATTGAAAACCGCCGAAGTTGTTTCGCACCGAAAAGGCGATCGCATCGAAGTCGGGTCAAACGTCGTCGTCCAGAAAAAAGGCGAGAAGACTAAAAAAGAATTCATCATTGTTGGTGAAGGCGAGGCTGACATGGCCGCGGGTAAGATTTCGTATCAGTCGCCGCTTGGTTCGGCATTGTTCGGCAAGAAGAAAGGCGAAAAGGCTCTATTCGAAGGCCCTGCAGGCGTTGTCGAATATTCGATTTTGGACGTAGAATAAACATATGTCTTTGGAAGAGATACAATCCGTGCGTTTAAAGAAGCTCGCGCTCTTAAAGGACGCAGGCATGGATCCATATCCTGCTGCGACAAAACGCGACATGTCTTTGGCTGAAGCCAAGCATGGTTTTGCGGCGCTTTCAGGCGAAGAAAGAACTCTCTCGCTTGTTGGGCGCATTATGGCTATTCGTGGCCAAGGCGCGATACTTTTCGTGGTCCTAAATGACGGCACAGGTACTTTTCAGGCTGTCATGAAAAAGGACGAGCTCGCGGCCGACGTATTCAAGCTATTTACTGACGCCGTTGACGTCGGTGATTTTGTGCAAGTTTCGGGCACGCTTTTTGTGACGCAAAAAGGTGAAGAAAGTTTGCTCGTCAAAGACTGGAAAATGCTCACAAAAACTCTTTTGCCAATGCCGGAAAAATGGGCTGGTATTCAGGACGACGAAACACGTCTTCGCAAGCGTTATCTTGATTTGTTGCTCGATAACGAAGCTCGAGAGATTTTCTATAAAAAGGCTAAATTTTGGGAAGCCACGCGAAACTTTTTAAAGCGCGAAGGATTTTTGGAAGTAGAAACCCCGACGCTCGAAGTCACGACTGGCGGCGCAGAGGCACGTCCGTTCAAGACGCATCATAACGATTTTGATATCGATGTATTCATGCGTATTTCGGTTGGTGAGTTGTGGCAGAAGCGTTTGATGGCGGCTGGTTTTCCCAAGACTTTCGAAATAGGAAGGGTATATAGAAACGAGGGCAGCAGTCCCGAGCATTTACAGGAATTCACCAACATGGAATTCTATTGGTCATACGCCGATTATCGCGAAGGTATGAAGCTTGTACAGGATTTGTATCGTTATATCGCCATGGAAACGTTCGGTACAACAAAGTTCTCTACGCGCGGCCACTCATTTGATTTGGCCGAAGAGTGGGAAACTATAGATTATGTTTCAAAGATTGAAGAAGTCACGGGCGTGAATGTTCTTGAGGCTACAGAAAAAGACATGAAGGCAAAGCTCGAAGAGCTCGGAGTCGTATTCGAAGGTGACAACAGAGAACGTCTAATGGATACGCTTTGGAAATACTGCAGAAAGAAGATTGGTGGACCAGCGTTCCTAATCAATCATCCAAAGCTTGTCTCACCACTTTCAAAGTCTCTTCCCGCTAACCCTGAACTAACTGAACGCTTCCAGGTTATATTGGCTGGCTCCGAGCTCGGCAATGGTTTCTCAGAGCTCAATGATCCGATTGATCAACGAGAGCGATTTGAACTTCAGGAGAAATTGATTGCTCGTGGAGACGATGAAGCAATGATGCCTGAATGGGAATTTGTCGAAATGCTTGAGCACGGGATGCCTCCGACGTGCGGGTTTGGCTTCGGTGAGCGATTGTTTGCATTCCTTGTCGACAAGCCTATACGTGAGACGCAGTTGTTTCCGTTGATGAAGCCAAAAACGGACAATTAAGAGAAACAAAAAGGCCCCCGCGATGCGGGGGCCTTTTCATGAGGCGTTGGCCTGGCTAGCTTTTCGGAGCTGTTGCTCCGATGCTGCTTTTGCTTGTGCGAGCCTACTAGTGAAGCTAGTTAGGTTCTCACTCGCTTTTTGATCCAGCACAAGACTGGGGCCTTGTGCATTGTCGAAGTAATGAACAGTAGCATGCCCCGTTCTAGGGTCAACAACCGTGTATTCCATGCGCATGGGGTAGGTTTTGCTCTATAGTACAACCATATTTTTTAGCTGTCAATCGCTTTCTAACCCGAACGATACTGTCGGATTCTGACCTGGCCTGGTGAGCGTTGAAGTTATCCCCAAACCGAGTGGGAAATAGTTTTTTCAAGTGGGACAAAGTGGTGTATAATTTAACTCAAGTGGGATGAAGTGGTAAGTAATATTTTTATGCTCATCGGTGAATTCATACACACAATCGATGAAAAGAACCGCATCTCACTTCCGGCGAAATTCCGAAAGGAGATGGGCAAGGATCTCGTGATTACGCCCGGTCTCGACCAGTGTCTCTTTGTATTTACAAAGAGCGAATGGAAAAAGATTTCGGAAAAACTCTCCGGCTTCTCGATGCTCGCCGCGGATAACCGTTCGTTCAACCGATTTATGTTCGGCGGAGCGACAGAGGTTTCGGTCGATGCGATTGGGCGCGTGCTCTTGCCGGATTTCCTCAAAGAGCGTGCGGGCCTGCGGGCCAAAGCAGCTCTTGTCGGCGTCCAGAACCGGTTAGAGATCTGGAACGAAAAGTCGTGGGCTGCTTACAAGGAGAAGGTAGAGAAACAGGCAGATGCGTTGGCCGAAAAGCTCGGCGGCGCGGGTGTCATCTAGCATGCACCGAACAGTCCTTTTACAAGAGACGATCGACGCGCTCGACTTGCAGCCGGGCGAGGTCGCGATTGACGGCACGCTCGGTGCTGGCGGTCATAGCGAAGAAATTGTTCGCCGGTTCGGACAGCGTGTTGCCATCCACGCTTTCGATCTAGATGCCGACGCTATAGAGCGGGCGAAAGCGCGCTTGGCGCCGCTTTCGCCCGCAATCACTTATCACTTGGCGAATTTTCGCGACATGGCGAAAGAGCTCGCGGGTGAAAAAGTGGATGGCATAGCGCTTGACCTCGGTTACAGTTCCGATCAACTCGAATCATCTGGTAGGGGACTTAGTTTCTTGCGCGATGAGCCTCTTCGGATGACTCTCAAGAAAGAGATTTCCGAAGCAGAGTTTGATGCGGCCGACATAGTCAATCGCTGGGACGAAGAAGATATCGCAAACATCATTTATGGTTACGGCGAAGAACGTTTCGCTCGTCGAATCGCCCGAGAAATTGTCGAAGCGAGAGAGCACGCGCCCATAGACACAACAGCTCGTTTAGTCGAAGTTGTTGAGCACGCTGTCCCTTCGTTTTACAAGCGCGGCAGGATTCATCCGGCGACCAAAACATTTCAGGCTCTGCGAATAGCTGTAAATGACGAGCTTGAAAGTCTGCGCGCAGCACTAGTCGCCGGATGGGATATTTTGAAGCCGGGAGGAAGGTTTGCCGTCATCACTTTCCATAGTCTCGAAGACCGCATAGTCAAGCATACGTTTAGAGATTGGGCCAAGGCTGAAGAGGGAACGCTTATCACCAAAAAGCCGATCACGCCAAGTACAGAAGAGTTGCGCGAAAATCCGCGAGCGCGCAGTGCACAATTACGAATCATTGAAAAATTATGAACAACGCAAACGTACGAATAAATATTTTAAAGAACGCGAGCGATATGAAGGCGCTATATGTTTTGGCGCTTCTTGCGGCGTTGTCATTTTTTGCTTACATTTTCTTTATCGGCAATACAGTATTCTTGCTAGTGAATACTAAAAATATTGAAGCCGAGCAGCGCGCTATTGCAGCTGAAATAAGCGAACTCGAGCTTTCTACACTTGCCATGAACGATACACTGACAATCGAAAAGGCTTACGCGCTCGGTTTTGTCGATGCGCCTGACACACGCTTTACGACAATGGTATCTCTTGCAACACCTCGCTAATCATGGACGGCAGTCGTACATTTCTCTCACGTATTCGGGTCCTGGTTCTTTGCATGACTCTTGTTGGAATATTTTTTGTAATCAAACTTTTTTCGGTACAAGTAGTAAAAAATGAAGCCTACGAAGACATGGCTGACCGTTCGTATCAGCGCTCATCTGACACATTTGACCGCGGTTCTATTTTCTTTACCAAACGTGATGGTAGTCGCATTTCGGCAGCCACAGTTAAAACGGGTTATATGCTGACGATAAACCCAACTCTCGTAAAGGATCGTACGGCGACCTACGACGCTCTTTCCGATGTTGTTTCTATTGATCGCGAAGCCTTTTTCGAGGCCGCCGACAAAAAAGATGATCCTTATGAAGAAATTGCCGACGAGATATCTCGCGAGGAGGCAGATGCTATCGAAGCACTTCGACTACCGGGAGTCTCTCTTTACAAGCATCGCTGGCGTTTTTATCCAGGCACAAGCATGGCCGCGCAAACTATTGGTTTCGTCGGTTTTGGAGCAGGGGATACTTTGTCAGGCCAATACGGACTAGAAAAATATTACAACGAAACACTGGCAAAAGAACCAGAAGATTTATACGTGAACGTTTTTGCCGAGATTTTTTCTGGTGTCAAAAAAGTCGTTTTCGAAGGCGAAGAGCGTTCGGGCGATATCGTAACAACCATCGAGCCGACGGTCGAGAGTGTGCTCGAAAAAGAATTACAGGCTGTTATGGAACGCTATAGCCCAGAATCTGCTAGCGGAATCATAATGAGTCCGCAAACCGGAGAGTTATACGCGCTCGCACACGTGCCGACATTTGACGTAAACAATTTCAAAGAAGTCGAAGACGTTTCTATATTCTCCAATCCGCTCGTCGAAAATAGCTATGAATTCGGTTCGGTGGTAAAGCCACTCGTCATCGCCGCTGGTATAGACCTTGGAGTAATTTCCGAATCTACGCCGTTTTATGACAAGGGCTCGGTCCAGGTAGAGGACAAGCTAATCCAGAACTTCGACAAAAGAGGGCGCGGCCAGACGACAATGCAAACTGTTTTGTCAGAGTCTTTAAACACTGGAATGGTCTATGCCATGCAAAAAATCGGCCGGCCAAAGTTCAAAGAATACATGCTGGATTTCCGTCTCGGCGAAAAGACTAACGTCGATTTGCCGAACGAGGCCAAGGGTTTGGTATCTAACCTGGACGAACCGCGTGAGCTCGAATACGCCAACATTTCTTTCGGACAGGGTATTTCGTTTTCGCCGATGGCGCTCGTGCGTGCGTGGTCGGCTCTTGGTAATGGCGGTTATTTGGTCCGTCCGCATGTTGTAAAAGAAATAGATTATGACGATGTTGGCGGTACTAAATCTTTTGATTATCCGAAAGAAGACGAACCAAAAGTCTTGAAAGAAGAAACAAGTCGCGCTATTTCAAAGATGCTGACGTACAGTGTCGACAATGTCTATGGTGACGGAAAATATAAAATGGATAGATACAGTGTCGCTGCCAAAACCGGTACAGCACAGATACCAAATCCAAAGGGCGGCTATTACGAAGACCGCAACCTCCACACCTTTGTTGGTTATTTTCCGTCTTATGATCCAAAATTCCTAGTCTTTCTATCCATCAGTTCGCCGCAGGGTGTCCGCTACGCCGCCGAAACACTCTCAGAACCGTTCTTTAATCTGGCCGAATTCCTCTTGTCGTACTACCAAATCCCGCCGGATAGGTAGGTTTTTCGTGGTATAATGGCTTTATTACAATTCATTATTTCCTATGGACAACAAACTTTCACCAAAATTCTTTTTCCTCTCGCTCGGCGTTCTGGTGACGCTTATTGCGACCGTAACGTCGTTTCTCAATCTTGTCTTTCAGACACTCAACCACAAATTCCCAGACGCCCTGAACGCCGTCTACTATTACGGCTACAACACGTACAATTTTGACGCCGCACGTTCGGCCATGGCAACGCTTATCATCATGCTGCCGGCATACCTCATTATTTCGCATTTCTGGCGCAAGGCTGCACGCGGAAGTTTGGGCCGCATCGACGACGTCATCCGCAAATGGATGCTTTATCTAATTATGTTTTTGGCGGCCGCGGTTGCTATTGTGGACTTGGTGACATTGGTCAAATATTTCGTAGCCGGTGAAGTTACAACTCGTTTTCTTTTGAAGGTCGGTATAACCCTTATCGTCGCGGCCAAAGTTGGGTTTTATTACGTCATGGAGTTGCGAGGACAGAAGAAGTGGGGCCCGTTCAATATTCACACCTGGAGCCCGTCGATATTTGCCGCTCTCGTAGTACTACTTATAGTTTGGAGTTTCTCGGTCATCGGCACACCTGCCGAACAGCGCGCATGGCGTCTCGACGAACGCCGCACGCAGGACTTGCAATCCATCCAGTGGCAAGTTATTAACTACTGGCAACAAAAAGAAGTTTTACCGGAAAAGCTCGAAGATCTTTCCAACCCGCTTTCAGGCTTTATGATTCCAGTTGATCCAGAGTTTGAAAAGGGAAATACTTATGAGTACAAAAAAACAGAAAATATGACGTTTGAACTTTGCGCCAATTTTTCTGCAGTGATGCCACAAGGCTGGCAGGAATACGGCGGCGTACGTCCAATGTTTGACGGCTTTTCTGAAGATGCGGCGATTTCGGCTCGTCCGTATCCGGGAATCGGTGGTGATTCTTGGGACCACGATGCCGGCCGTACATGCTTTGCTCGCACCATCGATCCTGATATCTATCCGCCGTTTCCAAAGGAGCAGAAAGTATTCTAGATGAAAAAAGACACTTCCTGGGGCAAGGTTGCTGATTGGTACGACAAGCATCTTGATGGAGATAATACGTATCATGCGCAAGTAGTGTTGCCAAATATTGTACGAGTTGTCGATTTGAAGCCTGACGAATCGCTCCTCGAAATCGGCTGCGGCCAGGGATTTTTCGTTACGGAATTTTCTAAAATTTCCAAGCATGTTGTAGGAGTCGACTTGGGCAAAGAGTTGATAGAAATCGCCAAGAAAAATATTGCGAATGCGAAATTTTTGGCTGGCAATGCTGAAGACCAGAAAATTCTCCAAGGAGAAAAGTTTGACGTCATAATTATTGTTCTCGCGCTCCAAAACATGAAAGACTTGGGCGCGGTTGTAAAAAATATGAGCCGTCTTTTGAAAAAAGACGGACGAGTTGTGATTGTACTCAACCATCCTACGTTCCGTATGCCGAAACATTCGTCGTGGGAAACAGATAGGGAAGCCAAGGCCCAGTATCGCCGTATCGACGCATATATGAGCGAAATGGAAACGAAAATAGACATGGCGCCTGGCGCGGGTTCGGGAGAATACACACTGTCGTACCATCGACCGCTCCAGGTGTACTCGAAATCCTTTTTGAAAGAAGGCTTCGCTATCACGAAAATAGAAGAATGGATTTCGCACCGAAAAAGTGAAAAGGGTCCCATGGCCAAAGCCGAAGACAAGGCCCGCAAAGAAATACCACTTTTTATGTGCTTAGTTTTGAAGAGGCTCTAAAAACAAAAATCCCCGAACGGGGATTTTTGTTTCCGAATGATTTTTATTGCGGAGCGAGAGATTTCGAGGCGTTTGCGAGTGGGTGCCAAGTCTTTAGCGGGATGAAATCTCCGCCGAAAATGCCCGCATCGATGGTTGCAGTCAAGACCGCGCGCATGCACTGGTAGTCGGCGTAAAAATCGTGTGTGCCGGCGAGCCATTCGTTAGCGTCGTCGCTTTCGGCATCGAGTTCGGCCATGATGTCTTCAGCATTGAACCACTGCACCTTTTCGATCTCGGACTTCTGAATTTTCAAATTTTCTATAGGGCCGTCATAGACGGTGATAAAGTCGCGGACCCAGATGCGGCTGACGGATTTTTTGCTCGTGCGCCATGGGATGAGTTGAAACGCGTTGACGGAAATGCCAACTTCTTCGGCTAGCTCTTTGAGGGCACTAATCTTGAAAGATTCGCCCTCGGTCACGTGGCCGCCGAAATGGGTCGACCAGGCGCCAGGAAAGCGCTCTTTGTTGAGCGAGCGCTGGTGGCACAAGATCTCTCCTTTGGAGTTCAAGACGAAGATATTTGTCGTGCGGCACCAGCGTTTGTTTTCGAGAGTCTCTTTGCGCGACAAATGCTCGCCGGTCGGTTCTCCGGTCAATTCGTCGACGATTTGAAGTCGTTCATCAATCATAGGGCGTTACTATTATTGGTAAATATAAATTTAACGAGCCGTTATCATAGCACGGAAATTGGTGTTTGGCTAGATTAGAGGTTACTTTTCCACCTCTACGTAACACTTCGAAGTCTCCCAAAGTCTGATACGTTCAATATTTAATTTGCGATTTTGAAGCCGGCGGAAGCATTCTTGTGCCAAGTGTTCTGCGCTCGTAGTGAAGGGGAGTATATCGTTTAAAAACTGGTGATCCCACTGGTTGATAATTTCTTCGTCCACGATTTTCGTGAGATCAGAAAAATCCATAATCATGCCGGTCTTTGGGCCATCGCTTACTATGTCACCAGAAATGGTTACTTCTAGTAGGTACGAATGCCCGTGCAAGTTACGGCATTTGCCATCGTGATTTGGCAGAGAATGCGCAGCCTCGAAGCGAAATTGTTTTGTGATTGATGTTTTCATATTTTATAAAAACAAGTATAGCTGATTTTCAGAGCTTGGGTCTAGTTTATTCAAAATAAAGCAGAACAGGCGCCTCCCGAAGGAAGCGCCTGTGTGTTGCGGTGTTGGTTACTTGCTAGTCTTCCAAACGAGCGAGGTAGACGTTAGCCCCCCATTGCCGACTTAGCGTGCCACGGCTGTAGTGCCACTTGCCAGCCCTCTTATACAAGAAGACCCGCTGGTCTTCCGCATCCCTTCGGAAGAACTTAGTTCCCAGGAAGTAGATGTAGATGACCTTACCATCAGCATCAGCGCCCCAGTCTTCAGGAATGAAGTCCTCGTTCTTCTGCAAGAAGTTGTGTAGTGTGGCGTTCAACACAACCCTCTTAGGAAGTTCATTGAGCACCTCCCATCCCCAAATTGGATCTCCACCATCCGTCTGCTTGGGAGACTGATACAGAATGACCTTCTTTCCGTTGACATAGAGATCGTTCGGAGACCTCTTCTGGACATCCACATTTCCGAAGCCGAAGTGCTCGGGGATGCCGAAATCTTCTGGCCAGGTGGGTTTTGCATCCAGATCAACCCGTGCAGAGATCCCACGGAAGACTACGATCGGTTCGTCTTCCCTTACTCGCACGATTTCGTGCGTCCCGTGAATCAGTCCCATCAGATCCTCCTTGCGAAGCTGGTGGAAACGGTCGAGGAGGGGTTTGAAATGCCCGAACCATTCGAGCCACTTCTTGAGTAGCTCGAGAACAGACGCAGGGTATTCACCCAACGCCTCAACGACTTTTTTGTAAGCCATTGTTTTGTGTTTTTGTTACCTCTAATCCGAGGTGGGAGCGTAGGCGTCATTTGCCATAGCCAGGAAAGGCCTAAATAAAGCCTCTTTTGGCTATGGCAAAGCAAGTAACTTTTGAAAGAAATTTAATGAAATAATACTATATAATCTATAGTAAGTCAAGTTGTGTGGTCACAAGTAAAATTCCTAACAGAATTTTCTCGCGACCCCACCTCGCGATTTTTGCCTTTGCTTCGCAAAACAAAAATATCGCTCCGGTCGTCACAATCTCTTGAAAACAAAAAGCAGTTTTTGTTTTCAAGTATCTGTGAGTGCTCAGCAGATAGAACCAAATGGTTCCTTACCATGTAACGTTATTTCTAATACTTTTACTATGACCCAATGGCCCTTCTCGTACATAGGTGAAAAGTGACACATTGTAGCGGTAATATTTCCTATGCTTTTTTAGGTGGACTTAATATCTCTATACATCTTTCTAAAATTTCAGGATTATTGACTATAATTATTTTAAGTTTTTTTCTCACCCTAGTCATGGCTTGAAAGAGCATTTTGTGTGGCATATATGGGCCGTTTATCTGATGAGTTAATTCGCCCGTTTCTTTATACAGAAATTTTTCTCCAACAATCACAACAACGTCATCAAACTCTTGTCCTATAACATCATGAGCATTTTGTAATGATTTAGAAATTGTATTGTATTTTTCATATATCGGACTCCCGAACATTTGGGGAGTATAACTTACATAAACCCATCCATTATCTTCAAGATTTCTTACGTAACTAGTGACATTATTTATGTGCTGAAAGTATTGTATTGTAATATTTTTATATTCTCTTCGGGATACGTTGTCACTTTTGTCAACAAATCTTTTGATGAAAGAGGCAATTTCTTTATTCGTTCTTATATTTTCAGATAATTCAAAATGGTTTTTTATTCCCTCATATAATTCAGCGGCAGTTTTAAGACCATGCTTACCATCTCTAAGACTTAGTGTTTGGGTTTTATCGTAACTAAATAAGTAATTAAATTTTCCTTTATTATTTAAAATTACAGTCAATTGTCTCGAACGAATTCTTTGGGCTTCATCAAAGATAATTAAACTGTAGTTCATTTTAACTCTTTGCTCTGTAAAAGCACTTATCGGAATTAAATCGAAGTTATGCTCATCCCGTAACTTAATATGTCCGTTATTTAATTTTCCACAATGAACGATTAGCACTTTATTCGCAATAGACATCACTTCCTTCGCTATGTCATACACGAGTAAAGTTTTTCCTGTACCTGCTTTACCAGAGATAGCGTAAGAGCTAAACTCATTTTTCGCGATTGTCTCTATTATAGACTTCTTAATTTTTATTTGATGGTCTGTCAAAAAATACTCATCCTTTATAAACTTATCGGTATTATTGAAAGGTGATACAAGAAATTCAGACGGATCAAATAATGAATCCAAATCCTCTTTTATGGGAGGATCCATCAATAAAATTTCTAGTAAGTCTTTTACTTCTAACTCACATAACTCTTTCTTCCTATCAAGAATATAAAGCTTATCTTCGTTTGATTTATATGTAATATTATAAATTTTCTCTTTCCTCAGAGAATCAAGATAATATTTATTTTGTATTAACTGTTTTTTTACACTTTCTTCACTCGCACCAGATTTTAATTCAATATTAATAACCGAATTTTTTGTGATTCTTAGTAAATCAAACTCTTTTGATATCTGCGGTATTTTGTATCCAATATAGTACCCATCAAAGATATCTGAACTTTGATATTCTCCAAATAACCTTTCTGTCAATTTTAATAGATCTCCTGTTTCGTTATCTTCAAGATTGACGTTTAGGTATTCTAAGTACTTATTAAATAAATCATCCGATAAATTATTTTTTGATTCTAGTATTGATAATAGGTTTATAAAGTTCATAAATAAATATCAAACAGATTATATTCAAATTAGGCTATTTGTACGCTTCTCGTGCTAGCACGAAGTGGTGACCCTACGGGGAATCGAACCCCGATTTTAGCCTTGAGAAGGCCACGTCCTAACCGTTAGACGATAGGGCCGTATTTTCTTGCGAAAAGACCCAGACAGAATACATAAAATATTGCTCGAAATCAAGGCTTTTACTCTAGAAAGTGGAAATGCTAAACTTTGGTTACTATGGCAGAAAAAAATAACGGAGAGCAGAAGGTGGGAGGACTTATAACTAAGGTGGTCGGGGCTGCTGTTCTTGTTGTTGTGTTACTTATCGTCTTCATCGGACCGAAGGATCGCGCCGAAGATACTCCAGCTGACACGCAAGCCGAGACTGATACTGCGCTTACTGCTGTGCAGCCGGTTGTGGCGGGGGATTACGAATATGAATTCTCTGGCGTGCGCTGGGTTTTTGATACAGAAAGTCCAGAAGTCGCGGGTACGGACCAAACGTGGCTCAAGATGGAATTCGCTGACTTTACTCGAAATGGCAACGCTATCTCATTTGGCCGGCCATACAAGCTCGGCGTTCATCCTGGCACATGCCGCGAAGTTGATTTCATCGATACAGCAACCGAGGCAGGCATACCTTTCGCATATGCCGTGTGTGAAGGTCCTGATACAAAAAGGGAATTCGTAGTCTTGCAAGAAAGCGAGAATGTCGTCGTGCGCATGCGTGATACTTCTGATGGTGTCTGGAAAGAGTGGTATATGATCGATGTCACCGAGATCGTTCGATAAATTATTATTGAAATGAAAAGGGGAAAGGGCGGGCCGTACGGCCCGCCCTTTTTCGTCACCAGCGATCACGTCTGTCGTGAGGCTGTTTCTTGACGCCTTTTGGCTCTACGTAGTCCTTCATGACTACCAATCCCACGACTCGCTTGTCGGTACTGTCTGCAGCGAAGGCTTGGCGGAAGTATTCTCGGTGCTCTGCGGACGGCATATAGATCGTTTGTAAAACGTCTTTTCGCCATTCGCTTCGGATGAGCCGGAACACATCACACGACGTCTTGTCGGAGTACCTGACAGCTACGCGGTAGCTGTACTCTCCGTTCGGAAGGGGTGTATCGACCGTGTCGATGTGTGCCGCGAGAATAACGGGAAGCCCGGCTTCCGTCGTATCAAGCAGTGCTTCGACCGGGATCTCGACTACTTTCTTCTGCGGCGGTACGAAGTTGCGCGTCACTGAGTCGCCTCCAAACGAGATACCCATACCGGGTTCGCACAAGCATGGCTCCGGTTCTACCCTGATGACTTCCAGCTTCTTATTCTTGCCGTTCCGCAAAATGCTATCCTGCATCGAGAAGTGCGTATTCGGCATAGCGAAAGTGGTGTCCATGTTACCAATCCGGTAAATGGAATTAATCTTGCCTCGTTTGACTTGGGTTACATAGCCCATGCCGAGCAAGCTGTCGTCGCGGGTCTCCATGAGGCCCCAGGTACGCTGATGCGACCAGGGACGATTGACCTCGAACGATACCATTCCAGGAGTGATCAATGTTTTGACGGTATCGTCCAGGTCGTAAGCCATAACGACGTGATGATGGCGGGTGCACGATTCACACAAGATGAACGCGGCGCCAAAAACGAAAAGCAAGAGCTTCTTCATGCCAGTCGGATTTTTAGTTGTCAGGTTTTTGTGCAGGTGGGTCTAACCCATGTATACGCTGAAAAATAGGCCTTGTCAACGGTTCACACTGGTCGAGGTCGGACCTCGACCAGCTAGTCTTCGCGAGGCTTTTCGATTTCGAGCGGCTCCAAGCCGACAGTTTCGCCAGAGATGCGATAGACGTCTTTGTCGATCTTCTTGAGTTCTTTGCCAGAAAGTTCGTACTGGTTCACGACTGTCGAAAGATTGCGACCGAGTTTGTTGTGGTAGTCCTCGTAAGACTTCAAATGCTTGCCTAGCTCGCCGACACGCTTCTGGATTTCTTTGGCGGATTCTTCGATCTGCAAAGCTTTGAGTCCCTGGAGCACAGTCTGCAGGTACGCGAGGAAGCTGGTCGGTGAGACGATGATGACTCGGTACTTGGATGCTGCGCGTTGGATGAGGTTTTCAGTATCTTCGCCGATCGCGCCGATCTTGTTTACGAGCAAATCATAATAAATCGCTTCGTGGGGAATGAACATGAACGCGAAATCCATCGTATTTAGTTCCGGACGGATGTATTTGGCTGTTTCGACTATGCGATTTTTCAAATCGTTCAAGAATAGTTTTTCCAAGCGATCGCGCTCCGACGGATCAGCAGCATCGGTAATACGATTATAATTTTCGAGAGAGAATTTTGAATCAACGGGAATAATTTTGTCTTTGACAAAGACTGCCGCGTCGACGATCTCGCCATTTTGAAAAGGATACTGCATCTGGTACGAGCCAGGCGGTAGCGTATTTTTTAAAAGTGTCTCGAGGTAATACTCGCCGAGTACGCCGCGGCTTTTTGGATTCTTTAGCATATTCTGAAGCTGCTGGAGTTGGTCGGTGAAGCCCATGACTTGTCGGCCCGTCTCTTTGACTTCGGTTATTTCGCGCGTGATCTCTTTGATGAGGCGCTGTGATTCGCTCGACTGGTAGCGGATAGATTCGTTGGACTGGTGGAGTTTTTCGTCCATTGTGCGGCGCAGGTCTTTCATCTCGTCGGCAAGCATTTTGAAAAGCGGCGCGCCGTCGTCAGACTTTTTACGCGACTGGAAAAGCCGGACGAGAATAAGTCCGACAACGAGACCGATGATGCCGTAGATGATTGCGTTCATCCCGTTAGAGATAGCAAACTTTGGTTTGCGTACCTAGGCTATTTTTTTCTAAGTGATTAACGACCATAAAAAATCATGATTCCCATTAAATACTAAACCGAAACATCTCTAACGGGATTCATGACAATATTTTAGCACATACCAAAGGCCCCCATTTCGGGGGCCTAAAGGTCAGGTAGCGTATTTGCTTTTGGGGTCACGTCTGGCGTGGTAGACACCATCGAGTATCCAGACGATAAGCGCCACCACAAAAGCAACGTAGGCTCCGGCAAAGAGTTGCCACCATGCAGCAGGCTCTATTAGCCAGTCGCGAAGCACGAACGCCATGAACAAGAACGTGAGTACGAATAGTCTCATGCGGCATTGTTTTGCCACACTATACTACATCTTTAACGCTTGTTCAAGAGTATAGATCCAATCTTCCTCTTCTTCGGGATTTTGCTTCTTTTGTTCGAGCAACCAGCGCAGATATGCGGCGTCTTTTTGGGCCACTTCTTCAACACTTGAGTTCTTGTATTTGCCGAAGGTGAAGAATTTGAACAAGCACGGCTTTGAAGAGATATCTACCATTTGGTCGATGGCTGTATCGCGCGAAATATTTTCGGTCTCCATGATCTTTTTGATCAATCGTTCAAAAAGCTGTTCGAGCACGAGCACGTCGCCCTTGGCATCGTGCGCCGTCGCTTCGATCTCGATCCCGAGGAGATAGCGCAAATATTGCAAACGATACGAGGAGATCTTGCCTTCAGGATCAAGATGCCGCGCCACTCGGTACGTGTCGATGATGCGCTTCGGCATGAGGCCTTCTTTCTCGAGCATGGCGACGTCGAATTTCGCATTGTGGGCGATGAGCACAGTGTCGTCTTTTGCGAACATTCCCTCGAGCGCTTTCCATTCGGGACTTGCCTTGAATGCCGGCCTATCCGCGACCATTTTTTCCGTGATGTGATGTACGGCCATGGATTCGATGGTGATAGGGACCGGCGGCTTGTAGAGCTCGGAGACGATTGTGTTATCAAGTTTGTAACAGAGCTGGCACAAGCGATCTTCTGGGAGGTTCCCGGTTGTTTCGGTGTCGAGAAATAAGAGTTGTTTTGAGGTCATTTCGAAATTATAACAGATAAGGTAAAATGCTGGGTATGGAAAAACATCCGCTACATATGAAAAATCCAGAACTTCAGACTTCTCCAGAAGTTAAAAGGGCTGTTTCTAGAAAAGAAAAAGAATCCGGTGAAAGTATTCCAAATGACCCTTCCAATCGCATTGAAGCTTACGCCGAACGTCTAGAAAATATATTTCTTAATGAAGACCAAGAAACTAGAAAAAGAAATCTAGAACTTTTCCGATCAAAGATATACGACTCTTTGATTATAAAAGAAGAAAATTTCCCCGAAAGCTATTTTGAACTCCAACAAAAAATTGCTCGAGAGCGAGGGCAGGCTGTTGAAGTAATTCCAGAAGAAACTCGCAATCAAATGAAAGAAGTAGCTATTCAAGACCAGAAAGCTTCTCTCGACGCTTGGATGGACTATTTGACGTCGGATGATGCTGTCTATCCCGCATGGTTTAAATATTATGTCTGGAAAAATATAACCAAACTTTCACAGTTCGACAAAGAACGTGGTGAATATAAAAAGCGTACCAAAACTACTGTTGCGCCATTTCCAGATATTTATCGCGAACCACTAGCGCAGATAGCTGATATTTACGAAAAAGTAAAAGCTGATAATAAGAATCTCAAAGAACCCGAAATACAAGATGCTTTTTCTAAAAAGTTTCCAGATTTGTATGCCGAGTTGACCCAAGAGTCTCTTGCCGCTCAAATGGAGAACAAAGAAGAACTTCGTGGTGAATGGATAAAATACGAACAAGGCAAAGACGGAGAAGCTGAAAAACTTTTTACCTCACTTGAAGGTAAAGGAACAGGCTGGTGTACGGCGGGACAATCAACCGCAAAACAGCAAATAGAAACTGGAGATTTCTATGTGTACTATAGTTATGATTCAAATGGTGAACCAACACAGCCTCGTCTTGCTATTCGTATGCAAGGAAAAGATAAAATTGCCGAAGTAAGGGGCGTCCTCCCTAATCAAGCTGTTGAATCATCCATGCAAGAGATTCTTAGTAACAAACTTTCTGAATTCGGTAGTGAGGCTGATGTTTATCAAAAGAAATCAGCTGATATGCAATACCTAACCCTTCTTTGTGAGAAACAAGAAAAGGGAGAGGTTTTTTCAAAAGAAGACCTAATCTTTATATACGAACTAAACTCACCGATTGAGGGATTTGGATACCACAAGGATCCGAGAGTTTCTGAGTTACTGAGTAAAAGAAATCCAGAAGAAGACGCACCGACCGTCTTTGGTTGTACAGAAGATCAAATTGCTCATAATCTTGACGAGATAAAGGAGAATACGAAGGTCTATATTGGAGACTGGAATTTTGACATTTTCAAAAAAATCAAAGACCATCCTCGTATTGAGCACATGTATAAGCGATTTCCAAAAGACAATATCTTCTTATTGGATTTCGAAACGAATCTAGAAATTAGAAACTCTGGGGAAGCCGAATATAAATTAAAAGAAAGAGGTATTCACAATAATGTAAATACATTCAGGGTAGCGTTAAACAGAACAGAATTCAGTCAAAATAGAGAAACATATAATCTTGTAGGGTTCACTCCTGAAGAATTAGGGATTAAAGAAGATCTTTATTTTGATAAATTTATTGAGAGCTGCAAAGAATTAGGTCTTGAAATGTGTCCAGCTGAAATGGGACCGTATTTGGCAATTAACTACGATGGACCAGATAATGTTTTGGTTGCAATGGAGCCAATTAGTGTTCATCCCTATGAAGTAATTTATTATTCAAGGTGTATAGATGGTAAGAGATTCCTCGATGTAGAAACATGTGGCGGATCAAAAAAGGTTTTTAGGGATTTTGATAAGAAATTTATATTCCGTTACCGTAAATAAGTGATCGTTTTTAATTTACTATGAATATTGCTAAAATAACATCATGACACTTCACGAACAAATCAAAGGGGGAATTATGGCGGCTATGAAAGCCAAGGACGAAAGCCGGGTTCTGGTCATGCGCGGCATCTCGACGGCGTTCACGAACGAGCTCGTCGCGACGAAGCGTACGCCCCAGGATATGCTTACTGACGAGGAAGCGCTGGCAGTCATCACGCGTCTTTCAAAGCAGCGCAAAGAATCGATCAAGCAGTTCATCGACGGCGGCCGGCCTGAGCTTGCAGAATCAGAAGAGAAAGAACTCGTCATTCTCACGGAATTCTTGCCGGAAATGATGCCGTTTGAAGAAGTACAGAAACTCGCCGAAGCGAAGAAAGCCGAGCTTGGCATCACCGACGCTTCGAAAAAGGGAATGCTCGTCGGTGCGCTTATGAAAGACTTGAAGGGCAAGGCTGACGGCGCTGACGTCAAGAACGCAGTCGATCAATTATTCGCATAGATTATTGACATGAATCCCGTTAGAAGCCGCGGTCACGAATCTTTAAACTATGCTAAAATTATGTTTATGATTAAAAATAATAACCAAGCATGGAGCGGAAAGACCGCGACCTGCTTCTAACGGGATGAAATTACTCATACGACTCATATTACTTTCGGTCGCGGTCTTCTTGGCCGATTATCTCGTTGCCGGTGTCCACACTGATGGCTGGTTAACGATTGTTATCGCCGGCGCGCTTCTCACTGTCGTTCAGTTCATCGTCAAGCCAATCATCCGCATCCTGACACTACCTATTACCATCATTACTCTCGGTATCTTCCTTGTTGTTTTGAACGCGCTCTTCTTCTGGTTCGTCTCGGGAATCGTGCCGGGTATGGACGTTGATACATTCACCGCGGCGCTTTTCGGCTCTCTTGTTGTGTCGGTGTTCAACTGGATCGGCAGCATGTTCGGCAAGAACAAAGAAGACTAATGTTTAGCTTCCTGGCAAAAAAGAAAATTCTTGTCACCCACGACTCAGGCTTTCATGCCGACGATGTGTTCGCTTGCGCGATCTTAGAAATGCATTTCGATGCAAAAGGCGAGCGGTACGAAATAGTCCGCACGCGCGATCAAGAGACTATAGAGCGTGCGGACTTCGTGTTCGATGTTGGCGGGGTTTACGACCCGGCACGCGGCCGATTCGACCATCATCAAAAAGGCCGTGCTGGTATGCGCGAGAACGGTATTATGTATGCGGCTTGCGGACTTGTCTGGAAAGCATACGGCCCGGAATTGTGCGGTGGCGATGCTGTTATCGCCGAAGTCCTCGACAAGAAAATCTTTCAATCTCTTGACGCCGTCGACAACGGACAGGATATCTCGAAGCAAGTCATCGAACGCGTCTTTCCTTATTCGGCATCGGGGATCATCGGCGCGTTTAACCTCGCTTGGAACGAGGACGAGAGCCGCGAGTTCGCGCAGTTCAATGCGGCGGTTGCTTGGGCGAAATCCGTCATCGCGCGTGAGATCGTCCATGCCAAAGCGTCGGTCGAAGCCGAACGCGATATTTATGCCGAATATCAGAACGCGCAAGACAAGCGTCTCATTATCCTCGGCAAACCCTATTCGCGCCAGGATGTGAATCGCGTCTTGGTGGATCATGCTGAACCGCTATATTTCGTTTATCCGAAATCCAAAGGCGACGGATGGAAGATCGAGACGGTCAGGAAAGCTGCTGATACGTTCGAGTCCCGTAAGCCGTTCCCGGCCGAGTGGGCGGGTCTTCGAGAAGCGGATTTCCAAAAAGCTTCCGGAGTCGCTGATGCATATTTTGCGCACGATGGCCGGTTCTATTGCGTCGCCAAATCCAAGGATGGCGCACTCGCCCTTGCGCAAAAGGCATTAAACAGCTAGAAATAGGTTATGTTTGAAGGAATGATGGAAAAAAGAGATACAGGAAAGCCCATGCACGTGGATTCTTGGGAGCCAGGCAACTATAACTTCATGGAAGACGTTCCGGATTTTGAGCTTCAAAAAGCATATCTTGATATAGCTGATGAGATAAGAAAATACGTTGTCATGGATGAAGAACTTGGTTTTTCATTAGAAAACATAGAAAAGGCCAAGGAGTTGGAGGCAAAATTCAATAACTGGTTTGATGGAAGAGTTTCCAAGCTCCCTAAAGCATATCAATTGCAAATCAGAGATAAATTTGGTGACCGCGCAGTCAGACTTATAGATTCGGATATAACTGACAGACGTGAAATACCAAGAGAGGAGCCTTTGATGCTTATGTTCAGCTATTTACCAAAGATGGCTGATTATAAAGATTTATTTAAATATGAGTATATAAAATCGCCCTCAGCTGAGGAGCTTGCAAGAATGAAACTTGGCCGAGTGAATGAATATTGGCCAACGGAAAGACTGCCGAGCAAAGAAGATTTTAATTCTACCTATAATGACGCAGCATAATTAGGGCATTCATCGATGAACTGACAATCTACGCGCGTGCAGGCTCCGGCGGAGACGGGGTTGTTCGCTGGCGCCAGGACAAATTCGAAGACCGCGGCGGGCCTGCCGGCGGCGATGGCGGGAACGGCGGCGATGTCTATATCGAAGGCGTCAAAGATTCGGGACTCCTCGCGAGCTACACCCACGATACGAAATTCTTGGCCGAGAACGGCGAAGCGGGCTTCAAGAAAAAGATGGCCGGCGCGCAGGGCAAAGACCTGTTCATCAAGCTTCCGGTTGGGTCCGTCGTCACCCAGAACGAGACAGGAAAAGAATACGAGCTCACTGAAGCCGGACAGAAGATCCTTGTGCTCAAGGGCGGCAAGGGCGGTCTCGGGAACGAACATTTCAAATCGTCGACTAACACGACTCCGTACGAGTCGACTCCCGGCAAGCCGGGCGAGGCTGGGCATTTTCATATCGAACTCCGCTTGTTTGCCGACCTCGGGCTCGTCGGCTATCCGAATGCGGGCAAGAGTACGCTCATCAACGCCGTCACGAATTCCAAGTCGAAAATCGGGAGCTACGCCTTCACGACGCTTGATCCGCATTTGGGCGTTCTCCAAGAATTCGTCATTGCCGACATCCCGGGCATCATCGAAGGCGCGTCCGAAGGCAAGGGGCTCGGTCTCAAGTTCCTCAAGCACATCAAGCGCACCAAAATGATCGCGCATCTCGTGTCTTTTGAAAATCTCAGCTCCTCGGACGACCTCGGAACCTCTGGCATGATGCAGACGTATAAAAATATTCGCCAGGAACTGGAAAATTATGATGAAGAGCTCGCGGCCAAGCCAGAAATAATCATTCTCACGAAAACAGATGTTGCGGATGCTGATACGATCAAGAAAATGAAAAAGGAATTTGAAAAGCTCGGTAAGGAAGTTTTAACGATGTCGGCGTTTGATGATGAGTCGGTGAAGAAAGTGGGGGATGAGTTAGTGAAGATTTTGAGGCAATAAATTAGTCCCGCTGGGTTTGCGGGACTAACTCTTTGTCATTGTGTTTTCGGAATTTCTCGAAAGGACTTGTGTTAGGGGACAGCAATACTATTGCCATGAGAAAGCCGACCACGGCAAAGATGCAAATCATGGCGAACCGGAAATGCTGTTCCCGTTCTTCATTGTTAGCTGGGCGATATCGGAAGATTTTCATGACGTCCTGTTTGTAGATAAAAATACTTTAGTCTAAGTTGTTTGTCAAACACTTAAGAAAAATGTAAATTTCTGCTAAAATGCCCTTTATGAATCCGAAGTACAAGGTTACCATCGGCCTCGAGATTTCCTCCTTCGCTAAAGCTACGGACGGACAAGCACGCCTATGAAAGATTACAAAGTCACAATTGGGTTAGAAATTCACGCGGAGTTGAAAACAACTACCAAGATGTTTTGCGCGTGCCGGAATAATCCCGACGAGGAAAAGCCAAACGTCAATGTTTGTCCCGTATGTATGGCGCATCCAGGAACTTTGCCTGTGCCGAATATGAAAGCCGTCGAGAGCGTGGTCAAAGTCGGCCTCGCGCTCGGTGCCAACATCGCGAACTTCACCGAATTTGACCGCAAGAACTATTTCTATCCGGATATCCCGAAAGGCTACCAAATTTCTCAATACAAATATCCGATCGTTTCTGGTGGAAAACTCAATGGTGTCGCTGTAACGCGCGTGCATCTCGAAGAAGATACCGCGAACAACAAACACAGGGATGGCGACCCCGACGCTTCGGTCGGGGCGGGCTTTTCGCTCATCGACTACAATCGCGCTGGTGTGCCACTCATGGAACTCGTTACCGAACCAGTAATTCATAGCGCCAAAGAAGCGGGTGACTTCGGACGCGAACTCCAATTACTTCTCCGAACCCTCGGTGTGTCTGATGCGAACATGGAAAAGGGTGAAATGCGTGTAGAGCTGAACTTGTCTGTTTCTGATACGGACAAATTTGGCACAAAAGTCGAAGTCAAAAACATAAACTCTTTCAAAGCTGTCGAAAAAGCGGCCGAGTACGAGATCAAGCGCCACATTGCGCTTCTTGAAGCTGGCAAGGGAAGCGAGATTATCCAAGAAACGCGCGGATGGGACGAAAACAAACAATCGACATTTTCACAAAGGAAGAAAGAAGATTCTCACGACTATCGTTACTTCCCGGAACCAGATATTCCGAAGATGTACTTGCATGAGATGTTTGATCTTGAAAAGATGCGAGCGGAATTGCCAGAACTTCCGTCTGCGAAGCGTGAGAGGCTGAAGGCGCTTGGCATTAAAGATGAGGATGTTGAGATTCTCGTTTCAGATTTTGAATTAATCCAATTTCTCGAAGCAATCCTGGTCGAGGTCGGACCTCGACCAGCAGTGAACTATATTTTGTCTGATTTAAATGGTCTTCGAAAGATTGCTGGCGCAGATTTTAAATTCCCGAAACCAGAAAGCTTTGCGAAAATCATGCAGATGCTCGGCGACAATAAACTAAGCTCTCGTGGAGCCAAAGACCTTATCGCGGAAATCGTAAAAGCTGATATCGATCCAGAGACTTTCGCCAAAGAGCACGGCCTCATTCAAGAATTCGACGAAGGTAAACTCAAGGCCACCGCCGAAGCCATCATCGTCGCCAATCCGAAAGTCGCCCTAGACTACAAATCCGGTAACGAAAAATCCATCCAATTCCTCGTCGGGCAGTTTATGCGTGAGTCTAAGGGAAGCGCCAATCCGCAGCTTGCCTTGAAGATACTCCAGGAAATATTGACAAAATAGTAATAAAATGCTATAAAATTACCGACACAAAAAGTACAAACCAGCTCCTGAAAAGGGCACAACACAATTGCAAAATGGACATGCTCCAGTATAAGATCGCTCGAGTTCTCGTTGAGGAGTTGGCAGACGCTTTTCAGCGGTGGGACGTTCATAACTCAGAGAACAAGGGTGTCAGGCTAGAGGTCTTGCCCCCAGAGGCAATTCTTGATCTTGATGGTCATTCAAACAATGCCAAGGGGGCAAGACTTAGTGACGAATATCCTGGAATGACAATATTGACCAGGTACGTTTTCGATATTAACAAAGACGTAGATCTGATCGGGTTGAGAATCAACCTGTATCCCAATGAGGGAGAGCGCTATCATTGCATCCTCGGTATCACCGACGGTGTTCACTATGTGGACTTCAGGGACTCTGAAACGAAATACCCTGAATGGAAAAAGGCACTTGCTGCCATGGCACAGCTGCTCAGAGACCATCTGGTGAAAGACTTCGGGTGGGAAGCTAATCCTGATAGTGATGGCGGGTACTCGGATCTCAAGTACTACCTGCCGTAGGCATGAGCTAATAGCATCTTGGCGCCCTGTTTCGACGGGGCGCTTTGCTTTTCCACCAATTTATTTCTCAACGCGCACCTGGTCGAGGTCGGACCTCGACCAGTTGTCTTCTTGTAATTCTTTAATAAAGCCGTTAAGGTCGCAATCGTTATAATCGTATTCGCTTCTATAAGCGTAATCTTTCAAAAAATTGATTGCACTTTTATGATCTTGAATTCCATTTTCTTTCCAATTTGGTGTATGGAGATCGAGTGGATTGAGTGCAATGTACTGCTTAAGCCAACGGAGATAGTCGTCCTCTAGTATAAGTTTTGATTTTGTCTTGCCTTGGAATAAAACGCCTGATCGTTCGTGTTTCAAATTGAAATACATCGTATAGCCCGTCATTACTTTTTGAAGAAATTTTGAAATCCCATTGTCTACAAGCTGCTCCAAAATAAGATGGTAATGATTCGGCATTAAGCAATGTGCGTGAATTTTGACTAACGATAGGTCTTCTTTTCTCTTGCGAACTGAATCACGTGACGTATTATTTGCAGCTAGGGAACTATTGAAACGCTCGAGTATGTCTAAAAATCGAGCATAATCAGATTTGCTTTTGAAAATGTTTCTTTTATCGACACCACGATTATAAACGTGATAATGATAACCGGTCGTAAAGGAATCTTTTCGAGTCATAGATTAATTTTAACAAACTGGTCGAGGTCCGACCTCGACCAGTTGTGGATAAGACAAATACTTGTTGAGGTATTTTCAGTATGTGGTGATAAAATATCTTCATGCAAAAAGTACGTGTTGCCATAAACGGTTTTGGTCGCATTGGGCGAGCTTTTTATAAGATGGCCTGGGAGCGCGACGATATAGAAGTCGTGGCTGTGAACGACCTTGGCACTATAGAAAGTCTCGCGTATCTCCTCAAATACGACACAGTGTATGGTCGTGCGCCTTTTTCTGTGGATTTTAGTTCCGGTAACCTTGTCGTTTCTGATGGTGCTAAAAAGCTCGAGACGAAATTTGTTTCTTCCAAAGACCCCGCAGGACTTCCATGGAAAGATTTAAATATCGACGTTGTCGTAGAATCAACGGGACTTTTTACTTCGTTTGAGAAGGCCAAATTCCATCTCGACCAGGGTGCGAAGAAGGTTGTCATTTCCGCGCCAGCGAAAGACTCTGACGGAACAGTACCTGGCGAAACGATTCTTCTTGGCGTTAACGAAGACAAATTCGGCACATGTGATATTACGTCCAATGCTTCATGCACGACGAATGCCGCGTCGCCACTTATTGGCGTTTTGCACGAATCTCTCGGTATTGAAAAGGCAATCCTCTCCACCGTTCACGGATACACGGCGTCGCAGGCGCTCGTTGATGGACCGTCTAAAAAAGATTTGCGAGAGGGCAGGGCTGCGGCGGAAAATATTGTCCCAAGTTCTACGGGCGCGGCGATAGCGGTGACCAAAGCTTTCCCTGCGCTAACCGGACTTTTCGACGGCATTTCCATTCGCGTGCCGGTGCCAGTCGGCTCGCTTGTCGACGTGACGTTCATTTCCAAGAGACCAACGACGGTTGAAGAGGTTAACAAGATTCTCGTTACCGCTTCGAAAGATCCGCGTTGGGTAGGACTTCTGACTGCAACTGACGAGCCGATCGTTTCCTCAGACATTATCGGCGTGACGATCCCGAGCATTGTCGACCTAGAGATGACGCGCGTCGTTGGCGGCAACCTGGTCAAAGTTATGGCTTGGTACGACAACGAGATGGGGTATACGGCGACGCTGCTTCAGCACGTACTGAAGACAGCGACGAGCTTATAGTTTTTAGTGCATAGTTTATAGACGACGAATATGGGCTTGGATTCCAACAAAGACCTGGTCGTTTGGCAGAAGAGTATGGAGTTGGCAATTAAGGTATACGAGATCACGTCTCAGCTACCACAATCAGAGAAATTCGGACTCTCTTCCCAGATGAACAGATGCGCAGTTTCAATTCCGTCCAATATTGCTGAAGGTAGTAAACGAGGGACAAGAAAGGATTTTTGTAATTTTATTACAATAGCCTACGGGTCAAGTGCAGAACTAGAGACTCAACTAATTTTGCTGAGAAATCTTCCATTCGGTAAAAACATTGATACTTCAATTGCAGAGAAGCTATTGGCAGAAGTAATGAAAATGTTAAACTCAATGAGACAGAAACTGAAATAATACTCTATACACTATAAGCTAAAAACTATAAACTAAACATGAAAATCTACATCGCAAGCGATCACGCCGGTTTTGAAATGAAGAAAGTGCTCGTGAGCCATCTTGGGCTTATGGGACACGAGGTCGTGGACAAGGGTCCGGAGCATTTTGATCCGACAGACGATTATCCAGACTTCGTCGCGCTTGTTGCCGAAGGGGTGGCAGAAACTGATTCCAACGCCTTCGGTATTGTTATCGGTGGAACTGGAACGGGTGAAGCCGTAGAGGCTAACAGGCTTTTCGGTGTTCGTGCTGCGGTCTACTACGGCGGACCAGAAGAAATCATCAAGCTCGCACGCGAGCACAATGATGCGAATATTCTCTCGCTCGGTGCACGATTTATTTCAGAACAAGAAGCGAAAGCCGCCGTTGATCTATTTCTTTCCACAAAATTTTCCGGAGATGAACGACACAATAGGAGGATAATGAAATTAGATAATTAGCGAGTGCATAGGTTATAGTTTATAGTGCATAGATTTTTTACTATAAACTATAACCTAAAAACTATAAACTTACCCTCATGGATATCCAAAAGCTTCACACTATCGCTAATAGACTTGTCGAGCCCAAAAAAGGTATTTTGGCTGCGGACGAAAGCAATGCGACATGTAACAAACGTTTCAACGCGCTTGGCATTCCCGAAACCGAAGGCATGCGTAGGCTTTGGCGAGAACTTCTCATTACTACTCCTCATCTCGAAGACTACGTCACCGGCATTATTCTTTATGACGAAACTCTAAGGCAATCAACATCTGACGGAGTACCGTTTACAAAATACATGGAGCAGCACGGCGTGCTTATCGGGATCAAAGTCGACGAAGGCTTGGTCCCTATGCCAGGCTCTCCAGAGGAAACTATTACCCAGGGTCTAAACGGTTTGCCGGGCAGACTTGCCGAGTATCGCGCTATGGGCGCTTCGTTTGCTAAATGGCGTGCGGCGTTCAAAATCTCTGCTACGACTCCGACTGACGAATGTATTCGTGAAAATGCCAAGATTCTCGCGCGTTATGCCAAGGCTTGTCAGGATGAATCCATTGTCCCGATAGTTGAGCCAGAAGTTCTACTCGATGGACCGCACTCTATCGAGAAATCTCGCGAGGTAACGCATCGCGTGCTTACTATTTTGTTCGAAGAACTACCGAAGTATTTCGTTTCTCTCGAAGGGCTCATATTGAAAACAAGTATGGTTATTTCTGGTTCACAGAACGAGTCGAGAGCTGACGCGCCAACGGTTGCAAAGCACACGACAGATGTCTTAAAGGCGATAGTGCCTAGGCAAACAGCTGGCGTGGTTTTCCTATCGGGTGGACAAAGTCCGAAAGAGGCGACAGACAACCTGCGAGAAATGGCAAAACTCGAACCATTGCCGTGGCAGATAGCTTTTTCATACTCACGCGCACTACAAAACGACGCACTCATTGCCTGGGACGGCAATCCTGATAATTTCGAAGAAGCGCAAAATGTTTTCACCAAAAGACTCCAAGAAGAATGTCGCGCGGATCAAGGATTTTAATGAGTGGCTAGTGGTTAGCTTCTAGTGGATAGAAAATGATAGAATAGAAGTATGCAAATTATCCCGGCTATCATGCCGAAAAGCTTTCACGATATCGGCGAACATACCGAGAAGGTCGCTTTGCACGTCGAGTGGGTGCAGCTCGACCTAATGGACGGGCAATTCGTCGAGGCGAAATCGTGGCCGTTTTTCCCGAAGGATCAACAGAGTGTCAAAGAATTAATCGACGGCGAGATTCGTTTGCCATTTAGCGACAAAGTAAAATACGAATTTGATCTGATGGTACGCGGACCAGAAGCGGACTTACGAAAATTCGTAAAGCTTGGCGCGTCACGGCTCATAATACATGCCAATTCGATTGAAGATAGGGAAGTTTTTGAAAATGAGATTGAAAAGATTGGCGCTGAGTGGGGGATTGCGTTTCTAACGACGGATAATCTCGAAAATTGGCGTGAAATAATCCGCAAAGCTGCGTTTGTGCAGCTTATGGGTATAGAAAATATCGGCTACCAGGGTCAACCATTCGATCCGCGTGTACTTGATCAGGTTCGTCATGTCCGCGAAATAAAGCCAGGTGCTATAATTTCTATTGATGGCGGAGTAAACCTTGAAACCGCGCGTGAACTCGCCCTCGCCGGCGCGAATCGTCTCGTCTCCGGCTCAGGGATATTCGGCGCGAACGCTCCCGAGATTGCAATAGAAGATTTTAAACGAGTTTCAAATGCCTAATCTAAACCCCGGAAAAGAGAAAATGCTCGAGCTACAGGCGAATGACATTCGCCAAAGCATTATCGATATGCTCGAAGACGCCGGTTCGGGACATACGGCCGGGCCGCTCGATATGGCGGATATTTTCACAGCGTTTTATTTCCATATCTTGAAGCACGATCCGAAGCGGCCAGATTGGGACGAGCGTGACAGGCTCTTTCTCTCAAACGGCCATATCGTGCCTGTCAGATACGCCACAATGGCTCATGCCGGGTATTTCCCGCTCAAGGAGCTCTCTACGCTGCGTAAGTTCTGCTCACGGCTCCAGGGGCATCCGGAACGCGAGAAATTGCCGGGACTTGAGTCTACTTCTGGCCCACTCGGTTCTGGCCTTTCGCAAGCCGCCGGATACGCACTTGCTGCGCGTATGGACGGCAAAAAATTCCGCACGTATTGCTTCCTGTCTGACGGCGAGCTCGATGCTGGGAATAGTTGGGAAGCGGCAATGTTCGCCGGCGCGAACAAGCTCTCGAACCTGACTGCCGTGATCGACCGCAACAATATACAGATCAACGGTATGACCGAAGACATCATGCCGCTCGAGCCACTTGCAGATAAATGGCGTGCATTTGGCTGGCATGTGCTCGAGATCGATGGCCACAATATGGAAGCGATTGTCGACGCGGTAGAACAGGCGAAAGCGATCGTCGAGAAGCCGACAGTCATCATTGCGCGCACTATTGCCGGCAAAGGCATCAGCGAAATCGAGTACGACTACAAATGGCACGGCACCCCGCCGAACAAGGAACAAGAGCAAAAGTGGTTGAAGGAATTACGGACGATGAAAGGTAAAATAGAAGGAGGTCATAGTGAATAAATTATGAAAAAAGGAAACCTTACAAACTATTTTATAATAACGATTGGGGTTTTACTGCTTCTAAATAGTCTTAGGCTTTTGATCCTTTGGATGATGGGTCAATCTGCATTTCCAAAATCTGATGCCGCCATTGTTCTGTTAATTTGGGGGCCAGTGTTTGGAATAGTTTTCTTTATGTTTGGTTCCAAAAGTCTCGAAGAGCAAGGATACCTGTCTAAATTCCTAAAGAGGCGAAGTGGCACGCTGCTTTTAATTGCAATTGCAGTTGTGTTGATAGTTTTGTTTAACCTAAAATAATATGCTCAACGCCAATTCAAAACTAAACGACAAGCTGTTCTCTCCAGGCGTCGAGAAAGTTCCGACCAGGGACGGTTTTGGGCATGGATTGGTAGAAGCGGGCGAGAAAGATGAGCGAGTCATTGCCGTGTGCGCGGACCTCGCTGAGTCTACGCGCGCGCATTGGTTCAAGGAAAAATTCCCAAAGCGCTACGTCGAGATGGGCGTGGCCGAGCAGAATTTGGCGGCTGTGGCATCGGGCATGGCGAACTACGGCAAGATTCCATTCATCATGTCATACGCTTCGTTTTCTCCTGGCAGGAACAATGAACAGATCCGTACCACGATCTGTATAAACAACGTCCCGGTAAAAATTGCCGGCTGTCACGCCGGGGTCTCGGTCGGCCCTGACGGTGCGACGCATCAAGCGCTTGAAGATATTGGTCTCATGCGCATGTTGCCGCGAATGACTGTTATCAATCCTTGCGATGCCGAAGAAGCCAGGAAAGCGACTCTTTGGGCCGCACAGTCCGAAGGCCCGGTATACATCCGCCTTGGTCGCGAAAAAACACCAGTTATCACAACCAAAGACACATCTTTTGAAATCGGCAAATCACAGATATTCTGGAAATCAGCTGATCCGAAAGTCGCTATCATTTCAACCGGCGCACTGACACACAACGCACTTGTGGCGGCTAAAGAGCTTTCTGAAGAGGGAATACAGACCGTCGTTATACATCTTGCTACCATAAAACCACTCGATATGGCCATGATAGACTACGTCAGCAAAATAGGCCGTGTGGTTACGGTAGAGGAGCATCAAATCGCTGGCGGTATGGGTAGCGCTGTTGCCGAAGCGTTGGCGCAGACGAAGCCTTGTTTCCAAGAATTTATCGGAGTTCATGATCAATTCGGCCAATCAGGCACGATGGATGAACTCATTGCTCACTATGGTATGGACGTTAGCCATATCAAGCTCGCCGTTAAAAAAGTTTTGAAGAGGCGCTAAGACGAGTTTTTAGTGACTAGCTTTTAGCTTGTAGGGATTTAGTTCTGATCTTGAGGCTGATTGTAGAATGCATCAAGTTTTTGTTGTAGGTGGGAAATTTTTTCTTCAAGAGCCTTCATTTCGGCCAAGTCTTTAGAAAGATCAGAGAATGAATCTTCCATCTTAGCTAGTTCGCGCTCGATTGAAACCATGCCTTGTTCAAAGACTTGTTTCCGTCCTTCGTTTTTTCTGATCTGATCAATCGTTATTGTACTATCCGTGTCCGAGACTGCTTGTTCTAATCGTTTTGTGAGGTCCTGGATCGCTTCTTGGGCCTGTATGTATTGACCCATCTTTTCGATATACGAGACGATTTCGGGCTTGGTGGACAATTCACGATAGCGAAGCTCAAGACGCTCGATATCCTGTTCGATTTCATTTTGACCGAATTCGGGACGATTTTCAGCCTCTTTATTCAATAAATCAGTAAAATCTTCGAGAGACGGCTCTTTTTTGATTGTGGGGTCCGTCTCGACTCTTTCGCTTGCAGGTTTAGCGAGTTTAAATTCTCTATTTAGCTTATTAAAAAAATCCATTTTATATTTCTTTAACCTTATAATCTTCTGGTGCCTTGGCCAAAAGTTCTTCTAGCTGCTCACGCGTAAGTAATCCTTTTTGCGCACCGATATATTGCACTACGTTCATCGAATTAACCGGACCCCATAGGAGCGCTTCTGGAAGTGATTTACCAAGAGCTATCGCCGCAGTGACAGTAGAAGCAAAAGCATCGCCCGCGCCAGTACGCTCAACCGGCGGCTTCGGGTCGGGATAAATAGGTACCATGTAAAAATGCTCACCGTCGTATGCATACGCGCCGCGCGGACCGTCGGTAATAAAGACGGTCGCCGGTCCGATGTCACTCATATTTTTAAGCAAGACCTTTATGTCGCTTTCGTTGGTACCAAGTATTCTTTGCGACTCTTCTTTGTTGCAGAAGAAAAGTTCGGTGCGTTTGTAGAGTCGCGCAAGCTTTTCGTGACCAAGCCTCATCTGAAAAGTGCCCGGCTGAAAGGCTAGTTTTATGTCTGGATTTGCTTCTAGATAATCGGCAATTTGTTCGTGATAAGCGAGCGTGTTATCTCCAATCGATGACAGATACATGAACCGCGGCGCGGCAAGGTTTTTGGTTTCGGTAGGGAAGTCATAAGTAAATGGTTGATGCTTTATCAGAATAGTTCTATCAGCATCGTAAGAGAGAACGTAGTGGTAGTTGGTCTTTAGACCAGACTCTTGTGTTACAAATGTCGTGTCTACACCATTTTGCGCAAGAGATGCAAGGCACTCTCGGCCCGTTTCGTCGCTACCAGCATGAGTGACAAGCCCTGACCCGAGACCGAGTCGCGCAGCCGAAACCGCTGCATTTGGACTATTGCCCACGGCGTGTACGACAGTTACGTCTTTGTAGGGAATTTTATCGGCAAACTTCATCGATATTGTGCAATTGCTGTCATTTATATCGCACGTAACGCGAGCGTCCTCGAGCTCGATGAACGCATCGACAGCCATGTCGCCTACAGCCAAAAAATCTAATGATTTCATGTTTTCAAGTATACCAGGTCGCCCGTTAAAGAAATGGGGAATTTAAAGTTGACGTATTATGCCCGTAGTTGTATAGTAGTACTCTGTTCTTTCCAACAAAAAACGTCGAACAAAACCAAAAACCACCCCATGGGTAAAAAACAGAGCCTAAAGAAGGCTGAGTCCGGGAAGGTCGCGAAAGTGGCTAAACCGGCTCGCAAGAGTGCGGTCAAAGCAACGAAGGAGCCGGTGGCCAAAACCACGAGAACGCGCAAGAAAAAACCAACCGAGCTGGACAATCCTCCGCAGGCGGAACCGTCGCTCGTTAGGGTTGCTGGACCGCCGATGCGCAGAAAGGAGATGCCTAATGTCGTCCCGGGAGGAAAGTCCACACTCGAGCCCGGTAATCGCAAACGTTACAGTGATCCGGAGCTGGAAGAATTCAAGCTACTCATCGAAAAGAAGTTGGACGATGCTCGCAATGACTACGAGATCTTGAAGCGGACACTTGCCAATACCGACAGCAACGGCACGGAGAATACCGATTCTGCCAGCTTGAAGCTCATCGAGGATGGCAGCGAGACGCTGAGCCGCGAAGAGACGTCACGGCTTGCCGGGCGGCAAGAGAAGTTCATCAAGAACTTGGAGAACGCCCTGCTCCGCATTCGTAACAAGACCTATGGCATCTGCAGTGTTACCACGAAGCTCATCAGTAAAGAGCGCCTCAGGGCGACCCTCGTCGCGACCACGTGTGTCGAGGTCAAGGCTCATCAGCCTGGTCAAAAGGGGGCAGTTACGGGAGTACTAGTGCGCGTCAGGTTGGATGCGATCGCAGCGTGATGTTCGATGGATTGAAAGCCGGGCCCGCAGGGCCCGGCTTTTCCATTTGGTATAATACTTACATGTTAAAACAGGAAATCGCCAAGATTATAGAAGGTGACATTGATGATTCGCCATCAGTTTTGGAAAAATATAGCCGCGACTACAGTATTTTTTCTATCCGACCCGAGTTGGTAGTTTATCCAAAACATGTCGCAGATATTGGCGCTCTTGTGCGTTTTGCTCATAAGATCAACGCAGAGGGTTACTACCATGTAACATTTACAGCTCGTGGGGCTGGGACCGACATGACGGGCGGACCTCTTACTATGAGCGTGGTTCTTGATATGACTCGTTATATGACTGGCGTAGTTAGTGTAGAGCGGGGCAAATTTGGCACCCAAAAATCTCCGACTGGTCACGATTTCAATATTGCAGGAAAGGCGGTTGTTCGTCCGGGCACATTTTATCGAGATTTTGAGAAAGAAACCCTCAAGCAGGGTCTTATCATGCCGTGCTATCCGGCCTCGCGCGAACTTGCGACAGTTGGCGGCATGGTTGCAAACAATGGGGCAGGGGAAAAAACTTTGAAATACGGACAGAATAAAGATTTTGTCGAGCGCTTAAAAGTTGTTTTAGATGATGGCAATGAATATGAAGTTGCGCCGCTTAGCCGGACTGAACTTGAAGCAAAAATTTTAGAAGACAATCGTCTGGCCGAAATCTATCGCAAAATTTGGAATCTGTGCAAGCGCAACATGTCAGAGATTGCGGCAGCAAAGCCAAACGTTAACAAGAATTCTTCGGGGTATCTCATCTGGGATGTTTGGAATCAGTCGACCGAAACATTTGATCCGACCAAGCTTTTTGTCGGCGCGCAGGGTACCACCGGTATTATTACTGAAATCACTTACCGACTGGTCGAAGTAGAGACGCGATCAAAGTTGCTTGTAGTTTTCGTAAAAAATTTGCAAGAAATACCAGCGCTGACCGCCGAGCTTATGAAAAATGACGTAGAGACTTTAGAGGTTTACGACGACCATACGCTCACATTTGCATTGAAATTCTTTCGCAGTTTCGTTCGAAACAAAGGTTTTTTCGGCACCATTGCATACGGTTTCAAATTCCTGCCAGAACTTTTCATGATGCTCACAGGCGGTATCCCAAAACTCATCGTTTTGGCCGAATTTGTCTCAAACAGTGAAGAGGGACTTATTTCGGAAGTGCGTGTTGCCGAAAGTCGTATCAAGGGCTTTCGGGTCAAAACGCGTATCACCAAAACCGCCGAAGAGCGCGACAAATATTTCCACATTCGCCGTGACTCATTCAAACTTTTGTCCGATCATTCCAAAAATCTCCGCACGGCACCGTTTATTGACGACGTCATTGTGCCAGTTGCGCGTTTGCCGGAATACCTGCCGAAACTAACTGAAATATTGGACAGAGAAAAGATGCTCTACACGATTGCTGGGCATTTGGGAAACGGTAATTTGCATGTCATTCCACTTATGGATTTCCGAGATCCGAAAACCCTGGATATTATTAAACGAGTTTCCAAAGAAGTATTCGCATTGGTCAAAACTTGCGGCGGCTCTATGACGGCCGAGCACAATGACGGTCTTATTCGTACGCCATACCTTGCACTTATGTTCGGCGAAGTCATGGTCGGAATTTTCCGGGAAATGAAAGAGATTATGGATCCAAATGTCATTTGGAATCCAAAGAAAAAGGTAGGGCTCGCATTAGAAGAATCGCACGAGTTTATCCGCCTAGATAAATAAACCTCTGGCGTAATATTGGTCCTCGTCCCACGTCTCTATTTTTATGAGAGACGAAGAACAGAAAAAACTCTATAGGGCCGAGGCGGCGATGAGCTCCAGTTTGCTCTTACTATCTGCTTGCGTTTTGGCGGTATCTCTTTTATAATGCTTGCCTATGACAACGTTACATGCAGACGTCCGCAATCCTGCTTCCAAGAACGCTGACCTACGGAACTCCGGCCAGGTCCCGGCGGTCTTTTACGGATTTAAGCGAGAAACGACCCCTATCGTCGTTAAAAAGATAGACTTTACCAAGATTTTCAAAGAGGTTGGTGAGACAAATACTCTTACGCTCGAAACACCATCTGGATCGTTTGACGCGCTTGTCCACGATATCCAGCATGATCCGGTTACTAATGAACCGATCCATATCGACTTTTTGGCCGTCGACATGACCAAAGAGATCGAAGTCGATGTTCCGCTCGAATTCGTCGGAGAATCGGCTGCCGCCAAGGGTGGTGGCGTCCTCGTCAAGTCGCTTCACGAGGTCAAGGTTTCGGCTTTGCCGAAAAATGTGCCACACGGTATTTCTGTCGACTTGTCTGCGCTCGCAAGCATGGATAGCGTTATTACGCTCAAGGACGTCGTGTTGCCGGCTGGCGTCACTCTTGTCGACGATGCAGAAACCGTCGTTGCGTCGATGACTGTCGCCAAAGACGAGCCTATCGAATCGGCTCCAATCGATTTGTCTTCGATCGAAGTCGAAGCCAAGGGCAAAAAAGACGAAGAAGCCGCTCCGGCGGAGTAACTCTCGCATTCTGTACATTTCCGGCGAGAGAATTCACAACATGAATTTTCTTTCCAAGATACAAACAGGTAGCGTTAACAAAAGCATCATTCTTGCGGGAGTGGTGCTTTTGTCTTTATCAGTTTTCTTTTTGGCGCGTCCGGTTGATGCGGCCTGCGATGGAAATATCGCCGGTAAATCTGACGCCGAACTCGAGCAGATTTTGAAGCAGTGCGAGGCGGAAATAGCGGCCGAACAGGCGAAACTCAACAACCAAAAAGGCCAATCGGCCAGCATTCAGCGCGACATTGGCGTTTTGCAGAGCCGCATTGATGCCGCCAAGAAAAAGATCAATCAGCAGGATATAACCATTAAAAAGCTTGGCAAAGATATCAAAACAAAAGAGCAGACAATAAGCGCTCTTAATAAAGACATCGAAAAGGGTAAAGAGTCTCTCGAGCAGCTCATCAGAAAGACTAACGAGCTCGACAAGGTGACGTTTGCGCACGCTCTTTTGTCGTCGTCTACAATTTCGGAATTCTATGCCGACGTCGACACATTCGCGTCGGTGAAAAAATCCGTTCATGATTCGGTCCAAGATATTCGCGGGACCAAAGAACGCACAGAGGGTGTCAAAAAAGAGCTCGAGGTCAAACAGGACGAAGAGATTGACGCCAAGAAAGAAATCGAACAGCAAAAGAGTCAGATTGAAGCCAACGAGAAAGAACAGAAAACTCTTCTCTCTATTTCCAAAAACAAAGAAGCCGAGTACGCACAGATCGTAAAAGATCGTCAGGCCCAAGCCGCCAAAATTCGCGCCGAACTATTCCGTTTCCGTGACGCTGGCCCTATTCCGTTTGGCGAGGCTTATGAATTCGCCAAGGCAGCCGGCAACGCCACCGGAGTACGTCCTGCGTATATATTGGCTATCTTGAAGCAAGAAACCAACTTGGGTTCCAATGTTGGTACATGTACTATCACTGATCTTGAGACTGGAAAAACAAAAAATATAAACAGCGGCACCGTGTACAGTAATGGTATACACCCAACTCGAGACCTGCCTGTACTTCAGACACTATTGAAACAGCTTGGCCGCGACCCGCTTGTCACACGTGTCTCGTGCCCATTTGCTGTAGGCTATGGCGGCGCTATGGGTCCATCGCAATTTATCCCGTCTACATGGATGGGTCTGCAGTCACGAATTGGCGCTGCTGTCGGGGTAAGCGTACCTGATCCGTGGAATCCGGCACACGCTATCATGGCGACCGCGCTCTATGTGAAAGACCTGGGCGCCAGTGCCAAGACCTATACGGCAGAATGGAATGCTGCGTGCCGTTATTACTCGGGTAGGTCATGTACTGATCCAGCAGTTAAAAATGTTTTCTACGGCAATGCTGTCATGGAGCACGTAAAAGTCATCCAGGCCAATATCGACATTTTGGAAAAGGCGGACAATGATTAAAAATAGCGCATAGGCAAGACCTATGTACAAAGTAGTGAAAATCGAAAGGCCCACGTCATGACGTGGGCCTCCTCGGTAATCACGCTAGATTGCCAAAAATGTCACGTTCCTCGGGGTCTTCCATAGATCCTCCTGCACGCCCATTTTTCTCACTCTTTGGTTTTTTGGGAGCCCTTTTCTTGGCAGCTTTTCTTTTCGAACCACTGCTTTTGGTTCGTGGAACAGCAAGAATGAAAAATGGCTTATTCATTGTTCTGGATTTCTCGTCATATTAATATTATTTTTTAATTGTGTCAATATATGAAAAACTAGAATGAAAAGGGCCTGCCCTCACACCTACTTTTTGATCGCGCCTGAGGCGCCCGGGCGTTGCCCGTCAAAAAGTAGGTGTGGGGGCTTGTTTTAGTTAAAACCCTGTGTTAGTATTCTACCCATGAAAACAGACATCCATCCGGAAAATTTCCGCCCTGTCATCTTTGAAGACGTCTCCAATGGCGCCCAGTTTTTGATTGGTTCAGTCATCAAGACATCGGAAAAGGGTAAATTTAATGGCAAGGAATACGACCTCTACAAGGTTGAAATTTCCTCTGCTTCGCACCCATTCTACACGGGCAAGGAAACTGTCCTCGACACTGCCGGTCGCGTCGACAAGTTCAAGAAGCGCGCTGCCGCGACGAAGAAAAAATAACGACTCACGTAAAGACGCCTTATTGGCGTTTTTTTGTACCCTGCGAAGCTTTAGCGTAGTAGGGACTTTGCTAGAATATACATATGTTGAAGTTCACTATCGAAGACATAAAAGCAAACCACAAGACGGCGTACCTCGGCAGTCAGCTCGACGCTCTTTCGGCTGCGGAAAAAGAAGCTCGCGAAATGCTAGAAATGTCGCCGGACATGAAAGAGTTGGCGGAAGAAGAGCTTGCTCGTATTGCAAATGAACGGAACGCTATTGAAGAGCAGGCAGAAAAAATACTCAAGGCCGAACGTGAAGAAGAAAAATTTCCGAACGAAATAATGCTCGAAGTCCGGGCCGGCGCCGGCGGGGACGAGGCCGCCCTTTTCGCCAGACAGCTTGCCGAAATGTATCAGCGTTATGCTGAAAAACAGGGTTTCTCTTGGAAAAAAGACTACGAATCGCAAAACGATTTGGGTGGATACAAAGAAGCATCGTTTGAATTCCACGGCAAAGATATTTACAAACATCTGCGCTTCGAAACAGGTGTTCATCGTGTACAGCGCGTCCCGGCGACAGAAAAGCAGGGCAGGATTCATACATCGACAGCATCGGTCGCCATTCTGCCAATTTTTAAAAAGACAACCATTGTTATTCCTGATAGCGATCTTGAATTCGAGACGTCCCGTGCAGGCGGTGCCGGCGGACAAAACGTCAACAAAGTAGAGTCGGCTGTTCGCGTCATCCACAAACCGACCGGAATCGACGTCCGTTCGACGGTCGAGCGCAGCCAGCTTGCCAACCGTGAACGCGCGCTCGCGCTCCTAAAGTCCAGGCTTCAGCAGCGACAAGACGAAGAAGAGGCACGGAAATATTCCGCCGACCGCGCTAGTCAAATAGGCTCGGGTGACCGCTCAGAAAAAATCCGCACGTATAACTTCCCGCAGGACAGAATCACCGATCACCGGATCAAAGAATCTTGGAGCAATATCCCGCTGGTTTTGAATGGCCAGATCGAGGATATTCTCGCGACTGTGGGCGAGAGGATGGAAAAAGGGGATATCTCCGAGACAACCGAAGACGACGAATAAGAAGAAACCCCGGCATGACCGGGGTTTTCTCGTTGCGTCATCTTGAGACTTCCTGCTTCCGCAGCAGTCTCTGTTTGCGTGCATGCGACCTCTTTTCAAGGTTTTCGATGAACAAGGGCTTGTACGTGCCGCGAGACTCGATCACTTGTGTGAGGTGCCGCCGCAGAGTCCCTCGCTCGGTGAGCTGACACATGAATGCAATAAACTGGTTGCAGTCGTGGGCGCGATGCGTAGCCGGATCGGCAGGGTGAGTATGTACTTCATCGGCATCCCAGTCATAGCCATTGTCCGTCATGGGGACATGCGAAACGATGAGCTTTAGGGTGTGACTTGGATCGCCGGCATTGTATGCATCGATGTTGAGCACGAGATGGAAGCGGAAGCATCCTTTTGAGCCTGGTTGCCAGCCGGTTTCCTTGTCCCACAAGAATGCCAGTTCGATAAGCGGTACCTCGCTCGCACCCTCTCTGACGTTGTTGTCAGCGTACGTGTGTACCAGAGTTTTGAGCTCCGCATCTTTTTCAAGGACGGCCTTAAGGGCATCGTACGCAGCTGCTTTTACTGTTCTGTAGTTACTTTCAGAGTACATCTTGTGCGGTTTTTTGAGAATTTATCACAAAATTTTTGTATTGTAAATAGAGCTGTACAGTCACGATTTATCATGGTAGTGTAGGCAAAAAAAGAGCACCATGGCACCCCTACAACTAGACGAGAAACGAAATCAGGACATCAAAGATCTCTTCGGCCCCACCCTTGGCAATTATGAAGTCAGTTTTGCCGTTGCAGACTTGAACGACTTCGACAATCGAATTTTCGGCTGGAATATGGATCATTTCATGTATCCGGCTTCTGTTCCGAAGATTTTCATTGCCCATGAAGTTCTGGCACGAGTGCTTAACCGGCAACTCGATATGAAAAAGCGCATCGAAATTCGTTCCCCGAACGACGTCGACACTGACCCAACAGTATTTCCCGGAGACATGCGTCCGTTGTTGCGGGCAGGCGACATCGTTACCGTCGATTATCTTGTAGACCTGATGCTGACACGGAGCGACAATACTGCTGCAAATACCTCCATCGATCTGGTCGGTCGCGACAACATTAACCTGCGCGTCATCGGGTCGAACGGTTGGCACGGAAGCGAATTGAACTGGAAATATTTGCCAAAACACTTGGATGATCCAGCCTTTAGAAGATTGCCGAACCGCAGTTGTGCCAGGCATATCGCTGAATTTTTCTGGTACCTACCTCGTGGTGCACGCACCTTCATCAAGTCGGGACTGCTCAAGTATATGGGTCAGTTTAACAAAGAACATGTGCGTGGTCTGTGGCTACCGGGGAAGTACAATCACTATTCTCGTAAGGGCGGCAAGCACTCGCAGCGCATGCAAGACGGCCGAACAGCCCACTATCTGCATGATGCAGGAATTGTGACAGGTACCCACTCCCAATATGTCGTCGCGTTGATGACGCTCGACAAGAACAATGGGACCGAAAGCACCTTCCCGATGCAAAAGCTCGCTGAAACACTCTTCAACTACATGGAGAGTTACAGGTACAGCTAGAAGAAGTCCCGCCGTTTACGGCGGGACTTTCTCGTTTTATCGAGGTTCGGACCTCAATAGATTATTCGTGAGTATCTCTTCACCCCAAACTGATCCTCAAAAATATCCGCTTGTGGAGCTAGGGTTTTGATTTTTTCTTCCTGTTCTGGTTCGTGTTCGATGTATAACACGCCGTCGGGATTTAAGTAATTTGGCGCTTCGCGGATAATGCGTTCGATTATTTCCATACCGTCTGCGCCGCCAAAGAGCGCAAGTTCGGGTTCGTGGGCCGCGACACTTGTTTGTATGCGATGAGAAAGTTTTGGGTCAATGTACGGAGGGTTCGTCAGGATGAAATCGTATTTTTCTGTCACATGTTCAAAAAGGTCACCGCCGATTTGTTTGGTCCGAGCGACGTCGATCCCATTCTCGCGGATATTACGGCGTATAGTCTGGTGATGATCGTCGACGAGCTCGGCAAAGTGAACCACTGCTTCGGGCATATGCTTTGCAACGGCAACGCCAACGCATCCCGATCCAGCGCAGAGGTCTAAAACGACTAGAGGTCGGACCTCTAGTCTTTGCTTCATATCCGAAATAGCTTTTTCTACCCAAAATTCAGTTTCGGGGCGGGGGATGAGTGGCGCGGAATCGAGCCAAATCTTTGTATTTAAAAATGGTACCCAGCCAATGATGTAGGCAAGAGGTTCGCCAGCGCGAAGTCTCTCTACATCACGATGAAAAGATTCGGATTCTATACCGTCGTACTTGTCCCGGAGAAGCCAGGAGATTTCCTTGTCCATATCTAGTGCGCGTGGAAAGAATCGAACTTTCGACCTCTGTCTTACTGTGCCCCGTACTAAAATTTGCGACTTGGTGCGAGTGGAAGGAATCGGACCTTCGACCTCTGTCTTATCAGGACAGCGTTCTACCACTGAACTACACTCGCAAATTTTTAGTACTGGGGTCAGGATCCCAGTAATATAAGCCTTGCTTAACTACGGGACAAGCAGCGTTCTACCACTGAACTACACGCGCATTTTGTCGCACGTCCCGAACGAAGCGTCGGGACACGCGCGATGGGGAATAATATAACAAAAAAAGCCTATTTTGACAAATGAAAACCCCCGCCTATAGGCAGGGGTTCCCAAAGTACAATCGTCGCTACATGATGATCGAAACGCCGGTTTCTTCGAACTCGCGACCGGCGTCGAACGCGAATAGGAAATCTTCGGCGTACTGGGCGGTCTTGGCGAGCTCGTCCTCTTTCCTAGCTCGTGTTTCCGCGTCAGCATCGCTTTTTGCCGGCTTGTCTCCATCGGGGCCGCCAGCCCAACAGCGGACAGTGGAAGTCAGTTTGCCACAGTGGTCGTAGCCGCTCTTGGTCGCGTACCAGTTGAGGATCCGGAGCGAGAGATGTTCCTTGCCTTGCTCCTTGAGCTCGGCGTGATCGAAGCGTGGCGCATTCGGATTCTGTCGGAAGTAATCCGCATACATGTTCGGCCGGATGTGGAGTGGGCCGTAGGCCAGCTCTGGTTCGTTGACCGAAGTTGAGATGCCCTTGGCCTCGATTGACGTAATGCCGAGGACTATGAGCCGAGTGCGCTGAATACCGTACATCTCAATGAGATCAGGGCATTCCTTTTGCATCAGCTCAAGCGTGAGCCACTCCTTGAAGTTGTGGTAGGAGTCGGCGACCTTGGCTTCGGTCATGGTAGGGGATTTGGCCCCATAGACTGGCAGCATGACAACAAGCGCGATGAGCGCAAAGACGATCTTTTTCATGGTTCTGTGTTTGTCGGCATATTAACATATATAAGTAAAAAGTCAAGCTTATGTGCGCTCTTTATTTAGCCCTTAGTCTGTTATAATCCAAAAGGCTCAATCGGGGTCTTTTTGTTTTTATGAAAGATAAAGAAGAAACATCCTCTGTAATCCAGAAAAACAATCATTCGTACCAAAAGGTGACGGATAAGTTTTTCTATGCCTCGCTTTTCAATATCCCTCTTTTCGGGTTGCCGGCGTTTGCAGCGCTTTTTTTGGGAAGGTATCTAGACAAAAGGTTTGACACAGGCAAGACATTTCTTGTCGCGCTTTTGGCGGTAGCCTTCGTTTCTTCTTGGGTGCTAGTCCTTAGAAACAATCGCAAAATTACTCGCGAATACAGACAGGAGCGCATGTCCATGAAAGAACGTGCCGTGGATAAAGAATAATTTATGCAAGGAGAGATTTTTAGTTTCAAGCGAGATATTGCGTCGATAGATCCTTCGGTCATATTTGATATAGGCGGTTTTCCGATAGCGAATTCGACCTTGTTTATGATGCTCGTCACCTTGATCATCGTAGTATTTTCTCTCGTTGCATTGCGCAAGCGCCAGCTTGTGCCAAGCGGGGCTCAAGCATTTTTCGAAATAGTTTATGAGTCGGTAGTAAAACAGATTCGAACCATAACAGGTAGCGACTACCATGCCGCGCGAGTCTTGCCAATCATAGCTGCAGTTTTTATCTTTGTCGGTGTTTCTAACTATTTGGGCATGTTGCCAGGTCTTTCAAGCATTACCTTTGATGGAGCGTCTTTGTTCCGCACGGCGACAGGAGATTTTAATACGACATTTGGTCTTGCTTTCGGAGCGATTATTATTCTTCACGCCGTTTCAATCAAAGATTTCGGACTCTTGGGTTATATCGGCAAATATATTCCTGTTAAGCAGATACGCGAGGATATGAAAAAGGGGGTCTTGAGTCCTATCTATGTTTTCGTTACAATACTCATCGCCTGTCTTGATATTGTCGGAGAATTCGCTAAGGTCATTTCGGTGTCATTGCGACTCTTCGGTAACCTCTACGCTGGAGACGTGTTGACGACTATACTTATCGGTATATTCGCCTTCGTCTTGCCCTCGTTTTGGGTAGCATTTGGACTCCTTGGGGCTCTTATTCAGACGATAGTCTTTGGGTCGCTTATAACAGTGTTTTACATGCAGGCTGCCGGCCCAGAACCCGGCAAGTAAATTTATTTATTCGTTATTAATTAATTCAAAAATATGGAAGCAGAAGCAGCAAAATATATAGCAAAAGGTATGATCATTCTTTCGATGTTAGGAACAGCTATCGGAGAAGGAATTGTGGCTGGAAGAGCGATGGAGGCAATTGGTCGCAATCCTGAGGTGGGGGACTCTGTGTTCTCCAAAATGATCGTCGGTATGGCGATCTGTGAATCGACCGCTATCTACGCCCTCGTCGCGTTCTTCATCATCTAATTTATGATCGGGGACGTCCTTGGAAAACTCGGATTTGATTGGAAAGTTGCCTTGGCAAACTTGGTCAACTTCCTAATCATTTTCTGGCTCCTCCGGAATGTCGTATTCAAAAAAATAGCCGCAGCTATCAAGGAGCGCCGCGAAAAAATCCAGGCCGGACTAGATGATGCTGAAAAAGCAAAGACTGAATTGATGATGGCAGGGCACGAAAAAGAAAGGATCCTGACAGAAGGGCATATGGAGGTAAAGGCCATGCTTGTTGATGCAGAGGCTGTAAAATCAGAAATGATAGAGGCTGCGAAAGTCGACGCTGAATTGGCGTCTCGAGCCATAAAAGAGTCGGCAATGAAAGACATCGAAGCCCTGGCCGAACGCCACGCAGCTCAGATAAAAGAGCGCTCGGTCGAGCTGATCGTTTCTGGTCTTGAAAAAATCCTAAAGGAAGAGGTCGACGAGAAAAAGGTCGAGTCTATGATTCATCGATCCGTTCCATCCAAATGACAAGCTCGAAACACTTGGCCGAAGCCTTGATACGGATTCTTGAAACAAAGGCGCCGACTCCTGCTGTGGCTGATGCCTTGATATCGTTTTTGCAGGAAAATCATCTAACCGCAATGCTGCCGATGGTCATTTCCTCGCTCGAGAAAAGACAGGTCGAGCTCGAGAAACTAGAGACTGCTCACGTCACGCTGTCTCACAAAATAAAGCCCTCGGCGCTAAAGGATCTTGAAAAGATAATAAAGAAAAAGCCGCAAGATAGCATGGCTGTGTCATATGATAGCGGCTTGATCGGAGGTTTTCTGATCCGGTATAGAGGCAGGGAATACGACGGGTCGATAAAAGGACAGCTCCGCGAATTAAAAGCAACTCTGATGAAATAATTTATGAAAGACGTAAAAGGATTGATCGAAAATTTGAAATCAAAGATCGCCGGCTTCGAACCAGGCGTCATTGAAAATGAAATAGGCACGGTCGTTTCTGTTTCCGACGGTATCGCAAAGGTTGCGGGTTTTCCAGAGGTGCAGGCTTCAGAGCTACTTACGTTCGAGTCTGGGGCAACGGGCCTTGCTCTTAACCTTGAAGAAGATTTTATCGGCGTCATCATACTCGGAGAGTTCAAAGGTGTTCGTGAAGGCGAATCGGTAACAAGGACCAAAGAAATCTTGTCGATTCCAGTTTCTGACGCTGTCATAGGGCGAGTATTGAATCCCCTCGGTCAGGAAATAGACGGTAAGGGCGCTATCAAATCAACCAAGCGTGTCTTGGTCGAAAAAGTTGCTCCAGGCGTCATGTTGCGTGAACCCGTCAATCAGCCGCTTCAGACTGGTATAAAGGCGATCGACGCCATGATCCCGATCGGTCGTGGCCAGCGCGAGCTCATCATCGGAGACCGTCAGACAGGCAAGACCGCTATCGCTATCGACACCATCATCAATCAAAAGGGTGAGAATATAAAATGTGTTTATGTGGCAATCGGTCAGAAGCAGTCAAAGGTTGCTCGCATAGTTTCAAAACTCGAAGAAGCTGGCGCGATGGAATACACTGTCGTCGTTTCGGCCGCAGCATCTGACTCACCGGCTATGCTATACCTCGCACCCTACTCCGGCGTTGCCATTGCCGAATATTTTATGGACAAAGGCGAAGACGTACTTATCGTCTACGACGATCTTTCAAAGCACGCCATAGCTTACCGCGAGATCTCACTTTTGCTCCGCCGTCCGCCGGGCCGCGAAGCGTACCCTGGAGACGTGTTTTACTTGCACTCCAGGCTTCTAGAGCGTGCCTGCCGCCGAAATGAAAAAGCTGGTAGCGGCTCGATCACAGCTCTCCCGATCATCGAGACTCTTGCTGGCGATATTTCCGCCTACATTCCGACGAACGTTATTTCGATTACCGACGGACAGATTTTCCTCGAGACGAACTTGTTTTACAAAGGTATTCGTCCAGCTATCAACGCCGGTCTCTCGGTCAGCCGTGTCGGCGGAAGTGCACAGATTAAATCGATGAAGAAAAATGCTGGCCCCTTGAAACTCGGTATGGCACAGTATCGTGAACTCGAGTCATTTGCTCAGTTTGATTCTGATCTCGACCCGGAAACAAAACGCACCATCGAACGTGGCAAGCGAGCTACAGAGCTTCTCAAGCAGACGCAGTATTCGCCAGTGACGGTCGCGCTCGAGGTTGTATCTATCGTGGCGCTCAACAGCGGTGTCTTTGACAATATCGACCTATCTGACGTCCAGAACGCAGAAAAAGAACTCCATACATACATGCGAGCTTCGAATGCAAAACTTCTCGAAGAAATTCGCGCCGATTGGAACGATGATATCAAAGCGAAGCTCGCAAAAGAGCTGGAGAACTTCAAGAAGACGTATAAGAGGAAATAACCAATGGGAGCTGATCAGAAGGCGATTCGCCAAAAAATGAAATCGATCGGGAACATCAAGAAAATCACCAAAACAATGGAGATGGTTTCGGTCGCGAAAATGAAGCGCTCGACACAGACAGCGAACCGCGGTAGGGCATACGCGCGATCAATCGCCGATCTTATGATGCATATCGTCGCGTCTAACACGACTACGCACCCCCTCATGACTTCGAAAGAGAAAACATCTGGTCGCGAGCTTCTGGTCGTCATTTCTTCGAACAAGGGTCTCGCTGGATCGTACAATACGAATATTTCAAAGGCACTTTCTGAACATAAAAAGAAATTCGTCGGCGATATCGATTGCATCACAATAGGTAAGCAGTCAGAAAAATCGGCCCGAAGAAATAAACTGAACGTTGTCGCGAGCTTCATAGATTTTTCAGAGAAAAGTTCGTCGGACGATTTTCTCGTTCTGCGCGATATGGTTATAGAGAAATTTACGAATGCAGACTACGACAGTGTTTCGATTCTTTATACCGAATGGAAGTCTGCGGTCTCGTACAAGCCATATCTTCAACAGATACTGCCTATCGTTCCGGGAAGTTATAGAAACTTTTTGTTAGAAGAGGAGGCGAATACTCTGCCGACCGATATGCGAGAATATACATTCGAGCCCAACATGCAGAGTGTGCTCGACCAGCTCGTGCCGCAGGCGGTCGCACTTGGCATCTATCATGCGTTTCTTGAGGCCCAGGCGTCAGAACACAGCGCCCGAATGTTCGCCATGAAGAACGCCAATGACAACGCGGGCGAAATCCTTTCCGATCTCACGCTCTATTACAACCAAGCCCGCCAAGCCGCTATTACCCAAGAAATTTCAGAAATTGTCGGTGGAGCTAGCGCGCAGATGAATTAGTAATTAAATTATCAATATGAACACAGGAAAAATAACAAAAATCATGGGTCCGGTCGTGGATGTCAGCTTCGAAGGAGGCGAGCTTCCGAAAATCTACGACGCACTAACACTCAAGAACGGCGAGACAGACCTTGTACTCGAAGTCTCGCAGCATTTGGGCCAGAACGAAGTCCGTGCTATTGCCATGTCTTCGACTGACGGACTATTTCGCGGACAAGAGGTCGCGCAAACCGGCGGACCGATTTCAGTTCCTGTCGGACCGGATGTTCTCGGCCGCATGTTCGATGTCGTTGGGGCTCCGATCGACCAAAAACCTGCGCCAAAAGGGAAGAAGCGCTATCCGATCCATCGCGCTGCGCCGAAATTCAGCGAGCAATCCCAGAAGACCGAAGTCTTGGAGACGGGTATCAAGGTTATCGACCTAATTTGTCCATTCCTAAAGGGCGGCAAGATCGGCCTCTTCGGTGGTGCTGGTGTCGGTAAGACCGTCGTTATTCAGGAGCTCATTCACAACATCGCTTCTGAACACGGTGGCTACTCCATATTCGCCGGCGTAGGCGAGCGTACTCGCGAAGGAAATGATCTCTATCGCGAAATGGAAGAGTCAAAAGTTCTCGACAAAACCGCACTCGTCTTCGGTCAGATGAACGAGCCACCAGGCGCGCGTGCTCGAGTTGCGCTCTCGGCGCTCGCCATGGCCGAATATTTCCGCGACGAAGAAGGCCGCGACTTGCTCCTCTTTATCGACAACATTTTCCGCTTCACGCAGGCCGGCTCCGAAGTCTCGGCGCTCCTTGGCCGTATTCCATCTGCTGTGGGTTATCAGCCAACGCTCGCGACCGAAATGGGAAACCTCCAGGAACGCATCACCTCGACCGACAAGGGCTCTATTACGTCCGTCCAGGCCGTCTACGTCCCAGCCGACGACTTAACCGACCCGGCTCCAGCGACGACGTTCGGACACCTGGACTCTACTGTCGTCCTCTCGCGACCTTTGTCCGAACTTGGTATTTATCCAGCTGTTGACCCGCTTGATTCATCGTCCACAATTCTTGATCCGAACATCGTCGGGGAAGAACACTATGCTGTCGCTCGCGGCGTTCAGAAAGTTTTGCAGCGCTACAAGGACCTCCAGGACATTATTGCCATCCTTGGTATGGACGAACTCTCTGACGAAGACAAGCTCGCTGTCAGCCGCGCCCGCAAGATCCAGAAATTCCTCTCACAGCCTTTCTTTGTGGCCGAACAGTTCACTGGCGCACCAGGAACATATGTGCCGCTCAAAGAAACAATCAAAGGTTTCAAGGAAATCTTGGAAGGCAAGCATGACAGTATTGGCGAGCAGTCGTTCTATATGAAGGGAACAATCGAAGATGTAGAGAAGGCGGCGTTGAAAGAGAAGTAAGACGAGGTTATAGTTGATAGTGCATAGTTTATAGATATGAGCATACTTGAGGTTAAGATAATCACTCCGGATCGCGTGGTATACGATGGAACAGACATCGCTTCTGTGACGATCCCGACAATGGAAGGTGTCATTACCGTATTGCCTGGACATATTCCACTCATTGCACCGATCAAGACCGGTGAAGCGCATTTTGTGAAAGATGGGAACACGCTCGCGCTCGCGATTTCTGGCGGCATTCTGGAGGTGCGAGGCAATGTGATCAAGATACTAGCCGAGCGCGGCGAACTCGCGCATGATATTGACGTCGCTCGAGCCGAAGACGCGTACAAGCGCGCCCAGGACGCAATGAAGATGGATCAGAACATCGCCGATATCGATTACGCCAAATTCCAGGCGCTGATGGAGAAGGAATTGAATAGGATTAATGTAGGGAAGAGGTGGAGGAAATAATTTGTAAACGAAAAACACCCGTAGGGGTGCCTTTCCTTGCGGGTGTTGTTGGTTGGTTACAGTATGAGCACGATTCCCAGGAGCAGGGCCGCTAGGAGTACGAGTAGATACGTGCGATTCGTACTTTCGTAAGTTCTGATTCTCATTTTGAGAGGTTTTTGCGCATTTTACTAGACAAAATATAAAAAGTCAAGTATAATTTTGCCATGTCAAATTTGTATGTAATAGCCACCCCTATCGGGAACCTGGGGGACATGACCTTTCGGGCCGTAGAAACGCTGAAAGCTGTTGATTTGGTGCTCTGCGAGGATACGCGGGTTACCCGAAACCTCTTGAACTATTACCTGGTCGGCACGGACACGATGAGCTATCACGCCCAGAGCAAGCTCTCGAAGCACGAGAAGATTATTGAAATGCTCCGCGAGGGGAAGTCTCTCGCCCTCGTTTCAGATGCTGGCACGCCGACGATTTCTGATCCTGGCGTGATGCTGATCGAGATGGTAAAGCGTGAGTTGCCAGACGTAAAGATAATTACTATTCCCGGCGCGTCAGCCCTAACCGCCGCGCTTTCGATCAGCGGCATTCCATCACCGCAGTTCACCTACTACGGCTTCCTCCCGCACAAAAAGGGTAGGGAAACGATATTCAAAGAAATCGCTGGTCGAGGTCCGACCTCGACCAGGACATCGGTGTTTTACGAATCCCCGCATCGGATCATGAAGACACTCGAGAGCTTGGCAAAAGTTTTATCGCCTGATAGAAAAGTCGTCATTGCTCGCGAACTGACCAAGATGTTCGAGGAGCTTGTCGAAGGCTCGGCCGCCGAAGTGCTAGGGTATTTCAAAAAGAATCCTGACAAAGTCCGCGGCGAATTCGTCGTTATTGTCTCCTAATCCTGCCGGTTAGACCCAAAAGCCCCTAATTCACAGCCTCATTTCAGGGTTTTTAGGCTTTTTCCTGTATACTTGGCGTATGTCCAAGGAAAAAATTTTATTCATTCTCGGCATACTGGTGATAGCGCTCCCGCACCTGGGTTTTCCTAATGGTTTAGAAAAAATAATTTTCGCAGTTTTCGGAATAACAATAGTACTTATTTCTTACGCATTCTTTTTTCGATCTAAAAATATTGCACCCGAGCGCGCGATCAAAAAAACACGCCAACCATCCGTACGTAAACCCCGCACCACTATCGCTCCTGCGATAACCCCCGAAGAAAAAGAAGAAAAAACTGAATCAGTCCAAGAAACAGCTACCCAGCAACCCGAGGAAAACACCGGATTCACTTTTGTAAAAAGGAACGACCGGTCATGATAAACAAGCCTCACGTTATTGCAACAGCATTAGTCACGGCGGCCGTTTTCGGACTTTACGTGGGCGTACCATCTACTCATACTTCCGAAAACGCTATCGCCAATGAAAACTTCCTGGTAGGTAGTGTAATAGAGCTTCCTGCAATAGGGCGAACCGTAACGCATATAGATACGCCAGAGGCGGTCAAGGCTGTATACATGACAAGTTGGGTGGCCGGCACAAGTAGCATGCGCGAGCGACTACTCTCGCTTATTGACGAGACCGAGGTCAACGCTGTCGTTATCGATATAAAAGACGATACCGGCAAAATTTCTTTTCAGATTGATTCAGAACCATTCAAAAGCCTAAAGTCGTCAGAAAACAGAATACCGAACATGGAAGAATTTATAGATCGTCTTCATGAAAAGGATATTTATGTTATAGGGCGCATTGCGACGTTTCAGGATCCATATCTCATCAAGTCTTGGCCCGAGGAGGCGGTCAAGACGGCGACGGATACGACCAAGCTCTGGCGCGATAGAAAAGGTTTGGGTTGGTTTGATGCCGGGAGTCAAAAGGTTTGGGATTATGTTATCGAGCTTGCCAAAGTTTCTTACGATGTCGGTTTTGATGAAATAAATTTTGATTACATTCGATTCCCGTCGGACGGCAACATGAAAGACATTCATTTCCCGCTTTCTGAAGGTAAAAGCAAACCAGAGGTCTTGGAAGGTTTTTTTGCATACGTGAACGAAAAATTACGCGCTGTCGAACATCCAATACCTATTTCGGCTGATATTTTCGGTATGACAACGACCAATACCGACGACCTAGGTATCGGTCAGGTACTAGAAAAAGCATTACCGTATTTCGACTACGTGTGTCCGATGGTCTACCCGTCGCATTATCCAAATAACTGGAACGGCTTTGCCAATCCAGCGGAAAATCCGTACGAAGTAATTCATGAAGCCATGGGCAAGGCCGTCGAACGTGCCGTTGCTATGGGCGAAGATCCGGATAAACTGCGCCCTTGGTTACAAGATTTTAACCTTGGTGCCACATACACCGCAGAAATGGTACGCGAACAAATAGAAGCCACTTACGATGTCGGGCTGGACTCGTGGCTGATGTGGGATCCGAAAAATATCTATACCAAGAAAGCTTTTTTGGTCGAATAAATAGTGGTATACTGTAGCCGTTATGTCTCGATCCATAAGACTTTCGCACACAATTACGCTTATAATCGTTGCCGGAATAATCGGCGTTCTTATTGGATATCGCAGTACTACGGCCCACAAAACTATGGCGGCACTCACAGGACTACAGGCCCCAGATGAAGTAGTAGACGCGCCAGATATTGAAAGTATTGCCCAATTCTGGGAGGTCTGGCGTCTTATCGAAGAACGTTATCCAAAAGATAAAGAAACGAGCTCCAAGGAAAAGATGTGGGGCGCCATCGATGGCCTAGTTGATTCGCTCGAAGATCCCTACACCGTGTTCTTGCAACCAGAAGCCAATGAGAATTTGGCTATAGACCTAAAGGGCGAATTCTCTGGCGTTGGTATGGAGGTTGGTATTCGTGACGGAGTCCTAACCGTTATTACGCCGCTCAAAGATTCTCCGGCCGAACAAGCTGGTATCCGTTCGGGTGACGCAGTACTAAAAATCGAAGATGTTGTCTCTGCCGATTTGTCTGTTGAAGAAGCTGTAAAGCTAATACGTGGTGAACGCGGCACGCCTGTAAGAGTGACTATTTTCCGCAAAGGCGAATCAGAAACTCGAGAAATCACAATCATTCGCGATATCATAAAAATACCAGTTCTTGAAACAGAGTTGCGCCAGGATGGTATTTTCGTCATAACACTCTTTTCGTTCGGCGAAGAATCTGCCGAAGAATTCGAGAAAGCACTAGCGGCTTTTGCTGAATCAGGGTCAGATAAACTAATACTTGACCTACGCAATAATCCGGGCGGCTACTTGTCAGCCGCTGTCGACATATCGAGCTGGTTTGTCGAGACGGGTAAGATAATAGTTATCGAAGACGGCAAAACCGAAGAGTACCAGAAAACATACAAGGCCAAGGGACACTACCTAGATGGCGACTACACGATGGTCGTACTAGTCAACGGCGGCTCGGCCTCTGCTTCGGAAATCGTTGCTGGTGCGTTGCAAGAGCACAACAAGGCAAAGCTTGTAGGAGAGCAGACATTTGGTAAGGGTTCGGTTCAAGAACTTGTGCCGATGCAAGGAAACACGTCACTCAAGATTACTGTCGCTGAATGGTTAACCCCAAAGGGAGTATCTATTTCAAAGGCGGGCCTAAAGCCCGATGTAGTAGTCGAGTTCGACGCGGATAAATTTGCCGAAGACAAGTCAGATAATCAGATGGACGCTGCGGTAAATCTACTCCTGAAGAAAAAATAGTCATGCGAGTTATCTTTATTCAAAACGTAAAAAAACAGGGTCGGATCGATGAGGTCAAAGACATGAACGAGGGTTACGCACGTAATTTTCTTTTCCCGAACAAGCTCGCCGTAGAAGCAACACCAAAGGCGCTGGCCGAGCTTGCCGAGCGGCAAAAGGGCAGGGAAGCAAAGGCTGTGAAATACTCCAAAGAATTTCAGGCTGCGCTTGAAAAACTGTCAGATTTTACGCTTGTTATCAAGAAACGAGCCAATGCCGACGGTCAACTCTTTTCGGGCGTGACAATCAAAGAAATCCTCTCACTCTTGCGTGAGCAAGGGATTAATTTCGAAGACAAGAATTTCGATCTAAAAAGTCCAATAAAAAAAGCAGGTAAATATGAGCTTCCTATCATTGGAGCATCGGGAAACTCGCTTAAAATATCTATCGAATCCGAATAAAACAAAAGCCCCTTTGTCGGGGCTTTTGTTTTTCTTTATTTCGCTTCTACGTGGACGATCTTGTTCGAGACAGCTTTGTTGTTAAAGCCAATCTTTCGTTTGGACGAAATCTTGACGATACCAGCCTTGAGGGCGTGGATCGTGTGGTCCTTGCCCATGTCCGTATTCGTGCCCGCAAGGAAGCGTGTGCCGCGCTGGCGAACGATAATTGAGCCCGCATTTGCGAACTGTCCGTCAGCGATCTTAACACCGAGATATTTCGGCTTCGAATCACGTAGGTTTCTAGCTGTACCGCCGGCCTTTCTATGTGCCATATAGGTATATAAATAATCGTTTTAAGAGCCCATAGTATACGGGAAAAGGAAATAAAAAGCAATATGGTACAATATCGACATGAAAAATCTCATTATTGGTGCTCTAGTCGTAGCTCTTGCCATAACTGGATATTTATTGTATCGCAAAGATAGTAGGGTAGGGGAGCCAAAACCCTCTTCCCCTCAAGAAAGTATCGAAATCGTCGAAATAGACGCTTCTGACGATCCATTGTTTTCATCCCACGAGAACAAAATGATCACCGAAACGGGCGAGACGTACGAGATCACGGCCAACTATCCAGTTTTTGGCGACTCTAATATTGACGAGGGAATAGAGAGCTTTGTCCGTGCAGATATTGCCGGGTTTAAAAACAATAATAACCTTTCGTACGACAATCAGAGCGCACCAAACTCCTACGAACTTTCGTACGAAGTTAAACAGGACTCGCTTATGACGACAGTCCTTTTCAAGGCCTACGAATTCACTGGCGGCGCACATGGAAATCTGCGTATCGTTAGTCGCTCGTATTCACCAACAGGCGAAGCGCGCACTATCGGCAGCCTATTCGTACCTGATTCAAGCTATCTAGGACAACTAAGCGACGTCTCGCGCACCTTACTACAGGAAAAATACGGTGATATGCTTGGCGCCTGGTATGAAGACGGTACTTCGCCACGCACCGAGAATTTTGAGACATTTTATATAGAAGGTAGCGATACTCTTGCTGTTGTATTTCAACCGTACCAGGTCGGTCCGTGGGCGATAGGTGCGCCAGAAGTACGGATCCCACTAGAGACTTTTGAAGCCATACTCCATGAAGACTATCGATAAGAAATCCATCGCTCTTATAGGTATTGTCATTTTGTCATCGACGGCATCGTTTGGTTTGGGACGATTGTCAGTCGCGCAAGACAAAATCGTAGCAAATGAAGTTCAGATAATAGTACCCGAACTAAAATCAATGTCTGATATCGATACGTCTCAATTCGCATTTGTCGCGTCCAAAAGCGGTACGCGTTACTATCCAAAAGACTGCAAAAGCGCTGAACGTATCAAAGACGAGAACAAGGTTTATTTTATGACCGAAGAAGAGGCGCAAGACACCGGGCTTACCAGAGCCGCAGGATGTAATTTTTAACTAAAATAGGGGAGTTGTATTTTAGAGGAGAAATCATGCTAAGCTTAATTTAGATATCCATATACAACATACCCGGTCGGGGGCTAGGGGCGAAAAGGCTGTCCCTAAGAGGTCTTGATCACCTCTTCGACAAAGCTGCGGGACTCTTAACAGGGTCCCGTTTTTCTTAGGGGAAGTGCTTTTCCAGTATAGAACCGTGTCGCACAATATACCTTTTACGACACTGTCTACGAGGAGAAATCCCCCGCCAATCATTTAATTGCGGGGGTTAGTGACTTTCGTTATAGTTCTCTACTATCTCGGGGATACTTGGGATAGATGAAGTATCCATACTGCTAAAATCTGTCGGCGTCTCCCCGTTCTGAAGCCTCTCCATATTTATACGAAAGCCTTCCCATAAAATACCAACGATTACATCATTCCAAATAAAATCTGCCGGACCGGCCAAGTAGGTATTCCAAACGTGCTGCACACCGCTTGCAACATATGAAGTGTTTTCTTGGACGTTTTCGTTCTCGACAATATCTTCTTCGACATTGACACCCGCAAGGCCCAAAATGACCAACACGATAATAACGAGGACTAAATTTCTAATAGTGATGAATCCGGGTATCTCGTCAGTTATCTTGGTCAACGAAGATTTGGTTGTGTATTCCATATGATAAGTAACTTGCTTTCTGATTTAGATCGCTAATGGGACGCGTAGAAAAGATGCTTCTATTGTACCAGACCTATTTAAATCGCGCCCTCGGCTTTCAACAGCTTTCGTTTTGCCGCCTGGCCGCCGCGATTGTAGCTGCCGACCTTTCCGTCTGATCGAATGACTCTGTGGCATGGCACATCGGATAAAAAATTATTCGCCATGACAGTACCAACTGCGCGTGAAGCCCCTGGTGAACCCGCTTTAGAAGCGACTTCTTTGTAGGTCATTACTTCCCCTTTCGGAATTTTTCGAACGACATCTAAAACTTTTTCTTTGAAAGTTTTTTTCACTTTGTTATGCCAAATTAGTCTAACGCTTAAACATGTTTTCGCTTGTTTTTGGCATGTAGTCGAGAGGATTTAGATACAGCGAGTTTGCAACAACTGGCGTCGTGTAATCTTTGCCTGGACAGCCTTTTGAAGCCCAGGTCGTCACGGAAACTGCGCTTGCTGGCATGACCCCGACATGCAAGTGCGGGGCCGTCGAGTAGCCAGTATTGCCGCTATAAGCTACCAAATCGCCAGCCTTTACCCTATCGCCCTTTTTAACCACAACACTCGATAAGTGAAAAAATGTATTAGCGAGCCCGTTGTCATATTTCAAAAGAACCCAAACACCAGTCGAAGCCTTTGGGCATACCTGATCTGTATTACCAGCGCCCTCTACTACGCCATCGGCCATAGCAAATACCTTGTCGTTGTTGGCACGGAAATCCACGCCAGCGTGTTTACCGCTCCATTGGCCCGTACGATAGCTGTAAAGTCTCGCCGAGCTTTCAGTCAGGCCAAATCCTTGTGTAATAAGAACATGCTCAACCGGCCACGCAAGAATGCCATTCTTTGCTTTTGGGTAAGAGGTTTCATCGAGACTAAAGTTCATTTTTGCTTCTATAGCAGCCAATTCGTCTTCGAAAGCCGCTCGAAGTCTGGTTTTTTCGGCAACAAGAGCTTGATAAGCCGCTTCTTGTTTTTTGGTCTGCTCAAGAAGCGTAGACTTCTCTTTTTTATTAGCATCGACAAGACTTTTTTGACTTACGATTTCTCCTTTATAATCTAGCAATTCCTCTTTTTTCTCTTCACGCTCTTCCCTGTCGCTCAATAAAAGTTTTTGTTCTCCAGATAGGTCGCGTATGGCGGATCTTATATTCTTGTGCAAACTTATACGCTGCTCGGTTTCTTTTAGAGCCTCGGCAACACTGCCTTCTTGTAAAACATGGAATATAAACGGCACTTGGTCATTTTCGTTGATCGATTTTATCCCGTGAGCAATACTTTCTCGGAAATCATAAATTTTCTGTTCTTTTTGTTCGATAGTGAGATTGAGATTTTTAATCTTGGTATCTGTTTCTTTTATCTTGGATTCTGTCAGTTTTACCTCGGTGCCAAGTTTTTTGACCGTAAGGTCAAGCTCGGTAACTGCTTTGTTGAGTGTATTTTTTTCAGCCGAAACCGCATCGAGCTTTTTTTGATCTTCCAAGAGCTCGGCCTCGATAGCCTCTTTAGCCTTGCGCTTTGCTTCGAGCTCGGCCTCAAGATCGGATTGGGCGAACAAGAACGCTGGCGCACATATAAGCGCCATAATATTTAATACGATAAGGCCATATCTAGTCATCGTCAGGAAATTATAGCATCTTGTTGAAAAGACTTGCACCTACCCCAAAATAGAGTAATATCCTCTCTGGACACAAGTTCTTTCAAGAAATCAAACGATATTCCGAAAGGAAAAGGACAAAAAAACCGCCAAGCTTACAAAATGCCTGCGCGGAGCCAGAGGAGTCGGTCCTCATGATGGTCAAAACTGGCGCCGATGAACGACGGCAGAAGCGCCACGATTTATAACCTAGGATGGACTACCTTACTCGACAAAGACTAAACATCGAGTCCAAGGTGCGTAATGCTGGAATGCCAGAGCGTGCATCTAGTCCAAAAGGAAGAACTAAGTCCACCGCCAGTGGGCAGGCCCGGTACAATCCGGGCCTTGCTCTTTTTAGAGAGACTTTAGGGCTTTTTCAATACGAGCCAGTGTTTCGTCTTTGCCAAAGATATACGCGAGTGTAAACGGATCCGGGGATTTATCCTTGCCAGAAAGCCCATAGCGAAGTGGCCAAAGGACATCGCCGCGGCCGACAGCTTCGGCATAATCCCAAATAGAGACCTTGATTGACTCGACGCTATCGAAGTCGGATTTTGATAGAAGTTCTTTAGCTTTTTCCAAATGCGCGATTGTTTTTTCCTTGTCAGATTTTTTCCAAATCAAATTTGCTGCGTCATATTCTGGAAGCGCTTTGTAAAATCCGAATTCAGATTCGTTTTCAAGATCTTTAAATTTACTTATACGCTCTATGATAGATGGCAATGCGCGCAAAAGTATGTCCTCCGGAAGATCTAGGTACTTTTTCACCTGAGCAAGAAGGTCGTCTTGCGGCATCTTTTTTATGTATTCACGATTGTACCAGTCGAGTTTTTCGATATTAAATACCGCTCCACTCTTTTGGATTTTTTCCAAAGAAAATTCTTGTACAAGTTCCTCAAGACTAAATATTTCTCGATCCGTTCCAGGATTCCAACCCAAAAAGGCGACGAAGTTTATCAGGGCTTCCGGCAAGTATCCCATATCACGAAACTCTGTAACGGACGTAGCACCATGACGCTTTGACATCTTGGACTTGTCTGGCGACAGAATAAGCGGTATATGGGCATATACGGGCCGTTGAAAGCCTAGAGCTTCGAGAATGAGTATCTGCCGAGGCGTGTTTGAAATATGATCTTGTCCGCGTATTACATGAGTTACACCCATAAGACCATCATCTACAACTACTGTCAAATGAAAAAGCGGGGTATCCAAATCTTTAGCAATAACGAAATCCCCAAGATCGGTCGTATCCAATTCTATATCGCCCAAAACAACATCTGTAAATTTGGTCTTCAGATTAGGATTCTTGAAACGGATCACCTCTTCCCTCCTTGCCTCGCCGGAGCCTTTAGCGGAGGCTGGCCCGCCTTCTTCAGTCGGAGTTTCTTTGGATACATATGCGTGACCAGAGTCTATAAGTTTTTTCAATTGTTCTTTATATATTTCAGTGCGTTCTGATTGACGTGAGAACTCATCGTATGACAAATTAAGCCACTTGAAGGCTTCTATAATATTATCCTCATGCTCCTTTTTTGACCGCTCTTTGTCGGTATCTTCGATCCGCATAAGGAACTTACCGCCATGCTTTCGCGCGAACAAATAAGAAAAAAGAGCTGTGCGGCCAGTACCGATATGAAATTTACCCGTCGGAGAGGGTGCGATTCTTGTAACTATCTGATTATGACTCATGAGTGAGGGCTATATTAACGATTTCTTCGGCAACTTTCAACTCGGCGTCAGGATAGACAAACATTTTGGTCGCCTCTTTCATCGAAGCCTGGAGCGCGGCATCGGACATGATACGATCGATTTCAGCCACAAGAACATGTGGGGCCAAGTTCGCTTCTTCGACTACCGTACAGGCTCCGGCGCGAGCATAGTTGAAAGCATTCATGCGCTGATGGTCGCCGTTAGAGTTTGTGATAGGAATTATGATCGATGGCAAACCCCAACAAGATATCTCGCCAATAGCGCCAGCGCCGGCGCGAGAAATTACAAGGCTTGAAACACCGGCGGCCATACGGATGGCAAGCTTGTTCAAATATGGATAAGGGTAATAATTACTCTTGCCTTCAGAATTTTCGAGCACAATATCCGCTAAGTCCTTGATGTTTTCAAAATGCGCTGTGCCTGTTTGGTGGATTATCTGATAACGTTTAACTAATTCCGGCAACGCATTCAGAATCGTTTCGTTGATAATTTTTGCTCCCTGAGAACCGCCAATGACAAATATAACTGGTAAATGCGAGGCGAGCTTTAAGTATTCTTGCGCGCCATCGCGAAGCGGCTCTCGAACTTCGCGTCGCACGATAGGGCCTACGAAAGCAGTCTTTTCTTTAGGAAAATGATCGATAGCCTCTTTGTAAGAAATAGCTATTCGAGTCGCCCACTTCCCCGCCATCTTGTTGGCACGTCCTGGCACTGAATCGGATTCGTGGATGACGAGCGGAATATCGAGGATGCGCGCGGCGATAGTCACCGGTACGGCCGCATAACCACCTTTGGAAAAAATTACGTCGGGGAAAATCTTGTAGACCAAAAATATGGCTCGCACGACAGCAATAGCCGTCTTGAATATGTCGAAAAAGTTGAGTATGGACGCATAAGTACGACGCTTCCCTGTCGGCAATTTGTAGAACGTGATGCGATTGTCATCGAGCGCGCGTTTGTCGTATGGAGAATCGGAAACGTAAAAAAGCTCGAAGTCGACTATCTTTTCCTTGATAGCTAGCTGATTGAGCTGTTCGGCTACCGCGATCATCGGGTAGAAATGGCCTCCGCTCCCGCCGGTTGTAAGCAATATTTTCATTTAATTTATCTATTCTGAAGCTGATAGCGTGAGACATTCAAGATGATGCCGACAGCCGCCATCGCGATCATGAGACTCGTGCCGCCGTGAGAAATAAAGACAAGCGGTACGCCGGTGAGCGGAAAGAGCCCAATGATCGAGGCGATGTTTAAGAACGACTGCGCGCACAATAGTATAACAAGTCCGGCGACCATCAGTCTACCAAAAGAGTCCGGTGCGCGATACGCGATACGCAATCCCCGCAAACCAAAGACCAAGAACAACACCACGACTATCGTCGTCCCGACAAAACCGAATTCTTCTCCGATAACGGCAAATATCGAGTCGCCGTGCGGCTCGGGCAAGTAGGTGAATTTTTGGACACTCTGCCCGAGCCCGCGGCCGAACGTCCCGCCTGAGCCGATTGCCACCAACGACTGCCGCAACTGAAACGATGCGCCCTGGGCGTCGGATGACGGATCGATGAACGTCGTGATGCGTTTTACCAAATACGGCTTTGACATTGCCAGCACCCCGAACAATACGATAGCCGCAACACCCGCATACGCCATGTATTTCCACGGCATGCCGGAGAGGATAAGCATCGCCGCCGACGCAACAAACATAAGGATAATGCTTTTAGTGTCTGGCTGTTGGAGCAATATAGCGGCAACGAGTCCGAGCATGATGACGAGCGGCAAGACGCCGTGTTTTACACCCTTGGCTTTGCCTTTGACCCACGAGAGCCATCCAGCGAAATATATAACGAACGCTATTTTCAAAAGCTCAACCGGCTGGAACGAGATAGGGCCGATATCGATCCAACGTCGCGCACCGCCATGTTCCAAACTGATGGACGGAATAAAAACGAGAAGCGTGAGACCTATCGAGAGGATGAACAGATAAAACGCGTACGATCGCCAGACTTTGTAGTCGATCCGCGAGAACCAGTACATGAGAAGCCCGCCGAGGCCTAGCCCGATGACCTGACTGATAACGATGCTCCAGAATTTTGCTTCGCTTCGGGCCAAAACGCCGAACGATGCCGACATGAAAGAAAAAAACCCGACCACCAGGAGCGTGATCACGACACCCAAAAATACCTTGTCGACTTTCCCGAGCGATGACATGCCTAAAATTTTAGCATAAAAAGTAAAACACCCCTCCGAAGAGGGGTGTTAAAGCATCAAAGGTATTAGGTAACAGGTACTACAGGAAGAGCTGACTCCTTTTGAGCAACAGTGATCGAAAGGAACGAGCCTCGCTTGACCGTACCATCGACAAAGAGTCGCAGGCCTGCGCCCTGGAAGACTCTCTTTTTTGCTTTCTGATAAAGAACGATTCCAAGATCCTGCTCGGCCTCTCCCGGGTCCTTACGGTCTTCACTCAACCTATCCGACGTGGAAATTTGAGCACCACAAATCCCAATCATCTGGCTGGACTGTACTCCCTTTTGGAAGATCATTATTCCAAGAAATTGGAATGTGTTATACGCTTCGGAGTCCATATAACAAACAACCCCAAAGACTTGTCCTGGAAAGGCCAATCCTGCTTTCATACACAGACTTATGCCGATGATTTGGCCGCAAATAGGGGCCTCCGAAGTACCACTACCAGCACTGTACTGATAGAGAGAGAAAGGCCGACAACCTGGAACGCTGTTCTTTCTGCGTGTTGATAGAGACTGACTCCTGCAACGGAGAAGGCCGAGCCCGAGGCGCATTGAACTATTCCGAAAAGTGAGTAGACGCTCCCTTCATCATTGAATCCTCCGAAGAGGGAGTACACGTCTTTGCCGAATTTCCATGGGTAACACACGAGTGAGAGTCCGATGAATGTCCATCGGGTATCAATTTTTGCCCCTCTTACTTCAACAAGAAGTAAGGTGAGAGCAAGAGCCATGACAACCCCGAAAACGAAGTTCTTGTTCAGTTTCATTGGTAAGGTTCTTAGGTGTTTTTATCTTTTTTATACTATTTTAAGAAAAAGTCAATGGCGCCCCCATGGGTTTGTCCTATGTGCCAAGGAAAAACAAAAGCAGCGCGGGCAAAGCCCGCGCTGCTTGAAAGTGCTGTCGAAGTTAGACCTTCTTCGTACGGAAATTGGAAGCTATTATCGCCACCATTTCCGCATACTGCTTTGCCACCAGGCCCCTGTCTTCTGCCGGTATCTCTTTGATATCCGAAAGATACTGTGTGATTCCCTGCTCCAAATGAAACAGCATGTTATCGGAACCATTGTGCCTGTAGGTCTCCATCATTTCCGCAATCTCTTGATTGGCAAAGAGCCTTAGCTCAGGACAAAAGCCATGGAACCACAGGAGTTTGGGCATGTGCGTCCTCATGAGTGTAGCGAACCCGGCAGTTACACTAACTTTCTTTGACGTATTGACCTCGTAAAACCTAAGTCTCAGGTCTCTCATGTGGCAATCGATCATCTCTTTTTGGAGCTTCTTGATGTGCCCATCGAAAAAATCGAGGGAATGGTCCCCGACCCTCATGGCATTCATAAGAACAAAAGCTCTTGAAGAGAACGCAAAGCTATCCGAATGCGAACTTAGCAAACGGTATATCTTTATGCGTACATCGTCGAAATGAGCGTTCCTGCGCATTATATTGCACAAGAAAACAAAATCCTGGTCAGACATTTTGTCACCAAGCTCGGATTTCCTGAGCAGCTGTCGAAGCTTGCTAATGTCTGAGCCCTCTCGCCACAACATACGCAACCAAAGCACGAGAAACAATACAAGGAGTGCTATGGGAAGAATTCCGTCGAGCGGCATGACCTGCCTAAAAAACCATAACGCTGCGAGTCCCGGCAAGAAGGCGTAGAATACTAGCCTGTAAACTACGAGTTTCGTCATGTGAAGGTGTTTTGACAACATAATACTTTTATTATGAAAAACGTCAACATAAAAGCGGCCCCGAGGATACGGGGCCGCCCTATGGGACGTGTCTACAAAACAGCGACGATTACTCCTACAACCGCAAACATTAGTGAGATAATCCAATAACGCATGGTTATCTTTTCACGAGACCAACCAATAGCTTCAAAATGGTGATGTATGGGCGCGACGCGAAAGACCTTGCCACGAACAGGTCCGAACCATTTTTTGCCTAGTATCTGAACGGCGGACGAAAGTGCCGTGATGACCAATGGAAAACCAATGATTGGCAAAATCAATACAGTGTCAGTCAAAAAGGCCACAACGACGAGGGTGAACAACAGCCCGAGCATACCCGTCTCCCCCATCCAAAATCTGGCTGGCGGAATATTAAACCAAAGGAACGAAAGAATAGCGCCAGAAACGACCAAGCAAAATGCTGCAATATCGATCTGATTCTGAAAGAAAGAAATAGTGCCAAGAGCCGCAAATATGATAGCCATGACACCGCCGGCGAGCCCGTCGATGCCGTCGATAACACCCGACGAAAATGTCGCCAAAAAAACTGTAAGAAACACTGGTATAAACCACCAACCAAGATCTACAAACTGATTTGCGAACGGAACAAATATCTGTTGATCGCCAAGTTTGCAATAAAACCAGGCAGCAAACGCGAGTCCGGTAAGCGTAACGATACTAATCATGTATCTTCGCGGAAAGCCGTTAGTAAAAACTCCCTTTTTTATGTAGACCGTCATGAGATCATTTACAAGACCTATAAAAGCGCCAGCCAAAAGTGCGAGAAATGGTAAAAGCGTTTGCTCCTTGGAAACAAAGTTTAGTTTTTGTGATACATCGGCTGGAAAAAATGTCGGTATGAGAAATAGTATAAGTGCGGCAAGACAAATGCTAGCCCAAATAATGATGCCGCCGACACGCGGCGTGTGGAGTTCTTGGGCGGCATTCGAAATACGCTTGAACTCGGCCGACATGGCTTCGCCTTGACCCAAGTCTTCGTCGACAGTACGGGCACGACGCTTCCACATCTTATATTTATAAAAAATATCAGTAAAAAAAGGAGTAATGACTATGCCAAGTGCAAAGGTCAGTACGGCTGGCATAAAAAGTTTGATTAGATTGAAATCAACGGTATTCATAAGCCAAATTGTATCAAATCATGAATCACTTCGCAGCGCACCCGAAAGTGTCTTTATATCGGTAAAACGATCATCGAAAGTCGAACCAAGCACAACGACAACTGTTGGTTCTGGTGCACCTTTTACGGAAACGACCAAGTTTCCACCGGCCAAATCAGTAAAACCGGTTTTCGATGCAACGAGACCAGGAATTTCGCCGACAAATGGGTTGGTATTTTTAGCCATATGTTCCTTATCGAGCGAACGCGACGAGTACTCCGCCATAGTCGTCGCTCTAAAAATATCTGGGTAGGTTGTAGTGGCATGAGCAAAAAGTTTTGCCATATCTCGTGCACTGCCATAGGCACCATTTCTAAGAGGTGTCGCGTTTTCAAGATCAAGCCCCGACTCATTTAAAAATTCAAGGCTTCGAAGTCCGAGCTCGCGAGCCTTGGCGTTCATCGCTTCGACAAAAGTCGCACGGGCATCAACAGTGTTTGGATCAATAAGCTTGCCAGTTTCGACGGCCATGTCACGCATAGCATCATTTGACGAAACTACGAGTGAAAACGCAAGCAATTCATCTCGCGACCAGCGTTCGTCGACAAGCAAGCCGTTGTCCCCTATTTCACCAAGTGACTCCTTGTCTATCTTAAACGTATAATCGGCCGGGACATGTTCCATGATAATGACCGCGCTCATGACTTTGGCGAGCGACGCAAGTGGGACAGGACGCTCAGCATTGACTTTGTATCTAAATTCCCCGCTCGCCGTGTCATAAATCGCGAACGAATCCGCAGCTAAAGCAAGATCAAGAAAAGGTCGAACGCTCGCTTCTTCTTGGACGATCATATTCTCCATCTCATCACCACGTTTAATCTCGCGGTTTATTCCAATGATATAGAACACTGCCACCACAAATAGAATGACAAGAGACGCGATTGATTCTTTTTCTCTAGGCGATAGATTCATCTTGAGCAGTAGTTATGGTTAAACGGGCTTCGAGCGTCTTTTTTACTTCATCAAAATCTGGTAATTCATTGACGGAGCCGACGCCCAAAAATGACAAAAGCTCGAGCGTCGGCTTGTAGACATATGTGCGGGCGTCACGCGGATCGGAAAGTTTTTCCACAAGCCCGCGCACTTCGAGCGAACGCAATATAAAACCGGAATTAACACCGCGGATAAAATTAATTTCTCCGCGCGAAACGCCATCTCGATACAAAATTATTGAAAGTGTTTCGAGCGCAGCCTTGGAAAGCGTTTTTTCGAGCTCTTCTTTGCGTAGCTGCTCAAAAAGTTCTGACATGTCGGGTGGTGTACCTAGCATGACCTTGTCTCCATGGGTCACAATGGTTATACCGCGACCAGAAAGCGTGGCCGACAACGCATGAATGGCCGTATGAACTTCGGTCAAATCGACATGCAAAGCAGTAGCAAGTTCACTAAACGTTTGCGGCTCTCCTTTGAAAAAAAGTAGCGCCTCTATTTTTTGTTCAAGCGTCATTGTGATATTTTTTCTAAACTGATATCCGCGAATTCTCCGTCCTGAAATGCATCCATGAATCCTTGGCGTACCAATTCTAGCATGGCCAAGAACGAAACTATCGTGCCAACTTTTTCTTCTTTACCCTTGGCAAAACCTTGCGAGCCCGAGAACTCTCGGAAACTCATCTTCATCGAACGACTAACGCGCTCCACTAGGTCACTAATAGTCTCTTCGAGGCTGCGGATTTTCATAACAACAACCTCAGGCTTGGCCGGTTCTGGTTCAGGAATAGAATTTATTACAGAGCCGATACCTTCGCGCATCGACGCGAGCGAAATCTGAGCATCAGGTACAAATACGCGCGTCTCGAGCTTGGTCGGCAAACGTGGAAAGACGATGCGCTTCCCAAACATTCGTGCAATAGGTTCGCCTATGTCTTTGATGATCTTGTAAAGTTCGAGCCGGCGCTCAAGAGTAGATATGTCATGCTCTTCTTCTACGGTTAGCGATAGATTAGGGATAAGCGAACGAGACTTGATAAGAATGAGCGTCGCAGCAACTGTTACGAACGAGGCGTAACGTTCCATGTCGTTCGTCGAAAAACCCCGAACATATGTAATATAGTCATCGGTAATAGCCGCGAGCGAAATTTCGTTCACGAATAATTTCCGCTTTTCGATAAGATTCAACAGAACCTCAAGTGGACCCTCAAACTGGGCTGTTTTGACGTGGTAAGCAGCTTCGGTCATGGAGGTATTTTAGCATATTGAATAAGTTTACATGTTGTTTTAATTGTGATACAAAAAGGAAAACCTTGAAAATGAGTACCCGAAGAACCATGCTCCAACGGACCATTGTCTACGAAGGTCATCGTACGTGTTCTGTGTGCGGAAAAACTCATCTCATTGTAAGAAAGGATTACATTGAGGCGAAAGACCCGGAGCATGTCATCTACGGCCCAGGTGATGACAATTACGGCCGAGATCGTCTCTTGGTGCCCCCGCCGCCAATACCGCATCCTAATGCTCTAACAGAGATTCATTGTGAGCACTGCAAAACCAAGTGGGAGCCAGAAAAGATCAATGACCTTCCTGTTGTAAGCGATTCAGCAAAGGAACAATACGAGGCTGAAATACGCGAGGAGAACAAACGGAACCAGGCAATATTTGATGCCTTTGGCCCGCCCGCTGGTTTTCCTATCTAGCCGAAAAGCCCCCGACATTGTCGGGGGCTTTCGTGTTTCTAATATATGTTGACAAAACCTATATTTTATGCTACATTTCAACAAAACTTCGTTGAAAATCAAACGCAACACCATAGTCCATGAAAAAGATCCTTCTGCACTCACGATCGATGATGCAAGGCTTTGGCAACTTCTTGTTTGCCTCGCTATCCCTCCTCATTGTGAGCGAGGTACTTGGGATATACATCCCCTATCAGTTTGGCATGATCATCAACGATCTTGGCCTGAAGTACGAAAACGCATACAAGATCGCGCTGCTTGCGACCGGTGCCATGCTCGCATCTCACATTACAGGATGGGTGCGCACATACATCGATCAAAAGAACTACTTCTTCCGCTTCACGGAAAAGATAGAGGGCTTCTCTTCGGAAAAGCTCATGTCACTATCTCCGGGTCAGCACATGAAGATGAATTCAGGGACAATCCTGGAAACTCTTGGGACAGGTATGGCCTCACTCCGAAACTTTATTTCGGAGTCGCTCTTTACCTTCGTTCCCGACGTATTCTATGTATGTCTGAACCTCATAGCGATGTTTCTCTTGTCGTGGCAAGTTGGCGTAGTGGTCGCGCTGCTATCTGCTGGTTACCTGTACGCATCAATGCGTATGTATCGGCACTATCAGCCCGAACTTCTCAATCTGGAAACACAGCAAAAGAGCGGAGGAAAGTTCCGATCTGAGATGCTTCGTAATGCCTCATCGGTCAAGCTGGGAGGAAACGAGGATTGGTTTATCAGCCGCTATGTCAACAAGATCATCGAGGTGAACAGCCTCTCACGATCAATCTGGATACGTTACAACTTGGCTGCCAATCTCATCGGCCTTCTGAGGATACTTGTAAGAATGGTACCCGTGTTCATCGGCATACATCTGATCCTCTCTGGGCAGGAAGCAGTGGGAACGCTCGTAACACTATTCTCGCTTTCAAGTGGGATCACGGCACGCCTAGCGGGGATCAAAAACTCACTCCGCAACTTCCAGAGATTCGAGCCTTCAATCAAAAAGTACCTCGATCTCATGAACGAAGAGCCAGCCATCAAAGAGACTGGTACGCGCACTGACATACCCTACGGCGGCATCAGTTTCCAGAATGTTACTTTCCGCTACGAAAGCAACGCTGTGGGACGAGGCATTGAGAATGTGAGTTTTGAAATCGCACCAGGCAAGATGGTTGGCATCGTCGGCACTTCCGGTGCGGGCAAGAGCACTATCATGAAGCTCCTTTTGCGTTGTTGGGATCCGCAATCTGGTGGTATCTATATCGATGGCGCACCGCTGACTGATTTCGCACGCAGTTTCCGTAAGGATATAGCGTTCGTACAACAGGAAGGCCAACTCTTTGATGAGACCGTACGATTCAATCTGACGAGCGGGATGACATCTGAAGTCACAGAGGATGATCTATGGCTAGCCCTTGAAGCAGCTCAACTGAAAGAACGGATTGCTGAATCTGAATTCGCTCTCGACAGTGTCGTTGGCGAACGTGGTATAAAGCTTTCCGGCGGCGAACGTCAACGACTTCTCATGGCTCAGGCAATCATCCGAAAGTCCAAGATCATCATTCTCGATGAAGCAACCAGTCACCTGGATGTGAAAACCGAAGAGGCGATCTTCGAACAAGCGATCAAGCAGGCGGCAAAGGGTACAACCATGCTCATTGTCGCCCACCGATTCGCAACCTTGAAGTCGTGTGACAGTATTATCGTCATGCACGAAGGCAGTGTTGTTGCGTCTGGTACCCATGTGGAACTATACGAATCCTGCTCCATTTACCATGACCTGGTGAACAAGCAGATGCTCGTTACCGCTCCGAACTAGGGTTGCACTTTAACCGAAAAGCCCCCGACATTGTCGGGGGCTTTCGTGTTTTACAATTTCAACCCAAGCTCTTGCGCCATAAAGGTGATCCTGATCGCACTGTTCTCGATAATTTTCGCTATCGGCTTGCCCGCTCCGTGACCAGCGTCGGTTTCGGTATAGAGTAATACAGGGTTTTCTTTGTTCACCGACTGGAGCATTGCCGTCATTTTTCGCGCGTGATAAGGATTAACCCGGGTGTCATTTTCACTTGTAAGATACAGTGACGGCGGATATTCCGTGCCGGGTTTTACATTGTGATACGGACTGTATTTGTAAATGTATGCAAAGTCTTCGGCGTTGTCCGGATTGCCGTATTCACTCGCCCAACGGATTGCAACTGCGCTCGAGGTATGAAATCGTACCATGTCTGTCAGCGGTGCGGACGAAACTACCGCGCGGAATAAATCTGGTCGTTGCACAGAACAGGCTGCAGTCAACAATCCGCCATTTGAACCGCCCATGGTACCCAGCGTTTCTTTAGAAGCATATCCCTCTTTTATTAAAAACTCTCCTGCCGCAATAAAATCATCAAAGCAATTTTGTTTCTTTTCATACATGGCGGCCTTGTGCCAGTTTTCGCCAAACTCGCCTCCTCCGCGAATATTTGCAATAGCGAACGTACCACCATGCGCCACCCATCCCGTCACCCAATTACGCATAAAAACTGGCTCCTCGGAATGATTGAAACCGCCATACCCGTACAGTACCGTCGGCGACAATAAAGGGGCATCCGTGCGGCGGATGATGAACATTGGCACTTTCGTACCGTCTTTTGAAGCATACCATTCTTGTGTTACAGCATAGTCGTCAGGATTGATCGGGTTGTCGGTCCGATCGTATTCTTTAAACTCGGTGTCGACCGGATCGTAACGATAGATGATATTCGGGAATGTGTAGGACGTGACCGAATAGAAAAATTCCTCATGGTTGCGATTCGACGAAATACCCTGGAGTGTCGAGAACGGAGGTAGTGGGATATCTTCGAGTGGCCGACCGTGATGATCTTTGACTTCAACTTTTGAACACACGTTTACCAAATACTGCACGATCATTTTCGTCGGTGTAAACCACATGCCTTGCAGCAATTCTTTTTGCTCTGGTAATACTTCTGTCCAATTGTCGATTGACTTAAAAATATCTTCGACCGAATTAGAAACTATGCGAAAATTATTGGCCTTGTAGTTGGTATAGACGAATGCACGATCTTTTGTGAAAGCGAGACTAAAACGCGAATTGATACCGTGGATGAGTGGCGTCGTTGCCCCTGTCACACTGTCATAGATAAATACGTCATTGTGTGTCCAGTTATTCGTCGCAGAAATAGCAAGATATCGCGCGTCGTCAGAAAGCGTAAGCCCGATCATGTCGTCTTTAGGTCGACCATCGCCAAAAATGAGCTTGTCGGTGTTTGGGTCGTCACCGAGCTTATGCATGTAGACTTTTGTATGCAGATGCATTTCGTCCTGAGGTACAGCGCCTTCTCGAGGGTTGCGAGTGTAATAGAATCCTGTTTCGTCGGGTAACCATAAAATATCAGAATACCGACAATTCGGAATCTCGTACGGCAAGTCTTCATGTTTTTCTAAATCAAGAATGTAAATTGTCGACATTTCGTTTCCGCCTTTTGAAAGCCCGTATGCAACATAGCGGCCGCCCCGCGAAGCATTCCAGAAATCGAGTGACACTGTCGTCCCCTGAGTATTCGGGTCGACGAGCACTATTTCTTCCCCATCAAGGCCTTGCTTGTAGTACAAAACAGTTTGGTCTTGCTCGGGCAAACGTTTGGTAAAGAAATATCGTTCGCCGCGACGCACCGGCACGCCGTAGTTCGTGGAGTGAAAAGTTTTGACCAATTCGTCCGAAACGCGATCAAAAATGTCGCGATCCAGGTTATGCCACAAGAAATCATTTTGTTCACGAGTCCAGTCTTTTACTTCCGTGCTTGTGCTATCCTCGAGCCAGCGACAAGGATCAGCGACATGCGTGCCGTGGATATTTTCAACCAAATCCTCGCGACGAGTTTTAGGGAAATTCATGGGGTAATAATATCACAAAAGCCCCGCAGTCGCGGGGCTTTTGTAGCTGGTCGAGGTCCGACCTCGACCAGCTATCCTTCCGTATTGTCGTTCAATCGCACGTCGATCCTGTTCATGTCGCGTGGGAACATGGTCGCTTCGCGAATGTTTTTGAGTCCAAGGATCTGCATGGTCATACGTTCAGCACCGAACGCGAAGCCGCCTTCGGGCGGGACGCCGTAACGGAATGCTTCGAGGAACATTTCGATCTTCTTCGGATCCATTCCCCACTTGTCCACATGATCCATGAGCTGCGCATAGTCGTTGACGCGGCGACCGCCAGAGAGCCACTCGACGCCGCGGCAGAGCAAATCCATGCCTTCATTAAATTCCGGATTCTCTGGATTTGGGAATACATAAAACGGCTTTTGGCGCGTCGGGTAGCCGTAGACATAGACGAAGTCCGAACCGGTTTCAGCTTTGATCAACTCGCACAATTTTCTCTCTTGCTCTGGATTAAGATCCTTGTCTTCTCCAGCACCAAGTTTCTGCAAAGCTTCGGTCAGCGACATAGTCGGGGTCTCATCAATCATGGTCGGAATTTCTGCGCCGAGAAATTCTAATTCTTTGGCGCATTTTGTTTTTACTTGTTCCAAAATATGGCGCACGGTCTTTTGCGACATGTCGCGAACATCGCGCCACGAATCGATAAAGCCCATCTCGACATCGAGCGAGACGACTTCGGTCAAGTGACGCGTGGTAGCAGACGGCTCGGCACGAAAAATCTTGTTGACGGAAAAAACACGTTCAAAAGCCGTCATGACGATCTGTTTGTATAGCTGCGGCGACTGCGAAAGGAACGCGCGCTTGTCGAAATAGTCAATTTGAAAGACTTCGGCACCGCCTTCGGCTGTCGCTGGAACGATAGACGGCGCTTGGAATTCAAAGAAATCCTGTGACTTCATGAATTCGCGGAAAGAATCAATAATGACAGCCTGTACTTTGAAAATTGCCTGAAGGCGCGGATGGCGAAGCGTCAGCGCGCGGTGGTCAAGCTCGGTCGTAAGGTCCAAATTAAATCCGTCGACCGACATATCGAAAGGAAGCGCTTCGGCTTGAGCCAGAATCTCGAGACCCAGAACTTCTAGCTCGATATCACCATTCATTACCTTTGGATTTTTATTCTTTTCCGGTCGCTCGTTGACTTTTCCGGTCATAGCAATGACAGATTCCTGACGCGCTTCTTTGGCTTTCTCAATAGCCGCACTATTTGGCAGCACGACAGTCTGAATCGTTCCAGAGAAATCACGAACATCAAAAAAGACCATTTTGCCCTGGTCGCGACGGACCGAGATCCAGCCTTTGATGACAACTTCTTGGCCGACACGACTTTTCAAGTCGCGGATATAGGTTCTTGCTTGCATGGGCATTATTTTAGTACAAAAACTTCATTTTTTCAATTTAACAATACAAAATGAGAAAGCCCCGCCATCACGGCGGGGCTTCTTCAATTTAAGAGATTCACTTCGTAACACCGGCACTTTCACTCCGTACCCATGGCCTGCGCCGAACACGGGCAGATCCTGGACTTTTGATGTCCTTTCTCTTGCGGTTCCGCAATATTGCAGCGCGATCCTGACGGAGCCGTTTCCAGCCCACAGCCGAATGTTGGACCACTGTCCACTTGATCGGGACATGGAATCGGTTCTTAGAACACACGAAGTGGCGATCACCAATATGGTGAGTAGAGTGATCAATCGCGATGATCGTCGACGAAAGACATTTGGGACATTTGGGTATCCCGATGACTATTTCTCGTGCGACAATCGTGCGTTCCCTTAGGACTTGCCAGAAAGCGGACGTCCTCGGTACGGAGGCCGAGCATTCGGCTCGATAATCTGGGTCAGATATCGGCACGATCATCACCCAACCTTGAGTAGTGTCGGATGTCACACGATTTTCCTTGATACGCCAAATGGTCCGGACAATCACAATGTACCCTGTTTTGGGCCAGACAAATACGTAGTACACGGCACCGCCTTCGCCCTTGCGAGGACGAATCCATTTGGATGATTCGACGTAAAAGCCTTTATGCACCAATCCCGGTGTGACCCTGACGAAATCGAGTGACTTGATCCAGGTATCGAACTCAATGAATCCTTCTTCACTGAGCTCAAATGAATGAGTTCTCATTTCTCTTCTTTTTAGTTCAATGTTCTGTTTCTTCCCCACCATACCAAAACACGTATTTTGACGCAAGTCAAAATATGATCAGATAAGTTTTACGAGATAGGACTTTTAATCCATTGCCTCGTCGCCGCAGTCAGTCTGTTGAAGAGTTGGGGCGAAAGACAAAGCTTCGGGATAACGATAACGCCAGATACCGTCACTTGGCCCCTCGATCATTTCACCAAATCCGACCTTGGCAGTCGTGTCATCGAGCTTAATAATTAGCTCTTCGGTATTCATTGCACCTTCTCCATATGCTTTCCAAAACGCATTGATAGTGCGATTATTCGTCGGACCTGAAATCGTACCTTCGAATATACCCGTTTTCTGATCCTTTTCTGCAGGGAGCCAATAAAACTCTCCGATAACGACTGTGCCACGTACATCGATCGACAATTTTGCTTCGTCACCCGCTTCGGTATTCCAGATATAGCATAACTGCGTAGCGTCTATGTCAGGATTTTCTAACACATTGCTATTATCTTCTTGCACTAATTCTGGCTCTGATTGCCTTGGTGTAGCGGAAATAACAACTCCTATAACTACCAATATGATGATCCCGAGTATTACTTGCCAAATTTTTGTTGGACTGTTTTCCATATGTACACAGTATACAGTATTTTTGCTTTGACAAACAAATATGCCTGTGCTAAACTACTCATCAGCAAAAGGGTTAGGTTTCTATCTGAAAACGTCGAATTTTCGAGGGGACAAAAACGTTTGTGTTTAGTAGATAGGTCATAATTTCAATGACTGGAATAATCAAAAAGAAGACTCCGAACGGTTTCGGATTCATCGGAGCTGAAGGCTTGCAGAAGGATCTTTTCTTCCACGCCAACGCTCTCGTCGGAGTTGCATTCGACGATCTCGCTGAAGGCGAGGCTGTCACTTTCGAGATGGAAGAATCTCCAAAGGGCATGAACGCTGTCAACGTACAGCGCGCATAGTCGCAAAGAAAGCGCCGCGGGCCTTCGGCCCGCGGCGCTTTCTCTATTCCCCTTTTACAGTAAAACCCCGCACATAATGCGGGGCCTCACTCAAAGAAGAGCCTGGATGAACGTAGAAATCCAAAGATCATCCGCAGAAAGTTGTAAAAGACCGCTATGGCCATAATCACTGCCCCGGGTATTGTTACCAGATACCATGCCTGCCCAACACCCGTCAACCAGACGACTAGCATCTCAAGTATCATGAAGCCGAGATAGCCGACCGTCTGCAAAGAGTAGACGACCGAGCCATCTTCTACATGAATTTCTGCAAGCACCATCGAGCAGAGAACAAGTATGACCATCGTCAACAGGATAGATACTGCAATCATATCCATCGGCTTCGGTAACACACACGAAGCCACCCAGCATCCGGAAAAGAAGCTAAGGGTTCTTCGAATTTGATCCGTCATTGTGAAGCTTTTCCCCACTCTACGCCCACGGAACGTTCGTGTCAATATTATGAGACAAAGGTAATAGCCTTGCCAGTATCAGAACCACGGCCAGTTCGACCGATACGGTGCGTGTAGTCTTCGCGTGTCTGAGGCACCGTGTAGTTGATGACATGTGTAATGCCGCGAATATCGATGCCGCGTGCAGCAACGCTCGTCGCAACGAGAACGCGCACCCTGCCGGCTTCAAAATGCGATAATGCACGCATGCGTTCACGCTGACGCTTGTCGCCATGAATGCATTCTGTCGGAAACCCGGCGCGCGAAAGGTCTCGCGCCAAACGATCAGCCGAACGCTTTGTTTCGGTAAAGATGATAGCTTTTTTGTGGTCCGGTTCGGAGAGAATTGCCGAAAGTTCTGAAAACTTATGAGCCTCGTCGCGGACCTTTACAATGCTTTGGTCAATGCTTTCAACACTTGTGCGTGAAGCTATCTCGATATGTTCTGGATTCGTAGTAAATTTACTAACGAGCGTGCGGATATTTTCTGGCATGGTCGCCGAGAAAAAAAGTGACTGACGAACTGGGGCGATAGCCTTTAATATTTTTGTTATCGGATCAATAAAGCCCATGTCTAACATATGGTCGACTTCATCGAGAACGATGTTTTGGAATTTTGCGAAAACTATTTTTCCGCGTTCAGCCAAGTCGGCAATACGTCCCGGTGTACCGATGACAAAATTAGGACCATACGACAAGTCGCGGATCTGAGCATTGATCGGCATACCACCGACACAAAGTGCTGAACGCAAACGCATGTCCGTTGCAAAACCACGAAATTCCTTGTCGATTTGCTGGGCGAGTTCTCGAGTCGGAGCAAGTATCAATACGCGTTCGCCTCGACTCTTGCCTATCTTTTCGATGAGTGGCAACAAAAATGCAGCTGTCTTGCCAGTACCCGTGTTGGCACGGCCAACAACATCGCGGCCAAGAAGCGCAAACGGAATAGCCTGATCTTGGATTGGAGTCGGAACAATGTAGTTCTTGGCTGCAAGATTTTTCTGAAGACTTGGTCCAAAACCAAAATCAGCAAAGGTGTGACGAATAGCCACATCTGCGACAGGTGTCGAACTAGTGGACTTTTTAGTACGAAGCATGCCCTCGACGTCAAAGGCTGCAAATTTGCGTTTTCCTCGCACTGGTGCCACGCGACGCGCCGAGCCGCCAGAGCGGAAACCGCCACGGTTCTTGGAAAAAGAAGGTGCGCGACGAGACGAAGACTGGCCACGATTCTGGCCATCGGTACTGATGGTATACATTATATTTGTTGATTAACGATAGTAAGTGATCAATAGTCCCTGAGAACATCGAACATTACTTCGGAAATCATAGAGAGGATTGATGCCGACATAATACCATATACTTCTTGGAAAAGCAAGAAGCCGGGCTGGGGTGATGCTTTGCATCACCCCAGCCCGGCTTCGTTATCATTTTACTGGGCCGTTGTATCCCCCTGGCCGCCAAGCTCTACTTCTACCGCAGCATCACCTCCGACCATACCATTGTCGGTCATATCGCTTCCTTCCGGCATCGTACCCGCAGCACCATTATTCATATCATCGCCTGGGCGTTTTATGATGGCGACAACGGCAATAATAACTATAGCGATGACCAAAAATGTAACAAGATTTTTCATATCGTATGTAAAATTATAAGTGTTCGCCCGTAATGGACGACAGTCCCCATTATACCAGACTTACGACGGGCGCAAGCCGACGAGTTTTCGCACCGTCTCCATCTTCTTTTCAGCTATTTTCCGCGCCTTCTTTTCACCTTTCTGGAGAATTGCAAAAACTTTTTTCGGATTATCCTGATATTTCTGATAAGCCTTGCGCATCGGTGCGAAGTAACTAATAAATTTCTCGAGCAACATCTTTTTCGCGTCGCCGTAGCCGAGGCCGCCGTTCTCGAAACCCGCACGCATCACTTCCCGTTCTTCAGGCGTCGCGATGAGTTTGAAAATCTTGTAGATATTATTTTCTTCGGCAATCTTTTTCTCTTCAGGCGCTTTCGAGTCCGTCACAATACCCATGATTGCTTTTTTGATCTCGTCATCGGTGCCAAAAAGCGGAATTACGTTACCATAGCTTTTCGACATCTTTTGCCCATCGATACCAGGAACAGTCTCAACGTCTTTGACCACGAGCTCTTTAGGGCGTTTGAATGTCTCGCCAAAAGTGTTGTTAAACTTGTCGGCAATTTCCCGCGCCATCTCGACGTGCTGGATCTGATCTTTGCCGACTGGCACAACATCGGCATCGTACATGAGAATATCGGCCGCCATAAGAACCGGGTAGTCGAACGTGCCCACATTTATCTCTTTTCCTTTAGCCAAAGCGTCTTTGTATGCGTGTGCGCGCTCGAGCCATGGCATAGTTACTAGATTATTAAACATCCAAGTGAGCTCTGTGTGCTCTGGGAGTGTCGACTGACGATAGAGTAATACTTTTTTTGGATCAAGACCGATAGCGAGATACGCACAGACAGCATCAAAAGAAAGCTTTTGCAAAAGTGATTTATCGTGCACGCTCGTGAGCGCATGATAATCTGCAAGAAAAATACGAACATCGTACTCGTTTGATTGCGAGAGGTCTGCAAATTGCTTCATTGCGCCGAAATAATTACCAATGTGGAGTGCGCCCGTTGGCTTGATGCCTGAGACTAGAATCTTTTTTTCCATAAGCGTAATTTTACCAGATTTTCTACTGGGTACAAAAGAAAGAGCCAGACGTAGTTCGTCTGGCTCTTGCTGAAGATCCTGATCTTCACATTTTACTCATCGGTATCTGGTTGGGATGGATCCTGCCACTTCTCAGACCAACCTTGCTCCCAATGACGGCCTTGGCCAAGTTGGCTGGCTTCCCACGACGCGGCGAATCACTTTCCGTACCAGTGGTCGGAACAGTATTGGCTCTCCGCGAATTGCCTGCACTGATGACTTCTTGCTGGCATCCGTAGTAATCCCGGAACATCTGTGAGATCTCGAAATCAAGACCAGACGCCGATTCGCCTTCGCCTTCGGTAACATGCCGCGTGTCATCGTCCACACCTTGATCTGAAGAGGTAACAAGCTCGTACCTGGGAGCAGTCTTTGCTACAAGAGGCATTTCGACCTCTGCGAGAAGTTGCCGAATAGGCTCTTGCTCGTGTCGATCAAGACGACTAAGTTCGTGACGGGCCGCTTTTCCGCCATGAGGCTTCGGGAGTTTCTTTCTGATTGCCATGGTTTAGGGGTTCTGGTTTTGTTCTTGTATACCCTACCACAAGTCTTTTGTCAATACCAAATGTTTTTCCCCATTTTCCACTCTTTCCCCAATTGAAGCGGCGGGCCCCGGGCCCGCCGCTCCGTGCTACAATCCCCTCATGGCCGAACCAAAAATCTCTAATCGCATCCCGCCTCACGACCTAGACGCCGAACAAGCAACACTCGGCTCTATCATGCTTTCACCGTACGCACTGAACGAAGTCGTGGACATTATCCAGGCAGATTCTTTCTACGCCGAAAAGCATCGCATTATTTGGAAATCCATGATAGATCTGTTTTCCAAAAACGAACCGATCGACTTACTCTCGCTTTCAACCAGTCTCAAAAATCGTGGCCAACTCGAACAAGTCGGCGGTCGCGCATACTTGGCCGACCTAACTAACTCGGTCCCAGCTTCGGCCAATATCAAACACTACGCCAAAATCGTCTACAAAAAGGCATTGATGCGCAAGCTCATCGAGGCTGGTGAACACTTGGCGACCATCGGTTTTTCCGAAAGCGACGAAGATGTCGAAACTATCATGGACGATGCCGAGAAAAAAGTCTTTTCTGTGACCAGCGACCCAAAGGGTCAAAACTTCGTATCGCTCAAGCAAAGCCTAATGCAAACCTGGGAAGAGATAGAAAAGCTCCACAACGACAAGGGCGGCATGCGCGGCGTCCCGACTGGCTATCCGAGTCTCGACAATATGTTGGCAGGCCTCCAGAAATCAGACCTCATTATCTTGGCAGCGCGACCATCGGTTGGTAAGACGACGCTTGCGCTTGATATTGCGAGAAATGCCGCCGTCCAACACAAAATCCCGGTCGGTATCTTTTCTTTGGAAATGAGCTCGCAGCAGCTGACCCAGCGCATGCTTTCTGCTCATGCCAAAGTTGACGCCTGGAAACTCCGCACTGGAAAAATTACTCGCGAAGATGAGTTCTCCAAAATCCGCGACTCTCTAAACGAGCTCTCGAGTGCGCCGATTTATATCGACGACCAGGCCGGCAACAGTATCATCAAGATGAAGTCTGTGGCGCGACGCCTCAAGAGTGAGTTCGGTCTTGGACTTATCGTTGTCGACTACTTGCAGCTCATGAACACGACGAAAAATTACGACAGTATGGTTAACCAAGTGACAGAAATTTCGCGCTCTCTAAAGGGCCTCGCCCGCGAACTCGACGTACCCGTCCTTGCGCTATCGCAGCTTTCTCGTGCAGTCGAAAGCCGCGGCGGCAAACCACGCCTCTCCGACCTACGCGACTCGGGATCCATCGAACAAGACGCCGACGTTGTCATGTTTATCCACCGTGAAGACCGCACCGGTACCCGTACCGACGCCGAATCAACCGGCATGGCTGAAATCCTGATCGAAAAACACCGCAACGGTCCGGTCGGTAAAGTCGACCTGTATTTCGACGAAAAAAATTCCACTTTCCTATCGGTCGAAAAAGGCGCCGACTACGCCGGCGTACCTTCTGCAAGCAAAAACAGCCTTGAAGACTTCTAACCATGAGTGACTCTATAACAAAACTCGCCGAACTCTTTGAAAAATTTCCCGGCGTCGGTCGCCGTCAAGCAAAACGCTTCGTCTATTTTCTATTGCGTAAAAATTCTGGCTATGTACGCGAGCTCTCGGACGCGATTGCTCGGCTCAAAAACAATATCCGCATCTGCCAAGAGTCATTCCAATATTTTTATTCCGAAGACCCAAAACAAAATCTCTCGCCCATCGCCCGTGACCCGAACCGCGACCGTTCGCTTCTCCTTGTCGTCGAGAAAGATTCCGATCTCGAAAACCTCGAGAGCATGCATTTTTACAAAGGTCTCTATTTCGTCCTCGGCGGCTCGATCCCAGTCCTATCAAAAACACCGACAGAATTCGTACGCGTGAGTGAATTAAAAAATGTCATAAAGAAAAAGATTGACGCTGGAGAACTCAAAGAGATAATCTTGGGACTTTCACTCAACCCGCAGGGCGAATACACACTCGAATATCTACAAGAAGAACTTAAAAATTTTGGGATCAAGATTTCCATCCTCGGCCGCGGACTCTCCACCGGTACCGAACTCGAATATTCAGATAAAGAAACGTTCGAGAACGCATTTGCGAGTAGGAAATAAAAGAAGAAGCCCTCGCGCGAGCGAGAGCTTCCAAGGCCCTAGGCCTTTGTTACTTCTTTGGGACCCTATTCGGGTTCCTGCTTTCAACCGTCTTGCCCCGGGTGTTGCTGGCGCTGAACCAGTAGGAATACTGGCCGACATCGTTGAGCGCGTAGCACAAACGGATATCAGTCCGGCCGTCAGAGAACGTGCTGTCGATGCGGGCGTTGGTCTCGTCATGGAAGTACACCGGGTAACACACCGAGGAAACATTGAAGGAAACCAACAGTGTGTCTTGGCCAAGAGGAGAAACCTCCAGGCTGTCGATCGACGGTGCAGAACCTGGCACGTACTGGTTGACCAATTCCGGATCCATTGACCGATAGCAGGTCGGCGCCTGGTTCACAGAGTTGCTCTGGGCGAAGACGTTCGTGCAGCTGAGAATGATCGCCGTAATGGCGGTGAGAAGGTGCTTCATAGTCGTTATGTTTTCCTATAAACTAACACATTTATATTAAAAAGTCAAGAGAAAAGACCGTCCTTTCGGACGGCCTTTTCTATCTTTGTTTTAGCCTATTTTAGTGATTTTGACCTTTGAAAAAGGCTGTCGGTGACCGCGCTTCTTGTAGTAGTTAGACTTGGCACGGTACTTGATGACGTCGATCTTCTGGGCGCGTCCAGCGGCCTCGAAAACAGCCTCTACCTTCTTGCCGGCGAGCGTCGGCGTGCCGACATTTGCAGACGTATCGTCACCTACCATCAAAACCTCCTCAAAGACGACTTTGTCGCCCTTGGCGAAATCGCCCGAAAGCTTTTCAACCTTGAGCATATCGCCTTCGGCGACTTTGTATTGCTTTCCTCCTGTTTTGATAACTGCGAATTGCATAAGGCCCATATTCTACATCATGGGATAAAATTTGCAACCCCCTGGGATTTCCCCTGTTTTTTGAACCCGGTGGCACCGCCGGGTGCTATAATTTGCCTGTCATGGTCTCAAAATACAAATACAGGAATGTTACCTGGATCGACTTAGAGTCGCCAACCTTTGCTGAAATCACGGATATCCGCGACCAGTTCGGTTTGCCGGAGCTTATGGCCGAAGAACTCGGTACCAACACCCTGCGGTCAAAAGTCGACTACTATGAAAAGCTCAAAATCGTCTACCTAGTGCTCCATTTCCCTGTCATCGGCGAGGGTCGCGAGCGCAACTCCGAACAAGAAATAGACTTCGTCATCGGCAAGAATTTCATCATCACGACCCGCTACGAAAAAATAGACCCGTTGCATAATTTCTCTCGCCTCTTTGACCGCGAGAGCTTCCTCGACAAAAACAATATCGGCGATCACGCTGGGTACCTCTTCATCCACCTCATGAAAGAGCTCTACAAAGATTCCCTAGAGAAACTTGAAGACATAAACTACTCGCTAAAAAATATCGAAGATAATATTTTCCGCGGCAAGCAGGCCGAGTCCGTCGAGATCATCTCGAGCACGAACAGGAAATTCTTAAACTTCAAGCAAGCACTCCGCCACCACGGCGAAATCCTAGCCTCGTTCGAAGGTGCCGCCAAAGACCTCTTCGGCAACATGTTCGACTACAACATGGGTATCATCATGTCCGAATACAACCGGGTTAAGAACACTCTCGAGGTCGGCAAAGAGATACTAGACGATTTGCGCGAGACCAACGACGCTCTCTTGAACACCAAGACCGGCCAAACCATCAAGACCCTGACCATCATGACGTTCACCCTGCTCCCTATCACCCTCATCACCGGTATCTTTAGCATGAACATGCCCGACGAAGTCCTTATCATCAAGGATATGAGTGATTTTCTACTAGTCCTCATCCTTATGAGCCTTATTGGACTCATTATGTTCATCTACTTCAAAGGCAAGAAGCTGTTGTGATAGAATAGCCCCATGTTAAAGGTTTACAACACCCTCACGAAAAAAGAGGAAGAATTCAAGCCGATAAAAGAAGGCGAGGTTTCCATGTATTCCTGCGGCCCGACGGTTTACAACTACGCCCATATAGGCAACCTCCGCTCATACGTTTTTGCTGATATTTTAAAACGAGCTCTTCAATACGAAGGCCTACGTGTAAAACATGTGATGAATATCACCGACGTCGGACATTTGGTTTCTGACGGAGACGACGGCGATGACAAAATGACAAAAGCGCTAAAGCGTGAAGGTCTGCCAATGACGATTGAGGCCATGAAAGAAGTCGCGCTCAAATACGAAACGGCATTTGTCGAAGATTTGAAGAAACTCAATATTATTTTGCCAGACGTTCTTCCTCGCGCGACGGATCATATCGAAGAAGATATCGAGATAATAAAAAAACTCGAAGAAAAAGGTTTTGTTTACAAAACTTCAGACGGACTTTATTTCGATACATCAAAAGATACAAACTATGGCGCACTTGGCGGATTGTCCGAAGAAAAAGAAGCACGCATAGAAGCGAACACCGAGAAGAAGAGCCCGCGCGACTTCGCACTTTGGAAATTCAACTCCGAAATGGGCTGGGAGACTCCGTGGGGCAAGGGCTTCCCTGGCTGGCATATTGAGTGCTCCGGTATGTCGATGAAATATTTAGGCGAGCATTTCGACATTCACACGGGCGGAATCGACCATATTCCAATCCACCACAACAACGAGATCGCTCAGTCCGAGAACGCGACTGGTAAAGCGTTCGTCAATTTCTGGATGCACAATGCGTTTCTAAACATCGACAACCAAAAGATATCGAAGTCTCTTGGAAATGATATTTACCTAAGAACCCTCGAAGAAAAAGGTTTCTCCCCTGCCGACTACCGATATTTCCTCTTGCAGACGAACTACCGAAGCCTTGCGAATTTCACATGGGAGGCGCTCGAGGCTGCGCAAAATGCCTTGAAGAAGCTCAAAAATATTTATATGAGTCTTCCCGACACAGGCGCGGTCAATCATGCGTTTACGAAACACTTCACAGAATCTCTGGAAGACAATTTGAATACTCCGAAAGCTTTGGCAGTTCTTTGGGAAGTCGCAAATGACAAAGAGATACTCGATGCTGACAAAAAAGCGACATTGCTAGACATGGACCGCGTCCTTGGGCTTGGAATGCAGTCGTGGGTCAAAGACGAAATCCCGACAGACGTCCTAGAGCTCGCCCGCGCCCGCAATACCGCACGTCTCGCCAAAGACTGGGCCAAATCCGACGAACTTCGTGATCAAATCACAAAACTTGGATACGAAATCCTCGACAAAGGAGAAGATTTTGAGATAAGAAAAATATAAGCCTTCAGTCTTGACAATCATCGATACCTCTGCTACTATATTTCCAAACCCAACAGGACATGAACAAGATTTTCAAGACCCTTATAATGGGTCTGCTGCTCCCCGTTTTCAGTTGCGCCCAAGACACTCTGCGGATCGCAACCAACTTCGACGAACTGCTCCAGGCCGCTAATACAGCCCATGAACGTCCTGGTAGGAATCCCCTTTTCGGATACGATTTCGCATTGGATAGTGGGAAATACGCCATCTATGCGGACACTACCAAGAAGGACGAGGTTGATCTGGAGATGATCGAGAACCCGGCGAATGGAGGTTCATGGTATCGACGGATCAACGTGAAAGAGAAGGACACCGTCTACTTTGTAGATATCCATGTCTGCATCATAAGACAGACTAAACGAGAAGTGCTAGCAACCGGGGTCACACTCATTTCACCGCCACGTGAGACCTGTATACGCTCCGCGGGATCATGGACCTGGGAAGAGTTCCAGAAATTCTTTCGCCGCGAGATCGACCAGATCATGGCGTATAGAAAATCGAACTGAACCGTAGCCACCCAACGCGATAAGCCATCGCCCATGGGTGGCTTTTCGTTTATATAAATTTAGAATTCACCCTTCAATTATTCATTCTCTTCATACGTAATAATTATACATATGGTAGAAATCTACGTGTATGAAATAAGGTTGAATTCTTGTTTTAATTTTTTGTCATTCTCTAGATGCTCAGCAACAATATACATCACCTCTTTGCCAAATTTGAAATACGACTTCATCATAATAATCACCTCTTCGCATTCAAAAGGATGGATCCAGATACTCTTCTGATATTGGACAAATCCAAGCCGTTTTAGATGGTGCCGAAATAAATTTCTAAGTGGCGTTCGCGTATTCTTGATATCGAAACTAACAATCCGCCATTTCTTGTCCCACCGTTTCGGTCTTTTAATCTCTAGATCATTTAAAAGATACTTCTCGATCTCTTTCCTCCCTTTTGACGTAAGTGTCACGAACTTCTTGTCGCCTCTCGAAACAAATTTTATAAATCCGTTTCTCTCTAAAACAAAAATCTTTTTGTTGAGGGCATACTTACGCTCCTTGTAACCCTTATCCTTTTCGAAAAACTTAACCACCTGCAACGCATTCGGCGCAACCATAGCAACTCCGATAATTCCCACGACCAAAACAGACTTCAGAATTATTTCCTTGTAGTCTAAATTTTCCCTCCCCTTTTCAATCTTCATGGTGATTATATTCTAACATATGGTTAGATATAATCACCACAAGAAATAATGAGAAGAGAGGGTCAATAAAAACATAATCTTGATTATAATCCAGATTTTTGAAGATCTTCGATGATACGTTTTTGTTCGCGAGAAAGTGATTCTGGGATTTCGACAGTGATGACGACGAGAAGGTCGCCGTGTTGGAAGCGGCCCGCTTGGACGCCGGCGCCGCGGATGCGGAGGATTTTGCCGGTTTGGATGCCTTTCGGGATTTTTATTTTGATCGGGCCTTCAACGCCCTCCACATCATACGTTGCGCCGAGGATCGCGTCGGTGAGTTTTACGGACAGATCCGTAACGATATGTATTCCCTCTTTACGCAGACTCTTGTGAGACTCGACATAAATCTTGAGCAAAAGGTCACCCGATTGACCGCCCTCCATAGGCTCACCGAAGCCGGCGACTTTCATCATTTGGCCTGTTTCGATACCAGCTGGGATTTTGACTGTAACGTCGCCCTTGGCCTTCTCAACGCTGTTTGATGGGATCTTGATGGTCTTGGAGACGCCCTGAACGGATTCTTTGAATGACAGCGTAAGCCCGAGGATAATGTCTCGCCCTTTTCGAACGCGTCGCCCGCCGAACCCTCCGCCGCCGAATGCGGAGAAGATGTCGTTTAGGTCGAATTCTTGACCATTGCCGAAGCCGTCGAAGTTGATGTTGAATCCGCCAAAGTCAAAGCCGCCGAAGCCTTGGCCCCCCTGTCCACCGAACTGCGGCCCTGCGCTTCCGAAACGGTCATACTGTGCACGCTTCTGGTCATCAGAGAGAACCTGGTAAGCCTCGTTTACTTCTTTGAACTTGGCTTCGTTACCAGTTTGCTTGTCCGGATGATACTCGTGCGCCTTTTTGCGAAAAGCTTTCTTCAGCTCTTCTTTTGAAGCGCCCTTATCAACCTCGAGAATTTTGTAATAGTCTTTTGACATTATTTGTATTATATGATAAAAATTTCTCGAACAACATACTAACCCATGAAAAAGCTCTTCCAGAAATTCCGTCAACTTCCTAAGGAAGAACGCCACAACGCGATTGGCTTGGCCATTGTCCTGTTGCTCGACATCGGACTTCTGATGTCTGTTCTGATCTTCGGTGATCGATCCTTGAGGATCTCCATCGGAGTATTCGCTTGGCCCTTCTTTAACCTTGTCTTCATCCTAACAATGGCAAGACATTGGGTGGAAAGAAAGGCAGATCAATTCATCAGCTTCATAGACAGGAAGCTAGTCGGTCCGCAAGCCTGACGAGCACCATTCAACGACCCAGCCCCGGCAATTGCCGGGGTGGTTTCGTTTCTACTCTTTCTTATCGTCAACAACCTCCGCTTCCTGCGTTCCGTCTTCCTTCTTTGGTTCTGACTGTTGCGCTTTACTCATCGCCTCACCAATCTTCTGCATCTCAGTCATAAGCTCTTCTGTCGCAGACTTCAAGCGTCCGCCGTCATCAGTGTGGTGATCTGGCAATTCTTTCACTTCTTTAAGCTTCGCGACTTTTTCTTCGACAGACTTCTTTACATCATCGCCAATCTTGCCTTCGGCGTCTTTCATCGCCTTTTCGGCGGTAAAGATTGTCATCTCAGCATTGTTCTTGATATCGACAAGCTCTTTCTTTTTCTTGTCCGCTTCGGCGTTAAGCTCCGCGTCTTTCTGCATCTTTTTGATCTCTTCGTCTGTGAGTCCTGAAGACGCTTCGATACGAATAGACTGTTCTTTGCCAGAAGTTTTGTCCTTCGCCTTCACATTTAGAATTCCATTCGCATCGATGTCGAACGTAACTTCAATCTGCGGCACGCCGCGTGGTGCTGGCGGGATACCTTCGAGAACGAATCGGCCAAGTGACTTGTTGTCAGTTGCCATCGGTCGTTCACCCTGAACGATATGGATTTCGGTCGAAGTCTGATTGTCAGCCGCGGTCGAGAAGACCTGTGACTTAGAGGCAGGGATAGTCGTGTTCTTTTCGATAAGTTTTGTCGCGACACCGCCGAGAGTTTCTATACCGAGCGATAGCGGGATAACGTCGAGAAGCAAAACGTCTTTGACGTCGCCCTGGAGAACGCCTCCCTGGATAGCGGCGCCGAGTGCTACGACTTCGTCTGGGTTGACCGAAAGATTTACACGCTTCCCGAAGAATTTCTCGACAGCTTCCTGGATGGCTGGCATGCGAGTCTGTCCACCGACAAGAATAACTTCGTTGATTTCAGAAATTTTGAATGGTGAAGCTTCCATAGCGCGCTTGGTGATCTCCATAGCGCGGTCGATGAACTCGCGGCAAAGCTCTTCGAGTTCGGCACGCTTCATCGTGCGAACAAGGTGAAGAGGCCCGGCTTCGCCCGAAGTAATGAACGGGATATTGATCTCTGACTGAACAGCCGTAGAAAGCTCGATTTTCGCCTTCTCAGCCGCGTCATCGAGACGCTGCTTGGCCAAAGGATCCTTGCGCAAATCGATACCGTTTTCCTTCTGGAAGCCTTCGGCGAGCCAATCCATGATCTTCTGGTCGATATCCTTGCCTCCAAGGTGTGCGTCGCCGTCGGTAGACTTTACTTCGATAGTATCTTCGGAAACTTCGAGAATAGAGACGTCGTATGTACCGCCGCCGAAGTCGAAGACGACAATCTTTTCATCCTTTTTCTTGTTGAAGCCGTATGCGAGAGCTGCCGCTGTCGGCTCGTTGATGATGCGCTTGACGTCAAGTCCAGCGATCTTGCCGGCGTCTTTGGTCGCCTGGCGCTGCGCGTCGTTGAAGTATGCCGGAACGGTGATAACCGCTTCGGTGATTTTCGTGCCGAGTTTTGCTTCGACATCAGACTTGATCTTCTGGAGGATCATCGCCGAGATTTCCTCTGGACGCTTCCAGTCGTCGCCGAATTTAACCTCGATACCGCCTGTCGAACCCTTGCGAGTCTCGAACGGAATAGCTTTGATGTCTTTCTGTACTTCTGGTTCGTCGAAGTTGTGGCCAATGAAGCGCTTGATCTGGTAGATCGTGTTCTTCGGGTTCGTGATGGACTGGCGCTTGGCCGTAACACCGACCATCGTATCGCCATTTTTCGCGAGTGCGACAATAGACGGCGTGGTGCGCATGCCTTCGGCGTTTTCTATGATCTTCGGCTGACCACCCTCAATGATGGCGACTGCCGAGTTTGTTGTTCCCAAATCGATTCCAATGATTTTTGACATATAGTTTTTGTTAGATTGATAATTATTTTTTGATAAATATTTTTACTTTCGCTGGACGGATGACTCCTTTTGGACTCTTGTACCCTTTCTGAACGATTTCTGAGATAGTGTGATCTTTTGATGCGTCGTCTGTTTCTATTTCTTCGATCGCGTGATGCAAGTCCGGGTTGAACTTCTCGTGAGCGTTTTCTATCGCTTGAACTCCGTTATTTTCGAGCACGCCTTTGAGCTGGCTGTAGATGTATTCGATTCCCTTGCGCCAATTTTCTGAAACAGACTCCCAGGTCTCTTTGTTCTTCATGGCCATGTCGAACGCATCGAGTGTCGGGAGAAGTTCTTCGACAAAACCTTCGAGAACATAATTCTTGAGCTCTTTGAGCTGCTCGTTCGAGGTCTTTTGGAGGTTCGCATAGTCGGCGAGAGCTCGCTGCCAGCCGTCCAAATTTTTAGTCGATTCGGCTTTGGCGTCCTTCAGGTCTTGCCGGAGCTTTTTCAGCTTATCCCCAACATACTCCTCGACATCGTCTTCGCCTGCCCCGTTTGACGGGGTAAACTCTATTTCGGGTTCAAAATTATCATCATTTTTGTCTAACATGGCTAAAGTATAGACTATGTTTATAATTTTGACAAGTTTTTCACGTCCGTGGAAAACTTGCTAATGGCCGTATTATATGTTAGTTTTTATGCATGTCAAGAAAGTCCAAGATCCAAGAAGAAATATTGGAAAAATTGGCCGGCAAAAAGGCTGTAAATCGCGAAAATTTGACCCCTCCCGAGGCCAAAGACCGTTATGCTATGACCAGGAGCCTCAAGAACCTTTCCGAGGCCGGCTTGGTCGAGGAACTAGAAACAGCGCAGTCGTCATTCCTCCGCCTCACCCCCGAGGGTCGCCAAAAACTACGCTCCATAAAGCTCTCGAACCCGAAATCTCTCGTCGACACGCGCTGGGATGGCTTTTGGCGCATGGTTATACTCGACCTGCCGGAGAGCCGCAAGAGCGAGCGCGACTCAATCCGCTATATCCTCAAGAAAGCAGGATTTCTCTGTATGAAAAATTCTGTCTGGGTCTCGCCATACCCTTTCGAACATCTCTTCCTTAATATTAAAAACGATCTCGGTCTCCACGACGAAATCATGATCGTCGTCACGCAGCATATCGATCCCGTTACTGAGAAATCTCTAATCGAAAGTTTCGGCCTGCAATAGAAAAGAGCGTCCCGGAGGACGCTCTTTGCTATTCGTACGCTCAAGCTACTTCTTCTTCGCAGTCCTGACAAGCAGGGAGAGTGAATCGGTGTACGCCATCATCGTGTTGAGATCATTCTGCATCTCGCCCAACACGATACTGGTCTGCTCTTTCAGCATCTTGCTCTGCTCGGGCGACAGGCATTCCACCCGACTCATTTCTTCACAGAGACGCGCTTGAGGAATGGCTTCGTCAAAGCTATCAATGGCATAACTAACTACACGAGCGTAATGCATGGCATAGATACCCTCTGTGGAATTGTCTCGCAAACGCGGTATCGAGTCGAATAACGACAGAAAGCGCTCGCCAGCTGTGATTCGCTTTTGGATGAGGTCTGATGCGTCGGACTGCGAGCCGAAGCTGCAGAGAACAATGAGAAGTGCCACAAGGCCTGCTTTTTTCATGGTACGTTTTTTACGTAGGTTTGTATGGTACTTTATCATCTTTATTGTTTCTTGTCAATGTCTGATGCTTGGGATAGAAAAAGCGGCGCGGGCTTTGCCCGCGCCGCCTCTCTTTGAAAGTTCACCTCACCTCGCGACCACAAACGTAGCAGGAGATGTGCGCCCATCGCTCGACCGAAGCAGCACGCGGTACGCGCCAGCTGCAAGAGTCGATACCTCGAGAACATTCTTCCCTTCCGCGAGTGTGCCAGATGCAACGATTCGTCCCGCGTAATCGTGTAGCTCGTAAGAACTAAAGCTTTCGACGATAACGTAAACGATATCGCTCGCTGGGTTCGGGTAGAGCTTCGGATTTTCGGTAACGACATTTTCCGAGATGCTCGTAATTACATCACACGTATCGAGCACGATCTCTTCGAATTCGATATTGCATCCGTCTGAGTCGCTAACGCTTACAACATAGGTACCGGCATCCAATCCAGGAAACACGGGGAAATTGCTGTTTACGCCGTTTAGACTATAAACGTATGGAGAGGTTCCATCAGGCAACACCATAATAGCTCCGGTATGCTGGTTGTCACAGGTGTGCATGACAGCTGCCGAAGCCCAAGTCGGATCGACAAATTGCATGATGGGTGTCCAGTTGTCATATCGGCCCGTGTAGAGAAGTTCGGGAACAAGCACTACAGTGCCGGTGTCAGAAATATCGACTGACGTTCCGACGCCAAGCGGCGCCATATTCTGGAACCACACACCGACGCCGCCATTCGTCTGTACAGAGTCGCCGTGACAGACTTCGACTATGTCGCACTCCATCGTAAGCGAGTCGACAAATATCGATTGCTGCCAGTCCACAGCAGCCATGATCATCCACTCGAAGTATTGGTAGTACACGGTCGCACGATGGCTAGAGTCGACATTGTGCGTCGAGATATTGATCGATGGCAATGGAATCGAGTCATGGAATTCACCAGTGACAAGCCCAAAGGTGTCGATCGGTAGGCCAAGCGAATCGCCAGCACCGTAGTAGCTCACGATATACGCGGTAGCAGGGTTTAGGATAATGCCATCCGGGTCCCACAAGTCGTAGATGATCCCGGTACCATTACCAGCACAATCGCCAGGGCGTTCGTACGGCATCCAGTTCACTGTTTGGCCAAAGGCCAGAAAAGGCGTCGCGAGCATCGCGAGGAAGGAAAAAATTTTCATGGAGCAGGGTTTTAGTTGGTCCAAGATCATCTTGCGCTCCCGAGTGTGAAAAGTCAATCACAAGCAAACAAGCCGCCCTCTAAGAGGACGGCTTGCAAGATGTAGGTAGCTACAAGACCACGAAGCGGATAATGTGATGCGCCGTTGCCGACGACACATGCGCGATGTAACGACCGCTCGGAAAGCCTCGCAGATCGATGATCGCTTTCCCACTCATTTCGAAGCGGGCGCTCTGACGCAGCTCGCCGAGCACGTCGTAGATCGCGTACTCATCGTAGCCTTCGGCCAGGATGGTCACGGAGCCGTCTGTCGCTGGATTCGGAAAGACTGTCGGCGCAGGGCGTTCGGGCCGCTCGGGCGTGCCGGTCGTGGTGCCGCAGGTGTCGTACACTGTTTGTGAGAACACTTGGACCCCATAACCGGTGTAGACTTGGACGTTCGCTGTATCAACTGTGAGCTCGAGATCTTCTTCGCCCTCGAAAACTTCACCGTTGACATGGAACGTCACCTCTCCGTTCGACGGATGGATAACGGTCGCGTTGCCTTCGCAGGCGACAGTTACAACACACGTTTGCGAGACGATGAGCGGGATCACTTGGTAGCTCGCGGCCCACATGCCAAGGCTGTCATAGAACGTGGCATTGCCGGTAACAGTACCTGGCAGCATCTCGAGCGTCGAGTCGACGATCGACTCGGTGCCATTGATCTGCGTCAGGAAGCCGCTTGAGAAAAGGTTGATCGCGTACGATCCGCCGACCTGAGGGACGACGGAAAGATTGATCGAACCCTTGTTCGTACAATCGGCATTTTGCGCAGACGACAGACCGAACACGATCTGAGCCGAAGTGTTCACTGGCGCGCACAGCGCCAGTAGCAACAGGGCAATTGTCGCATTTTTCATGGTGTAGCGTTTTTGGGGTGCAGGTTTTGTCCAGATTATACAACAAAGAATAACCAAATGTCAATGGCCTGTGGAAAACCCTTATTTATTCAGGAAAATGCGGGCCAATTGAATGTCGCGGTACGAGGCTTTTGGAGCCTTGCGTTTGACCGGCGCGAGGTTCGTCTCCCCTGTTGCGTCGTAAACGGATTGAAATGTCGCTACCAGGTCGGCAAAAGCGCGCGTCTTGGGACGGATGTGATCAAGCTTGTCGACGGAAATGAGACCTTTGTCGACGAGCGTTTCCAAGTGGTCGATAACCGTTTGGTCGGTCAGGCCGCGCTCTGTTGCGATCTCGGCAATAGATTTGCCTTCGAGTAATATGCGCTTTGTTTTTTCAAAAGTTGAAATGCGTTCATCTTCGGCTTCCCGCGCGGCCAGGTCGATAACGTCGATCGAGCCGCCAACACGAGTTATGAATTCTTCGTGGGATTTTTTCATGTCTTCTTCACTCTTTGTGCCCAGATACGCCGCGATGTCTTCGGATTTTTTGCGCAAGCGAGCGTCTTCCTGCATGACTTTCGGATGAACCATCAATGCATTTGCGTTGAACCCAAGGAGCGAGAGGCCCGCGAGCGTCCGCACTCGCGATAGCGCGACATAACCCTGGCCGAATTCGAACGCGCGCCCGAGGTCAATCTGCGCAGCATCGAGGCTCATGCCCTGACTCTTGTGTACGGTAATAGCCCAGGCAAGACGAAGCGGCACTTGGCGAATAACCGCCAGCCGTTTATCGCCGTCTTGGATCGCCCACTCGTCGGGCTCGATTACAATCTGCCGACCGTCGTTGGTAGTGATGATAGGAAAATCTGTATCGTCTTCAAAATCGGTCACTTCGCCGAGCGTACCGTTGACGAAACCTTTGTCAAAATTATTCTTCGTGCACATGACAACGGCTCCGCGCTTGAGACACAGTTGTTCGGGCGAAAGACATGAAGCGATGAGTCGCTCGACATGATTTTCTTTGCCCTCCGTTTCCATTTCGTAGTAACGCTCTTCGTCGTCTAGTTTGTCTAGCTCTTCGGCATTGAGCCCGTCGACGTCGACATTGTGCGTAAAGAGCCGCGTGGCGCGCGTCGTGTCGGGCAGCTCGACGTTTAGGCGGTCGTATAGGTCGACGAATTCGTCTTCTATGTCGCCACGACGAATACGATCGAGAACAGACAAAAGTGTATCGTCTTCTTGGCGGTGCTGTTCGGTGATGTAGAGCACGAGCGGATTGGTTTCTTTCCAGGCCTCGGACTCAAACGCGAATTTTGGTTCGTCGCCTTTTTTTGTAATCGGCGGAAGCTGAAAAAAGTCGCCAACAAAAACCACCTGCATTCCTCCAAAAGGTGCCGTATTTCTTTTGAACCCACGACAAACTTTATTGACGGCATCCAGAAGCCCGGCCGAGAGCATGGATATCTCGTCGATGACGAGGACTTTAGTTTTTTCGTAACGCTTCCAGAGGTAATGCTTGCCTTCGAGAGCGTCGGCCTCTATATCGGAAATACTGTCGCGCGCGCCAATACCCGACCACGAATGTATTGTCACGCCGCCAATGTGCGTTGCGGCGATACCGGTCGAAGCCGTAACCGCAACGGGAATGTCATGTTCTTTCAAGTACTTGATGTACTGATTGAGCACATACGTCTTGCCCGCACCCGGCGCACCGGTCAGGAAAACGTTGGCGCCGGTTTTGAGGATTTGGAGAGCTTCAGCTTGGGTCATAGATTTTTATTTTAGCACGAAGTAAATAGTAAGTAGTAAGTATTAGGTATTAAGAAACGAAAAAGGCGCCCCGTGCGGAGCGCCTTCAACCTTGGTGAGGTCAATTATTCGCGTAAGTCTCCAGCTTATAGAGATCGAACTGGATGATCCCCTTGATCATGTTGTGGTTCACATAGTGATGCCTGATCTTCACACGATAGTTCGTAGAATCCCTGATCGAGACGTCCTTCAAGATCAGTAGATCGGCGACCTTCGTAGAAACTGCCCACTCAGGCATATCATGGGTCGAAGGGAACGGCTCAGTGAAAGCATTGAGAAACACTTCTTCAAGAACTTCACCTTCTCTCCACTCCTTCCACATAAAGTTGTTCGGAAGGTTTTCTTCAATTGCCTCCATTCTCCTTTGGTGTGTCTGCCGGGGAACGGCTTGCCAACTTTCATACTCCTTTCTCATCCAAGCATCGAAAGACTTTTTCGACATTGCCTTTTCTTCTTCGGAGATTTCCGAGGCCAAATGATAGTGACCATCGATGATCCGATGGATGTATTCACTGTTCTTCTCCCACTGCGTTTCAAGAGCAGCCTGTTTACTCTTTTGTCTACGTTCAGTAGCTAGAAAGCTGAAAAGTCCCATGGTTGTAAGGTTTTGCCCAACTTACCTTAATTACCTAAATGCGTCAAGCAAAAAGCCCCTCGCGGGGCTTTTTGTGAATATTTCGTTAATCCTTCTTCGCCAAGGCTTCGCAGGACTAACGCTTGCTCCACTGCTTCCTCTTTCGAGCAGCTTGCGCGAGACCAGCCTTGCGGCGTTCGCGAGCGCGCGGATCGCGCTTCAAGAGTCCTAGCTTTTTGAGCGGGCTGCGGAGCTCGGCGTCGAATTTGACGAGAGCACGTGTAATGCCAAGACGAATCGCTTCGGCCTGAGCATTGATGCCTCCGCCCATTACTTTCGCCGTGACAGCGAACTTCTTGTCGAGCTTGTGCTTGGCAAAAGCTTCACCAGCAATGTCATGCAAGTCAGTGACAGAGAAATACTCGGTCAAGAGCTTGTCGTTGACGATGAAAGACGCCTTGGCGGCCGGTGTGATGCGTACGCGAGCAGTCGCAGTTTTCCTGCGTCCAACGGCTTCAAAATATCGTTCTTTAGTAGCGGACATATTATTCTTTGACAGTTAAATTCTTCATCATCTTGTCGGCGATACGATTGGCCGGTAGCATACCCATGACTGCATAACGGAAAACTTCTGCGTACCCTTTCTTTTCGATCGTGCGCTTCATCTTTTCGTAGACGAGACCGCCTGGATATCCAGAGTATCGCTCGTATTCGACATTTTCTTTCTTTGAGTCAGAAATGTCAGCTTTCGAAGCGTTTTCAATTACGACCTTGTTGGAAGAAAGGGTCTGGCGCTCAAACGAAGCATCGTTCTTGCCCATGAGAATGCTAGCCGCTTCCTGTGCGACTCGTCCCAATTTCTTGTTAGTTGCATCGATGACGTACTGCATATTATTTTACAAATTCTATAAGCGCCATCTTGGCTCCGTCAGACTTTCGCGGAGGGAGCTTCATGATGCGAGTGTAACCTCCAGCAACGTCTTTGAATTTAGGAGCCACTTCTTCGACCAAAATCTTTGTCTCCGGAGCGCGGTTCATAAGGCGAGAAACGATCGTGCGGCGATCAGCCAACGTGCCGGACTTGGCACGAGTGACCAATTTCTCGATAAACGGACGAAGTTCTTTGGCTTTGGCTTCGGTCGTCTGGATTCGGCCGTGGATTACAAGCGAAAGAGCCAAGCTCTTGATGAGCGCGTTCCGCACGTTCCTGGTCCTTCCAAATTTTCGCTTGTTATCGTGATGTCTCATACTGGTTTATTACAGTTGCCCTACTTTAGCAGAATTCCAAAATTACTCAAGGTCCTCTTGATTTCCTGAAGTCCCTTGTCGCCCATGCCGTCCACCGCTAGCAAGTCGTCAGCCGACTTTCTAGCAATGCCTCCGACAGTGCGGATTTTAGCATTTGTGAGAGCGTTTAGGGTGCGAGTCGAGAGATTAAGGTCCTCGATACGAGTTTTCATAATTTCTTTTTCGTCTTCACCTTCTGCGGATTCTTTTTCTCCCTGAACGTCTTTGATCTCCTGCTCGACAGCGTCAATTAGTTCCTGTGGCTTCTCATCAAGACCTTTGAAATCGTGAATAGACTGGAGCTGGAGTATCATGATCTCGATTGCACGCTCAACTGCTTCACGAGGTGTGTATGTTCCGTCAGTTTCGACAGAGACACGCAAGCGGTTGTAGTTTGTCGAATCACCAACGCGCATGTTTTCAACCTCGTAAGCTACGCGACGAACAGGTGTAAATATAGCGTCGACTGCGATATGGCCGATCGACATTTTTTCTTTTTGGATGTCTTCTTTGGAAACATAACCTAGACCTTTTTGTATATAGATCTCCATCGTGATTTCGGTTTTCTTGTCCGTGACTTCACAAATGTACTGGTCTGGAGTCAAAACTTCAACCTGGCCTGGAACTTCGATATCGCTTGCCTTGACGGTGCCGACACCTTTCCATTTTAGAGTGACCATCTGAGGTTCACTGGTCGCGACTTTGAAACGGATTTTCTTGAGGTTCAATATGATATTCAAAACGTCTTCCTTGACGCCATCCATAACAGCGAACTCATGATCGACTCCGTCGATTTTCAAGCTCGTAATAGCGGCGCCCGGAAGCGACGAAAGAATTATGCGGCGGAGCGAATTACCCAGGGTGTGACCATAGCCAGGGTACAGATTGTCGATTTCGTAAACGCCTTTATTCCCCTCTTCGGAGACAAGTCTCGGCTTCGACGGCAAAATGATGTTTGATTCAACCATACGCACTTATGATTATGAATAATGTTTAGCGGCTATAGAATTCAAGGACGCGGGCAAAGTCTAGGATCGCGCCTTCTTTGGTCGGCTTCTGTTTAATTCCTCCGGTCATCGCGCCAGCATCGAAAGATAGCCAGACGGGCACGACTGCCTTTTCTATCTTCTTTGCGATATCGGCGAACATAACACTCTTCTTCGAACCTTCGCGCACCGAAACAACGTCGCCGATCTTTAGTCGGTATGACGGAACAGTGGTCTTGCGTCCATTGACCGCAAGATGGCCGTGCGAAACTAGCTGGCGACTCGCCTGACGCGTCGGAGCAAGGCCGATGCGGTATGCAACGTTGTCCAAGCGCACCTCGAGAAGCTCGCGCAAAACATCAGCCGAAGAACCCTCTCGAGTAGCGAGAGCTTCTTTTACGTAATTTTCAAACTGTTTTTCGGTGATATTGTAGGTATATCGAATGCGCTGCTTCTCCAAAAGCTGCTGGGCGTATTCGGACAACTGCTTGCGCTTGCCGCCTTTTTTTGTATTTTTGGCTTCAGCGAGCGCGAATTTCTGACCCTGCGTCTTATCAAAGACAGCAGCGCCGAGACGTCGTGCGATTTTATATTTTGGCCCTAGTTTCATAACTCAATCGGATACTTAAACAATAATGCTTAGCTTACACTCGGCGCGGCTTAGGCGCCTTTGGTCCATTGTGTGGGACCGGGGTTCTGTCTTTAATGGAGGTTATCTCTACACCTCGAGACATAAAAGATCTGATAGCAGATTCGCGGCCCGTACCAACACCTTTGACGACCACGTCAGCCTCTTTCATGCCGACCATCTCAGCCTTTTCTGCCAAGACTTCACCTACTTTTGCAGCGGCGAAAGGCGTGCCCTTTTTGGCCCCTTTAAAACCGAGGCTTCCGGATGAAGACCAGAAAAGAACGTTGCCCTTCCTGTCTGTCAAAGAGACTTTGGTGTTGTTAAAAGTTGCTTCCACATAAAGAATGCCCTCGGAAACTTTTTTCTTGGAGACCTTTGATGCAGCTTTTGCTTTTGATTCCGACGATGCGCCGGATTTTACAATTCGTTTCTTGCCCATAGGACTATGTCTTAGTTGCTGTTACGCGTCCGCTGCCCATGGTCTTTCGGACGTTGCCTCGGATCGTGCGTGAGTTGGTCTTGGTGCGTTGACCACGAGACGGCAAGTGCTTGGCATGACGAGACCCTCGATAAGAGCCGATGTCCTTCAAGCGCTTGATATTTGCCGAGACTTCACGCTTCAAATTACCTTCGATATTGTATTTCTCAACAGCTTTACGGATGGCGTTCTCTTCGTCGGTAGTCAAGTCTTTAGACTTTTTTCCGTAATCGACGCCCGCTTCATCCAATATGGCGTGGGCGCGTGAACGTCCGACACCAAAAAGGCCTGTTAGGCCTATCTCTACACGCTGCTCATCCTTTATGGTGATACCTGCAATACGCATATCGAAAATAATACTAGCCCTGTCGTGCTTTACGACGAGGATTTTTCTTGTTGATCCGGAAGATCTTGCCACGGCGTCGGACGAGCTGATCGCCCTGGGCGAGATTCTTTCTTTTGATCGAAGCCTTGATCTTCATGGATGCTAAAACGTGATAAAAGTCCTAATAAATTTAAGGAGTCCCTATAGTAACCCGAAAGAGAAAATAATGCAAGTCCTTACCCCATATTTTCCTGGAAAAGTATAAAGGGTGGTAAATCTCGCCTACAGCCTCCTTGTAATCCTCCCCTTTTCCCTTGAAACGTCGGTAACCACTTCAACCCGATCGCCGATAACTATCTTGATGCGGAATTTGCGCATCTTGCCAGACAAATAAGCCAACATTATCTTATGGTCATCATCGAGCTCTATGCGAAATGTCGCGTTAGGCAAGGACTCTGTCACACTGCCTACTACGACTATTGTATTTGGGTCGTCTTTCATCAGGTCGCTAAGATGGTATCAGGAATAACGATGGTGGTCAAATTTGATCACCGTTTTCCAGCGTATTTATAATCTTTATTGATCCCACCTTTTCGGGTAACGACGATCTCCAGAATGGTTTTAATTTGAGTTCCGCTTTGTCTATGTTCTTGAAGGAAAGCATCGTGCTATCAAATGTCCGCTTCTTTGACCCAGCCAAAGCCTCTTTTATGGCGGCTTCTTCTACTTCCCAAACCACCTCGACACGACTATCTATCAAAAGTTTTATGTCTGTCATGGATTCTGGATCGGTTATTACACTCTTAGGATCAAGCATTATGGTTAACTCTCTTATATTAGGAATGCGTACTTGATTGTCTTCTTTGTCGGCAATAACACGATCGACGATAGCGTCTGTAAGATCGGACTCTTTGAATATTACTGCGTTCATGACACCGCCCTGGCGAACCACAACAGAGCCATCGGATCCCTCTTCGACTACTGGTTCGTCAAACAAGAATGTGGCGACGTCTTCGTACATTACAAAGTCAGTCGGTAACTCCGCTCCGGCCTGCTCTACGAGTTTTTCACGAAGCTCAGCACGAAGCCTTTCTGTCTCGCTAGCCAAAACATCATCGCCAATATCATAAGTGTCTCCGCGAAAACCACCGCTTATCGGAGTAATGGAGCGAGCATAAAAATGTTCATACTTTGGAGAACCTCTAAAGCCGACTATTTTGAAATCAGATTCTGTAGTGTTGTAAGCTTCGCCAGCCTCATCGGCGTATATATCTACCTCGACAGAACCCGGAGTCTTTTTACCTCCTGCAATAGTCTGTCCAGGTATCGTCACTGGGGTCTTGGTTTTGTAAATACGTCCTTCGGGACTTTCAAGACGAGTATCTATTAGAAGTTTTTGTGGAGAGGAAGAATGATCATTGAAAAGTCGAACTCGTCCGGTTGCCTTGCGCTCGACATAGCGCTTTTCACCTGCGGCTACACTTGAACTTTCTTCTGCGTCTAAAACTAGCATCTCGAAAGAAAGACCATTGCGAGATTCCTTTTCTGCGAGAATCGGGCCGGATAGCTCTACAGAACCGGTACGCGGCGTGACTGTTATTGTTGCGCCAGCAAAGACATACGTAAGAGCAAAGACAAGCGCTGCCAACGCAAACGCTGCGATGTACCACATTCCGCGAGAACTTCCTCCGCCAGATTCATAACGACGATCGTCGTAAGTTTCTTCTACTTCGTGCATGCGCCTTTCGTGAGCACGATGAAATGCCTCTCGGCGCTTTTGAGTGCGGCCTGATGGCTTGATGTCGTGTATGTAATTTTTTTGCATAGGTGTCATAGACGATTTATGACTGCCGCCGCCATAATAAGCGACGGATCTTTCTCGACGCCGGAACGGAATTCGGCAAACTGCGCCAGCGTCTTCTTGTCAGCAAGTATAGCATGGAAATCATCAAAGCTTAGTGTGAATTCCGGGATACGTGAAATAGAAACCAAAGATCGGAACCATGTATCCATTTCGTCACTTGCAACTACGAAAACCGCATGCGGTATATGGCGATCAGGTACTAGCCGTACCAAGATACCAGCGAGCTCTCGCAACCAATCTATTCCAATATGTTCTAGTGAGTCTATAAATCGTGTTGCGTGATCCTCATCTAAAAGTCCAAGGCGATAAGTAGCAAGAAGCGAAGCGGCGCGTGTCGTCGAAATACCAAGCGCGGCGGCGACCGATCGCGCGACGCCTTGGGTCCCAAATGGGAAAAATGCCGTGCCGACCAAACAGTCGTCTCTCATAACCGAAACCTCTGAGGTATCTTCTCCAACTCTTAGTATTATGAAGTCGTTTTGGAGTTCGAACATGTCTCGCACAGCGATAAAATCTGCCGCGGTGCGGGACATGAGAGCGATTTTGGCCTTGAATGTCTTGTGAATAGTTTCTTCGAGCCTAGCAATAAGCCGGCCATCACTTAAGCTCGCAAAAATATCGATATCAAGAGTACGTGCACGCTTGCCATGCGGTCGCTCGATAGTGTAACCGTTCAGCGAGACTTTGATTACACGCTTGTCTATGATTTCGGAAAGATTTTGCCACTCGGAACGAAATCTATCCATTTCGGCATCAACAAGAGTGCGGATGCGTTTTTCAGTGACGGAAAATTCTTCGGCCTGGTAAGCTATTGAACGCACATGACCATAAGCCCAAGGTGTCGCAAGCAAACAAACTATTTTATCCGGACGGCGAGCTATAGAACGCTGTAACTGACGACAAGTTTCGTCGACGGCACGAAGCATGTCGGCCGTGCGACGCGCGGTATCGAGTTCTTCGCGAAGCGGCAAAACTGTACGGACAGACTCGACCACAAACGGCGGCGCGTACGGACGTTTTAAAAAGAACGCGCCGCCGACGCTTCCCGACGAAATATCAAGCACGAGCACAAACTCTTCTTTACGAGAAGAAAACAACATGCGTCCAGTATACGCCAAACCTGCGCGACAAAGAAGTTGAAAACATTATCCCAAAACTGCTTTGATTCGTCGGACGCCCTGGCTCGAGGCTTCTTCTTTTTGAATCTTGAAATGACCGAGTTTGCCAGTATGTTCGACATGAGGCCCACCACAGAACTCCTTGCTAAAAGCTTCCCCGTTTTCGTTTTCGATAAAGTAAACCGAAACCGTATCACCGTATTTTGCACCAAACTCCATCTGCGCGCCGATCTTTTCGGCTTCATCACGCGTCATTTCTCGGCGAATAACTTTCAAGTCACGCGAAATGGCGTCGTTCACGATATCTTCGACACGCTTCTTCTCTTCGTCGGTCATCTTGCGGTCGAATGAGAAATCGATGCGCAGGCGCTCTTCGGTAATATTGCTTCCCCGCTGTTTTACCTCGGGACCGAGCACTTGCTGAAGTGCGGCGAGAAGTAAGTGATGCGCTGTATGGAGCTTGATCGTCGCTTCATTATGATTCGCAAGTCCGCCCTTGAACATGCCGGCGGAAGCAGACTGTGAGAGCTTTTGATGCTCGGCCATTTTCATATCGAAATCGGATTTCGATAGAGTTTCTCCGCGCTCACGAGCAAGTTCTTCGGTCATCTCGAATGGAAAACCGTAAGACGTGAACAATACAAATGCATCGCGCTCGCCTTTTTCAAACTCTTTCATACCCTTCTCGAGCGTCGTGCGAAACTTTGCCTCTTCTTTTTCTATCTCTCCATGATCGTCGAGTTCATAAATTCCCGCATACAATTTCTTGACTGCATTAATCTTGTCTACAAGCGGTTCTTTGGAAAACCTAACCGCACGACGAATCAAGCGACGAACAATATATCCTTGACCAGTATTTCCTGGTAAAACACCATCAGATATTAGAAAGAGGGCGGCTTTTACATGGTCAGCTACGACTCTATCTTCTTTTGTTGATTCACTACTAAAGAGGTCGGTATCGTAGACGCTCGTCTTGCCGTTGACAACAGCGGTAATGCGCTCAAGACCCATGCCCGTATCGACATTTTTCTGCGCGAGTTTACCAACAACTTTGCCGTCGCGCGATTCATACTCCATGAAAACGTTATTCCAGATCTCGATAACTTGTTCGCTCTTTTGTGCCAAGAGAAACTGTTCATGCGAAAGCTCGCCAAGCTTGCCAGTAACATCATAAAAGATTTCTGTATCTGGTCCGCACGGACCATTGTCGCCTGGTCCCCACCAGTTATCGTCTTTGCCCAAGAAATAGATCCGCGACTCGGGAATGCCGGCCTTCATCCAGATAGATTTAGATTCCTCGTCACGCGGCGCACTCTCGTCGCCCTCGAAACAAGTGACGTAGAGCCGCGACGGATCAAGACCGAGCCCGACGTCTTTGTTAGTCAAAAATTGGTAGCTCCAAGCAATCGATTCGTCTTTGAAATAATCGCCGAGCGACCAGTTACCAAGCATTTCAAAAAAAGTAAGGTGACGATTATCGCCGATGTCGTCGATATCGCCCGTGCGGACGCACTTTTGCGCGCTAGTTAGGCGCGTACCAGCAGGATGCGACGCACCTAAAAGATACGGTACTAGTGGCTGCATACCAGCAGTCGTAAAGAGTACCGACGAGTCCCCGACTGGTACTAGCGAGGCCGAGGGGATAGTTGTATGCCCTTTTGATTCAAAAAATTGCAAGAATTTCTTGCGGATAACTGCGCTTTCCATGGCATTTAGTATACGGCATAGCCCCAAAGAAACAACCCCCGCTGATGGGCGAGGGTTGTAAGGTTTGGGTCTGTCAGCGTAAAAATCCGACAACTTCACTATTTTCAACTTCACATTCGGCAAAAACACGCCCGCCCGCACCTTCAGCATGCCAACGCACACTGCACCTACGAGGTATCCTACGGCTTTTGAAAATTTTGTCAAGAGCTACGGCCTACAATACCTCCCCCTATCAAAACTCCTGCATCATAAACGACACACGACTGCCCAGGCGCCGCGGCTTCCTGCGGTTGATCAAATATGACCATCTCGCCCTCTACACGGCACGCCTGAAGGGGTTGTTGGTAGCGAATACGGGCCCCATAAATCTTGCCATTTTCTGGTTTTTGGATCCAATTCCAATTTTCAATCCGTATCTCGGTCCGCAAGCCTCTGGTCGAGGTCGGACCTCGACCAGCGACCGTAATAGTATTGTCAGCAAGATTGCGGTCAACGACGTATAGCCGAGTATCGTCGCTACCTTTTTTTGTAATAATAAAACCGTGGCGTTCACCGAGCGTGAAAAATAGCGCGCCGTCATGATAACCAATGACATTTCCATCTACATCGAGAACGTCTCCGCGTTTTTTGTCGATATAGTGTGCGAGAAATTCTTTCATATCGATTGGTCCTAAAAAACAAACGCCTTGTGAATCTTTTTTAGTTGCCGTCAATAAATCATATTTTGCAGCAATCTTACGGACTTCTGATTTTTGCAGATGTCCAATGGGAAATATTATTTTTGATAGTTGTTCTTGTGTGAGCGTCCACAAAAAATAACTCTGGTCCTTTGCCTCGTCTTTCCCCGCCCTTAGTAAGTAATGCTTGTTGTTTACTGCTTCCGTTTGCGCATAGTGACCCGTGGCTACGTAGTCGGCTCCGTGCGCGAGCGCGTAATCCAAAAAAATACCGAACTTTATTTCGCGATTGCACATTACGTCGGGATTAGGTGTCCGGCCAGCCTTGTATTCGTCGATGAAATATTTACCGACGTGGTCACGATAAGCGGCTTCTGCATCAATCATGACAAACGGGACACCTAGTTTGGCGCATACGCGCATAGCATCTCGGCGCTCTTCTTTCCATGTGCAAGTGACAAAATCCGGCTGCCAGGTCTTTATGAAGCAACCAACAACGTCATAGCCTTGGTCTCGCAGGAGCGCCAAAGACACAGAGCTATCCACTCCGCCCGAAACGCCGACGAATACCTTTTTCTTGCGCACTTCACCCATGCGGACACTCTAGAACAAAAAGCGATAATTTGGAAGCACTTACAACTGCATCAGTTTTTGATAAACCTCGAAGAGGGCGCGGGCATCAGCGAGAGCGGTGTGAGCCTTGGCATTTTCTACGCCAAAATATTCGCATAATTTCTGCAAACGAAATTTGTCGACAAGCGGATTAGCGTGGAGTTTGGCATAGGCCATGGAAATAGTGTCGAGCTTGGGATAAAAGAGTTTGTTTTCGACGCCAGTCTTTTCAAATGCGCGCTCGATGAACGAATAGTCAAAAGTAAGATTGTGCGCAACAAATATCGCATCTTTTGTTTTTTCAGCAAAAGCCTTCATTACGTCGGCAAGAGAACTCGCGAAAATCCAGGCGCCAGGCTCGTAACCGTTTACTTTTAGAGATTGCGGATCAGCGGTTTCGATATGTTCTGGCCTAATCTTATATTCAACCTCTTCGATGATTTCAAAATCTTTTCCAAGATCACCTTTTTGGCGAACTAAAACAAGTCCGAGCTCGATAATCTCGTGTTTTTCTCGATCAAATCCAGTCGTTTCAATATCAACGAATGCAAGGTTGTGTTTGCGCATGTGATTATTTCAAATATGTTGCGATGTTTTTCTTGTGCTCTTCAAAATTTTTCGCGTATCGTATCGTACCATCTTTGTCATGGAGATAAAAGTAGTATTCTGAAGGCTTGGGATCAAGCGCAGCACGAATAGAGTCGAGTCCGGGATTGCCGATAGGCGTCGGCGGGAGCCCAAAACGTGTGTAAGTGTTGTAAGGATGATCATCTTCAAGATCGGCAATAGTAAGCTCGGCAGAGCCGCGCCCTGTCACGTATGCAAGCGTGGCGTCTACCTGTAGGCGCATTTTCTCATCTAGGCGTTTCCACAAAATGCCAGCAATCATGCGCTTCTCTTCGTAGGAACCATGCGCTTCGGCCTCGACAATAGAAGACATAATAATTATGTCCGTCATAGCGCGCGGACTTACGGCGAAATCCGCCGCAAGTCCGCGCGTCACCTTTTTATCAAAAGTTTTCTTGAGCATTTCGATCGCCTTGGGCGCATCGGTTGTGGCAAAAAAATAATACGTGTCAGGAAAAAGATACCCTTCTGAAGGTTTTGCTGCGGACACAAATGCTGCCGCATCAAAATTAGAGAGCTTGGCGTCGAGCACGCTAGCCATCTCGGCAATAGTCAAACCTTCCGGCAGGGTCACCGAAATCTTGCCTATACCAAAGTCCGAACCAGTGACGCGCCGCGCAAGTTCAAGAGCATTGACCGGAACTTCAAAAACATAATCACCGGCCGCAATACCCCTGTCTCCTTCGACCAAAACAACAAGTGTTTCAAAAATACCGGCCGAACGGACTAGCCCCTTGTCTTCAAAGTTGCGCGCGATCGAGCCGAGACTCTGACCTTGTTCGATTGTAATAACCGTGTCAGCCGGAAAGGCCGAAGGTGGTGTAAATGCTTGTCCAAGAGCAATGCCTCCGATTATGATCAATCCTATGGCAAGCACGCGTTTCCAACGAGAACGCGGACGATCGATAGGTTCGGGCGAAATAAAGTCGTACATGGTTTAGACAGGCAAATTGACTGGAGGTTCGGATTTTTTTGACTCGATTCTCTTGAACGTAGGCGTAGTCGAAACACGACCAGGAAAATGAAATACCGTAGCGAGCTCTTCTGATGTCAAAACAAAATGCGGACGCTTGTGCGGCGGATAAAACCAGCCTCGGTCGATGTACGCATGGAGCATGTTCCTTTTTAGCTCGAGCTTTTTCTTTCCTGATGGGTCATCCCATGGATTTGGAAAGTCCGTCGAGCGCGTCGGCGCAAAACTGTTCAAATGTCCAGAGCCGTATTGTCGCAACATCATGGTAAGACCTGTGATATTTTCCCCACGAAATGCTGGCTTCTTGGCCAAATATATGGCGCGCATTCCTATATCAAAAGCTGGTTTACTTAGACTACGCTCAATAGCCGCAATAGCTTCTTGCTCGGTCTTGGACATTTTCAGGCGCTTACCCAAAAGCTCAATCGAGTCTGTTGAGTCATATTTTTCCTGGATCTCTTTAATGACATTTTTTGCACGGGTTTTCCAATCAACTTTTTTCGGAAACAAGCCACCCGTCGAAAAACTGTCTTTGGATGCGCGCACGATGATTTGAAACCAAACATGCTCGTCTTTCTTCATTGTACCCATCCACTCAATCTGTGGGGTTATTGGATCGATTAATCCGGCTGCGTCTTCGGCTTTGGATATAGGCTTGTCGAGTCCGAAGTCGGCATATGTTCGGATAGGATAAGCCTCTTCTTTTGTGCACTTGAATTCGGTGCCCCACATAGCCCACTCTTCTTCGCGCATAGAAGCGAGCACTGGCAGCGTGTAGTCAGCGACCTCGCCTATTTCGGCTTCGGGATACTGAGCGTAAATCTGACTCTCAATCACGTTCCTAAACTGCTTTGGCGCACGAATATAAAAATGTATGTCACCTTCGGTAGAAATAATTTCGAGTGAAAACCAAAAAAGTACCCTGCCCTCCCAATATCGCTTATAGCGCTCACCGACACCGCCGCCCTGAAGAAGTGCGTTGCCAAGTGCCATTTCCATGGCTTGTGGCGACTTGTAAATATCACGCGGGATTTTAACTTCTATTAGTATCCATTTTATATTCGAGATCCAGTCCGCGTTTCTATGCTCAACCCAAAGTCGCCAGCCAAGCGGTATAAGAAGTAATGGCGCCAAATACAAAATGAGCGAGAGTGAACGCTCGATAATCTCGGCTGTCGGCAAAGTTATAGCCTCCATTCCTGGGAACATGGAAATATTATAGCATCAAGACAAAAGCCGCGCGCCTTTCGGCGCGCGGCTTTTGTGAGTTTCTTTACGCGTTCGTATATTTGCCGTCTTTGGTCTTCTTGAAATATTTTGCGTTGTGGAGGTTGACCAAGATGGTGTTTCGCTTCAAGAATCGTTCCTTCAAAACTGCGTCGACGATCTCGTCTTTGGTCATCGGACCATTTTCTTTGATGATCGAAGCAATAACTTCACGAACAATTCCAGGCTTGTATCCCCATTCCTTCAAAGCGTAGCGACCTCGGCCAACGAGAACGAAACGAGGGTCCTTGATGAGTTCGTTATGCGTAGTGGCCGCCAAAGTCTTTCGGTTGAAAGTTTTGGTGATGGCTTCGGCGACTTCACGGAAGTGCATCGGTTCGCCGTGCTTGCGCATGACGAGGTACGTGTAGTCCTTGACGCCGCGCGTTTTGACGTTTTTAGAATCGGCGCGTCCCCACTCGTGAAGCGGGTTCTTGCCGATATTTTTCGACAAGCGAAGCCAGCGACGGATTATCTCTTCATCGCGCTGTTCTTCCGACAAGTCTTTGACATGGCTCAAAAACTTTTCGATGATTTTTGTCTCGGTCACAAGTTCGTCGTCACCAAGAGAGGAGTAGAGTTTTTCAAGTGCTTCGTGAACACGATCCACGACGTCGTGTGAAAGAGACCATCGTGCTCTGAAGTCATCATCTTCTTTATGCTTTGTGAATTCGTCACCCAAAACAAGGTACAAATGCACGTGATTCTGAGTAGCCTTGTCCTTGGCAATATGAGAGAGAAGTTCGTCTTCTTCTACAACAACGCCAAGACCATTTAGGACAGTGCGAAGTTCGTCGAAAACCTCTTTCGACTCTTCCATTTCTTTGGACTTTCTAATGGAAGCAAGCGCCGCATTCTCGATCTGACGAACACGTTCGCGAGTAATTCCGTATTTGCCGCCGATAGCCTCGAGCGTCTTGCGTTCGCTGTCGTCTGTCAAACCGTAGCGGTTGGCGATAACGTCGAACGACCTGTCCTTGAGAACGGATAGGAGTTTTTTGCTGACCTGTTTTGGTCGGAATGAAATAATTGCCATGTATCTCTATTACTTGATAAATAAGGCCCGGAGGCCCGTCATGTGTAGCCCCATACTATCATCAATCCATTTTAGTGTCAAATAGTTGTCAAGTGGCCCTAGAGAAGCCTCATGACGTCCTGATAACTAACAAAAACCATAAGAAGTATCAGTAACCCGAAACCAACAACGTTGACCATGTTTACAACGCCAGAATTTAGTCGCCTGCCGATGACTTTTTCGATAAGTAAAAATAGTAGTCGTCCCCCATCAAGCGCTGGAAAAGGTATGAGATTTATAACTCCCAAATTGATAGAAATTATCGCCACAAAAGACAATATATATACTAGCCCCATGCGACTGGCGTCACCAACCATGCCTACAATACCTATCGGGCCAGATAGATTTGAAATATCAGCTGTACCGCGGAATGCCCCGACAACCAAATCAAGCAACGCATCGGCAATGCCGGCGATCATGATACCGGTGAATCGGAAACTTTCGACGAAGCCACGCCAAATTCCTGGTCTATATATACCAAAAGTATTAATGCCGACGCCAAGAAGCTTTTCACCGCCGATATCTGTCGGTACGAGTGTGTGTGTCTTTGGCATTTCACTATCAATAGTAAGAGTAAATGTCCCATCAGGATTTTCCAAGACAAGTTCGCGCAAAGTTTTTGCGTCGACATGTTCAAGAGGTGCGGCGTCATCAATAATTATTGTCGAAATCTTGTCTCCCGGACGAAGGCCAGAAATTTCGGCTGGAGAACCCGGCATGACTTGCGTCACTATAGAAGACTCTTCATATACGAACCGACTGTCCATATTGTCGCCAATCGTTGTCGGTAGTCCAATCCACAGGCTCACCAAAATGACTAGCCACGCGAAGAAAAAATTCATGAAAGGTCCGGCAAAAAGCACTAGCGCCTGAAGCCACCTAGGTTTGGCCGCAAGCGAACGCTTGCGATCGAGACTGTCTGGATCAACGTCGTCGGGATTTTCGCCATAAATCTTGACGAAGCCCCCAAACGGAAGCGCGTTCAAAGTAAAGTCAGTTCCTTTTCTACGAAAAAGTCGAGCAAGCCGCGGGCCGAATCCGAGTCCGAATTCGTCGACGCGAATACCGCCCTTTTTAGCCACAATAAAGTGCCCGTACTCATGCACGATAATAAGAACGGCCAATATAAAAATGAAAAGGATAATCGACACAGATTATTTGCCCATGACCACCGACTCTTTGGCGCGGAAAAGCTCTTCAAGTTTTGCGTTGCCGTCGTCAACTAATTTCTGTAGCTCTTCTTTGGCGCGCAGTTTTTCGTCTTCGGACATGCCGCCTTCGCGCGCAGCGCGGTCTATATCACGAACAACGTCTTCCCTATTTTTTTTAATAGTCACGCGCGCGTCTTCAAGCTTTGCTTTGACTATCTTTACCAATTTCTCGCGGTTTTCTGTCGTGAGCATTGGGAAGATAACGCGCATGCCTGTCTGATCAACAGCGACCGAAAGCCCGAGGTCCGAGGTAATGATTTCTTTTTCTATTTCTTTGACCTGCTGCTTATCCCACGGTACGACGCGAAGTGTTTTTGGATCTTCGATGGAAATGGACGCAACGTTACGAAGCGGCTGCTTGGTGCCGTAAGAATCGACAAAGATACCGTCCAAGACGTTTGGGCTCGCCTGGCCGGTGTGCAGGCTCGCGTATTCTTTGGCAAGCCATTCTTGCGCCTTAACAACAGCGTCTTTGAAAGCAGAAAAGTTGTAACTCATGGAGTAATTGTAGCAGAAAAATAATTTTTAAAAAAGAAAAAAGCCCCAGCGTACGAATGCTGGGGCTCTCCACATGTCTTTCGCTTGACTGCCAAGTGTTTGCTCTGGAAACTTAGTAGTTTCGTCTTGGAAATCGCGCTACAGACACGTGCTTTTCGGCGACGCTCTAACATCGCCACACCGGTCGCGGCGCGACGTTCGCCTGCAAGGGCGCATCGCTCACCACCACACTGGTGCTTGCACTGGGTAGGCCGGCGCTCTCATGTGAGCACCTCGGGCCGAACTGCTGATCACTTTCTTCAACCAAGGCGTACTTCTGCGATGCGCTGATGCCCACGTCGGGGTCCATCCACATCACGGCCGCTTGGCAACTGCTGTTGAGGTTCAAGTTGAAATCGGATTGGCTGTAGATGATATCGCTGGAACAGTTCCACCCGACGTCGGGCGGCACCCCGGGGTCCGGGGCGGACAGCACGGCCGTTGCGGCGCTGTACTTGTTCTCGAGGACCACCAGCATGGTGCTGTAGCGGAAGCCGAATGGGCTGGCGTCGTCCTTGATCATCGCGTAGTCCAACTTGTCTTCGAAGCAGAAATGGCGTTCAGGATTATCCGGCGGCGGCGAGGCCGACACCGGAGCGATAGCCGCGAGGGCCACCGCGATCAGCAGTGCTTTCACTTTCATGGAACTTTGGTTTTTCTCCAGGGCGGAATTGCTCTGAAGTTTCGGAAGTATTATACACGGATTGAAATTCTTGTCAAGTACCCCAAAATATGCCGAAATACGCGCCCTACACCGTCACCGCAACATGCTCCAAAAGTATCTTTGGGCTTGAACCCTGGTCACCGACATATTTCTTGGCAAGATAGAGCTCTTCGGCTTTTTTCTTGTCCCCTGCCTTACCATTTGCAATCTCTTTCTCGAGGAAATTTAAAAACTTTACCGACTTTTCTTTGAGGAGCGGTTTTGATTCCATATCAGTAAAAACTTTTATGAATTCGAGTCGCTGCTTCTTGTCCATCGCGAGGAAAGCCCGGGCGTCTTCGCGTAACTGATCATCGGCAGCGAAGCGTCCCGACACGGCGAACAAGCGCGAACGAAGAGTCGGAAACAGTTTGCTCGAATCCGGCAGTATTAGAAAAAATACAACGCCCGGACGCGGCTCTTCGAAAACTTTTAAAAGCGCATTCTGCGCCGGATAGGAAAACATGCGCGTCTTTAAAATAACTATCTTGCGTCCGTGCTTGTGAAAAGGAGATTCGGCTTCGAAGTCTTTGATCTCGCGAACGTCGTCGATGAGCAAGTTTTCGTAGTCTTTGATAAAGAGATCCGGATTGCCGAGCGTCGCGACTTCGAGCATGGTAAGAGTTTTCAAAAGTGCCTCGTACGACGGCTCGATATCGCCTTCAAGCAAGTAGGCGTGATGGTTGATGCCGTTTGCAAGTGCTTCGATCATACCTTTATAGTATATCAGCGTTTTGAAATGATAGAACGTTTGTACGTGTCCAAATGTTCGAGCGCAACACCAGTCCCCCGCACGACGCAGTAGAGCGGTTCGTCAGCAACGCGGGCTTTGACACCAGTTTTCTGATAAATAAGCTCGGGCAAATTGCGCAGCATCGACGATCCGCCAGTTAGAATAATACCGTGATCAATAATATCAGAGGCGAGTTCTGGCGGAGTTTCTTGCAAGACGTCTTTGATAGCTTTGACAATGGCACGCAATTCTTTGTCGATGGCTTTGACGATCTCATTCGTCGTGACCTGCGCCGTGCGCGGCAAGCCCTGTACGAAATCGCGGCCTTTGATTGTGGCGACGAGCGGTTCTTCCATTGGTACCGCGCTTCCTATTTTCATTTTCACCTGTTCGGCCGTGCGATCGCCGATAGCGAGGTTGAATGTTTTTTTAATGTAGTCAGCAATAGCTGCGTCTATTTTATCCCCCGCGACTTTGACCGAGTTCGAGGCGACTATGCCGCCGAGTGAAATCACCGCCGCGTCGGTCGTACCTCCACCGATATCGACAATCATGTGGCCCTGACTCTGATAAATGGGAATGCCCGCGCCGATAGCGGCGAGAATCGGCTCTTTGACGATATATGCATTCTTTGCACCAGCTTTTATAGTAGCCTCGACGACAGCGCGACGCTCGGTCGAAGTGATTCCTGCTGGGACCGAAACCATAACATCTGGCTTCCAGAGCGAAAATTTACCCAAAGCTTTGCCGATAAAATATTTAAGCATGGCTTCGGTCACGCGATAGTCGGCAATCACGCCGTCTTTCATTGGTCGATATGCAACGATGTTGTCGGGCGTGCGGCCAATCATCTGCTTGGCCTCTTCGCCGATAGCGACGATCCTATTGTCCTGTTCGTTCACGGCGACAACTGACGGCTCGTTCAAAACAACACCTTTGCCAGGCACGAAAACCAGGATATTGGCCGTCCCCAAATCAATGCCGATTTTTTTCGAGAAGAATTGCATAAGATAAACGGAGTATAGCATTTTGGGAATTTGTACACGACTATTGACAATCGCCGGCTCGGGCGGTTCTTTTTTGGGAAGGAATGTGGTATAGATGAAGCAAAACCAATAAAGATGGATCGCGTAACCGAGCCGATTTTCAAGACGAAAGTCGAGCCCTTGCGCTTGACCCGTCTACCGCTTTTTCTGATAAGTATCAGCACCTTCGAACCGGGCAACTACGCGAGCAAACTTGCAGCTCTAAACATGGTACCCGTGGATAGGCAACAATTCAGATTCTTTACGTCGGTTATAAGTAGTCGCAATTTCGATATCGCCGACAAGATCTTGATATGCATGGCCGATCTCGCTAAGCCTACGACAGAATCCAACCACCGAAGCTGCCTCGCATTCCGATCACCGAATGAAACATGGGAGATGCCGATTTACTGCACCTATCACTCATATTTCTACCCCTGTAACAAGGGTCAACGTGACCGCAAAGAGCATCGTTGGGTCATGGTGCAACAAGTCCTTGCTACGTACTGAAAGCCCCGAGCGCGCTCGGGGCTTTTTGTTTGCTGGAAATGGTAGAATGGCATTATGAATCCCGTTAGAAGCCGCGGTCACGGGATATCGATAAAATCTATGATTGCAAAACAAGTAAAAATTACAATTCTAACCAAAGCAGTTTGCGGAATGACCGCGACCTGCTTCTAACGGGATGAAGCTTATCGAAGTCTCACCAATCACCGACAAAGTCGCGAAAGACTCGCTCACCTATTTTTCGTCCAAAGATATTAGTGTCGGCGATATCGTGTCTATAGACATACGAAAAAAAACCTATGATGCACTAGTAGTCGCGGTTGACGACTTGGCGAAAAGAAAGATAGATGTCAAAGGTTCTGATTTTGCATTACGGAAAGTGCGCGAGAAGCGCGGCGCGGCACCCTTCTATAGAGAATTTTTCGAAGGGTGCCGCGCCGCGCGTGATTTTTCGGCTGGAAACTTGGGCCAGATCATCAATTATTTTATTCCGTCGGAGTTCTTGACCAAGCACCAAGAGTTGCCGAAACCGGCGGCGCGGACGGTCGGCACAACTATCTTTCATATCGCGCCGACCGTCCGCGCCGCCGAAAAACTTTATGAAAATCTATCGAAGTTCGACCTCGATAGAACATTCATTATTCATGGAAGCTTGCGCAAGAAAACTCTTTTCGCCCGTTACAAGGAAATATTAGAGTGCACAAATCCTATTACCGTCGTTATGACGCCAACTTTTCTTTTCACACCACGACACGATCTTGGCACCATCATCATTCACGACGAAGGCAACGCCGCCTACCGCACAATCAAGCGTCCCTATTTCGACCTGCGCGTCTTTGCTCGACTACTTGCAAAATCCCTAAACACAAAACTTATATTTGAAAATCCAACGACACTCGAAACGATCGTCGAACAATATCTCCCGATTCCAAGTATTCAAGGTTCGACCTTGAATACTTGCGACATGAGTGATAAGGAAGCGCGATATAAGAAAAGTTTTATCTTTTCAAGCGCAGTGTTCGAAGCTGTTCGCGAATCAAAGCACGCATTTCTCTTTTCGCTCAAAAAAGGCTTGGCGAGCTCTGTCGTCTGTCACGATTGCGGACACATATTAAAAGACGGCGATACACCGCTCGCACTTCGTGAACGTGGCGGCCAGCGTATACTAATCAACCCACTCACTAACACTGTACTAGACACTCGCACACGCTGCCCTATATGCGACAGTTGGAATTTCGATTCGCTCGGTATCGGCACGGACACAGTGGCACAAGAAGCAGAAAAACTATTTCCGAAAAAAGAAATTTTTCAAATCGACGGCGACACAGTCAAAACTGACAAAAAAGTCCGCGAGGTCATCGAAAAGTTTTACGCGTCGAATAATGCGATTCTCGTCGGTACGGAACTCGCGTTGCCGTACCTCGAGAAACGCCTCGATGTCGCTGCCGTCATTTCCATGGACGCACTTCTCTCGCTTCCGTCATTTCGTGTGTATGAAAAGATGCTCCGTCTCGCGCTGGCCATCGGAAAACTATCCGATAATGTATTTCTCCAAACCCGCGAACCAAGCACGCCAGCCATCATTGCCGCGACAAGTGGTGACCTCGCAAAATTTTACGAATCAGAAAAACTCATGCGAGAAAAGTTTAGCTATCCGCCATTTGGCACGATCGTCCGCTTGTCGCGTATCCCTCCAAAAGACGATTTCGAAAGCGTCGCTGCACCACTCCTCACCATGCTCGCCGACTGGTCCCCGCTCCCACGCCGAATCAAACGCGGCAAGGCATTTGAAACCGTCATCGTCATGAAGCTCGCAAAGAATGAATGGAACGAATTATTCCAAAACCCGCATCTCTCGAGCATCCTCGCCTCTCTCGGCCCCGATTGGCAGATCCGGATCAACCCGGAGATGCTCTAGGACTAGAGGTCGGACCTCTAGTCTTAACGTTTGACAATCACAAAGGGTTCACGTATCGTACAGCCGAACCAAAACTTTACAATACATGAGCTCAATCCTTCTCGGAACTTTTCTTGCAACTGAGCATTTCTTCGAGGCACACGTGAGGAAATACGACTATGTGCTCACGTTCGATCCATCAGACCACGAAATGCGACTTGGCGCTTGCGGACCAGACAGTGAGGAACCTAAAGACAGCGGCAGACTACTGATCAGGCTGCAGACGATACCAGAAGAAACTGTCCGGAAACTCGCGACTATGCTGGATCTTGAGCCTACTGATGATTTTTTGCCGAACATGGCGTGGAGAAGCCGGATACCGCTCATTTTTATGCAGCATCACGGCAGTCCTGAAGCGAATCAGGTCATCAGCGAACTCGTTCGTCTCAATCTCCCTTATCATGCAACTAAAAGCGTTAGGGAAAGCGCAGGACACATCAACCTAAGATTCGGCAGGAGTGGCCCCGAGCGCTACACACTATACAGTAAGAAGGATGAACCGTCCGCTGATCTCATCGACGGGATCCGCACCTTCGCTGCCAAGTACGGCAAGCTCGAGGAACAAGTCGCCTAGCACACCAGCCGCCCACGTCAAACGTGGGCGGCTTTTGCTTTCCCCGCCCTGCTATTGCACCATTTTTCATCATATGGTATCTTAGGCAAACCTATGGCACGAACAGTCATCGAAATCAAAAAGAACGGCACCGAATCTAGCGCATCTGTTATGCGCCGCTTTTCGCGCCGCGTCCGCGAATCTGGCATCGTAAAACATGTCAAAGAAGGTCGCTATGCAAAGCGCCTTCCATCGGCATTCGTAAACAAGAAAAACGCTCTCAAACGACTCGAGCGCCGCGCCGAATACGCGCGTCTCAAGAAGCTCGGCAAGATCGCCTAATGTTTCGCGGCGCCGAAAATTTGGACGTCTCTAATATGACCAAAGGCACTCTTCCTCGAGTGCCTTTTGCCGAATTGTATAAAGAAATCTTGGGACCAAAATACGAACTTTCCATTTCATTTGTCTCGACGGCAAAAATGCGCGAACTCTCGCAAACTTACAAAGGAGATCCAACGCATATAAATGTCCTGTCTTTCCCGCTCTCAAAAAATTCGGGAGAAATCGTCATCTCGCTCGCCGCAGCCAAGGCCGAATGCCTGTTGTATGGTCGCGGATGTAATCAACATGTCGCCTTTTTAGTTATCCACGGTATGCTCCATTTGGCCGGACAGCGGCACGGTAGTACAATGGAAGCCAAGGAAAAACGCTTGATGAAGAGTTTCGGTTTTTAATATTGCCAAAAGCCTGCGGTTTTCCTCCACACCAATGGCTAAAAACGTTACCGTCGGAATAGATATCGGTTGCTCGACCACACGGATCATGGTTGTCGAGCATGGCGCAGAGCGCGACAAGAAAACGTCGCGTATTATCGGTACCGGCATGACGAAAACCCGAGGCCTCGCGCGCGGCTTCGTCCACGACCAGAAAGAACTTATCAAAACTATTGCCGAAGCCGCGCGCGAGGCCGAAGTGAGCTCTGGTATCAAAATCCGCGAAGCATCTGTTTCTGTCGGAGGCATTACGCTCGAATCAAAAGTCGCTCGTGGTTCGGCCATCATTTCCCGTGCCGACAATGAAGTAACCAATTTCGATATCGAAAAAGCCATCAAAGACAGCGAACAAAATTTAAAAGTTCCAAACAAGCGCATTATCGAAACAGTGCCAGTCATACACAAACTCGATGGCCGCGAAGTCTATGGCAAAATAGAGGGTCTTCGCGGCGTACGACTCGAGATAACCTCGCTTTTCATCGCCTGTGGCAATCAACATCTCGAAGACATTGTTTCGGCCGTCAACGCTGCCGGGATCGATGTCGTCGACGTCGTCGCTTCGCCTATCGCCGCATCGACGACGGCCCTCGACGACCGCGAACGTTTTGCTGGCTGTATTTTGGTCGATATTGGTGACGAAACGACATCGGTCATAGTTTTCGAAGACGGCAATATCATTTCACTAAAAGTTTTCCCGATAGGCTCGAACAATATCACCAACGACCTAGCACTCGGGCTCAAGATCGCGCTCGAAGAAGCCGAAGGCTTGAAGCTAGGCCGCACCACCACCGACATGCCTCAGAAAAAAATTGATGACATAATTGCCGGACGCGTACACGAGATATTCGACGTCGTCGGCAAGTTTTTGAAAAAAATAAACCGTGATGAACGCTTGCCAGCGGGTGCAATCATCATCGGCGGCGCGGCGAGTATAAAAGGTATCGAAGACGTGGCCAAACGCATCCTCGGTTTGCCATCAAAAGTAAACGGCCTCAAAAGCAAAAACACCATAGACCCAACTTGGTTCGTCGCCTATGGACTCGCCATGTCAGGCAAAGAAACCGAACGCCGCGGTAATGATTATCCAAATATCTTTTCGCACATTTGGCATAGTTTGAAAAAACTTGGTAGCGGCATTGGCAAGCAGCTCATGCCATAGCGTAAGCAGGTAGAGAGTAGTAAGTAGCACGAAATGAAAAAGCCGCGCGGTCTGTGACCACGCGGCTTTCAAATGTGTCAGACTCCGACCTCGAAAGCCAACAGCTGATTGAGATACACCGAGGTCAGTCTCGAAGACTCCCCTTCATTTGTTGTCAGGATCTTCAGCTCCTTTGACTCATCCGGATCTTGAGTAGTCTCACCGACTACCAGCGTGTTGGGCTCGGGAAGCAAGCTTCGCTTTGTTACGACAAGAACAATGTCTCCCCAAGGATAGTGCGCCGATTGCTCATCACCCTTGAACCTGCGACGCAAATGAAGAGCGACTTCCGGGTGACACGGCAGATATCCTTTCGCCCTTGCCTGCTCGATAACGACAGGCAGATCGAAGCCGGCCGCGACCTCATCAACCAATCCCAGATCTTTGGGAGTAACCAAACGGATACGAGCAACTCTTTTATCGCTCGAAATAGTGTCCTCAAAAAACTGAACGGCTCCGCGACTGAACTCGAAACCGGAAGCCTCCATCGATTGCATTTGCTCGGCGATAGGCGTCCCTCCAAGCCTGCAGGTAAAATTGCGCTGTTTTGTCATGGCACCTTTGTTTTGTTTTGCCAGAAATTACCATATAAAAACCTGTATTGTCAATGTTGCCCCCCTCCTTTGACAATCCCTAAATTCTGGTAATATACTTGGCACAGCTTAGCAACGACACTAAACATTAATTTATGGCCAAATTAAACCCTGACATCGAGACATTCGCGCGGATCAAAGTGATCGGCGTCGGCGGCTCGGGTAACAATGCCGTGAATCACATGGTGAATTCGAAAGTCGGCGGCGTCGAATTTATCGCCATGAATACCGACGTCCAGGATCTCCACAAATCCCTCGCAACAAAGAAAATAAATCTTGGTAAGAATTTGACCAAAGGCCTTGGCGCTGGCATGAACCCAGAAGTCGGCAAGCGCGCTGCCGAAGAAACCAAAGCTGAAATCCAAGACGTGACCAAAGGCTCTGACCTGGTCTTTATCGCCTGCGGTATGGGCGGCGGCACCGGCACCGGCGCAGCACCGATAGTTGCTCGTGCATCCAAAGAACAAGGCATTCTCACTGTCGCCGTAGTCACGCGTCCATTTGCATTTGAAGGCGCGCATCGCGGTCGCCTCGCCGAAGTCGGCATCAAAGAACTCGAAAAAGAAGTCGACGCTATCGTTGTTATTCCAAACGACCGCCTGCTCGCCATTTCTGACAAAGAAACAACATTTAAAGACGCGTTTGCTATGTGCGACGAAGTCTTGCGCCAGGCTGTCGAAGGTATAACCGACCTCATCACTACGCCGGGCATCATCAACGTCGACTTCGCCGACATCAAGGCTATCATGGCCGACGCCGGCAGCGCGCTCATGGGTATTGGCAAGGCCGGTGGCGACAACCGCGCCGAAGAAGCCGCGCTCCGCGCCATCAACTCACCACTTCTCGAGATATCTATCAACGGCGCAAAGGGTGTTCTCTTTTCTATCGCTGGCGGCGAAGATTTGGGTATCCAGGAAGTTCAAACTGCCGCCAAAATCATCACCGAGTCGATCGACCCGGATGCCAAAGTTATCTTTGGTACGACCCGCGACGAGAAGCTCAAGAAAGGCGAAATCCGCATCACTGTCATCGCTACAGGCTTCCCGACCGATTCTCCGCGCAAATCACTCTTCCAGGCCCAAGCCGAAATGGAAGTCAAAAAAGTCGCTGAGTTGCCAGAAAAAAAGTCAAAGAAGCCAGAACCAGAAACTTCCGACGACGACTTCATTCCAGCTTCGAAAGACTCGATCGAAATCATCGACGACGCATTTTCAGATGATTCGAAAGACGATGATGACTGGAGCGCTGTGCCAAGCTTTTTGCGGCGCAAAAAGTAGTGAATAGTCACTAGCTTCTAATGGCTAGAGCAGAAAATCGCCAGAGGGCGATTTTCTGCTTTTATTTACTTTCGATCATAGGTGTGCTATTTTATATTAAAACCAAACGCCATGAAAACACTCCTGTTCGGAAGTATGATACTTTTCCTTACAAGCTGTCACCCAGACAATCCCGGACCGGCGGTACACGTTAGTGAGACCACACAGCAAACACGAGAAGACTCTGTTGACTATAAGCAGTACGGAGCATGCTTGGAAGAGCTTGCCAACTGTAGACGTGAAAACCGGAGTCTGCAAGAAGAGGTTGGAATGTTGCGGTTTCAGATCGCATGCCACGAGCAGAGGATAAGGAGATAGAGAAGAGATTTGGCCACATGGTCGATTCCACAATGAATGGTATGGAAATCCAAGGCACTCACACCTGGATTACCGGCGCCATAGAGAACCCTGCTCATCAGCGGGGTTTTTCTTTTCCGAAACACGAAACCCCCTCATCGAGGGGGTTTCTGCTAAAGAGCATTGGGGCCAAGTAGCATGCGCTGTGCCTCGCGCATGTATATCCTTGCCTTTTGGATGACAAGGCGATCGACATTGTCACGGAGCCGGCCTTCGGCATCAATACTGAAACGATAGCCGTCGCAGAGTTCGACCAAACGCTCGAGCCGATCCATCGTCCCGGGGCCTAGGCCGCCAGCCACAACCGTCGACAGGTCGAGATTGCTTTCAGCGATCTCTTTGACAAACGGAGCCACAAAGCCGGGGTTGAACACTTCGCCCGAACCCATTGACTTATCAATCAGCACTGCATCAAAGAGCCCGTGAGGATACTGCTGTAATCGCTTGATGAGTGATTTCGGATCGTCATTCACCATCCTAAGCGCATCCTTGCCAACTTGTAGGATCATTACCTTTTCCGGCATTGTCTCCTTGTAGCGAGCAAGCACGTCGGCATCAGGCCAGACCATGTTGAACTGATATCCGTGGATGCCACGACTATTCGTTCCCCACGAATTGTGCATATACGTAAGATCTGCCCCGAAGAGGTTTGGGTCGTTTGGGCCGCTATAGTGCAAGATCTTGAGCACACGCTCGCTCTTTGTACCTTCGACAATCGGACGGACCTTGGCTGGGTAACGATCTGGACACCGAAGAGCTGGTCGCCCTGCCAAGCTTCTACTCGATACCAATATTCCGATCATCAGATCATAATCAGAACGCGTCAGGCTTCGCAGAAGCGAGGTCGTCTGATAGGGACTTGTAATACCAGTTACACCGATATAGTGCCTTCTAAGCATCGTTTTCAGTTTTGAAGTTTAAGCAGATATTAGCCGAATGAGCCGAAAAAGCAAATATGCTATACTTCTTCGCATGACATACGATTTGATAATCATCGGCGGCGGGCCCGCTGGAACTTCTGCAGCCGTATACGCTGCGCGAAAACAATTAAAAACTCTCATGATTGCCTCTGAATGGGGCGGCCAATCCGTTGTTTCGGAAAAGATCTACAACTGGATCGGTACGCCAGAAATTTCTGGTGCGGATCTTGCCAAGAGTCTCAAATCGCATGTTGACTATTACGTTGGCGAATTTCTACAGACAAAATCCGCCATCGTCACCTCTATATCGAAATCCGATCTAAATAATTTTGTCGTAAAGACTGAAAACGGCGAAGAATTTTCTACTCGCGCCGTCCTCGTCGCTTCCGGTTCGGGCCGCAGAAAGCTCGACTCATCAATTCCGGGCGCCGATGCACTTGAACACAAAGGTCTCACGTACTGTGCTTCGTGCGATGGACCGATTTTCTCCGGCCAAGATGTCGCGGTACTTGGCGGTGGCAACGCCGCACTTGAAACAGCAGCGCAACTTCTTGCTTACTGCAAGTCTGTAACTATCATCCAACGCTCGGCAGAATTTCGCGCGGATGAAATAACCGTTGAAAAAGTTTTGGCTAACCCAAAAGCAAAAGCCATCATGAACGCCGAAGTGACAGAAATAATGGGCGAGAAATTTGTAACCGGTATAAAGATCAAAACACCCGAAGGCGAACAGACGCTTCCTGTCACAGGTATCTTCGTAGAAATAGGTCAGATTCCGAACACGAGCTTTGTCGAAGGTGTTGTCGAGCTCGATGCCTACAAGCGCATCAAGACCGATCCGCGCTCGCAAATGACCAATGTCCCTGGTATCTGGGCGGCTGGTGACTGCGCCGACGTTCTGTATCACCAAAACAACATCGCTGCTGGCGATGCTGTCCGAGCGCTCGAAGATATCTACATGTATCTGCATAAAAATAGTTAACACGAGAAAAGCCACCGTAAGCGGTGGCTTTTCTTCAACGAGATGACGATCAGGTAAGGGCTGACGCTGTCAGCTTCACGTCCGGGATTCCCGAACGTTCTTTGTGGGGCGCGGAGTAAACCAGCGTTCCCAGAAAGGCAGGCGATACCACTCGACCTCATCATAGAGAGCATTGAGCTTTTCGCCTACCTGGACCATGCCCTTGATGCCATTGTTTACCACCTCAGCGAACTTGGCGCCACGTTCTTTGGCCTCGTGACGAAGCTGATCGTTTGCGGCACCCAATCGACCGAGCTGCTTACGCAACACTGTGTCAGACTGGTAGATCGCTAAATCAATCGTACCTCCAGCGATGACAGTCTTGTAGGCACGAATCACAGCCAGGTGGTTCTCACCAAATGCCAGGTACCCGAAACCAAGCCTCGAGACCTTGACCCTTCCGACGATGTAAAGGCCATCTTTAAGTCTCGGATGAGGATCGCGATAGATCGACTTCAGTGATACCTTGCCTGTTCCAATTCTCCGGAACAGTGCAGGGAGGCCTGGCGGGATGAGCTCGTGAGGCAAGTCAACCAAGTGATCATGGCTGATTTGAAGGAAACTCTCGTCCCCCTCGCGCCCCATCTCAACCGAGGGCCACGCCCTGACTTGACTGATGACACTGTCATCTTTCAGGCGGTCAGGCTGAAAGTAAAACCTTAGATTATGATCCGACATTCTCTCGTTGAATTTTTGTGCGCTTCAGAATCGCTCCTCATCTTCATGATTCGGTAGGTTCCTCGGTCGCGTGTTCAACTTGGTTATAAACTAGCATATATAATCAAATTTGTCAAATACACCTATCCGCCTACTCGGCGGATCGTACATAAAAGTCGTTCTCGTCCAGGCGTCAGAAAAAGCAGTTTGTTGCTTATCGCGCACTCGTCGCGATGCTCCTCGTGTGCGCGATACAGGACTCGAACCTGTGGCCTACCCCACGTCAAGGGGTCGCTCTACCAACTGAGCTAACCGCGCATTTTTGTATTTTACTTTAATGTGAAGCCTGTGTCACACATAAATTTCCTGACGGAAATTTTGCGCGACCCCGCCTCGCGGTTTTTGCCTTTCGTCCTTTGGACTCAAACAAAAACATCGCTGCGGCTTCACAAAGCGACCGCAAGCAAAGCAAATTGCTTGCTTTGCTCGCTTTGTGACCCCACGGAGAATCGAACTCCGATTAACGGATTGAAAACCCGCTGTCCTAACCGTTAGACGATGGGGCCGTCTAAAAACAGGAAGAGTATACCATTTCTTATATTTTTGGCAATTTACTTTCGTCCCAAAAAAGCTATAGTGGTTCGAAACCCAGAACCATGAAAAACGACATTGCCGTCATAGGCGCCTCCGGCCTGGTGGGCAAGGAATTCTGCCGAATCCTGTCCGAACACTATATCAGAAGCGGTGACTTCCTGGCCGTATCCCGCAACATGGACGACCGCCGCAATGGCTACGTCTCAGTCGAGACGGCCCTAAAGGCGAAACCCCGCTATGTCTTCCTGGCGGTCAACGCCGACGCCGCACACGAAATCATACCGCAGTTCCGGGCGGTCGGATCGACCATTATCGACAAGTCCGACGCGTTTCGTATGGACGAACACGTACCTCTTGTGATACCCGAGGTCAACGGAGATATCTTGGACGGCCTCGAAACGCTCGTTGCGAATCCTAACTGCACCACGACCCAGCTCGTCATGGCGCTCGCGCCAATTGGGGAGATCTTCCCTATCAAACGCGTACTCGTCTCGACGTACCAAAGCGTCAGCGGTTCGGGTAAAGAAGCGCTCGCGCAGCTTCGGGCCGAACGCAACAACAAGCGCCCAAAGGGTCCGTACCCGTTCCAAATTGACGAAAACCTCATCCCCGCTTGCGATAAATTTCTCCCAAACGGTTACACCAAGGAAGAGGAGAAGATCGTCAAGGAGACGCGCAAGATTCTCGGCGACAAGAATTTGCGCATCAGCGCCACGGCGGTCCGCGTACCTATACCACGCTGTCACGGCATGTCGGTCAATATCGAATTCGAAGATTCGTTCGATATCCCGAACATCAAACGCCAACTCGCGTTTAATCCTGGCGTGGTTGTCCACGATGACCCAAGCGACAACATCTATCCAATGCCTATAAACACGGTAGGTGACGACAAGGTCTTGATCGGGCGTATCCGTCGAGACGAGAGCTGCGAGCACGGCGTACACTTGTGGATCGTCGCGGATAACCTACGCAAGGGTGCAGCACTGAACGCGTATCAGATCATGGAGCTCATTCGAAAAAAACGAGGAGAACGTTGAAGCACAAAAGCCGGACCATTGGTCCGGCTTTTCGCGTAGAATGTTCATGCCAATGACATCTCCAAGATATCTGGCATACTACAGAGCACCTCCTCCAACACTTCTCTGATTGACATCTCATCGACGCGAATACTCATGACTGCAACCTCTGTTCGAGGAAGCCCTTCGAGATATTCAACAGCGGGGACAACCTGCTCATGGTAGTAAGCCGCTTTCGCCTGTCGTGCTTCCGGAGTAGCGGTATCCTTGCGTGGCTCTCGTCCGGCAAGGCGATCTTTTTCATTGCGCTCCTCCATACGCTTAATGGAAAGCTCGTCGCTGATGACCAAGTTCACGAGAACGATCCGACGCTTCAGGAATCTCATGATGTATTTGTAGAGATATACTGCTTCGTCTTTCGTTCGCGGTGAGCCTTCAAGTATCAGAAGATCTACGCCGTTCCAGTGATGCAGGATCTTATTGACGACCTGCGTCACAGCATTCAGCGGGTCTTGGAGTTCACCAGCGTCATTAATTGATTGAATACGTCTGCGCATCGCCCGGGAAAACTTAGGCATGTTCCGCCGGAACTCTTCGCCGGTCCCGACATAGCAGGCACGGAAACGTTTTGGCGCAACAGACGTAATGCTTTTCACCAAGGTGTCCTTACCTGCTCCTGACTGACCTGTAATAACAAGGACGTGGTCATTCCTCAGGGAATTAAGAATCCCCCTTAACCGAGGCTTGTCTTCGAGTATGCTCATGTGAAGTACGTTTTGTTTGCCAAGACTTTACAGGAAGCGAAAAGAAATGTAAAGTGTCGTCCATGAGTCCCGTTAGAAACCACGGTCACTTGCTGAGTAAATTCGGATCACAATAATCTACATGAAAATTTTTAGAATTAACAAAATAGGTAGCGCAAAGACCGCGACCTGTTTCTAACGAGATGAAGCTTCTCTCTATCGAAACATCCTGCGACGAAACCGCGATTTCTATCCTCGACGTCGTCGAAACGGACAATACGGCGACTTTTACCGTACTCGCGAACGTAGTCCGCTCGCAGATCGACATACATCGCGAATTCGGCGGCGTCTATCCTAACTTGGCCAAGCGAGAACACGCTAAAAACTTGCCGCCGATTTTCGTCGAATGCTTGAAGCAGGCCGATATGTATCATCCAAGTATTCAAGGTTCGACCTTGAATACTGGGCCGGATGAGATCAGAAGGCTCCTTGAGCGCGAAGGCAAAATGGCTGACGTGGTGCTCGAAATCGCGAACACAATCGAACGCCCAGCGCTTGACGCTATCGTCGTCACTGCTGGTCCTGGACTCGCACCAGCATTGTGGGTCGGTATCAACTTCGCAAAAGCTCTCTCGCTAATCTGGGACATACCCGTCATGCCGGCAAACCATATGCACGGGCACGCGCTTTCGACACTCATCACCGCGACACCAAACACGCCGCAAACCCTAGACATATCAAACCTCCGCTTCCCTGCGATATCGCTTCTCATTTCTGGCGGCCATACCGAGCTCGTCGTCATGAACGACTTCCTTGCATGTACAAAAATCGGTGCGACCAAAGACGACGCTGTCGGTGAGGCGTTCGACAAAGTCGCGCGACTTCTGGGGTTACCCTACCCTGGCGGACCAAAAGTTTCTGAACTTGCAAAACGCGGCGTCACGCGCGCGGATATTAGTTTGCCAAGGCCAATGATCAATTCGGGGGATTATAGTTTTTCATTTTCCGGAATCAAAACCTCGGTTCTGTATCTCGTAAAAAAACTCGGCGAAATGGACGAACAAACAAAATGCGATGTCGCGCGCGAATTCGAAACGGCCGTAACCGATGTTTTGGTGAAAAAAACACGCGATGCGGTAGCCGAATTCGGCGCAACAACTCTAATAGTCGGTGGCGGCGTGTCGGCGAACACATATATCAAAGAGCGCCTAACGGAAATGGCCGGGGCGGAATTCCCTGGAACCCAAGTCGTTTTCCCCGACCACGATCTATCGACTGACAATTCTCTCATGATAGCGATAGCCGGATTTTTTTTGATACGAAGTGGCAAAGCATTTCCCGAACTTGCAACTATCGTCGCAGATCCAAATTGGAGTTTGTAAAATTATAGAAAAGAAAAGCGGCGGGCCTTCGGCCCGCCGCTTCTTCATCATGTACTACGGCCTCATCGCAGACAGGTACGTTTCGCCTGTCCTGGTGTCGATGATTTCGATATCGACATTTTGCTCAATTGCGGCCTCGATAGCCTGCATGCAGACAAGGTGCGTACCAAGCCTGCTCTGATGAGCTGCGAGTTCCGCATGACTCATTTGCTTGGGCAAGCCAGTTTCCTGATTGACGTTCTTCAAGAGATGAGCCTTTGAGCCTACGACCGAAGCGATGAACACCGCCGTCAGATCACTGCCTTCCCTTGGAAGCGTTACCACTTCGCCTTGCTCGTCAGAGCCGATGAAGCCCTGAGTCAGCACCAATTGATGCTCGCTTGGGTTGCCTTGGCAAGCCGATGTTTGAAAAGAACCAAGTGCGCACATCAGCATCTCCTTGCTCGCGCCCCAATTGATTGCAACATCGACATAGCTCAGCGCGCCGGGGTGGTTGCTCGCCGCACGGATGAATTTGGTCGCCGGAATACATCCGACACCATACCCGCACGCGGTAAAGGCGTAGTCAAAGATCTCCAACGCCATGACCTCTCCGTACGAAAGCATTTTCGCATGCAAGCTACTCAAGGAGGCAGAACCTTCTGTCTCTCCTATACGCTCAATCGTCTTAGCTGCCTGCTGATGCACGTTTGCCAAGCTTTTCCGAAGCTGTATACCAAGAGAACTGTCTGCCTTCAATGACGAACTCAGTCCGGCCCACACATGTCGGTGATTCTTCATTATCTGCGATAACAGATCATCAGCACCCATGAAATCCGTCTCACAAGCAGCTTCGTATGCCTGATGCAGACTATCGGTCGCACCTGCAAGAGCAGAAACAGCAATGATAGGCGTGCGATGAGGGTTTCTGGCTGAAACCTCGGCTAGCCGCGCCTTAATGAGGCGTATCATGCCTCCGTCGAGCGGCGTCGACGCTCCAGAACCTATCTTCAGTGCGAAAAAATCCGCTCCTTCTTGTGTCATGTTCAGTTGTTTTGGCAAAAGATTACAACACTAAATAATAAAAGTCAAATGATGCACCGCGCTGACCTGTGTTAGAATTTCGAAATGACTGAAAAGCAATTCCCCAATATTCCCGAGAAATTCCTCTCGGCATATGATCCACAAAACACCGAATCTCGCATCTACAAGCTGTGGGAAGAATCCGGCTATTTTAATCCTGACAATTTGCCTGGCGATCGCCCAGAACCATTTACAATCATGATGCCGCCACCAAACGTGACTGGAGTCCTACATATGGGCCACGCACTCGGCACGACAATCCAAGACACGCTCATCCGTTTCCAACGCATGCGCGGCAAACGTACACTCTGGCTCCCCGGGACCGACCACGCCGCTATCGCCACGCAGTCCAAAGTCGAAAAAGAAATCCAGAAAAGCGAAAGCAAGTCACGTCACGATTTGGGTCGCGAGGAATTATTGCGACGCGTCCGCGAATTTGCACAAAATTCCCATGACACCATAGTCTCGCAAGTCAAAACGCTCGGTGCGTCGTGCGATTGGTCGCGCGAAGCGTTTACACTTGATGAAAAAAGAAATCTCGCCGTCAACACGGTCTTCAAAAAAATGTATGACGACGGGCTCATCTACCGCGCGCACCGGATCGTCAACTGGGACCCAAAAGGTCAGACGACAATTTCTGACGACGAAATCGTGTATGAAGAGCGGGAAGCAAAGCTCTATACGTTCAAATACTCAAAAGACTTCCCTATCAGCATCTCCACGACTCGCCCCGAAACAAAAGTCGGCGATGTCGCCGTGGCCGTACACCCTGACGATGCGCGATACAAAGATTACATAGGCAAGACCTATGTAGTGGATGATTTCTGTGGAGTGAAATTGTCGATCAAAATCATCGCTGACGAATCGGTTGCTATGGAATTCGGCACGGGCGCGCTCGGCGTCACGCCGGCTCACAGCATGATCGACTGGGAAATTGCCGAGAAGAATAATTTGCCAATAATTCCCGTCATCAACGAATACGCCAAAATGTCCGTCGGGGGCGTTGAAATTCTCGGCAAGAAGACAACCGAAGCGCGTGAAGTGATTGTCGCATGGCTCCGAGATCAGGGCTTGCTTGAAAAAGAAGAATCCGTAAAACAAAACGTCAGCACTGCCGAACGCACGAACGGAATTGTCGAACCGTTGCCAAAACTCCAGTGGTTCGTCGCCGTGAACAAGGATATTCCAGGCCGCGACACAAAAACACTCAAGGACCTCACCCGCGACCCTGTTACCGACGGCCGGATCAAAATCCTCCCCGACTTTTTCGAAAAGACGTATTTTCACTGGATCGACAATTTGCGCGATTGGTGCATTTCCAGGCAGATTTGGTACGGGCACCGAATTCCTGTTTGGTACAAGGGCGGAGAAATCCACTGCGGCATCAGCGCGCCCGAAGGTGAAGGCTGGTCGCAGGACGAAGACACACTCGACACATGGTTCTCGTCCGCGCTTTGGACATTTTCAACGCTCGGCTGGCCAGAGAAAACCGAGGATCTCAAATTCTTTCATCCGACGAATGTCCTCGAGACCGGCTACGAGATCTTGTTCTTCTGGATCGCCCGCATGATTCTCATGACTGAATACGTACTAGGAGAAGTTCCTTTTAAATACGTTTATCTCCACGGAACCGTCCGTGATGCCAAAGGTCGCAAGATGAGCAAATCACTCGGAAATGGTCTCGACCCTGTAGAGGTTGCAGCGAAATTCGGCACCGACGCTGCTCGTATGGCTTTACTTGTCGGCACAGCACCCGGCACCGACATGCGCATCGACGAGAACAAAATCAAAGGCTACAAGAACTTCGCGAACAAAGTTTGGAACATTACGCGTTTTATCCTACAAAACGCCGACGCGCCAGATATGAACTCTGCCCTCGCAGAAGCCGATCAGAAACTACTCAACGCACAGATGGAAATCCTTGGCGATATTACTGCAGATATGGAAGCCATGCGCCTACACCTCGCGAGCGAAAAGATTTACCACTACATCTGGAACGAATTGGCCGACAAGATTTTGGAAGACAGTAAATCTGTACTCGCTGGCCCAGAAGCCGCGTCACGAAAACGCACACTCCATACGCTTCTTCGCAATTGTCTAAAAACACTCCACCCGTTTATGCCGTTCGTGACCGAAGAGATCTGGCAGCTCATCCACAACGGAAATCCCGAGAAATTGCTTATAATTGAAGAGTGGCCGATCTCAATCTCAAAGTAGGCTTAATCTCTCTGGCTGGAGGACTTGTTCCTGCGTTCTTATGGCTTTGGTTCTGGCTGCGCGAAGACGACGAACACCCAGAGCCACGCGGTATTCTACTTCTGACATTTCTAATAGGCATGGGCAGTGTTTTTGTCGTCTTGCCACTAGAAAACTTCGTCGAAGGACTCATTCATGACAAGCGCGCACTTACTATAGCCTGGGCCGCCATCGAAGAAGTTATTAAATACGTGGCCGTGCTCTTTGTCGCGCTAAAAAGCTCTAGCGCTGATGAGCCGGTCGACTTTGCCATATACCTCATAACTGGCGCGCTCGGTTTTGCCGCCATGGAAAACGCACTCTTTCTAGTCGATCCGGTCGCACTCGGAGACGCGACTGTTAGTTTGCTCACTGGTAACTTTAGATTCTTGGGTGCAATGCTTTTGCACGCGGTCGCAAGCGGCATGATCGGTATAGCACTCGGACTTTCATTTTATCGCGGCTGGTTTTTAAAGAAAACATTCTTAGTTATTGGACTTATAGCCGCAATTTCCTTGCACTCTATCTTTAATTTTCTTATAATTGGTAGCGACAAAGGACTGTTCGGCGTGTTCAGCCTTCTGTGGGGAGTGACGATTATCGTATTGCTCCTCTTCGAACAATTACGAAGAGCATAATCACGTACTCGTATGTTTAAAAAAAGATCATTTTTTCAAAAATTAACCGGCGGACTATCGCTTCGAGACATGGATGAAGATGACGCGGAAAATTCTGACACGACATTGCCAGAACGCGGCGGTAAACGATTGGCTATTTCCGAAGAAGATACCGATTTTAGTATGCGCGAATGGGAAGAATCCGAAGATGTCGCGAGCGAACTAGCCGTTGACGTGTACCAGACACCGGACGAAGTAGTGGTCAAGGCTATGGCCGCCGGAGTAAAACCAGAAGATTTGGACATAGACATTTCGCGCGACATGGTGGTAATATCAGGATCACGCAAAGAAGGCTCTATTGCCGAACAAGGAGACTACATACACCGTGAACTATACTGGGGCTCGTTCACTAGAACAATTATGCTGCCAGAGGAGATCGACCCAGAAACCACTATCGCAACCGAAAAAAATGGTCTAATCATTATCCGTCTGCCAAAGATCGACAAGAAACGAAGGACGAAGGTAAGGGTAAAATCACGATAAACATCAAGAAAGGCCTCCATATGGAGGCCTTTCTTGATTTTGGTGCTCAGAGCCAGGTTCGAACTGGCGACCCTTCCCTCTTCAGGGGAATGCTCTACCAACTGAGCTATCTGAGCGTTGGTTGTATTCTAATATACCCGTCTTTGATTATTTTTTCAATGTAATCTCGACGCTTAAAACTTTTTAGCCTCTTCTCAATCAATCTTGCTTCGCCAAGAGTCTGGTATTCTTGGGTTAGGAGGCAATCTTTAAACACCATAGACTTAGTACTTGGTGTGAACCCACCTTTATGGTGTTTCAATCTTTGGGTGATATTTTCTGTACTACCGATGTAATACTTACCCGATTCAGTACTAAGTATGTAAACCCAAGCCATACAACTTATATCTTAATTGAATCGTACTGAGTCCCGACGATCCGATTGCGCCAATCGGATGTCGGGAGCCCGACCAGGACCCGGTCCTGCGTCGGGCCTATCTGAGCGTTGGTATTATTGCGCTTCGGCTGAAGCATCTTTCTGCCACGGGAATTGGAAGTTTTGGATATTCGTCACCCCCGACGAAAAACTGTTATAGGTATCCAAGACCCGCTTGAAAAAAGGCAGAGCGGCGTAATACGCCCCAACGATAATAACAGTTAGGAGAATGAATTTCAAGGCGCGCCACAGGCGGCGATTTTTCTCGAATTTATAGAGCCGAGAGACCATCCTGTGCGTATCTAGCACAGTCTCCTTCAGATCGCGGAATTCCTTTTCGTCCATGGGTAATATTTTAGCATATTTATGCGGCCGGCACACAAGCACAAAATTCCGCTTACGCGGAATTTTGTGCTTGTGTGCCCCCAGTACGAATCGAACGTACATCTACTCCTTAGGACGGAACTGTTCTATCCATTGAACTATGGGGGCGCGCGGACATCCTAGCATATCGTCCGCACTCCGACCACTTAGGCTGCGGCCTGCATGCCGCCCATCTGGTCAGCTAGAAGTGTCTTGAGCTTTGGCTCGTTAAAACCAATAACCATATCTTCACCGACAAAAATAACCGGCACACCCATCTGTCCTGACTTTTCTATCATCTCGGCGCGCTTCGCCTCGTCACCGGCAACATTGTACTCGCTATATTCGACACCATTTGCCTTGAAAAATTCTTTGGCCATCTGGCAAAAATGGCAGGTTGGAGTCGTATAAATGCTGACTGATTTCATAGTGAATATCTTAATTACTAATGTCACCGCATTATACCAGAACGTAAAAGAAAATCATCGTCCAAAGATTTTACGGAGCCAGGCCTCGAAGCGGCCCATATTTTCTGTAGTCTTGGTTTCAGCCACAGGTTCTTCTTCGACTATCATTATTACGTTTTCACCTTCTTTGACGACATTAAATTTCTCACGCAGAGCTTTTTCCTCGCCAAAAGGCGTGTTGGCATACTCCAAGTCAGCGGCAAGCTTGCTCCGCTGTTCTTCCATAGCCAAAAGGCGCCCTCTGGCACTCTCGAGCCGCTCTTTCGCCAAACGGCTTTTACTATATGCCCCTGTAGCACTCCAAATAAAAAGTGCGGATAACAAAAACAGGGTGACATAAGACATTGGCGAACGCGCCAAACGACTCACTAAACGCTGTTTTTTGAGACTCGACATAGCCCTACTATACCAAAGCTATCCCTGTTGCCCAATAAGACCAAAACACGTATAATGACCCCGTTATGATGTTCAATCCTAAGCACAAGAAAAAGATTCAGGTCGCCTGGTCGGTACTCGCAGTTGTGGTTATCATCTCGATGATCCTCCTCTACGCGCCGATTTTCAGGTAGCCGTTAGCTATGAGCCATTGGCCGTTAGCGCAAAGAAAAGACCCCCGACGAATCGGGGGCTTTTTCAAAAGGAGCAACCTTCAGTCCTTGTGAACGAGAAAGTAGTAGACATCCTTGTAGTTCTCACGCGCAACGTACAGAACACCAGGCAAGGTCGGGGTTGAAACCAGACAGCGGCCCCAGTCGCCCTTGGAAAGTAGGCGAGTACCGGCTTCGTCGCTGACTCGCAACTCACCCGATCGTAAACCTACGATACCAATTGGGTGCGCATACCAACTGCCTTCATCAACCGGTCCATGCTTGAGCTCGTCGTAAACGATGACTCGATTACCATTATTGATCACGTGAGCGACCTTGTACCCCTCATGATTCCCAATGTCGACGAGGACACCTTCTGTGTGATGTGCTGCCCAACTGGCCGCAGCTGCGTCCTCCGAGCCTTTCTCAGAAATAAAGTGGACCTTGCGACTGCCGTCGAATCCGTATTCGACCAGCATGAGCTCGTCATCCGAGCCCTCATCGATCAGCACCCCTGTCTGGGATACTTGCCATGCGCGCCGGTTCACGATAGTGCAGATGGGCCGGTTGCCCTTGTTCTCGTCGATATAGTAGAAGCCCTCTGGCTTCCTCACAACGACTCCATCGCCAGCCGGTTGCCATTGCTCGCCCTCGTCAAGGCCCACATAAATAGTGCTGCCATTGAAGTACTTGAGCTGGTTGCCAACGGCAACGATGGGGCCACGTTTGCCAAGCCCCCATGTTGCAACATGAATGTCACCAAGATCTTGCTCGGTACCGAGATAAATCCTGTCACCCGTAGCTGCAACTTCGAGTAGCCCTGCAAAGCCCTTTTCACTTGCTGGTATGATCCTTACGATGTGCATGATGTTCGTTTTTGAACATTATACACAAGTCTTATTAAAAGTCAATACTAATTGTCGCTTCCCCCTCTCATCATCTTCAAGAACACCTCATGCGGGATATTAACCTTGCCGCGGTCGGCCATTTTTTTCTTACCTTTCTTTTGTTTTTCGCGCAGCTTCATTTTACGAGTGATATCGCCACCATACATATGCTGAGTGACATCTTTCCTAAAAGCCTTGAGAGTTTCCGACGCCAATATGCGCCCTAGAGCCTTGCCTTGGATTTTCGCCACGAACATTTGTCGCGGGAGCGCAGCGTGGAGTTTTTGCACCGCCTGTTCAGCTTCTTCTTGAACACGACGACGCGAGACGACGCGAGCGAATGCCATGATCGGTTCATCAGCGACGAGGATATCAAGCCGCACAACATCAGCTGGACGATACTCGCCAATCTCGTACGAAATAGACGCGTAGCCTGACGAAACGGATTTCAAATTATCAAAAAAGTTACGCATCATCTCTCGAAGCGGCATCTCAACAAGAAGCGCGCCACGATTATCACCAAAATTCTCGACGTCTTTTGCTTCGGCCTCGTGTTCGAAAAGAAGAGTCATTATAGGACCCAAATAATCAGTCGGGGTTATTATCTTAACTGTCACCCAAGGCTCCGAAACTTCGGATATATCTCCATCGTTTGGAAAAGTATGCGGCGAATAGATCATTTCTTCCTTGCCGTTGCGATATTTTACCCGGTAAGTTATAGAAGGTGTCGTAACTACAAGAGCAAGATTAAATTCACGTTTTAATCGCTCTGTAATAATCTCCAAGTGCAGCATACCAAGCAGTCCGCAGCGAAAACCTCGCCCGAGCGCACCGCTCGATTCTTCTTCGTATGTCAGCGACGAATCAGAGAGCTTCAATTTCCCGAGCGACGCGCGCAGTTCGTCAAAATCATCCTGACTTTCCGGATATACAGACGCCCAGACGACCGGCCGTGGCGTCATATAGCCTGGCAAAGCTGGGAGCGGCTTTTTCTCGAGCGTGACTGTGTCGCCAACCGATGCGATACCGGGCTTTTTGATACCAGTCACGATATAGCCAATCTCGCCAGCAGATAAAATGTCCTTGGCAACCGGGCTTGGACTAAACGTCCCAACTTCGAGTGCAATAAATTTTTCTTTGGCCGATGTAAATATGAGAGTATCGCCTTTTTTAACTTGTCCATCGGTGACGCGAACATAAACAATGACTCCCTTGTGATTTGAATATTGAAAATCAAACACGAGCGAACGTAGTCCGTCCTGGATAGATTCTTGTTTTGGCGCCGGTACACGACGAACTATCTCTTCGAGCAACTTCGACACACCTTCTCCGGTGCGACCCGAAACGCAAAGTATTTCGTCTTCCGAACACTGCAATACCTTAGCAACTTCGGCCTTGACCTCGTCTACACGTGAAAGCGGAGAGTCGATTTTCGATAATACAGGAATAATAGTAAGCCCAGATTTTTGCGCCATCCCAAGAGTCGTAAAAGTCTGAGCCTGGACACCCTGAGTTGAGTCAACGAGCAGTATAGAGCCTTCGACGGCATTTAGGGCGCGGGAGACTTCGTAGGAAAAGTCGATATGCCCCGGGGTGTCGATGAGATTAAAAACATAATCCTGCCCATCAACATTGTGCTGCATTCTAACCGGCTGCATCTTGATCGTGATGCCACGCTCGCGTTCGAGCTCCATGTTGTCGAGGACCTGGTCTTGCATCTTTCGCTTTTCAATAGTATTGGTCAATTCCAAAAGACGATCGGCCAGGGTGCTTTTCCCGTGGTCGATATGGGCGATAATGCTGAAATTGCGGATATGGCGGAGGTCCATGAATATCTGCATATTACCAGAAAATGACGAAAAATAAAGGGTCGCAGCGAAGTAAAACTGTGTTTCTGAACCCGAGGACCTAGTGCGCAGACACGCTCCCGCAGGGTAAAGAAACACAGTTTTGCGGAGCGATAGGCTAGAAAAATCATGTATAATAGGCTCCATGACCCGCGTCGATGAAATCTACTCAAAAATGCCAAACCCGCCAAGCGAAACAGATCAAACCTGGATCCGGCGTGCCTATGACTTTGCCGAAAAAGCTCACGACGGGCAAAAACGTGCCAGCGGCGAACCGTATTTCAATCATGTATTCGAGGTCGGAAAAATTTTAGCCGGACTCGGTGCCGATGTAAAAACCATAATCGCCGGACTCTTGCACGATACTATCGAAGACGGTCGCGCGACCGAAGAAGACGTCGAGCGCGAATTCGGCCCAGACGTTTTGTTCCTAGTAAACGGCGTAACCAAACTCGGCAAGGTCAAATACCGGGGTGAAGAGCGCCATGTCGAAAGCTTGCGCAAGTTTTTCGTCGCCATGGCCGAAGATGTCCGCGTCATCATGGTCAAATTGGCAGACAGGCTTCACAACATGCAAACACTCCAACACGTGCCGCCAAACAAGCAAAAACGTATCGCGCTCGAAACTATCGAGATTCACGCTCCGATGGCAAACCGACTCGGCATGTGGAGACTAAAAGGCGAGCTCGAGGACTTAGCCTTCCCCTACGCATTTCCCAAAGAAGCGGCCGAAGTCGAAGATCTGCTCCGCCATAAAAGCCGCAGCGACGAGAGCCATCTCGAACATGTTCGAGCAACACTGATGGGCGAATTCGAAAAGCACAATGTCCCTATCATTGGCACTAGCTCACGCGTCAAGGGCACCTATAGCCTTTATAAAAAATTAAAAAAGCGCGACATGGATATAGACAAAGTCTATGATATTGTCGCGCTGCGCATCATTGTTCCTACTATCGAAACCTGCTATCAGGCGCTCGGGATCATACATGGTCTTTGGAAGCCAGTACCTGGTCGCATCAAAGATTTCATTGCCCTTCCAAAGCCGAACGGCTACAAGAGCCTGCACACGACAATTTTCACTGGCGAAGGCGGAGTAGTAGAAATACAAATAAGAACGCCTAAGATGCACGAGCAGGCCGAGCATGGTATAGCCTCTTTTTTCGCCTACAAAGAAGGTTTCAATAAAAACCAAACCCACACGGGCTGGATTGAACAGTTCAAAGAGTTGCAGAAAAACGTTGCCAAACCATCAGCCTTTTTGGAAAATCTTAAAATAGACTTTTTCTCAAAACGTATCTTCGTATTTACCCCCAAAGGCGCCGTTATCGACCTACCCGAGCAATCTTCGGTAATCGACTTTGCTTACGCCATCCATTCCGATATAGGCAACCATGCAAGTGGTGCAAAAGTAAACGGCAAATATTCAAAATTGGATACAAAACTCCACAACGGCGACATTGTAGTCGTCGAAACAAACGAAAAAGCTGTTCCAAATGGCAAATGGCTCGACGCCGCCAAAACTACGCTTGCACGCCGCCATATTCGTCGCTATCTCGACGAGAACAGCCTCCTCAATAAATTTATGAACCGCTTCCGCTAATCGTGACTAGAGCGAGAAATTCGTAATACTATACAAGTCGGTATCTTCTTCTGATTTTTTCTTTTCTTCAACAGAACGATCATCGAGCATTTCTGCTTCCTCGAGTACATCGGTCGTAGCCGGCGCGGGAGCGGCTTCTGTTAAGGTAGCAACTGGCTGGCTTTCGATATGACGTGTCAACTTGTCTACACCGGTTGCCTCTCCGGACTCTAGCAAGCGCAGCAAATCTTCTAGATCCTGCCGTGAGAAAAAGTCTATCGTGATCTTGCCCCCAACGTCTTTGCGATCGATATGTACGCGCGTGCCCAAGGATTCTTGCAAACGATTCTGCATTTCTTCGATTTCTGGATCAGGCAAAAGTTCATGCTTCCTTACCTTTTCCTTGGCAATACCTCGAGCAATACGTTCTGCTTCGCGAACCGTCATTTTCTTGTAAACGATCTCTTTAAAGAGTACTGCTTGTTCTTCGGGACGATCATTTAGCATCAAAAGCGGGCGGGTGTGACCTTCGTTTATTTTTCCCGCAGACAAGCCGTCGATGATCTCTTGCGGCATCTGTAACATGCGCAAACTATTCGAAACGTATTCGCGTGACTTGCCCACCTTTCTACCGATTTCAGCATGTGAGAGATTAAATTCTGTCGCAAGACGCATAAAAGATCGCGCACGATCTATTGGGTTCAAATCCTCGCGCTGCAGGTTTTCGATGATGGCGAGCTCGAGCTTCATCATCGGATCCTGCTCTTTTCTGATGACGGCCGGAACCTGTGAGAGACCGGCAAGGCGCGAAGCGCGAAGCCTGCGTTCGCCGGCGATAAGTTCATATGTTACCGAAAAACCGCCATGGTCGTTCGGACTTTCAAGCCGCGAAACTACGAGCGGTTGTAAAACGCCATATTGGCGTATAGAGTCGGCCAAATCTTTGAGTCGCGCCTCGTCAAACTCGCGTCGAGGCTGATAAGGGTTTGGGACTATTTTGTCGACTTCGATGAAATATATCGATTCAGAAACCAGATCGCTTTTTTGCATGAGGATATTTTAGCATACAAGACTACGAGGAGTAGTTGTATTTTAGGGGAAAGTGAAGTAGAATTTCTCCATCTTTGCCGGAGTGGCGGAATTGGTAGACGCGCACGACTCAAAATCGTGTCTCGAAAGGGGTGGAGGTTCGATTCCTCTCTCCGGCACAAAAACAAAGGGCGACTGCTTGCGCAGTCGCCCTTTTTGCTTTGGGGCACATGGTTCCCAGAATTCCCTTGAGCTCACGGGCACAAGGTCCGCTGACTAGTCCAAAAACCAATCGATGCGTGTTAGGTGATCAGCGAAGTAAAAACTCCGCCGCATTGCGCGCACAGGCTCGATTGACCTGAAAAAGCCTAGGCTTCCAAAGAACCGCCCCATGCTCTCCCGTAGAGAGCAGCGGGTTATGGATAAATACTACTCCTTTCAAAATAAGTGTCAAGCGGATAATCATCATTAAAACGAAGAGGCGGACCGCAATGGATCCGCCTCTGATACGCCCACCATACGAAACCGTGTCGCATGGCTTGCACGAAACATCTAAATACTTTCCCTTTGACGGGACATGCAGAGCGGTACCGCTGTACATATCGACCTCCAATCCGTGTGACCGGATCTTCGTCTTACTCGTAAAGGTTATTGGCCATTCGCGTGCCAGAGATGCTAGCGCTCACCAAAAGATGTCGCTTATTCGTGCTAAACATTCAAAGAACGGAGAAAAAGAAATGGTGTACCTAGAGTCGTTTTTCCAGATCTTGGCTTATTGCACCGGAAACCGGTATGTTGTCCAATCGATATTCGGGAATGCATCGCATCACTGCGGACTATCCGTTCAATCGATTCACGCCAACTGGGTCGCTACTCCTTACGACCCGGACTACTTTCTCGGGGGGGGTACCTCGTAGAGGTTTTCTTGTCCGAGGATGAGGACGGTGAAGTAAACGGTACGCTTTGATTCTAAGAATTTTTCCTGTATTGTCAACCATATGGAAAAGCCAAAAGTTTACATCATCCTCGGCCCGACAGCGACTGGTAAATCTGATTACGCTGTAAATTTGACTTTGGAGCTCAATCCGCCAGCTGGCGGAGGCGAAATCATCTCGGCCGACTCACGCCAAGTGTACCGCGGGATGGATCTTGGTACTGGGAAAATAACCCACAAAGAAATGAAAGGTGTTCCCCACCACCTCCTAGATATTCGCGATCCGCATGAAGATTTTTCTGTTGAGGAATACCAAAGACTCGCTTTTGAAAAAATCGAAGAAATTCTCTCTCGCGGCAAGACACCCATCATTTGCGGCGGAACGGGGTACTTCATCCAGGCCGTCGTCGATAACCCAGTTTTCCCCGCCGCTCCGGCCGATCCGATACTTCGCAAAGAGCTCCAAGGAAAAAGCCTAGAAGAACTCCAAGAAATCCTGCTAAGCATCCCAAAAGAAGAAGGCGCAAAAATCGACACAGAAAACAAACGCCGGGTTATCCGCGCTATTGAGCTCGGACGCGCCCTCGGCGTCATTCCTGCAGTGAAATACGGCCCACAGAACTATGATTTCGAGCTCATCGGTCTCGACTTCCCTGACGAAATCTTGAAAGAGCGCATTGCCAAACGTATCGAGAAGCGCCTCGAACTTGGCATGGTAGATGAGGTAAGAAAACTCCATGCGAATCCGCCAGCTGGCGGAGGAGTCTCTTGGGAAAGACTTGAAAACTTCGGACTAGAATACCGCTACATTGCGAAGTTCCTCCAGGGTAAAATTTCGGAAGACGAAATGAAAGATATTCTCAAGACGAAAATCTGGCAGTACGCAAAAAGACAGCGCACATGGTTTCGCAAAGACAACAGAATAACTTGGTACAATAGATCTGTATGAAATTAACCATTGCGATCATCGCCGCCGGACTTGCTATCGTCGGAAATCTGCCCTACCTTCGAGACATCATACGTGGACGCGTCCGACCGCACCCATATACATGGCTCGTGTGGTCTATAGTCTCTTGCATTGTCTTTTTCGGCCAGCTCGCGCGCGGCGCCGGCGTTGGAGCGCTACCGACCGCAGCGTCAGAAATATTTACTATCATTATCTTTTTCTTTTCGATCCGCTACGGGTTCAAAGGCATCCGGCCTATCGACACTGTCTTTTTAGTCATCGCACTCCTCGGACTTATCCCGTGGCTCCTGACGAAAGACCCGACGATTTCAGTCGTCATCGCCGTTGCTATCGACCTGGTTGCTTTCGCACCGACTATCAGGAAGACCTGGATCGAGCCAAAGAGCGAAACACCGCTCCTCTATGCTATGAATGTCCTGCGCCACATACTTATGCTCATGTCGCTGCAGGCATACAACCTGGCGACCATGCTCCATTCCATCGCAATGATAACGACGAATACGCTCGTGACAGGAATAATCTTTATGAGAAAAAAGAAATAAGTTGCCATCTTAGGCATCTCGTAACCCAGAACCTGTCTCGTCGTTGCGGGCCACCTCGGTATCGTAGTTTTTTAAACAAGCCCCGTAAGGGTTTTTGTGGTGTTTTTATTTTAGCATTTCGATGTATCTAGGAATAGCCAAAAAGACTCCTTTTCAATTAATTTAGGTTCGTGTAGTATAACGACAAACCCCGGACGATCCGACCGGCAACAAACGGAAATACCCATGAAAGACGCAGTTCTGTACATTTGCAAGAAGCTCATAGGCCAGAGGTTAGTCTACTCCGTGAAGCATAAGCCGCGATTCTCTTTCGAAAGGGAAGCCTGGATTGACATTAGCGGTACGCCAGGAGATGAAGGTATCGAGGAGACAGAGAAGAATGCGATGACGAGGCTGATGTTGTTCTGTGAGAGCAAACCGATATACAACGAAGGTAATGCGGACCAACAGTTGCCATTTAAGATGATCTTCAGTCAAGATCTCCGGCTGAACAGGATCGTCAGTTCCGAATTGCAGACTGGTGATAAGCGTGTTCACAGGCACGAGAGTCTGGAAGTGGAATTACCGACAACTGAAGCAGACGCGATGCTCTTTTACCGAGTTTTGCAACGGATATACAATTTGCAAGAGACGCGGTAGTGTGCTACATGCCATTCGAGAAGCTCCGGCGAAAGTCGGGGCTTCTTCTTTTATAAAATTTTAATTACTGGACACCTCGGAACACCCAAAATCGAAAGCGCTTGACATATATTTATTAAAAATCATACTCCGACCAAAGCCAAACCTTGGGGCTAAAGCCAGGGAGAACCTTAAAACACAGACCATGTACGAGAGAGTAACTGGCGGTAACCCGCCCTTCATTTCAGTGCGTTACGGAGAAACAGTGATGTTACGAGTACCGGAGGATCACGATCCAGACAACCACCTGACCAATTTTCGGAAGAGGTTCGGCAAAGACTTTGATGACTATTATTTCCATCAAAACCACAGTCTTGATCAAGACATCACGGACTCCAACTTCAGTAATCCAAGCCATTGCCTTGAACCAGGTAGAACCTACAAAGTTGATTTCTTGAAAATCTCTGGACATAGCGACGGAAGCTTCGTGGCTTACATGATGGAAAAAACCTACAAACCTTTGTTTGTGGGGATGCAAGGTCTTGCTATGTTGTACCAAGAAGTGAGACCATCTCTGCCGCTTCTATGGATCGTTTCCCTCGATCAAGATGATCGACTGTGGAGAAAATCAAATGGACTGATTGGAATACCCTGTATGAACGCAAGTCCAAGTGGTGGGACACCCAAACTCTCCACGAGACGTTCAATGCGAGACAGAGGCAGTGTTTCCTTCTTCGATAATATTGTGTGCTTCTCCGATCCGTGAGAAGTAGAACTTTACAAAAAGTGGCCCTGACGAAAGTCGGGGCTTCTTCTTTTAATAAGGAAATTTTTTAAACCATCTAAAACCTTTCTTATCAGCTATATAGTGAGAAATTAAAGAATGTGCTTGAGATACAAAATCAGTTTTATGATTTCTGAGCAGATCACCCCAAATCGTTTCATCCTCAGGTCCAGATGCTTTCATATCTATACTTTTAAGATGAATTAAGCGATGTCTAATCTTTTCCAGTTCAATAAAATTATCCCAAATATCTGCATCTGGTTTGTCTACGGATAAAACTTTTGGTAGAACTAGATTTAGCTTCTGACTTAATTTAAGATTTCTCTCAGTTTCGTCCTTGTCCCACTCCTTTGAACTTTTGGGATAAACTTGATTTACTGAAAATTTATAATCCTTGGGAATCATAATATTTGAAAAAGTTTCAATGGCGGTGTATGAAAATATTATTTGCCCGATCATAAATTCAAAAAAATTAAAAAGATTCTTGTGGTCGTCAGGATAAGTACCTTGAGGTTGTGGATGCTTATCAAAAAACTCTTTTAGTTCCATTTCAGCTACTTCGCTGTGAAATTTTTGAGCCAAGCTTAAAAAAAGACCAGGGCTCGATGGTAAACCAAAACTAATTATTTCGTTCCCAACCTTCTCGGTCGTAGCAATAGAAGCAGTTCCAGTTCCAAATTTATCTATAGCAAAAAATCTTGGGTCCTCTTTATTCAACAAATCATCTTGTCTACTTTCTGAATTTGTCATGAAATTTATTACTAGGCACCTCGTAACCCAGAACCTGTCTCTAAGTGGCGGGCGATGGAGGAATCGAACCCCCACCAGCGGTTTTGGAGACCGCTGTTCTACCACTAAACTAATCGCCCAACTGGCCCCGCCCTTACGGGCGAGGCCGTTAGCGGTACACAACTTGCATACCGCCCTTTAAAATCTACAAAGAACCGACTGCAAGATAGTATATCATTACTCGTAATAAGAAAAGCCCCTTTGAAGGGCTTTTCTTATTTTATTTCTTCGTCTCTTTATAGGTGACGTGTTTGCGGGCGACTTTGTCGTATTTTCGGAGGACCAATGGTTCCGGATTCTGCTTCTTATTCTTAAAAGTCCGGATGACGGTCTTGGAACCCGTGCTCTTCATTTTTATGATTCGGTCTTGTGACATAAATTTAGCTTTTAGTTCCGAAACTATAGCATAGTCCAGAAATCTTGGCAATTACCCCCTATTTCGCCTCTTCCACTCATACCCGGCCACTGCCGCCGAAACGGACGCGTTCAGAGACTCTACGCCTGGCTCCATCGGGATGCGCAGCAGGTAATCGCAGGCTTCTTTGGTGCCGGCGCGGATGCCACGGCCTTCGTTGCCGACGACAATAGCCATCGGCGCATCCCAAGCCTCATCCCAAATAGTCTTGCCTGTATCACCGTCGAGCCCTACGACCCAAAACTTCTCTTCCTGGAGCTTTTTGATCGTATCGTTGGTATTTGAAACGACAATAACCGGCATGCGAGCGGCCGCGCCGGCGGACGTCTTCCAGACAGCGCTAGTGATCGGCGCCTGGCGATGCTTTGACATGATAACTCCCGCGGCGCCCATGGCCGCCGCGACGCGAATGATTGCACCGACATTGTGTGGGTCTTCCAGTTCGTCGAGAACAAAAACGAGCGGATTTGTATCTTTATTAACAGTATCAATCCATTCACCAAAACCAAGACTTTTGAATTCGCGTAGCTCGGCAACAAAGCCCTGTGTGTTCACGTCACCAACCAATGCCTCGAGCTTGTTCTCGGGGACGCGCGTAAGCGGAATCTTGTGCTTAGCAGCATAGGCTCGCACGGCTTCGAGGTCGCTCTCTTTGACCGACTCTTTGACGTAGAGCATTTTTACGTTTTTGGCATCAGCAAGTAGCGCCTCTTCGATGGGCTTTCTGCCGTAAATGTAGAGCGAGGTGTCTTTTTTCATGTGTGCGCCGGGCTGGATTCGAACCAGCGAAGGCCGAAGCCGACAGATTTACAGTCTGTTGTGATTGACCACTCCACCACCGACGCGATAGGAAGAGCGTACCACATATCTTTATTTCATTCAACGAGCGAGCCCCCGACCATTAGGTCGGGGGCTTTGCTTCATTTGAGCCATTGATACGGCTTCTCGACGAGGATCGGCACTTGCTCATGAGCCGCGGTGATCGTGAACTCCGTTGCCCAGCGCATTTGGCCCGCTGTCTGGTTGTACCATACCGTAGGCAAATACAGCCCCCACCTAGTATAGATTTCGGCAGATTCACACTTCAAAAGCCATACCCAGCGCATGCCGTCATCTCGCACCACTTCTCGGAGGAGCATATGGAAACATCCGAGACCGCCATTCCTGTGTTCCTTGAGAAAGCGTAAGAGATCGTCAGGCAATTGGTAGAGGTAATGACCCAAAACCTGCCCCTTCGGCTCCTCACTCTCTACCGGAGTACCGTCGTTATGGCGCTTGATGAAACCGTCTTCAGTGTAGCCACTCATACCGCTCGGCAAGAACGAAATTTTATGCGGTCCAGCAAGATTATCCCGAATCTCCTTAGGCGACAAGATTCCGATCCAGAAGATTTCCTCGGAATCGAGACCGCCCGAGTAGTAGGTTGCAGGATCGTTCGAGCGTTTTCTCTTCAATCGCTCGTAGGCTTTGTAGCGAAAATCACGCTCTTTGGCTGTCGACAAAAAATTGATCGTTCGGCCGTTTGTTGATGGCTGAAGTGGCGGTACGATATCGTGAGGTTGGGTTTCCATTTTCAATGTATTGGTTTACCACCATCTTATGCCGACCGGCTGAAAAGTCAAACCTGTGACCGAAACACTTGTCAAAAACACAAAAACTCTGTAATATTCCTCACTGAACCCAAAAAACAGTTCAGCGCATGTACATTAAGTTCTTCGTGATTTCGGACATGTCCGAGACGGTTTCTCTCAACACTCTTGAAGGTATCCAGACCCATCTCAAATCGCACTTGAGCGCTCGAGGACTGGTCATCATCAACAATGTGAGACGGTCAAGGAAAAAGAGGATCCTAACCATCGCAATTTCGACCAGCCTCACCAAGACGCTATCGTGCAGTATCACGCGGGGCAGCGAAAACGGCAAGGAAGGAGCTTTCGTAAACATCGTCGACCAACACGGCAGGGTCACGGCGAGCATCAGCAAGCCGGAGAAATTCTTCAGGGAAACCTTCGAGAAGATCTTCAACCGTCACAATCAACCGGAGGGCACCTCGTCCGGAGGAATGATGGGAGACGCACTGTTGGTCCACGGACTAGACGAGAGGTCGCCAACATCCAATCTCTTCGTAGGCACTTCGACAGGAAGCGCGGAAGAGGAGGTCGTCGGCGACTTCAACGGTATCAGGACTGATGCAAAAGGCCAACCCGTTGCCTTACAAGGCTGAACAGCACACGGAACCGAAAGGCCCGGCGCGCATGCGCGCCGGGCCTTTTCTTTTTTATTTTATCGCGCCGAGACTTTTTGCTTTGCAACCTTTCTCGTATCCTTACCGATAACTAGTTCCCCGTTCTTTTCGTCCACCAATATGCGAGACCCAGCAGCGATTTCTTCGGAGATAATTTTTGACGCGACCGGATTCAAGATTTTTGTCTGAATGAGACGATTGAGCGGACGCGCACCGAGTTCGGGCTTGTAGCCATCACGAGCCAAAACTTCAAGCGCAGCTGGCGTAAACACCAAACTGATATCTTTTTCGCGCAAGCGCGCCGTCACAGCTTCGATGCGCACGTCGACAATCGAGCGAATGGCTTCCGGCGAAAGCACGTCAAAGACGATAACTTCATCGAGACGATTCAAGAATTCCGGGCGGAAATTATCTTTGAGCGCGCCCATGACTTTATCTTTTGTAAACTCATAGTCTTCCTTGTCGCTCGCGTCCGAAAAGCCAATGCGCTCCATTTTCTGAATGAATTCAGAACCGATATTCGACGTCAGCACGATGATGGCATTGCGGAAATTGACTACGCGGCCCTTGGCATCGGTCAGACGACCCTCGTCAAGTACCTGCAAAAGCACATTGAACACTTCCGGGTGAGCTTTTTCAATCTCGTCGAAAAGTATGACTGAATACGGACGGTGGCGCACGGCTTCGGTCAATTGGCCAGATTCGTCGTGACCGACGTAGCCCGGCGGACTACCGATTAACTTTGAGACGCTGTGACGCTCCATGTATTCGGACATGTCGACGCGAATCAGAGCCTTGTCGTCGTTAAACATAAAGCTAGCGAGCGCCTTGGTAAGCTCGGTCTTGCCGACACCTGTCGGACCAAGAAAGATAAAGCTACCGATCGGACGATTTGGGTCAGAAATCCCGGCGCGATTGCGACGTACTGTGTCGGCAATTTTAACAATAGCTTCATCTTGGCCAATGACGCGCTTTTTAAGCTCTTCTTCCATGCGCGAAAGTTTTGATCGTTCGGCTTCGAGCATGCGCGAGAGCGGTATACCTGTCCAACGCGCCACAACCTCGGCAATGTCTTCGCTAGTAATCTCTTCTTTCAAGATACGTCGGTCTTTTTGAAGTTTTTTCAAACGCGCTGTTTTGACTTCGAGTTCTTTCTGAGCAAAAGGGATTTTGCCATAACGAATTTCTGCGGCACGAGCAAGATCTGCTTGGACTTCGGCGTTTTCAGCCTCGAAACGAAGCGCGTCGAGACGCGCCTTGAGCGCACGGATTTCGCCGAGCGTTTCTTTTTCGTTCTTCCACTTAAGTTCGAGCTCTTTTGTCACTTCGCGCAAATTTGCGATTTCGGCCTGTATTTCAGAAGTGCGCTCTTTGGTCTTTTTATTCTTGCTTGAGTCGCTAGAATTCTGAAGCTCGGTATTCAAAGCCTCGCGCTCGATCTCGAGTCGCATAATCTTGCGGCTAGCGTCTTCAAGTTCTGCCGGCTTGTTCTCAAGCTGCATCTTGAGCGACGAAGAGGCTTCGTCAATAAGGTCCACAGCTTTGTCTGGCAAGTAGCGACTAGTTAGGTATCGAGTAGAAAATTCGACGGCCGAAATAATAGCGTCGTCGGTAATGCGTACCCCATGATAGAGCTCGTACTTTTCCTTGAGACCTCGCAATATAGCCACCGTGTCTTCTTTGGATGGCTCTTCCACGTAAACAGGCTGGAAGCGTCGCGCGAGCGCCGCATCTTTCTCGATATGCTTTTGATATTCTTTGACAGTCGTCGCGCCGATAGCCCGAAGTTCGCCGCGAGCAAGCGCAGGCTTTAGCATATTGGCAGCATCGACAGTGCCCTCGGCACCGCCTGCGCCGACGAGCATGTGAATCTCGTCAACAAAAAGTATGATCTTGCCTTCGGCCTTGTCTATTTCTTTCATGATACCCTTAAGCCGCTCTTCGAATTCGCCGCGGAATTTCGTTCCGGCCAGCAACGAACCTATATCAAGCGACACGATCTCCTTATCCTTCAAAGAATCCGGCACATCACCCTTGGCAACACGCGCAGCCAAACCTTCTACCACTGCGGTCTTGCCGACGCCAGGCTCTCCGATGAGGATTGGATTGTTTTTGGTACGGCGAGAGAGTATCTGCATGATACGCATGACTTCACTATCACGACCTATAACCGGATCTAACTTGTCTTCCTGAGCAAGCTTGGTCAAACTTCTAGTGTATTTCGACAACATGCGATATTTGACTTTGGCCGTTGCGCCGGTTGTCGATTGGTTGCGCAATTCGTCGAGCGCCTTCAAGACAGCTTCTTTGTCTATTTTGAACTGACCGATTATTTCGCGCAGCTCACCCTGCGTATCCAAAATAGCGATGAACAAATGCTCGGTCGAAACGAATTCGTCTTTCAAAAACTTTGCGACTTTATTTGAATTGTCGATAGTTTGTGCCAAGTCCGGCGTCAGGTATATCTGAAAAGACGGTGCCATAGTCGTGCGTGACTCTGGCCCGTCGATCATTTCCATAAGAATAGACGACAAGAGCACCGTGTCGGTTTCGAGCTTTTCAAGAATAGAAATCACCATTGATTCTTCTTGGAGCAAGAGCGCCGCAAAGAGGTGGACGGAATTGACATGATTCTGTCCGCGCTCAATAGCGAGCTCGTGAGCCCGGCGGATGGCTTCCTTGGCCTTGGTGGTGAAATTGTGGAAGGGTTGAGGTTGGTTCATATGGATTTTGCGTTATATGAATACTGACGTGTCTGATACGCCAATAATACAATATTTGAGGTCTTTGGTCAAAAGCTATTTTACAGAGTAGGTGTCGAGGTCGACGCGATCAAATTCGATGAGTTGTTTGGATTCGAGGTCATAATGCGCCCTTGCGTACGGATTTTCCGGCCAAGAGAGTTTGAAGGGGTTCAGTTGATACATATATACGGTGGACTTGAGCGGCTTTCCTGGATAACACCAAAGAATCCATTTCTGCTGGCCCTCGATATATTCATTCGGCAACTTTACCTTGTTGTGAGTCAGCAAATAAAACATGAGGATTTCCTCCAAGTAAAAATTTACCTGGTTCTCACCCATTTCACGGCCATAGACTTTGCAATCGTCTTCAATGTATTGCTGGAACTTTTCGTCTTTTGAATAAATTTCTTTCAGTTGACGAAACAACACATCGAAATCTCGCGTGCCGACATAGAGCTGACTCCAGACCATATAATTGAAGCCGTGCTGGATCTGGAAATCAAGATTATTTTTCTCGACAATCTTCTGAAAAGAATTCTTGTGCTGGATTACCTGATGCATGAATGCATGTTTTAATTGTGGCGCCGGTTTGTCTGAGTAGAGATATAGGAAATCACTGTAAATAAAATTGAGTCCCATGAGCGGCTTACTCACTTTCGATGTGTGAAAGATTCTTACATAGTCGACACAATTTTCGGCCGATTGTCCTCCTCCTCCTTTGAAGTCGAGCTTATTCATCGACAACCCAAACAAAAGAAGCCCCTTTTCTGGCGGGAGTTTATTGATGTCAAAAAAGACGTTCTTTTCGAGTTTCGGGTTCGAGTTCATATTTTTATTTTATCATAACTCCTTATCAATTTCGCCACACGACTAGAGGTCCGACCTCTAGTCGAATAGCTCGTCCAAGGTTGGCATATAAGACTTACCCTCAAGATATTTCTTATAGACGGAAAAATCTTTGCAATTTCCCCATTTGTAATCCTTAAGAAAATTGAGTGTCTTTTCGATCGATGTAACGCGAGCATTCTCCTTCCAACCTTTATCAAAAAGCTCTACAGGATTAAGATCTATATACGCCTTGAGTTGCATGTAATAAGGATCCGTATCCACATGCTTTGATTTTGGCTTCCCTTGGAATAAGGTACCTGTACGATTATATTTCTTGTTAAAATACATCGCATATCCAGTCATAACTTTTTGAAGAAATTTTGAAATACCACCCTCAACAATTTCCTCAAGCATAAGATGGTAGTGGTTCGGCATGAGAGAAAAAGTTTCTATCTTCACTAATTTTTTACTTTTTATTTTATTTGCATAACCGAGCGATAGATTCCTCGTGACATTGAAACCATGATCCTGCTTATTAAAAAGTTCCATGATAAAGATGAAGCGAGAATAATCATCCTTATCCATGAAAATCTTCCTCTTTTCAGTCCCACGATTGTAGATATGATATTTTTCTCCTATCGCAAATGCTATCTTTCTCATACGTATAGTATAGCATCTTACGACTAGAGGTCCGACCTCTAGTCGTGCACAACTTTATACTTTTCAAAGATTTGTTTGAGGGCGGAGATGAGACGACCAATGTCCCCTTTTTGGGTTGCGCGGCCGAATGAGATGCGGATGCTGCCGGTGTTTTCTTTTCGCAGGGATTCGATCACGTAGGATTCGGAATCTTGCGTATTGCACGCCGACTTTTCAGAAACGGCGATACCGCGCGCGTCGAGCTCGATAACGAGGAGCTCGGAGTCAAACCGCGGAAAAGTTATATTCACATTATTTGGCAAACGATGTTCGCGTGAACCGTTCAGGATAAATTTTCCGGCAAAATTTTTCTCAAGTTCGGCGAAGCAATAATTTTGTATTTCGCGAATACGAGCGGATTCTGATTCCCTTTCAATGACCGCGAGTTCGAGTGTGCGAGCAAAACCAACGATACCGGAAATATTTTCTGTTCCAGGACGCAAATCAAATTCTTGCGAACCGCCCATCAAAATCTTTTCGAGTTTCGTACCCGAGCGGACAAAGAGCGCACCGACGCCCGACGGGCCACCGATTTTCTCGGAGCTCACAGTCATCATGTCGACATGAAGAGTCCGCAGATCGAGCTCTTCGTACAAAGGAGCCTGGGAAGCGTCGGTGTGTAGAAGCGGGTACTTGGATTCGTGATTACCAAGCGTATGTTTTTTGTAGTGACGAATCTCCTTTGCGATATCCGCGACCGGCTGCAGCACGCCGATTTCGTTCGATGCGAAGATAACAGACGCGACGACAGTTTCGGGACGCAACGCTTCGCGCAGCTTTTTCACGTCGACAATTCCCTCTTGGTTCACCGGTATAAATGTGATGTCGGCGATTCCCTTTTCTTCCATATGCTTGCAGACTTCCAGTACCGATGGATGCTCAATGGCAGACGCAATGACATGAGGCTTTTTCCCAGGATTTGCCGCCATCCATGCAAAGACGCTGCCAAAGATAGCAATGTTGTTAGACTCTGTCGCGCCGGACGTGAAAATGATTTCGGACGCGCGGGAAAAAGTGGCATTGGCCACTTTTTCCCGCGCGCCCTCAAGCACCTTTTTCGCCTTCACTCCATCCGCATGGATCGTGCCAGGATTACCAAGCACGTCCAAAGACCCAAGAAGCTTTCTGACTTCAGGCCGAACCGGCGCCGCAGCGGCGTAGTCAAGGTAAATTCGGTTTTTAGTCTTTTTCCAGAACATATAGCGAAATTAGCACACTCATTATATAATTTCCAAGCATGACAATAAACATGATGATAATTTTCGGACTCCTTGTGCTCGGTATCGCAGTGCTCAGCTTCTTCGTTTTTCGAGCCAATGCCCGCATAGACAGACTCTTGCAAGGCAAGGACGCCAAATCTTTGGAAGACTCTTTTACCTGGATTACGGATGAAATAAAACGCATGAACGCCAACGAACTCGTGACCGAAAAAGCATTGAACAATTTAAACATGCGTCTCAAGAAATCGCTCTCGGGATTCAAGACAATCCGCTTTAATCCATTCCCAGACCAAGGTGGCAACCAAAGCTTTGCTATCGCGCTCGTCAACGAAGAAGGCGACGGGGTCATAGTCTCGAGCCTCTACTCACGCGAACGCACCAGCGTCTTCGCCAAGCCCGTCAAAGGCGGCACATCAGAATTTGAACTTACGGCCGAAGAAAAACAGGCGCTCACGGAAGCGAAATAGTGCGCGACTGTCAACTTGTAAACCTTGACCACTTACTCAATTTCACGCTATAGCGCGAAATTGAGTTGTGACACATTTCAGCGATAGCAGATATGTGTCACGTTTAGAAATAGAAATTGAAGAAGCCCCGACAAGTCGGAGCTTCTTTGTAGGGGTAATTGGCTAGATATCGATGAGCTCAGTTTCTTCAGCAAAGAAAACCCAGTAACGCGGGTAGCCTCCAAGCTTCCCAACCTGCACGCGATGCCGAAGATCGTGTTCCTCGTACAGGGACTTAGGTTCAAGAGTATCGAGCTCTTTCATATACTTTTCGGCCCGAGCTTTGATTTCTCGCAAAGCAAGCTCGCGAGATACGCAAACGCATAGTAACTGTTTGTTGGGCTCATCAGGATCGTTCTCTTCTCTGAACACTGCGAAAGTTCCAGTCGCCATAAGGGTTTGTTTTTCCAAATAATACATATTTGTTCTTAATTGTCAAATTAGCCTTTTTCGCTTTTTTATTGTAAAATCAGCCGCATGTCAAAAGACGCCTCTTCTAACCTCATAGAGCGTCCCCCTGTCGTTGCCGTCATGGGCCACGTCGACCACGGTAAGTCGACGCTTTTGGACTATATCCGCAAGACGAACGTCGTGGCGGGCGAAGCCGGCGGCATCACCCAGCATATTTCGGCCTATGAAGTCAGCCACAAAAACGAAGCTGGTGTCATAAAAAAAATCACCTTCCTCGATACTCCAGGACACGAAGCTTTTTCCAACATGCGCGCTCGCGGCGCTACGGCAGCGGATATAGTCGTGCTCGTCGTTGCAGCCGACGATGGCGTCAACGCCCAGACCAAAGAGGTCTACCAAACAATCATGGAATCAAAGACGCCATTCATTGTCGCGATCAACAAAATAGACAAGCCAGGCGCTGATCTTGAAAAAACAAAAAATTCCCTACTCGAAGCCGGCATCTATATCGAAGGCTATGGCGGCACAATTTCGGCTGTTGAAGTTTCGGCCAAAAATGGTACTGGTATCGACACACTGCTCGAGACTATACTTCTCACCGCCGAACTCGAAGAGCTGAAAGGCGATCCGTCAAAGTTGGCGACTGGAGTCGTGATTGAGTCGAACCTCGACGAAAAACGTGGTATCTCTTCAACACTTGTCATCAAAGACGGCACACTGACGAAAGGCATGTTCGTTGTTGTTGATGACGCACTCGCTACGACACGTATTTTCGAAGACTTCCGCGGCAAATCCTTGGAGTCGGCTACTTTTTCAAGCCCTGTTTCAATCACAGGATTTTCGTCATCGGTAAAACTTTTCGGTTTGGTAAAAGTTCCAAAAGCCGGCGAGACTTTCTATTCATTTGCGACAAAGAAAGAAGCCGAGCAGTATATAGAGGCGTCGCGCGAAGCGGCTACATCTGCCGCTTCGCGCGACGCCGATCCGTCTTCCGACGACGGACGCTTCGTCATGCCTCTTGTAGTAAAAACCGACACTGTCGGAACTGGCGAAGCTATCGAGCGAGAAATCGAACGCCTATCTACTGACAAAGCAAGATTCAAAATCGTACGCCTGGGCGTCGGCGACATATCCGAATCGGATCTAACATTTGCTCAAGCAGATAAAAGCGTTATTATCGTCGGCTTTCATGTAAAAATAGAACGCCGCGCCATGGATGCCAACGAACAAGTTGGCGCGACATGGAAAACTTTTGATATTATTTATCAATTAACCGACTGGCTTCGTGGCGAACTCGAGACACGCCGGCCGAAATACGACGAAGAAGTTGTTCACGGCGAGATGAAACTTCTAAAATTCTTTAGCGAGACAAAGGGTAAATACGTCGTCGGCTGCCGTGTCACGAACGGTTCTGTGCGAGTCGGCGATCGCGTAAACGTCATCCGCGCCGGTGAAAAAATCGCACGCGGAAAAATCGCCGGACTCCAACAAGCCAAAGTCGAAACCAAAGAAGTAGCGCTCGGGGCCGAGTGCGGTGCGATGATTGAAGCGACAGACACCATCGCGCCAGGCGATCAGATCGTCGCCTTTACTGTTATCAAATCATAGCTATGAGCGAAAGAACCGAAAAACTATCGAACGAGATTAAAAAGATGGCCGCACTGTTCCTCGAGCGCGAAGCCGAAAAAACTTCGCTCATCACAGTGACGCATGCGGATATTTCGCCTGATCTGAAACGTTCTACGATATATATTTCAGTCTTGCCGGATAACAAGGCCGAGGCTGCACTTCATTTTGCACAACGAAAAATGGGAGACTTTAAGCGCTATGTCAAAGACAACATGTCGCTCAAGGCTATTCCATTTTTCGATGTCGTACTCGACGTCGGCGAACGCAACCGCCAAAGGATAGAAGAAATCTCGCACGAAATCGAGAAATAGTATAAAATCTAATCCGTCGGCCCTGCGCCGAATTAGTTAGACAAGGCTAGGCGGCGAAGTCCCGCCTACGCTGAAGCTTCGGCGGACAGGGCCCACGTTGCGGCCGGAGTTTTTAAATTTAATAGTTTGGCTAGGTGGCGAAGTGGTAACGCAGCGGTCTGCAAAACCGCCATGCACGGGTTCAATTCCCGTCCTAGCCTCAAGGCCCGAGTGGTGAAATTGGTATACACGCGAGACTTAAAATTTCGTGGCCGCAAGGCCGTGTGGGTTCGATGCCCACCTCGGGCACACAAGACACGAACACCCTGCATGCGCAGGGTTTCGTGCTTGTGTGCCGGCCACAGCGATGTTTTTATTGAGTCCGAAGGACGAAAGGCAAAAACCGCGAGGTGGGGGCGCGTAAAATTTCCGTCAGGAAATTTATAAGTGACCACAAGCTTCCCAGTACTTCACAATTATTTATTTTCTGTTAAAATCATCCGGTAACCCCTCCCGCCCAAGCTAAAGCTTTGGCGGGCAAGCTCCGCAAGAGCTGCCGGGTGATTACATCCCCTCGTAGCTCAGCTGGTAGAGCAGCTCCCTCTTAAGGAGACGGTCGTAGGTTCGATCCCTACCGAGGGGACCATGCATAGCATGGCCCCAACACATGACACAAACTATTTTGCGTCCGTGTAGGGATCGAAAGCCATAAGTTTAGGTAGTATAATAAGAGACATGCCGGGGTGGCGAAATTGGTAGACGCGCTAGTCTTAGGAACTAGTGGAGCAATCCATGGAGGTTCGATTCTCCCCTCCGGCACAATCTAAAAAAGTTCGAGCTTCTGCTCGAACTTTTTTAGATTCGAGTTGATAGTGAGACTTGAACTAGGAAAGGGGTCGGGAAAACTCTAGTTTTCCCGTGGAGGAAGGCAGGCGAAGCCGTCGGAAAACCGTGGGTTTCCGAGAGTGTGAAATTCTCCCCTCCGGCACAAAATAAAACCCGTTAGGGTTTTTATTTTGTGCCGGAGAAAAAGCCAACTGCTTGGCTTTTGGGGGAGGCTTGAAAGAAGGAGACATAATTT